>CAYRTL010000053.1:0-23646 GCA_964427005.1 uncultured Acetobacteraceae bacterium
CTTGGAGCAGGTTCAGGCTGAGTGTACAGCTCGCCCAACCAAACGCGTCGAACCAGACCAGCGCGACATCAGTCGCTCATACGCCTCGCGCGTATCGGTAAAGCAGCCGGTGGTCGCTATAGCTGCGACTCAGGCGACAGAACCATGCAGCTTGTGCGGCCGTGTGCGAGCCGTTCGCAGGCCTGTACCGCCGCATCGCGCGACAAGCCGGTGAGCCGCGCGCGGTACAGGTGGCCGCGCGCCTGGTGCACGCCGGAGACTGACGCGTGCGCGACAGACAGTTCGGTGGCGGCTCGCTCGCGGGCCGTACCGAGTGCAGCGCGGGCGAGGCTCTCGTTGGAATAGGCGCCGACCTGGATTGCCCATTGCCCGGTCTGTGCCCCACCGCGACGGAACGGCACCGGTTCAGCGACAGCCTGCGGGATCAGCCGGAAGCCGTGTTGTGGTTGCGGTGGAGGAGGCGCAACCAATGCATACTGCTGTGGCTGAGGCTGAGGAATTGCACGCGGCTCAGGCAATTGCGCGACCTCGACAGGACCCCGCATCGGCACCCGGCCACCACCGCCGTGATTGCTCGCAAGCTGTACCGCGCGCCCATAGCGTGGTCCCTTGGGGATATCGATCGGCAGCGAGTTCATGGCGTAGTCTTCGGCAGGCGAGCGGTTGTTCGGATATACGCCCACGATGTTGGGGCCGATCATTGCAACATAGCGACGCGTCTCATCGGGCAGCGCGCGATTGTTGCTCAGGTAGTCATCGAGCCGTCGCGGGCCGGCGTTGTACGCCGCGAGGAAGCCTGGCGAGCCGTATATGTCGTACATCTCGCGCAGGTAGGCCGCCCCGGCCAGGATGTTGTCATGCGGGTCGAACGGATCGTCGCCTAGGCTGTAACGATCTCGCAACTCTTCATAGGTTTCCGGCATCACCTGCATCAGGCCCATCGCACCGGCACCGGAGGTGATCAGCCGTCCGTTCAGGTACTCGTTGCCGCCCGATTCCACCCGCATGACACTGCGGATCCAGATATCAGGCACGTCGAAGCGCTTGCTGGCCTCACGGATGTAGGGTCCCCACGGGTCCTCGGGCGGGCCGGGAGGCAGATAGTTGCCGCGGGCATGCGCCGCATAGCGGGCAGCTTCCTGCGAGGCGGAGCTTCGCGGCCCCTGGCTGGCGCAGGCGGCCAGCATGGCCAAAAGTACCAAGCTGCCGACGCCGCGCAGCAGGACAGCATTGGCCTGTGTACGGCTGGAGCGGTGTGGGCGCGTCATTCGAGGCGGACCTCCCCGTCGTCGTGGCGCGGCCGGAATGGCCGGAGGGCACGGCGGCCGGACGGCCGTCGCTCAGGTAGGCAATCAGGAAACGTGGCTAACTCCTTATCGCAAATTGCTGTTCGAGGCAACATCGTCTCGGGTCACGGTTCAACGAGCCGTGAGGTCGCTGGTAAAGTGAAACGTATGGCGTGCGTACGCATCGCTCGCGCTACAGTCCGCGGCGCGAGCGATGGGAGGGAACATTGCGAATCTCGGTGCTTTTTCTCTGTCTGCTTGTCGTGCCGTTTGCCGCCTGCACGCCGGCGATGAAGGTTCCGCCTCCGGCCCAAAGCGCCGCGGCGCCCGGGAAACACGCCGTTTCCGGCACGATCGTGTCGCTGCGCAAGGTGAATATGCGCGGCAGTCAGGAGTCATGGCGTGCGGCGCTGCTGACCGATGCAGCGGCGGCAAATTCTTCAGTTCCAGGCCCGCTGGTTGAGTTCATCGTGCGTGTGGATGATGGTGGGACGCTGTCGATCGTTCAGATGAATGACCCGGATTTTCATGCCGGCGACCGCGTCCTGATCATTCGCGATGAACAGACGCGATTGGCACGGCCAGGCTGAGCGGTGACTGCCCTCTTGGCCAAAGACGGTGGATAGGCTATCGCCGCGCCCTCAATGAGCGCAGTCATAGACGATCTGGTCGCCCGCAACGCGGTTCTCGAGTTCCGCGGCGACATGTCGGTGGCCGAACGCAATCGGCTCGCGATCAATGATGTCGCCGACGGCATGCGGCTCTGGCCGCTCGCCTGGTCGTTGGGCTGGCTCGACATCCGATTGCGTTATCGCGGGTCAATCCTTGGACCGTTCTGGTTGACTCTCTCCAGCGCCGTCCTGATCACCTCGATTGGCCTGCTCTACTCGGTGCTGTTCAACACGGATGTCCGTGTGTACCTCCCCTACCTCGCGCTGTCGCAGATCCTGTGGTCCTTTCTCAGCACCATTGTCAGTGACGGATGTACTTGCTTTACCCAGGCCGAAGGTATGATCCGAGCGGTACGCATGCCGCTGTTTCTGCATGCCATGCGAACGCTGGTGCGCAACGTGCTGGTGCTGGCTCACAACGTGGTCGTCATCGTCGCGGTGGACGTTTACTTCGAGATATGGCCGGGCTGGCACGCGCTGCTGGCACTGCCGGGATTCGCCGTGTGGGCCATTGATTCCCTGGCCCTTTGTTTATTTCTCGGCGCGGTGTGCGCACGGTTTCGCGATATCGCGCCGATCACTGCCAGCATCATGCAGATCGCGTTCTTTATGACGCCCGTGATCTGGCAAGCGGAGCAGCTCAGGTCAGGTGCCGCGTATCTCGTCTACAACCCATTCTTCGTGCTGCTGCAGATCGTGCGGGAGCCATTGCAGGGCCATTTGCCGACGATGGCCGAATGGATCAGCGCCATTATCTGCAGTCTGCTGCTGTGCGGCTTATCCTGGTTCTTCTTTGTACGCGCGCGCGGACGCGTCGCATTCTGGATGTGATGATGAGGCAGGCTCCGCATATCGAGATCGATCATGTCTCGGTGTACTTCCCCCTGTATCACGGCAGTAATCGCAGCCTGAAGAAAACCGTGATGGCGGCTGCATCGGGACGGCTCGGCAAGGACAAGCAGTCGCGCGTGGTGGTACAGGCGCTGCGTGACATTTCGTTCACGTTGACCAGCGGCGATCGGCTTGGGCTCATCGGCTTGAATGGCGCTGGCAAGACCACGTTGCTGCGGACACTCGCCGGGATTTACGAGCCCGTCACGGGACGCATGCGGGTGCAGGGTAGTTTGAGCGCACTGCTCGATGCCAATCTTGGCATGAATCTCGATCTGACCGGCCGTGAGAACATCCTGCTGCGCGGCCTTTACAACGGCATGTCGCGTCCAGCGATCCAGCGCATGGAAGAAGATGTCGCGACGTTCTCGGAACTCGGCGACTTTCTGGACCTGCCGGTGCGAACCTACTCTGCCGGCATGCTGGTACGCCTCGGCTTTGCCATGGCGACAACGATCCGGCCCCAGATCCTGCTGATGGACGAGTGGCTGGTCGTCGGCGACGCCGAGTTCAGGGAGAAGGCGCAGGGTCGTTTGGAAGAAATGGTGCGCGGCGCCGAGATCCTGGTGCTGTCAACGCATGAGACGACGATCGTGCAAAATTGGTGCACGCGCGTGCTATGGCTCGACCAGGGTCGCATCGTTCATGACGGTTCGCCCGATGACGTGCTGGCCAGCTACCTTGGGCACCCGGTGAAGGCAGTCGAACCGGCCTCCGTCTGACGCTGAATTCCGGGCTCGGTCTACCTACTTGTCCTTGCCACAGGACCAGCCCACATAGGGCCGTCATGCAAAACACACCTTTCGCCGCGGCTGACCCGACTGGGTGGCACGGCACAACCATCCTGTGCGTCAGGCGGGATGGACGCGTGGCCATGGCCGGTGACGGCCAGGTTTCGATGGGTCAGACCATCGTAAAGGGCAACGCCCGCAAAGTACGCCGGATAGGCGCGGGCGGGACGGTGCTGGCCGGCTTCGCCGGCGCCACAGCCGATGCGTTTACCCTGCTTGAACGGCTGGAGAGCAAACTGGAGCGCTTTCCCAATCAGCTCGAACGCGCCTGCGTCGAGCTGGCGAAGGACTGGCGCACCGACCGCTACCTGCGACGGCTGGAGGCGATGATGGCCGTGGCCGACAAGGACCGCAGCTTTACGCTGACCGGCACCGGCGACGTGTTGGAGCCCGAGGACGGCGTGATCGCCATCGGTTCGGGCGGCAACTATGCGCTTTCCGCGGCGCGCGCGTTGATGGAGATGGACGGGCTGTCGGCCGAAGAGATTGCCCGCCGTGCGATGAAGATCGCCGCCGAGATCTGCGTCTACACAAACGATAACGTCATCATTGAGACTATCTAGATGGAAGTACCAACCTATTCCCCGCGGGAAATCGTCTCCGAACTCGACCGGTTCATCGTGGGACAGAACGATGCCAAGCGTGCGGTTGCCATCGCGCTGCGCAATCGCTGGCGCCGTCAGCAGCTTCCGGAGTCGCTGCGCGAGGAAGTTGTTCCCAAGAACATCCTGATGATCGGCCCTACCGGTTGCGGCAAGACCGAAATCGCGCGCCGGCTGGCGAAGCTCGCCCAGGCACCGTTCCTGAAAGTCGAGGCGACCAAGTTCACCGAAGTCGGCTATGTCGGCCGCGACGTGGAAAGCATCGCGCGCGACCTGGTGGAAGCCAGCATCAACATGTTGCGCGAAGCCTCGCGCAAGGAGGTGCAGGCGCAGGCCGAGTTGGCCGCGGAAGAGCGGCTCATCACCGCGCTGGTGGGCGAGGGAGCGGCGGCCGACACACGATCCAAGTTCCGCCGAATGCTGCGCAATGGCGAGTTCGAACAGAAGGAGATCGAGATCGAAGTCGCGCAGTCTGGGGGCATGCCGATTGGCCAGCTCGATATTCCGGGCATGCCGCCGGGCCAGGTGATCAACCTGGGCGAAATGATGAAGGGCATGTTCGGGGGCCGTCCGACGCAGAAGCGCAAGATGACCGTGGAGACGGCGCGTCGGTTGCTGGAGGAGGAAGAGGCCGACAAGCTGCTCGACAACGACCGGCTGATCAAGGACGCCGTGTCACACGCCGAGAACAACGGCATCGTGTTCATCGACGAGATCGACAAGGTGGCGGCGCGCACGCTGGAGGGCGGCTTCCGTGGCGGTGATGTGTCCCGCGAGGGCGTGCAACGTGACCTGCTGCCGCTGATCGAAGGCACCACGGTCAGCACGAAGTACGGGCAGATAAGGACAGACCATGTGCTGTTCATCGCTTCGGGCGCCTTCCATCTGTCGAAGCCGTCGGATCTGCTGCCGGAGCTGCAAGGGCGTTTGCCCATTCGCGTGGAGCTGGCAGGGCTGTCGCGCGAGGACTTGCGGCGAATCCTGACCGAGCCGGAGCACTCGCTGCTGAAGCAGTCGGCCGCGCTGATGGGGACGGAGAAGGTGACGCTGGTGTTCACCGATGACGCGGTTGACGCGCTGGCGGAACTCGCGGCGGACATCAACGACCGGGTCGAGAACATCGGTGCCCGGCGCCTGCACACGGTGCTGGAACGGCTGCTGGAGGAGATCAGCTTCACCGCCACTGACAAGGCCGGCGAGACGGTGACGATTGACGCGGCCTATGTGAACGAGCGCGTGGCGCCGCTGGCCCAGAAGGGCGATCTCAGCCGGTTCATCTTGTAGCGCCGGCGCCTAAATCGTCATGTCGGGGCTTGGCCCCGACATCCACGTCTTTCTTTGCGGCGAGTGACAAAGACGTGGATGCCGGGCCTGCGCCCGGCATGACGGTATGAGTCAGCCGGTTCATCTTGTAGGCGGCATCCCCTCCCCAACCCTCCCCCGCTTTGCGGGAGAGGGGGAGGTGATGGCGCTGACCGCCGCCAATGTCACAACGTTCAGCACCAGCGCGACTATGCCGATGTTCAGGTCGCGCACCGCTTCCGGCAGCGCCGGGAACAGCGTTGCCATTGTGGTGTGGGTGAGTGAGGTCGCGGCTACCGTCGCGATGCCGACCACGATCCCCGCCATTACGCCGGTGCTGGTCGCCGGGTTGCGCCGGCGGAGGCTCAGGATCAGCCCAGGGAAAAGCTGGGTGACGAAGCTGTAGCCCATCAGCAGCAGCGCGACGATGGTCTGACCGCCTTGCAGAGTGAAGAAGACGGCGACCAGCGCCACGACCGGGACGAGCCAGCGTGCCAGCCTCGCGATGGCGGCTTCGGACACCCCGCGATGCAGCAGGCGATAGATGTTGTTCGCCAGCAGTGTCGCGGCGGTCATGATGATCATCGAGCCGGGGACCAGGGCGGTCAGCACGCCGGCCGCACCGATCACGCCGACGAACCAAGGGTCGAATGCCTGGATCGACAGTCGGAACAGCGCCAGGTCGATCTCGGGTCCGCTCAGTCCCGGCACCTTCAGCACGGCGGCGAAGCCGACGAACATCACGAACACCAGGATGAGCTGATACAGCGGCATGACGATGGCGTTCTTGCGGAACACCGTCGCGGTTCTCGCGGTGAATACCGAGCCGAAGGTATGCGGCCACATGTAGAAGCCGAGAGCGGTCAGCAGGACCGTGGAATCGAACCAGGCGACACTTTCGCCTTGCGGCGGTAGCGCGAGGAAGCCCGGCTTGGCCGCCTCGATGGCGGAGAACATCTGGGCGAAGCCGCCATAGAAGTGGATTGGCAGATAGAGGCCCAGGAAGACGGCCACAGCCAGAATCAGTATGTCCTTCGCCACGGCCGTCCAGGCGGAGCCGTGAACGCCGGAGACAGTCACATAGGCCGTGACAACGGCGGCACCGATCCAGATCGCAAGCGTGGACGGAATCGCGCCGTAGGACGCGGTGCTTACGATGATGCCAAGGCCTTTGAACTGCAGCACGAGGTAGGGGACCAACGCGACGATGCCTACCAGCGCCACTATCACGCCCAGGGCGGTGCTGTCGTATTTCGACGCGAAGAAGTCGGGCTGCGAGATCAGCCTATGCTGCCGTGCGTAGCGCCAGATAGGTGGCAGTATCCAGTAGGAGAGGATGTAGGCGAGGCATCCGTAGCCAAGGATGTAATAGACTGGTCCGCCGTGGCCGTAGGCGTAGCCGCTGCCGCCCAGGAAGGTGAAGGTGGTGTAGATCTCGCCGGCCATCAGCAGGAAGACGAAGATCGTCCCGAAGCCTCGGCCGGCAACGCTCCACTGCTCCAGCGTCATTTCCCGGCCGCGCCTTGCCCGCAGTCCTAGCAGCAGTGCCCCGAGGGCAGTGAGGGCGATGATCGCGAGGGCGGCGATCACGCGTCGGGCGCCCGGTTTGACGGGTCAGTCAGGTAAATGACCGCCATGATGACGCTGGTCAGCACGATCCAAAGCAGCAGCCAGGCCAGCAGAAGCGGCAGCCCCAGGATCAGCGGCGTGACGTGGTTGAAGAACACGACGCCAACGAGAATGCCGAGGAAGGGCAGGATGGCGAGGGCCTTCATAGCGGACATGGTGCTGCCGGAACGAGGCAGATAGCGCTCAGTTCCACGCGGGGCAACATTGGCAGGCGTCAGAACGTATGTTAGAACTGCGGCGGAGGCTGCCATGAGTGCCGCGTTGAAATTGACCCAGATTGGCAATTCGGTGGGCGTGATCCTGCCCAAGGAGTTGCTGGCGAAACTCGGGGTCAGCAAGGGCGATACGCTGTACGCCATCGACATGCCGGACGGTGTCCGGCTGACCACGGCTGATCCGGAGTTTGAACAGCAAATGGAAGTCGCTCGGCGGATCATGAAACGTCGTCGTGCCGTGCTGCGCGAACTTGCCAAGTGACTGTCTGGCTATCCCGGCATCTCGTGCTGGCGATCCATGATGAGCAGCTCGCCGAACATGGCGGCCCCATCGGCATTCGCGATCAGGGCCTGTTGGAAAGCACACTCGGTCGTCCGCTGAACCGCGCCGGCTACGGCCATCCGGATCTAGCGGAGCTGGCCGCGATTTGCGCCGTCGGCATTGTGCGCAATCATCCCTTTGTGGACGGTAACAAGCGCACTGGCTACGTGATGCTGGAAACCTTTCTTGAGCTGAACGGCGCAACGTTTCCGGTCAGCGATGCGGATGCCGTGATCGCAATACTGAAACTCGCTACCGGCGATACGTCAGAGGACGAATTCATCGACTGGGTGCGTGCCAACGCGCGCATGCAAAAAGACTGAGGGAGAGCGCCATGCCAGCAAGGCCGAAGGTCATCACGATCGAGGAGCACTACCAGGATCCGGACGTGCTGCGCGCCTATGCACCCGAAGACCAGCGCCAGGTGCCGGCGGTCGCGGAACGGCTGAATGACCTGACCAACCTCCGCATCAAGGAGATGGACGAAGCCGGCATCGACATGCAGGTGCTGTCGCACGCCAATCCTGGGCTGCAGAAGATGGATGCGGAAACGGCGGTCCGTCTTGCGCGCGTTGCCAATGATCGCCTAGCCGAGACCGTACGCGCGCATCCCACCCGCTTTGCCGCATTTGCGGCCATTCCCACGCCCGAGCCGAAAGCTGCCGCCGATGAGCTGGAGCGCGCGGTCACACGGCTGGGCTTCAAAGGGGCGCTGATCAACGGCACCACGAACGGCGTGTTCTTCGACGACAAGCGGTTCTGGCCGATCTGCGAACGCGCCGCGACGCTCGATGTGCCGCTGTATCTGCATCCGACCGTGCCGCATCAGGTGGTGATCGATACGTACTACAAGGATTATGTGCAGGACTGGCCGATGATCCTGCGCGCCGCCTGGGGCTTCACCGTCGAGACCGCGACCCAGGGCGTGCGGATGGTGCTGTCCGGCGTCTTCGACAAATACCCCAATCTGAAGGTGATCCTGGGCCATCTCGGCGAAGGGCTGCCGTTCCTGTTGTGGCGTATCGACATGGGCTTCGCGCGCAGCGGCAGCAGCCGCTCATTCCGGGATGTGTTCTGCGAACACTTCTATATCACCACCAGCGGCTTTTTCTCGAACCCGGCGCTGCTGTGCTGCGTTCAGGAGCTGGGTGTGGATCGGATCATGTTCTCGGTCGATTATCCGTTCGTCCTCAACAAGCCGGGCACCGACTGGCTGCCGACGATACCGCTGTGCGCCGAAGATAAGGCGAAGATCGCCAGCGGCAATGCGATGCGACTGCTGAAGCTGTGAGGGAGCCTTTCGTTCTCCCCGAGGAGCCCACCGCAGCCGAAGCGATTGCCGCCATCGGCGATGAGCTTGCGGTGTTCGATGACTGGATGGATCGCTATCAGTTCATCATCGAGCTGGGACGCAAACTGCCGCCGTTTCCCGATGCGTGGACGAACGATGCGCATCGCGTGCCCGGCTGTCAGAGCCGCGTGTGGATGGAGGGCGCGCTGGTGGACGGCCGATTGTATCTCGCCGGCATCTCGGATGCAGCGATCGTGTCGGGCCTCATCGCGCTGTTGCTTCGTGTCTATTCGGGACGTTCGCCAGAGGAGATCATGGCGACCGATCCTGTGTTCCTGAAGGAGCTAGGCCTGCTGGAGGCGTTGTCCACCAACCGCGGGAATGGCATCGCGGCGATGGCGCGCAAAGTCCGCGAACTGGCCGCGACCCAGCAGCCCGCCTGAGGGCTGTACACCTCGCCGGCAACGCGCCAGAGGTGTACATCGAAATGACCGAGCCCGTCCTAAGCCCGCTGCTGGTCCCTTGACGGCCAAACCCCCTCTCGTCACCGTGACGCGAAGCAGCAACGGTCTGCAAGCCGGGAGGCTGAGCGGCTCAACGGGGGATTCACATGGTGCGACGTGCCTTCTTTCCAGTAGTCATTGCCCTGACGGGGCTTGCTGCCGCAACGCCGGGTTCGGCTGAACCATTCAAGTGTCCGCATGTCGGCGGCAACTTCACCTTCGGCCAGGAAGCCAACATCAACAGCCTGGACCAGATGACGTCCTCGACGATCTCCACGCGCAACATCGCCATGAACATCTTCGAGGCGCTGATGACGCGAGACGAGAACTTCAGTCCCATTCTGGAGCTCGCTGCTTCGGTCACCGAGGGGCCGGACCATCTCAGCTACACGTTCAAGCTACGCCAGGGCATCCACTTCCATAACGGGAAGGAAATGACATCGGCCGATGTGGTCGCGTCCTTCGACCGCTACGCGAAGGTGGGCCTGGAGCGCAGCATGTTCACGAATGTCGCGAGCTGGGACGCGCCCGACAAGGATACTTTCGTCATCCATATGAAGCAGCCGCAGCCGACTTTCCTGCTTGCGCTAAGCTCGTTCAGCGTTCCGGTGGTCATTGTGCCGGCCGAGGAAAAAGACGATCCGCCACAGCAGCTCAAGTCGATTGGCACCGGGCCGTGGCAACTGGTGGAGAGCGTGCCGGGCAGCCATGTGAAGCTGAAGCGCTATGAAGGCTACAAGCCGAACACCCAGTTTGAGCAGAAAACCGGTTTCGGTGGCTACAAGCAGGCGTGCTTCGACACGGTGACATTCCGCATCGTGACCGAACCGCAGGCGCGATTGGCGGGTCTCAAGACCGGCGAGCTGCAGGCAGTGGAGGATCTGCCGACGAAGTCGCTGGATGAGCTGAAGAAGGACCCGAACGTCACGCTGCTGCCGCTGAAGAACTGGTGGATTCAGATCACGTATCCGAACACGTCGGTGCCGCCGACTGACAACCTGATGTTCCGCAAGGCGGTGCAGGCGGTGCTGGATATGGACGAAATCATGGATGCCGCGTCCGACGGCAATTACTCGCTGAATATCGGTTTCCAGTACCCGAACCAGTCCGACTACACGGACGCCGGCAAGGAAACCTACAACATTCATGATCCCAACAAGGCGAAGCAGTATCTGGCCCAGTCCGGCTACAAAGGCGAGCCGGTGGTGCTGCTCACCAACAAGGATTATCCGCCGATGTACAACTCGGCTTTGGTGATGCAGCAGCAGCTTCAGGCTATTGGCATCAACGCACAGATGAAGGTGGTGGATTGGCCAACCTCGGTGCAGATGGCACTGAAGGGCGACACCGGCTGGAACTTCTTCTACACCGGGTGGGGCACGCAGCCTTCATTGGGGGCGCTTGCCACGATGAACTTCTTTGTCGAGCCCAATGCGACCTTCCGTCCGAAGGGTGAGCAGGACGATCCGGAAGTGATCAAGCTGTGGAAGGAGATGAACGGCTCACCGACGCCGGAAGGGCGACAGGAGGCGTATGCCAAGCTGCAGAAGTATGTGCTGGAACAGGTGTACTCGGTCCCGTTCGGCTCATTCACCAAGGTGCAGGGCGCGCGGTCGAACGTGAAAGGCTTCGTACCCTTCCGCATTCCGCGCATGTCAAACGTGTGGTTCTCCAACTGAGCTGGAGGCATGACCGGGATCATCATCAGACGGCTGGGCAGCGCGCTGCCGATACTGCTCATCGTTTCGTTGATCACCTTCGGCATGATCCATCTGATTCCCGGCGATCCCGCGGCGGCGATCGCTGGGCTGAGTGCGACGAAGGAGCAAGTCGCTGCCATCCGGCATGATCTCGGTCTCGATCAGCCGCTGCTCACGCAGCTCTGGCGGTGGTATGGCGGCCTGCTGCACGGCAATCTCGGCCGCTCCATTCTGTTGGGCCAGCCGGTGGTGGATGCGACATTTCTGCGTCTGCCGGTCACGCTGGCGCTCTCGTGCTATGCACTGGTGATCACGCTGCTGATTGGCCTGGTCAGCGGGATCATCGCGGCGCTGCGGCAGAACACCTGGATCGACCAGGCGGCGATGGTGTTCGCGATGATCGGCATCTCGCTGCCCAATTTCTACCTCGGCCTGCTGATGATCATCTTCTTCGCGGTCGAGCTGCGCTGGCTGCCAACGGGTGGCTACATCGCGTTCACTGATGATCCGCTTGGCTGGCTTGCCACGTCCACCATGCCGGCGATTTCACTCGCCTTGCTGCTTGCCGGGCTACTGGCGCGTATCACGCGTTCCACCATGCTGGAGGTGCTGCGGCAGGATTACATCCGCACCGCGCGCGCCAAAGGTTTGCCGCGGCGACTGGTGGTGGTGAAACACGCACTATCGAACGCGCTCATACCGATCACCACAGTCATCGGCATTATTGTCAGCCTGCTGATCTCCGGATCGGTGGTGACCGAAACGCTGTTCTCCATTCCAGGGATCGGCCAATTGCTGACGCAGGCGGTGTTGAATCGCGATTACCCGATGGTGCAGGGAGGACTGCTGATCACCACAGCCTTGCTGGTACTGGTGAACATCGGCGTGGACGTCTGTTACGCACTGCTGGATCCGCGGGTGCGATACGATGGCGCCTGACAACGCGATTGCCTTGCCGGCACTGGACCTCGAAGAAGAGGTACCGGTTCGCCACCATCATCCTGCATGGGCGACGATACGGCGTCTGATGCATCACCGGCTGTTCCTGACAGGGCTGGTGCTGTTTGCGATTGTCGCGTTCGTGGCTGCCCTTGCGCCGTGGATTGCGCCAGTCGATCCGAACAGGCTGGCGATGCGCTACAAGTTTCTACCGCCATCGGCCGAGCATCTGTTCGGCACCGACAATTTCGGCCGCAGCCTGTGGTCGCGCGTCGTCTGGGGCGCGCAGCTTTCGATGCTCATCGGTTCGGCGGTCGTGGCGATCAACGCCGTCTTCGGCACGGTCATCGGTGCGGCGGCGGGATACTTTCGTTCGCTCGACAACGTGCTGATGCGCATCAACGACGCCCTGATGGCGTTCCCGGCGGTGCTGCTGGCAATCGGTATCACCGCGGTGCTGGGGCCATCGGTGAACGACGTGATCATCGCGCTGGGTATTGTCTATACGCCGCGTACCGCGCGCATCGTGCGTTCGTCGGTGATCGTGCTGCGCGAAATGGAGTATGTGCAGGCGGCCGTGGCCGCCGGGGCCGGGCACTGGCGCATTCTGCGCAAGCACATTCTGCCGAATGCCATGGCGCCGCTGATCGTGCAGTTGTCGTTCCTGTTCGCCTACGCGGTGCTGACCGAGGCGACCCTGTCGTTCCTGGGGGTCGGTGCGGTGCCGCCGACGCCGACATGGGGGAACATCATGGCGGAGGGACGGCAGTACATGATCGACGCGCCGTGGATCATCACCATACCGGGTGCGGCCCTGATGATCACCGTGCTTGGGCTGAACCTGCTGGGTGACGGCCTACGGGACGTGCTCGATCCGCGCTTGAGGGTGCAGCAGTGAAAGAAAGGAAGGTTTCACACGGAGAACACAGAGGTCGCACGGAGGACCACGGAGAAAGCATAGACGCGCTCTGCGCGAAGCGCCTGTTTCTAGCTCCGTGGCCCTCCGTCCTGCCTCTGTGTTCTCCGTGTGGAACCTTTGCCGCATGAGTCTGCTGGAAGTCGCCAACCTCACCACCGCCTTCGCCACATCCCGCGGCGAGGTCACGGCGGTTGAGGACGTCTCCTTCTCCCTCGACCAAGGCGAGATCCTCGGCATCGTCGGCGAGTCCGGCTCGGGCAAGAGCGTCACGGCGCTCACCATCATGGGACTTCTGCCGAAGCCACCCGCGCGTATCGCTGCCGGACAGGTCCGCTTTGACGGTGAAGATCTCATCAAGCTCTCGGACGCCCGCATGCGTCGCATCCGCGGCCCTGGTATCGCCATGGTGTTCCAGGAGCCGATGACCTCGCTGAACCCGGTGTTCACCATCGGCGAGCAGGTCTTGGAGACCATTCGCGCGCACGAGCGCCTGTCGCAGCGTGCGCTGTATGCCCGCGCACTGGAGATGCTGGAGAAAGTTGGCATTCCGTCCGCCGCGCGGCGCATGAGCGATTACCCGCATCAGCTCTCCGGCGGCCAGCGGCAGCGCGTGATGCTGGCGATTGCCCTGGCCTGCCGGCCGCGGCTGTTGATCGCGGACGAACCCACCACGGCGCTCGACGTCACCATCCAGGCGCAGATCCTCGACCTGATGATGGACCTCCGCGACGAGTTCGGCATGGCGATCATCATTATCACCCACAACATGGGCGTGGTGGCGGAGACGGCCGACCGAGTCCTGGTGATGTACGCCGGCCGCATCGTGGAGGAGGCGCCGGTCGCGCGTCTGTTCGATCGTCCGCTGCATCCGTACACGCGCGGTCTGCTCGAGTGCGTTCCCTCGCTGGAGCAAGACCACGAGCGCCTGATCGCTATCCAGGGCACGCTACCGGACCCGGCGCACCGTCCGAAAGGCTGCCGGTTCACACCGCGCTGCCGCCATGCCGTCCCCGCCTGCGCATCCGGCGTTCCCTCGCTGGTCGCCTTCGATCCGGGCCACACCGCAGCCTGCATCCGCGTCCCCGAATTGGCATGATGTCGGCCATGACGCCACTGATCGAATCTGTCGGGCTCACCAAGCATTTCCCGGTGCAGACCGGCGGACTGCTGCGCCGCCAGACAACCGCGTTGCGCGCCGTCGATGGCGTGGCGCTCCGCATCGAGCCTGGCGAGACGCTGGGACTGGTGGGCGAGTCGGGCTGCGGCAAGTCGACGCTGGGGCGGCTCCTGATCCGACTGATTCCGCCGACGTCGGGCAATATTGTCTTCGATGGCGACGACATCACGCTCCTCAACGCTGGCGAACTGCGTGAGAAGCGGCGCTCGATGCAGATCATCTTCCAGGACCCGTACGGCGCGCTCAATCCGCGCATGTCGGTGGAAGACATCATCGCGGAGCCGCTGCTGATCCACGGCGCGCGGCTCGGTCAGGAGACGAGGCAGAAGGTAACCGCCATGCTGGAGCTGGTCGGTCTGCCGCCCCGTGTGCGCGACAGGTTCCCGCATGAGTTCTCCGGAGGCCAGCGCCAACGTATCGGCATCGCGCGCGCCCTGGTGCTGCGGCCCAAGTTCGTGGTGTGTGACGAACCCGTGTCGGCGCTGGACGTATCGGTGCAAGCACAAATCGTGAACCTGCTGCAGGACCTGCAGGGCGAACTAGGGCTCACCTACCTGTTCATCGCCCACGACCTGGGCGTGGTAAAGCACATCTCAACCCGCGTCGCCGTGATGTACCTGGGCAAGATCGTGGAAATTGCCAACAAGCGGACGCTCTACGCCAACCCCCTGCATCCCTATACCCAGGCCCTGGTTTCCGCTGTTCCAGCGGCGCATCCCTCCCGCCGCAGCCGAGGGCGCAGGGAGCAGGAGGGGCTGGCCGGGGACATCCCCAGCGCTCTTCACCCGCCTTCGGGCTGCCGGTTCCACACCAGATGCCCCCACGCCTTGCCGGTGTGTCGCGAGCAGGAGCCGCTTGTAGCCGAGCCCGCCCGAGGCCACAGCGTGGCCTGTCACCTGGTCGGCTGATTTTTCCTTCCAAAAAGTTAACGGGGTTTGCTTCCGTTAACTCTCTAGCGGCCTAGATTCAAATCCGTGTGTGCGGATGTAGCGAGCTCGCAACGGCTCGGTGCGTTCTCGCCGCGAAGCTCGCCTATCCTGCCTCCCAGGATTACCGAATCATGACGGATGAGTTCGCCGAGACCACGGTTTTGATCGCCGACCGGGCCACCTTGTTCCGGCATGGTCTGCGCGGGTTGCTGAAAGTGGAGCGGCCGGGCTGGTCGTTCGCCGAGGCGGGCTCGCTAGACGAGTTGCTGGCGTATCTGCGGGCCGAACCGGTGGACGTCGTGCTGTTCGACCTGAGACTGGACATGGGCGGTGTGTCGGTCCTCCGCCGCCTGCGGGAGGGCTTCCCGGAGCAGCGGATCGTGGTCATGGCGGATACGGACGAACGCGCGCAGATCCTGGAGTGCCTGGCGGCCGGCGCGAACGGCTACATCCTGAAGTCAACGACCCTGCCGCAGCTTCTCCGGGCCATGGAAACCGTGCTCTCCGACTGTGTGTTCGCTCCGGCGGGCTTGACGGCGGCCCCGGTCCCCAGGGCGCCCGTGCCCGAACGGGAGGCCAGCCCGCTCCTGGCGCATCTGACGGACCGGCAGATCGAAGTATTCCGGTTGCTGTCCGAAGGCTGCGCCACCAAGACGATAGCGCGGCGTCTCGGTCTCGCTGTCGGCACGGTCAAGGTGCATCTGGCGGCAATCTACCGTGTGCTTGGAGCGCATAACCGGGTGGAGGCGCTCGCGAAAGCGCGCGGCAGCACCATTGCGCCGAGGCTGGCGCTTGTCCCGGCCTCGGAGACCACAGCCTGCTACTGACCAGCCGATGGCCTCAGACCGGGTAGCAGGCCGTCACCGATAGGTCGATCGAGTTCCACGGCGCCGGCAGTGAAAGCCCGGACCAGAAGCTGCTGGTTATCGTGACCTGCTTGAAGTTGCCGTTCGCCCCCGTTGTGGGCGGACATTTGGTCACTGTGGTGATCCCGACATTGCTGGTCGAGAATACACTGCTGATCGGCACGAATTTCTGCATCGTATCGATTGCGTATTGCTTCGCGTTGTCGGTGGTGTTGCAGGGCGACGAGGCGACCGATGTGCCGACAGCCACGCAACGCGCGACCAGCTCCGCGGTGGATTGCATCGCGCCTCGGGTCCACAGCAGGAACCCGCCTTCGAGGATGGCGAAGCTAACGCTCATCATCGCTGTGCAGACGAAGGCCAGCTCGATTGTGGTGGCTGCCTTGCGATCGCGAGCCAGCCGGCGCCACGGTGTTTGCGTCATTGCAGCCTGGCCCAGGCTGATGCCGTTATCGTCATGTTTGTCAGTTGGTCCATCCCAGGCGCGATGGGCGCATAGGTGTAGTTTCCGACCACCTGAACGAACAAAGCCGCTTTGGTGCCGTCGGCGCAGTTGGCCCCCTGCGAGGAGGAGGTCAGGCTGGGTGACCCGTTGGTGACGGTGAGGCAGTAATAGCCTGGCACCGTGGTATTGGTGCCGCTTACCCCAGACAAGGACGAACTGGCCTCCACGACAGCCTTTATCTGGTCCTTGGTCACGTTCGTTCCGCCCAGTTGGGTGCGAACCGCGTACTCGGCGCCTTGCGCGACAGCGCTGGCAAGGCAGCTTTGCGACCAGACCGCCAACCCCAGATCGACAGCAGCACCGGCCATCATCAGCAGCATCGGACAGGCGAAGGCGAACTCAAGCGCCGCCATGCCACGCCGATTGCGCAGCAGCTCGTGCAGTGTCGTCTTCATTTCACAAGTTGCAGCGCGGTTGTCGTGGTCAACTGGCTGCCGAAAACGGCTGTGCCATACTGGCTGCAGTTGCTGCCCACCGAAACCGAGCCGGTGAATTTAAGGCTGCCGGCGATCACCTGAGCGCATCCGCTGGATCCGTCTGCGGAGGAGCCGGCGAAATCCATTTCTCCGTTCGGATAGTAGATCACGCCTGTGAACGGAAGCTGCGAGCTGCCTGTGAAGCTCGATACGCTTGAGCTGGTGCTGGCGAACAGAATGCCGGGGATGGCACCGTTGGTCGCGGTGGACGTCGTCGGAGCCGTCAACAGGAGATCGCTGCTTCCCGCCGCACTGAACGTGCCAGCCGTCACCATGGTGACGCCGGTGCCCCTGATTGTCGTCGAACCTGAGAATGAGACGTTGCCCTTTACCGTGTAGAGCCCCGGATTCATCGTTATGTTGGTGGAACCCTGGATGTTGATACTTGAGTAGGTACCGGGATTCAGGGTCACGTTATTGCTGCCGGAGACACTGATCGCCGCGCCGGTGGCGGTTTGGGCAGCAGTCAGCGCGCTCTGAAGGGTTGTGTTGGACGTATAGGGGTCGGAAAGCGTTCCGGAGTTCTGGTAGATGCCGCCGGTGATCGACACCGAGCCGGATTTGCTCACCGTGGTCGCGGCGTACACCCCCGCCGTCGTAGCGCTGACGCTGCCGGAGAAGCTTACGCCGCTGTTGGAGCGGATGCTGCAGGTGCTGGAATCGATTGTAACACTGCCGGTGAAGGTGATGTCATTCGTGATGCCGTTGGTATTCAACGCCATCAGGCACGGTTGCGGCCCGGTGCTGTTGGTCGTGCTGACGATTTCGGCCCAGGCAGAGGCGGTAATGGTGACACTGCTGAGGTTGGTAATCAGTCCGGCCATGGTCAGGGAGGCTGGCTTGCTGACAGTGACCTTCACCGCGTCGTCGGAGGCATTCACCAGCCCCGCGCCCACCAGCATCTGCACCGTAACGTTGTTGTCGTTGAGTATCTTCGTGTCGGCGTGCCACGTCGGGTTGGGGGTGCCGCTGATGCCATTGATCTCGGCAATGCGCGCGGCATAGGTAGCCGCGTTCTGCGCGAGGTTGGCCTGGCCGGTGTTCTGATTGTAGTACATCGTCCCAGCCAGCGCGGCGACATCCGCGATGCGCTGGGCTTCGACCTGTATTGCGGAGAAGCGGCTGACCTCGACTCCGAGACTGATGGCGCCCGTCAGCGTCGGTGCCATCAGGGCAGTCCAGAGTGTCACCGATGCACGCCGGGCGCGCTCACGGAACATGTCGCGCCAGGGCAACACAACGTTAAGCGATCTGCCGATTCGACTAGTTTCGCCTGTCATCGCTGTTGTCCCACAGAACGGGGAGGCGATCGCCAGCGCCCGGCTCGCCTCCACCTCGACTCCCGATCATGAAGACATGAATCGCGCGACTTTCCGATCTGCCTGATTGCCTAATCCGTTCGGCCTAGGCTGGCTAAGACCTTCGGCTTGGTCTTTCGGCGGAATTTACCTGCGCATTGGTTTCAATAGTTTGTTACCGAGACAAGGGGCAAAAGGAGTTGATCCATGCTGGTATTGCGGGTCGGTCACGCACCGTTCTGTCGGGCCGGGAGCGAGATGGTGCTGCAGCAGCATGGCATCAGGACCGAGCAGGCGATCTCGGGTCGCGAGGCATTGGAGTTTCTGCGCCTCTACGACTACGACCTGGTGCTGATGGACCTGCATCTACCGGATGTGCCGGCCTATGAAGTGGTCCGCATGATGCGCGCCGCCTCGCTGAAGACCCCGGTTGTCATCATGTCGGATACCGCCTCGGTGCAGACCAAGGTGAAGGCGCTCGACCAGGGCGCGGACGATTTCCTTGTCACCCCGTGCGACGCGGAGGAGGTGTTGGCCCGGATCCGTGCCGTCGTGCGTCGTAGCCAAGGACATACCAATTCGACGCTGACACTCGGCCCCGTCGAGTTGCTGCTGGATCGTCGCGATGTCCGCGTGCATGGCGAGTCGCTGCACCTGTCGCGCCGTGAATACGCTGTTCTCGAGTTGCTGTTCCTGAAGCGCGGCGTCGTCCTGGATAAGGGCGCGTTCCTCACGCACCTCTATTCCGGGCTGGATGAACCTGAGATGAAGACCATCGACGTGATCATCTGCCGGTTGCGCAAGAAGCTGGCGAATGCGGGCGTGGCTTCGCTGATCGATACGGTCTGGGGCTGTGGCTACATTCTGCGCGAAACTTCGCTCGAGCAGAATGACGGTTTGTCCAGGCTGAGCGGTCAACCAGTTATGGATCGCATCCAAGCGGACTGGCGGGCGCGCCAGCAGGTCGCTGCCTGACGCGATCTTCTTGGGGATAGGCAGGGAAGTTGGGCAGGAAGGGCGATGTATCGCGCTGGCCAATGCTGGCATGTGCTGCGCATATGCGCCCCGATGCTGTTCCTGCTCATGCCCGCCGCACCTGCGCTTGCCCAGTCGGCATGCGAGCAGGCCGGGCGTGACGCAGAGCAACAATACGCGCTGCCGGCCGGGTTGCTGTCTGCTATAGGCCGCGTCGAAAGCGGACGATGGGACGCTGCGCTGGGACGCGTGGTTCCTTCTCCGTGGGCGATCGATGCCGCAGGGCAGCCGTATCTGATGGACAGCAAGGAAGCTGCGCTGGAGCGGATTCGTAGCCTGCAGGCCAGCGGCGTGCGCAACATCGACGTAGGCTGTTTTCAGATCAATCTGCTGCACCATCCATCTGCATTCTCAGACATAGACCAGGCATTTGATCCAGCCGCGAATGCGCAATATGCCGCGCGTTTCTTGACCTCACTGCGCGAACGGCTTGGCAATTGGGAGGACGCAGTCGCCGCCTATCACTCTGCAACGCCCGCGTTTGGTGGTCCGTACCGCCAGCTCGTGTTCGCGAACTGGGCGACGCCGGAGGGATGGCAGCGGGCGCTGGCGAGCGCGCCTGCTCCGGCCAGAACTGCGGAACCGCCGGTCAAGGTATTCTCGGTCGGCGGCGTGCAGGTGCGGGTATGGACGCCAAGTGCGGCGGGCACCGCGGCCTCGACGGTGGCGCTTGCAGGCAAGCCTTCGTCACTGCCTCGCATAGTAACTCCGGGAGGCTGACCACTCATCATTGTAAGATGTCTGTAGCGAGTCCTGCCGCATGGTGCGAGCCACGCCACGCAGCGGTTCGACATGAGTGTATCCGCGACCGAATGTACCGCAGGTGTCACGCGCTTCTTGCGTGATATGCCGTGGCTGACGCGTGAGCGCGTTCGTATCTACGGTGTGGCGTTGGCGATCGTTCTCGTCGGGGCGCATCTGGGCCTGCTGTGGTCACTGCACGGGGGCTATGACGGCCATGGCCACCTGTTTGGTACCGACTACGCCAGCTTCTGGGCTGCGTCACGCCTTGTCCTGCTGGGGCAACCGGCCGATGTCTATTTTCCAATCTTACATCAGCTTGGAGAGCTGCCAGTCCTTAGAGATGGCTATGCGGCTTTCTTCTATCCACCCACATATCTGCTGCTTTGTGCGCCATTTGCGGTCCTGCCATTCTTTCCCTCCCTGATCGTTTTTCTTGCAGTGACTGGGGCTGCCTTTCTCAGTGTAATCTGGGGCATCCTGCGCACGCCGTGGGCCATCATTGGCGTGCTTGCGCTTCCTGCCGTGCACTTGAACACGATCTCCGGTCAGAATGCTTTCTTGACTGCCGCCATCCTGGGCGGCGGCCTCAAGATGCTCAACAGCCGCCCGAGACTTGCCGGAGCTCTCCTCGGCCTGATGATCATCAAGCCGCATCTGGCGTTGGCTCTACCGCTGGCGCTGATATTTTCGCGACGCTGGCGGGTGCTGTCATTCGCTGCGGTCTCAGCGTTTGCCCTAATGCTCCTGTCGTATACGGTCTTTGGCTGGGAGGCCTGGTCGGGCTTCATCGCAAATGCCCATGAAGCACGTGTTTCCTTGGAACAGGGGCGAGTTGGATTCCAAAAGATACAAAGCGCATTCGCGTTGGCGCGGTGGTTGGGCACGGAAGTACCAGCGGCTTATGCCATGCACTCTGTCATTGCTCTCTCCGCCGTGGTTGCATTGTTCTGGGCGCAGCGGCAGCGGCTCGATGATGCGACGGAGCGTGCTCTTATTGTCATTGCTTGCCTGCTGATCACGCCGTTTTCACTGTTTTACGACATGACCATCGCGGCGCTGCCGCTTGCGTGGATGCTGCGGGAGTGGAGCGAACATGGGTTCCCCCCATGGTCCAAGCTTGTCCTGTTCCTCGTTTTTGTCGCGCCTTTGGGCATCCTGCTTGAGCGGCCAGTCGCGCTGGGCCTCCCCGCAATGCTGCTTTTTGGGGTTTTCCTGCTGCGACCGGGGTTATCCAGTGCCGCGATTACCTGGCGCGAAGCCCGCGTAGCGCAGGTACTGAGCGAAATCGGCGCCTCGGCGACTGGATGCACAGCCGGTATCACGAACTTCTTGCGCGACATGACGTGGCTGACGCGCGAGCGCGTCCGTATCTACGGTGTGGCGTTGGCGATCGCTCTCATGGGGGCGATGCTGCGCCTGCTATGGTCACTTCATGGCGGATACGACTCGCATGGCGATCTGTTCGGTGCCGACTATTCCAGCTTCTGGGCCGCATCCCGGCTTGCGCTGCAGGGACAAGCGGCGGACGTCTATCTTCCGAGCGTGCATCACCTTGCCGAGTTGCCGGTACTGAGAAGAGGCTACGAGTACTTCTTCTACCCACCGACATACCTGCTTCTATGCCTGCCCCTCGCACTGGTGCCGTTCTTTCCATCGCTTGTGCTGTTTCTTGGCCTGACAGCAGCAGCATTCTTGGCTACGGTCTGGCGCATCCTGCGGACGCCATGGGCAATGTTGGGTGTCCTTGCACTTCCCGCCGCATACCTGAACACGATCGCTGGCCAGAACGCGTTCCTGACTGCCGCCATTCTGGGCAGCGGCCTCAGCATTCTTGACCGCCGCCCAAGGCTTGCCGGAACTGTCCTCGGGCTGATGATCATCAAGCCGCATCTCGCGCTGGCTGTGCCGCTGGCGCTGGTTTTCTCGAGACGCTGGCGTGCTTTGAGTTACGCCGCACTTTCGGCGTCCGCCGCGATGGCGCTGTCATATATCGTGCTCGGCTGGGAGACATGGTGGGCGTTCCTGGCGAATGCCCATGACGCACGCGACACGCTGGAACAGGGGCTTGTGGGTTTCCAGAAGTTGCAAAGCGCATTCGCCCTGGCGAGGTCGTTGGGACTGGGAATGCCAGCGGCCTATGCCATCCATGCCGCTGTTGCTGCCTCTGCCGTCTGCGGCCTGTTTTGGGCGCAGCGGCGCCAGGTCGATGGTGCGACTGAACGTGCTCTTATTCTAATTGCGTGCCTGCTGATCACGCCGTTTTCACTGTTTTACGACATGACGATTGCGGCGCTGCCGCTAGCGTGGATGCTGCGGGAGTGGAGCGAACGCGGTTTCCCGCCGTGGTCCAGGCTGGTGGTGTTCCTGGTTTTGATCGCGCCAGCGATGAACGTGTTTGACCGACCGATACCGTTCGGGCTGCCGTCGCTGGTCCTCTTCGGCGCTTTCCTGCTGCATTTGGTGCCGTCGCCGCAGCGCAATCCGGCCACAGCGTGGCGCGAGGCTCGTCTGGCATGATCAACAATCAGATCGATCCGACAGGGTAACGCACTGGTGAAGTAAGCTCGGCGATTTTTTCTTGAGTCTCCGAAATGATGAAACTCTTTTATAACTCTCGTCATGCTTGAGTCCCACGTGCAGGCTTCCGGCGCGTGTGTGTGCAGCAACGAACCCACAGGTTTCGGAACGCGGCATCCTAATTAACTGGGACGAGGGAGCCCCCCAATGATCGAGTACATGAAGACCTGGCTGGAATTGAAGACCGACCGACGGGCCGTCACGGCTCTAGAATATGCCTTGATTGCTGCTGCGCTGGTGGCAACGATCATGGTCGGTTTTGGTGTCCTGGCCGGCAGCATGTCCAGCAAATTCGTTGCCATCGGCGGCAGCCTCTAATCACCAACTAACCGATTCGCAAACGGACCCAGCGCGGCGGCAGGGTCATGCCGTCGCGCTGTTTATTTGGAGTGGGACGACTGCGATGTTTTCGGACTGGTCATCGCTGCTCTCGTTCACTCTGCTGCTTGCCAGCATCGCCGTGGTGCTGACGGCCGCATTGCACGATATCGCCGTGCGGACGGTGCCCAACTGGATGGCGGTCGCTGTCGCGCTGTTCGGTCTCGCGACCCAGCTTCTGAATGGCCATCTGCTGACAGCATTGTTGGCTGGCCTTTCAGTTTTCGTGGTGGCGGCACTTTGCTGGCGGCGTGGCTGGCTGGGTGCTGGCGATGTGAAACTCCTGGCCGCGGCAGCCATGGTCGTGCCGCCGAGCGAAGTCGCAAGCTTCATCGTTGCTGTCAGTCTTGTTGGTGCCGCTCTCGCGCTTGTCTATCTGGGCGCGAGCCGGATCACCTCAGCCCCGCCGGTGCAGCGACCGAAGCAGCTCATCGCACGTGCCGTTCGTGCCGAGCGTTGGCGCATCCGGCGGGCCGGACCGCTCCCCTACGCTGTGGCGATCGCCGGCGGCTTCCTGTTCATCACGCTGTAGGCGGAGCATCAGATGGTTCTGCGCATCACGTTCTTCGCCCTGATGGCCTTGGGCCTGGTGGGCTTTGG
>CAYRTL010000053.1:23746-33499 GCA_964427005.1 uncultured Acetobacteraceae bacterium
GAAACGGTGCGGGAAAGCGAAGTCATGCGGCCCGGCGATCACGGCTTCCTCGCCGCGGTGCTCGCGCCCGGCACGCGCGCGGTCACCGTCGGCGTCGATGCCATCACCGGTTCAGCGGGTCTGATCTGGCCTGGCGACCGGGTCGATCTGATCCTTACTCAGACGATACAGTCAGCTTCATTGCCCATCGGCCGGCGGGTGGCCGCGGAAACCGTGCTGGCCGATGTCCGCGTCATTGCCATCGATCAGCAGCTCGTGCAGGGCGCGAGCGACGCTAGTGCCTCTGATGCGCGCGAACGCACTGTCACGCTCGAGGTAATGCAGGATCAGGCGGAGCGCGTGTCCGTGGCGATACGTCTTGGCCGGTTGTCGCTCGCAGTACGGTCCGCCGAATCTGTGCCAGGCCCGCAGCTCGCTTCCGCGCCGAACACGACCTGGGCCGCCGATGTCTCGCCTGCTTTGGGAGCCGAAACCGCGCCGGCCGTTCCAAACACGATCCGTGTATTTCAGGGCGCGGGTGATGCAAAGGAGTTCAAGTTTTGATGGAGATCTTGCGTCGCATTGCTGTTGCCGCGGCGCTGCTCGGCGCTCCTGCTGGCGCATTCGCTCAGGCCCAGTCTGGCGCCGCCGCTGCCGCCGCCGCTGCGAACTCAGCCGACCATGCGCCGCTGGTCCTTGAGGCAGGCACCGGCCGGGTCGTCTCACTGAGTGCTCCCGCCAGCAATGTGTTCGTCGCCGACCCAAAGGTTGCTGAGGTCCGGCCGGCGAGTGCGGCGAGCCTGTTCGTCTTCGGTGTCGCAGCGGGTCACACTACGGTCGCTGCGCTCGACAACGCCGGCCGCGTTGTCGCGCAATACGATATCACCGTGCAGCCCGCCGCCTTTGGCGCGATGCAGGCACAGGCGATGATAACGCGTCTTGTCAAAGGCAGCCATGTTCAGGTGCAGCCGCAGTCGAAGGGACTGTTGCTGAGCGGCGTCGTGGGAAGCGCCGCCGATGCCGCACAGGCGGTTGCCATCGCCAAAGGCTATATCGGCGAGAACCAGATCGTCGAAAATCAGATCAACATCGCTTCGCCGATCCAGGTTACCCTGCGCGTTCGTATCGCTGAGGTCTCACGTGAGGTGGTGCGCAATCTCGGGGTGAACTGGCAGCAGCTTTCCACCATCGGCAGGATCGGCATGTTGCCTGCGCTCACGCTGAACACGAACAACAACCCGATTTCATGCGTGGGCACCGGAGGTGGTTCCGCGGGTGGCCGGACACTATGCCCAGGCGCAAACTTCAATGGCGTGATCGACGCGCTCGCACAGGACAACCTGGCGCGCATCCTCGCCGAACCGAACCTGACGGTCATGAGCGGACAGCCGGCGAGCTTTCTGGTGGGCGGCCAGTTCCCCATCCCGGTTGCCCAGCAGAACAATTCCATCTCCGTCGAGTACAAGAATTTCGGCGTGTCGCTGTCCTTCGTGCCAACTGTGTTCAGCGACGGCCGGATCAATCTTCATGTTGCGCCAGAGGTCAGCAAACTCAGCAATCTGAATTCTGTGCAGGTCGCCGCGGGCAGTAGCAACATGGTGGTCCCGTCACTCATCGTGAGCCGCGCGGAAACCACTGTCGAGCTTGGCAGCGGCCAGAGCTTCGCCATCGCCGGCCTGCTGCAGACGGATCATTCCCAGGGCACGAGCGGTATTCCTGGTGCCAGTGACGTGCCAGTATTTGGTTCGCTATTCCGCGACAATACATTCGACAAGAAGGAAGTCGAACTGGTCATCGTGGTCACGCCGTTCATCGTGCGGCCGGTCGACGATCCCTCGGCGCTGCATCTTCCGACTGATGGCTACACGATGCCGCGCGAACTCGATCGCCTGTTGTTCATGCGCCAGGTCGGTCACGGCCAGCCCGCGGTGCCGGTGCGCATCCCTGGCAGTGCCGGTTTCGTCGTTCAGTAGCCCGGAGACTCCGTATGTTGTCTCGTTACATCCTTCGCGCTGCATTGGTGACCCCGGTTCTCATGGTCGCGGGATGTCAGGAGATGGATCCGTACACGCGGCCTGACACTTGGCAGCCCACTGGTGCCAATGCCGGCAACATCGCAGTCATGGTTGCCAATCCATATGACCTGATTCGCGGTAGAGGCGCTGCGGCCGTGGACAGCAAGGCATCGGGCCAGGCGATCGGTCGTGTCTGGACCGATACGCCGAAGGCGCTGCTCGATCCAGGTAGTGCCGCCGCGGCAGGGGCGTCTGGCGCTGGTTCCAGCTCTTCCGGCGCTGGTGCTGGCGGGAGCAGCTCGGGCGGTGGTTCGTCTGGTTCAGGAGGTTGAAATGCCAGACGACGGAGCACACCAAATCGCAAAAGGCGGCGAGCCAATCGGCGATCAGGCATCGGCCCGCCACGATCGTCCTGCGCTCATGGCATTCGCCACCGATGCGCGTTCCGAAGAAGCCTTACGCGAGGGTCTCAGCGAATTTGTATCTGAGGAGGTGGATATCCGACGAGGCGGTGTCCGCGCTGCCATCACAACCATGCAGAAGCAGGCCACCCCGAGAGTGCTGGTGGTTGATGTCAGCGGTGAAGACCAGCCGCTCACCGCACTCGGCGATCTGGCGCAGGTCGTGGAGCCGGATGTCTGTGTCCTTGTCGTCGGCGAGCTCAACAATGCCGACTTCTATCGCGAGGTGACGCGCGGTCTTGGGGCCGCCGATTATCTTCCGAAGCCGCTGACGCGCGACAAGGTGGCCCGGCACTTTGGTGCCTTCGTCGCCGGTCAGGTGCCGGCATCCGAAGGAGTCCTCGGTGGCCGGGCGATCGCCATCACCGGTGTGCGCGGCGGTGTCGGCGCGACAACTTTGGCGGTGAACCTCTCATGGCAATTCGGCGTATTGCTGCGCCGGCATACCGTGCTGCTGGATCCCGACCTGCATCTTGGAATGTCAGCATTCCTGCTGAACATCCAGCCAGGGTCCGGACTGCGCATGGCGCTGGAAGCGCCGGAGCGCATCGACGCTTTGCTTGCCGAACGCGCGGCACAGCCCGCTGCTGACCGGCTGCATGTGCTGGCCGGCGAAGAGAAGGTGTCGGTTCAACCGAACCACGCACCAGGCGCGGCTGAACGGCTGCTCGAGGCCTTACGCCGGCGCTACAACTTTATCGTTGCGGACGTGCCGTTCGCACCAGTTCCGGTGTACCGCGATCTGCTCGATCTGGTGGATCAGCGCATACTGGTGATGGAACCGACACTGGCAGCGGTACGCGATACCCTGCGATTGCTCGCGCTCCCGAACAGCTCGCATCAGAAGCAACGTCCCGTCGTCGTGCTGAACCGTCTCGGCATATCAGGCGGACTCACACGCCGGCAGGTGGAAGACGCCTTGAAGATGAAGGTTGACGTGGCGATACAGGATCTGCCGCGTCAGGTCGGCAACGCCGCGACGCTTGGCGAGCCGGCACTGGCGAGCAGCAGTGGTTATCGTGCGGGCATCCTGGAGCTGACGCGCCAGGTTGGCGGGCAGCGACTGCTCGATTCCGCGTCCGATGCGGCGGCGGGTAATGCCAGTGCCAAGCGTTCGTTCTGGCGCCGGCGGAGGCGCCAATCGTGAACTACGCGCCGAGTTTCGGGCGCCGCTCGACGGTGCAGCGCGCCCTGGACGACGCGGTGGCGAGGAATGCCGCGGCACATCACGCGCCGAAGTCGTCCGCCGATCCGAATGCTTCTCCGGCCGGTGTCCCCTCCGAAGCGATCGGCGAGCTGCGATCGGTCTGCCTCGCCAGGCTGGAACCGACCGCCGTCGCTTCCATGTCGCCTGAGCGGCTGACAGTCGATGTTGAGCGGTTGATTTCCGAAATCGCAACAGAGCGGCGGATCCAGCTCAACGCTCGCGAGCAGCGCGCGCTCGCGGCGGAGTTGGTGAACGACATCCTCGGTCTCGGTCCGCTGGAGACTCTGCTCGAGGACCCAACCATAAGCGACATCATGGTGAATGGCCCCGATCGCACATTCGTCGAGCGCGGTGGCAAGGTCGCGCTCGCCAACATCCGTTTCCGCGATCAGGCGCATCTTGCCAACATCTGTCAGCGTATCGCCGCAGCAGTTGGCCGGCGCGTTGACGAGTCGAGTCCGATGGTCGACGCAAGGCTCAAGGACGGATCGCGCGTCAATATCGTGTTTCCGCCGTTGGCGCTCGATGGACCCTATGTCTCGATTCGCAAGTTCGGCCGCAAGGGCATCGATTTCGCGAGGCTGATCGAATACAAAGCCTTGACTGCACCAGTGGCGCGCGTGCTGGAGATCGCCTCCCAGGCAAGGCTCAATGTCATCATCTCGGGAGGCACGGGTTCCGGCAAGACAACGCTGATGAATGCGATGTCGCGGCTGATCGACCACGGCGAGCGTGTTGTCACGATCGAAGACGCTGCGGAATTGCAATTGCAGCAGCCGCACGTCGTGCGGCTGGAGACACGGCCGGCGAGCCTGGAAGGCCGCGGTGAGATCACGCAGCGCGATCTGGTGCGCAATGCACTGCGCATGCGGCCTGATCGCGTTATCATCGGCGAGGTGCGCAGCGGCGAAGCATTCGACATGCTGCAGGCGATGAACACCGGCCACGACGGGTCGATGTCCACCATCCACGCCAACACAACGCGAGACGCTCTGATCCGCATCGAGAACATGGTGCAGATGGGCAACATGGGTCTGCCTTCAAAGGCCATCCGCCAGCAGATCGCCAGCGCGATCGACATCATCGTCCAAGTGGAGCGCCATCGCGACGGCGGCCGCCGCATCACGCAGGTCACCGAGGTCTGCGGAATGGAAGGCGAGATCATCACGATGAACGACATCTTCCAATTGGAAATCCAGGGCGAAGGTCCCGACGGGAAGCTGTTCGGCCGCTACAAGGTCAGCAAAGTGCCGCCGAGTTTTCTGCGGCGGCTGGCCTATTTCGGCCTCGACCGACAGTACAAGGCCGCACTGGACGAGGCGGAACCGTGAACACCAGCCTGCTGTGGCTCTTACTGCTTCTGTCGTGTGCGTCACTGGCGGGGTTGGCGATCAGCGGCTGGCTGGTCTCGCGCGCGCAGAAGTACCGGCAGAAGCGGGATGCCAGGCTGGCAATGGTGATCACACCGCATGTCCGCGTGCAGCGGCTGGAGGTCTCGGCCTTCACCGCTCCGCCGAGACCGCGCGATCAGTCCGTCGTCGGCTTCGCGGCGCGCGTGTTTGGCTTTGATCCCACCTCACCCGAGCGCTATCCGCTGCCCTGGTGGATGGTCGTTCTACTGACGCTGTTGGCTGCAAAGGTGCTCGAGTGGCTGGTCGCAGATTTTGTCGGCCGCCTGGGCTGGATGGTCATTCCTGTTACATGGATTGGGCTGAGCCGCAACTTCTTTGGATGGTTCGACCAGCGTCGTCGATCAGCCTTGCTCGCTCAATTTCCTGACGCGCTCGCCATGATCGTACGGTCAGTCCGCGTGGGCATTCCGGTGCCAGAAGCGATCAGGACCATCGCGCGCGAGCTGGGGCATCCGACCGGCCCTGAGTTCGCCCGGTTGGTCAATGACATTTCGGTCGGCGTCAGCATGGAGGACGCCATGCTCGAAATGGCGAGACGTACCGGCCTGTCAGAGTACCGGTTCTTCGCGACGGCAATAACCTTGCAGAACCAGACGGGCGGTACGCTGAGCGAGACCTTGGAAAATTTAGCCGACGTGATACGGAAGCGTGCCGCCCTGAAGGCCAAAGGACAGGCTATGACGTCCGAGGCCAAGACCACAGCGGGTATCCTGGCAGTCCTCCCGTTCCTAGTGGCGATAATGCTTTGGGCGATCAATCCCAGCTATATTGGACTGCTGTTCAGTCATCCCACCGGGCGCAACATTCTTGCTGCCTCCATTGCAAGCCTGCTCGTCGGTCTTTTCCTAATCCGGACAATCATCAACCGCAGCCTTCCGCAATGAGCCAGACCATGCTCTTCCCAATCGGCGGGATTTTTATCCTGCTGTTGCTTGGCTCGGGCTTTCTGATGCTTCGCCAGTCACAACGGCAGAGCCGCTACGACGCGCGAGTTCGGCTTATTCACGGGCAGGGTGCTGCGGCGAAAGCGGTACCCGAATCGGAAGCGATCCGCATCGCCGCGATGAAAGCGATTGCCGGGCTGGGTCAGCTCATCCTCCGCAGTGGGATGGTGTCGGCGAGCACTCGGGCAGAGCTGGAGCTCTCGCTGACGGCGTCGCGTCTGCGAGGAGCCAACGGGCTCGCGGTCTATATCGGGGCCAAGATCATCCTGATGGCCGGTCTGCCGGTCCTGGCTCTGTTGCTACTGCACAACGTGGGATTGCCAGGCAAGCTGGGGACGTTGACGCCAGTGGGGGCAGGAATTGTGGGCTTGCTGGCGCCCGACTGGCTGCTCAATCGCCGCCGCTCGCGTTATCAGCAACGCCTCGAGGCGGGTCTTGCTGACGCCCTTGATATGATGGTGATCTGCGCTCAGGCAGGACTGGCGCTCGGTCCCGCAGTGGTCCGAGTTGCAACCGAACTGCAGAATGCGCACTGGGAGGTCGCGAACGAGCTGGCGCAGACTGCCCATGAGCTGCAGATGGTCTCTGACAGCCGGGTGGCCCTGACCAATCTCGGCATGCGCACAGGAATTGATGGCTACAAACGCCTGGGCACTACGCTCATACAGACAATGCAATACGGGACGCCTGTTACCGACTCGCTGCGTATTCTGGCCGCCGAACTACGGCAGGACGCCCTGATCAAGTTCGAGGCACGCGCCGCCCGTCTGCCGGTCCTTCTGACTGTACCGACAATATTTTTTATTCTTCCGAGCGTATTTCTCATTGCCGGCGGTCCCGCCATCATTCAGATCATGAAGGCTTTCAGTTGATCCGGTGATCGATTCGGTGATGCGCGGCGCCGCGCTTGGGCTTTTTATACTGCTAGCCGCCTGCTCCCCGCGGGGTGCAACAGGCGTAGGTTCGGGCCCTCCGGGCATGGACGTCGCTGATGCGGCACTGCGCGGCGGCTCCCCCGAGCTGGCATTGCAGATCGCCGGCGGCATCCTGACGAGATATCCAGGCAACGAGGCGGCGCTGCTGACCCAGGGTGAGGCGTTGACCGCACTGGGCCGAACTGAGGAAGCGGCGGTCAGCTTCCAGCAGGCACTTGTGGCTAACCCCGGGTCTGTCGGCGGCAATATCGGCCTCGGGCGGATCCGCCTCGCAACAGATCCTGTGGGCGCGGAAGGCTTGTTCCTTGAGGCGCTGCAGCGCGAGCCGCGCAACGCGGTCGCGTTCAACGACCTCGGGATTGCCCGCGATCTGCAAGGCCGGCACGCCCAGGCGCAGGCTGCCTATCGGCAGGCATTGGGCGTGGCGCCCGATATGACAGCGGCCCAGGTCAATCTGGCGCTGTCGCTGGCGATGAGCGGGCAATCAAAGGACGCGGTACAGCTCCTTCGACCGCTGGCCAACGGCCCGGGCGCCTCGCGTCAGACACGCCATGACCTGGCAGCGGTTCTGACGATGGCAGGCGACAAGGCGGAGGCCGCGCGAATTCTCAGCCAGGACCTGGCGCCGAACGAGGTAGAACAGGCGCTGGATGCCTTCAGCACCGGTCGTTCAAGCAATGTGGCGGCCGATTTGCTGACTCCCTCGTCGCCTGCCCCGCCGGCGGCTCCCGCCGCCAAAGCAGCAGCAGGGAGCACCAATCAAGCCCCTCCGCTGCCCACCGAAACTCCGGCTTCCGTGCCCTTACGGGCGACCACCACGGAGGACGTTCCGACGGTGCAGGTGCAACTGGCGGGAGCCACTCCGTCGAGGGATGCCGCCGAACTCAAATGGCTCGGCCTGAAAAGGATCATGCCCGCCTTGTTGGGCAACCGCGAACCGATCCTGGCGGAGGTCGCGCGTGATGGCGGCACAGCGTGGCGGGTGCGTACCAGTGGGTTCGCTGATTCAGGCGAAGCGTCGGCCTTCTGCGAGCGTGTCCGCGCTACCGGAACGAGTTGCGTGCTGGTGCAATAGCAAGGCTCGGCGTCAGCCTACCGCTGAGACCTTCGACAGCCGCGCGCCTTTGGAAGGCGGCATCGCACGCCGAGGGGCCCTGGTTGCCGGGAGCCTGATCGGCTGGTCGCCGACCACATCAAGATAGCCCTCGCGCGCCAGCGCTGTGGCGACCTTGCGCTTGGCACTTGCCTCAAGTTGGCAGACCCGCTCGCGCGTGACACCGAACTGCCGTGCCAGCGTCTCCAGATGCACGACTTCCTCGCCGTCGCTCATGCAGCGGGCCAGAAACACCGCCCGTTCGCGCTCGCCAAGGATTTCCTGCGCCAGAGACCTGATCCGCTTGCGTGCCTTGGCATGGTCCAGCCGCAGGATGACATCTTCTTCCGGCGAGGCATCGTCGCTCGCAAGCGTCTCTTCCAGGATTTGCGCTGTACCCGGCTCCGCCATACTGGTGTGGAGGCTGACCGAGCCACCCCTGATCAGGCGAATGCTGCGTGCCACCTCATTGGTAGCGAGACCGATCCGCCGACCTATGCGCTCGCACAATTCGGTCTCGGTGGCTTCCACGTGTTCGCGCTGACAGCTCCTGCGCGCGTCGGCGAACAGTCGGCCGGCCATTTGTGCGAGCTGGCGATGCCCGCTCGTGGCAGGCAGGCGAACCGGCGCCGCATTGCGGCGGATGTAGTCCTGGATGTACCAGCGGATCCAGCCGATGGCATAGGTGGCGAGACGGCTGTCGAAGCGTTCCAGATCGAAGCGCTCGATCGCGGCATGCAGGCCGAGATGCCCGGCACCGATCAAATCGGCCAACTCGATGTTGGCTTGGCGGTGACGGGCAGCGACCGCGATCACCAGCTTGCTGTGGCTCTCCCAGAGCTCGGTCAAAGCCGCTTGGCGGGCGCTTTCATCCGTTGATGTTTGGCAAACTCCCAGCAGCTCCCGCTCACGTTGGGCCGTGAGATTGGAGCAGTTGAGCTGCTCACGGATGGCCGACTCCAGCCAACCGCCTGTTCGCGCCGTACCCATAACGGCCCTTCCGCAAAACTCAGACCCGGACCAATTTCTTTGCCAAGTAATCCACTTGGCACGGCCACGCTTCCCGATTGTTGCTCGCCACCAGCGACTTGCCATTTACCGGAGCAAGTTTGGGTCCGGCTTTTTTGGCATCGCATGGTTACTTGCCAGGGGCTGACGCGACAGCCGCATTTATACGGGCTGTCTTATTTCGACATCAAGCTGAATTGCAGTTAATGCGCCGTTTATTCAACGCGACGGGAGCATTGCTTGCGGCAGTCCTATTAGTTTAGTAGCAGAAACGAGTTGGGCGAGAGTTGCGGGAAAAACTGGCCTCCTGCAGCCGACTCGACCGGACGCCCACGTGGATAGGCAGTCCTAGAAACTGACGCGTCGGTTTCCTTAACGTTCAATTTATGGGAATATTCCGCTGGCGCGGCCGTCGTTGGGCGCGCCTTGAGCAGGCGCCGCGATCGGCCGCAGACGTGCAAAGTGCAATGCAAGTAAGATTGACGCAGGCACCTCGCTTTTATATGATCCAGAAAGCTAATGATTTTAACTTTTATGAGACGATACGATTATGAACGGACTTTTGTCTGCTGATGACGGCGCCGATCAGTTGCTTTCCCGAATTCAGGACAAGAAGGCCCATATCGGGGTCATCGGACTGGGCTATGTGGGCCTGCCCCTGGCCCAGACCTTCGCAGACAAAGGCATCCGCGTCACCGG
>CAYRTL010000054.1:0-7007 GCA_964427005.1 uncultured Acetobacteraceae bacterium
TCCCACCGTGGTCATGCCAATGGCCGCCGCCCCCGTACCAATGCCCTCCGCCGCCCCCGTACCAATGCCCGCCGCCGCCATGCCAGGCTCGGCCACCACCGCCACGGTGCTGCGCCTCGACAGGAGCTGCCAGAGCCACAACGACAACTGTTGCCAGCGCGATCACGCTCAATGACCGGGTCATCGTCATTCCCTCACCCGCTCCATCACAACAGCGGGCACGGGTTTCCGCGATCGCGACCAGCCAATCAGGAACTCGACGGCAGCCAAGACACCGACTGAAACGGTGAGTGCCACGAACAACCACAGCATTTGCAGTGTCCATACCGCGACCCAGCCGCGCAGCATGCCCGCGCTTCCGATCACGTCGTGCATTCCGCACCTCCGCGAGCCGTATTTCGGCGCATGCTGGTCCTTTCCGCCGATACGCGCTTTGATCCAGGTCAACCGCGCCAGCAACCGAAAGGAATTTGTCATGAGCCAGTCCGGAACCCCGCTGCCTTCCGCGCTGGACATGCGAGGACGCCGCGCATTGGTGACTGGCGCGGCCAGCGGCATTGGCCGCGCGACGGCGATCGTGCTCGCGCAGCTTGGCGCCGACTTGCTGCTGACCGATCGCGCGCCTCTGACAGACACGCGTGCGGAAGTCGAGCGCATCGGCGCGACGTGTGCCATCGAGCAAGGCGACCTGACGTCCGACAGCTTCATCAGTTCGCTGTTCGCGAGCGGACGCATCCAGGCGGTCGCACACTGCGCGGCAATCCTGGAGGGACGTAACTGGCGCGAGGATCGCGCGTGGCATGAGCGGTTTCATCGTGTGATGGACATCAACGTGCGAGTGCCGCTGACGCTGACGGCCGCGGCGATCGACCACATGGCGGAACACGGAGGTGGGTCAATCGTCCTGGTGGGATCCGTGGCAGGACGCACAGGCGGCACCTCTCTCAACACGCCACCTGACTATTCCGCCTCGAAGGGGGCGGTGCATGCGCTGGTGAAGTGGCTGTCGCGCCAGGCGATCAGCCGTGGCGTGCTGGTCAACGGCGTCGCGCCTGGACCGGTACAGACGCCGATGACCACCGGGTTCACCGCTGGTTCGGCATTGCCTCTGGGGCGGATGGGACGTCCGGAGGAGTTGGCATGGCCAATCGCCTTCCTGTGCACGCCGGCCGCCAGCTATTTCTCCGGCGCAATTCTGGACGTCAACGGCGGTGCATTCGTCGGTTGAATGAGAGGCGAGCCATGAAGTTTGGCTACTTTACGCTGAGCGACAACCACTACGAGAACAATCAGCGTGCGCCCAACCAGTTCGTCGCGGACATCATCGACGAGGCGCTGTACGCCGAACAACTCGGCATGCATTCGGTCTGGATCGGCGAGCACCACTTCAGCACACTCGGCGTTCTGTCCTGCCCCGACCTTGCGCTGGCCTACATCGCCGCGCGCACGCAGCGGGTTCGGCTTGCACCGGCCGTGACCGTGCTGCCGCTGCATCACCCGATCCGCGTTGCCGAACAGTGGGCGAGCCTCGATCTGCTCAGCAACGGCCGGGTCGATTTCGCCGCCGGCCGCGGCTATGACCGGCGCGAATACCAGCCTCTGGGCGTGTCGTTCGACGACAATCAGTCGATCTTCGAGGAAGGCATGGAGATCGTGCGCCGTCTATGGACGGCGGAGGCACCGATTTCCCATCGCGGCCGGCACTATGCGTTCGACAATGTGGCGATCACGCCGCGGCCGGTGCAGCAGCCGATACCCTCATACGTGGCGTCATTCTCGAAGCCATCGATTGAATTGGCGGCGCGTCTCGGTTGTGGCCTTGTGGTGGCGCCCTTCGCCGCTGCCATGACCTATGGCGGGTTGCAGCAGGTACGCGAGCTTTATTACGAGACGTGTGCAAAGCATGGCACCACGCCAGGCCGGCTCATGTGCAGCTACTTCACGCATTTCGCCGATACCGGGGCGCAGGAGCACGCCGCGCGGGCGCGTCAGATCCGCTACTACAAGGAGTGCGTGATTCCGGCCTTTCCTGGTGACCCTGCGACAGCGCCTCCCAGCTATCGCTACTTCATCGCCATGGTCGAACGGCTGCGCAATGTGCGGCCGGAGGACCTGACCGAGAACTCCGTGCTGCTCGGTTCCGCTGCGCGCGTTACCGAAGTGCTGAAGAAGGTGGAAGCTGCCGGCTTCGACGAGGTGATCCTGTATTTCAATGTCGGCTTGAAGCCGCATGCCCAGGTGAAGGAGGAGATGGGCCGTTTCATGGAAGAAGTGGCGCCAGCATTCGCATGAGCATGCAGGACCGCCTCGCGCTGTACAGCCGTAATCGGCTGAAGCTTGGCTTGTTCGGTGCCAACTGCTCCTCCGGCCGCGCGGTCACCAAAGTGCCCGAACGCTGGAGCGGAAGCTGGGAGGACTGCCTGCAACTGGCGCGTATGGCGGACGAAGCCGGTATCGAGTTCATGCTGCCTGTCGGCCGCTGGAAAGGCTATGGCGGCGACACCGACTACCAAGGCGAGACGCTGGAGACGGTCACCTGGGCGGCCGGTCTGCTCGGTGCCACGCAACGGCTGACGGTGTTCGGCACCGTGCATGCGCCGCTGATCCATCCGCTGATTGCCGCGAAGCAGTTCGTCACGGCTGATCACATCGGCCGAGGCCGCTTCGGACTGAATATCGTCTGTGGTTGGAACGAGGACGAGTTCGACATGTTTGGCGCGACGATGCGTGAGCATACGGCGCGCTATGAGTATGCCCAGGAATGGTTCGACGCTATCCGCCTGGCATGGTCCGATGAGGAGGGGTTCGCCTTTGAAGGTCAGTTCATCCGGCTGCATCAGGCACGTGCCAAGCCGAAGCCGTACGGCGGCAGCCGGCCCATCGTGATGAACGCGGCGGCCTCACCGACGGGTCAGGCATTCGCCATCCGTAACTGCGATGCGCTGTTCTCGATGACGCCAAAGGGCAAGCTGGACGAATTCGCCGCCCACGTCCGTAATGTCCAGGCTGTGGCACGGCAGGGCGGCAGGGAGATCGACGTTTACACAGTCGGCGTCATCACCTGCCGCACGACGCAGCGAGAAGCGGAGGAATATTACCGGCATTGGGCGATCGACAATGCCGATTGGGCGGCAGTCGATCGCATCATGGCAATGCGTGGCGTCACGCGCGAGAAGTTCCCGGAGGACTTTGAGGAACGGCGCTACCATCAGGCAAACGGCATGGGCGGCGTGCCGATTGTCGGCGATCCTGACACGGTTGCGCGTGAACTTGCACAGCTCGCGCAAGCAGGTGCGAAGGGTATCGCGCTGTCGTTCGTGAATTATCTGGATGAGTTGCCGCTGTTCCGGGACGAAGTCATCCCGCGGTTGGCGCGGTTGGGATTGCGAGAATGAACGCCAGCGCGTCGCTCAGAAATTGATCGCGGAACGTAGTCCCAGCACCAGCGCGTCGCGCCGCAACGAACCATTGGGATTCAGCACGCCCCCCGCGGGCCGGAAGATGTACTGCAGATCGGGTTGCAGAGTCAGCCATGGCGTGATCTGCGCCTGGTAGCTCAGCTCCATGACGACTTCGCTGCTTCTGACAGGGAAAGCCGGATTCCCTGTGAAGAATTGCGTGTCCTGGTCAAGGCCACGCGCGCCGTTGCCAATGCGGGCAAATCCGACCGCGATACCGGCGGTGTCGTCATCGCGCCCCGGGATCAGCCCTTTATAGGTGAGGCCCGCGTCCAAATAGAACGAGATCAGATTGCGGTCGTTGGGCGTGCCGCCCGCAATGCGCGTGAAGCCTGAGAGCGTGCCGCCGCCTTCAGCTTGGTAGAGTGTCGCATCGGCGATGCCATAGACGCCCCAATCGCCGTGGTGATTCATCGGAATCCCGGTTGACAGCGGGTCTGCCAGCGACAATCCGTTCGTCGCGAAGCGCTGATCCTGGAATTGGTTGCTGGTGTGGTACCAGCCGCCAATCTTGAATGCGAGCGGCGGGCCCTTGGCATCCTTTTCCTGGTTCACCGCGTAGCCGCCCTCGGCGATGATGAACGCGCCGCCATTGAAGCTGACGACCGTGCCATTGGGGATGGTGGTGCTGAGGCTGTTGGAACCGCCATGCCCCGTCGGGTCGCCGCTGAACACCGCCGCCTGCAAATACAGGCCCTCAGGTCCAGGGTTGACGCGCACGCGCACGCCTGGTGCCGACAGCGGATAGGCCGGCCCACCGCCAGGCAGATCGAAACCAGTCCAGGCAGGCCAGCCGAAGGTGGTGTTCATGAACAGCGATGCAGTCAGACTGGTCATGAATTCGGCGTCGACATTCATCAGACCGGCGCGAATCGAGGCAATGTTGCCGAACAGCTTCTGCTCAAGCCAAAGGTTATACAGGCGCGTCGCCGGTGGCACGGCGATGGTACTGGACACGCCCATCAGGTTGCCGACCCAGCCGCTGGATAGCGAGGGACCATGGCCCTGGACCATCGATACGCGGAAGGTCGCGCCCTCCCAGCCGATGAGTTTCTCCAGGTCCACATCGACCTGCGGCAGCAATTGGCCGTCGTAGGTGGCGCCGCGCTTGATTCCGCCTTTGACATTGCCGAACACCTCGGCCGTGTAGGTCATGGTGACGGCGATGCCCAGTTCGGCGAGCTCGTCGCGCAGGCCGCCCCAGTCGCCGGTCAGCGTGTCGCGGTGCCACAAGTCTGAGTTGCCATCCTTCTGCGCGTACGCGGGCGAAGCGCCGGCGATCACGCACGCTACCAGAGCGGAGGCCATCAGACCGCGGCCTCTGCCTACACCCGCACGGAGCATTGTCACATCCTGTGATCGTCTGTCAGCTGGTACTGCACTTCGAACGGACCGGCGCCTTTACGCTGCAAGACGAACGGCCCCCAGTGCCACTTGTCCGGCGGCCCCGATTCGTAATTGACGGTGAGCCGGGCATCCTTGATCACCCAGTGTTCGTCCCACTTCGGATCGATATGGAAGACGATCGTGCTGCCCTTCATCTTGTCCGCGGATTCGGCGCGCACCTTCTGAAGCCAGAGATTGAACGTGGTGAAGGGCTTGATCTCCTCCTTTGCGTCGAACACCCGCTCGAGGATCTTGCCGCCGTCGTTCTTGACCGTGACGGTGAAAACATCCACGTCGTCCTTCCCATCGTCATCGGTGACGATTTGAACGACGGCGTTCTTGACCACGCGGGGAGCGTCTGCAAATGCCGGGGGCGGCGCAAATGGCCCTACGAGCAATAAAGCAAGCACCGCCGATGTTGGCGTCACAAAACGAGGCATGCAGGCCTTCTCCCAGATTACCCTTCCAATGGCGAAATATCAATTAATGATGCTATCGTCCACCTTACCGAATGGTTTACGCGTTGTGTCAGCTTCTTTCTTTCACAAGCAGCTCTCGGTGATGCGCCGCCGCTACAGCGCTGCCCTTGGTTCCCATTGATTCGGTGGTCATGCTGCTTTCACCACTCGCCCGCGCTGTCGCCCAACTCGACGATCCGGTGTTCCTGGGCGTCCTGCTGCGTAGTCTGCTGTGGTCGGCGGCGTGCTTCATCGCACTCCATGTCGCTGCCACCTGGGCAGTTCACCACCTGCTGGACCTGCATGGCCTGATCGGCTGGGCGGCCGATGTGCTGGGCAATATCGGCGTGGCGATTCTCGCGATGTGGCTGTTCCTGCCGGTGGCCGTCATCATCGGCACGCTCTACATCGATCGGGTTGCGCGCGCGGTCGAGCGGCGGTACTACCCGTCGCTACCGCCGCCCCGCGGCGCACCGCTTGCCGCACAGCTTTGGGACGCGATCAGCATTGGCCTGCGCATCCTGCTGCTTAACCTGCTGGCCTTGATCGCCGCGCTGTTCCTGCCGGGCCTCGGGTTGATCCTTGCATGGCTCATTGGCGGCTACGCGATCGGGCGCGGCCTGTTCGTCGCGGTTGCGATGCGGCGCCTGCCGCGTCCCGCAGCCGAAGCGCTGTATCGCCGCGCACGGCCGCTCGTGCTGGTGCAAGGCTGTGCGCTTGCTCTGGCCGGTTACGTTCCGATCCTGAATCTGTTGATTCCTGTTGTGGGCACCGCCGCCATGGTGCACGTGCTCGATCAGGCGATCACCGCACGACCGGCATGACGCTCGTGAACCACGCGGATCATTGTGGATAAACTCGTACAACCAGTTGTTCCGGTCACGGCCGCTGTGTTACCCCGGTTGTATCGTCACGAATCGGTTATTCGTTCACCCACACGAGGCGCCAGTGCCCGTCTTCAAACGTCGTAGACCCGACGACATACAGGAGGCCGAAGCGGGCGCTACGTTGCCCGCCGGCGTATCGATCCCTGAACAGGGAGCGACCAAGGATTTTCCCGGCGCCCCGAGTGGGCCCATCGACAACGGCCTGGGCGTGCCTCCATTCCGCCCCGCCCAGACGCAGGAGGTGCAGACCATGTCCCGGCAACCTTTCACCGCGACTCCTACCCCGCCGGCCGCGCCGCCCGCTGCGGCCCGTCCCGGCCTCCCGCCGATTCGCAGCCAGGCACGCGATCCTTCGGAGCGGCGCACCCTCGTCGTCGGCCGCGGCATCAGCGTGCAGGGTACGGTGCAGGACGCCGAGAGGCTGGTGGTTGAGGGAACGGTCGAAGCGAGCATGATCCACGCGACCGAACTCGCGATCTCACCGGGCGGCGTGTTCAAGGGCGAAATCGAGGTCGAGGATGCCGAGATTGCCGGCACGATCGACGGCACTCTGACAGCGCGCGGCAGCCTTGTGGTTCGCGCGAGCGGCAAGGTGCTTGGCACCGCCCGATGCCGCCGCCTTCAGGTGGAGGACGGCGGGCAGATCACCGGCCACATCGAGATGCTGACCGACCAGGCGAGGATCGAACCGGTGCCCCGTCCGGTCAGCGAGCCCGCCGCTTAGCGCGTAAACGTCTCCCGGCGCTTCGCGCCAACCTCTCCCATGAAATGGGAGAGGTGTACCTTTTGCCGTGTTCACCCGGCCTTTACCCGATCAT
>CAYRTL010000054.1:7107-16324 GCA_964427005.1 uncultured Acetobacteraceae bacterium
ATGAAATGGGAGAGGTGTACCTTTTGCCGTGTTCACCCGGCCTTTACCCGATCATGTCAGACCGGCGGCTCTCGCAGGCAGCAGGAGGCAGGATCCATGGCCGTTCTCTTCACGCGTCGTCGCGCGCTTTGTGGCCTCATCGCGATAAACGGGACGCTTGCCGCGCCTGGCGTATTGCGCGCCGCGGCTATGCGCCGCGTCATCCGCATCGGCACGGTCAATCCTCTCCCCTCGGCCACCGGCCAGGCATGCCGCGCCTTCGCTGAAGCCGCCGCCGCTTCGCCTGTCCTCGCCGAAGCCTTCCAGGTGGAGGTGCACGCCAACGGCGAACTAGGCGGCGAGCTGGAGATGACCAAGGCATGCATCAACGGCAGCCTCGAACTTGCGGTTACCGCCTCGAATGTCGTGGCCAATATCGAGCCGGCCTTGGGCCTGCTCGACGCGCCATTCCTGTTCCGCGACGCAGCGCACGCACGCGCGGTTCTCGATGGGGCGATTGGCACTGAATACGCCGATCTGCTGCGCCCCAAAGGCGTGCACGTGCTCGCCTGGGCGGAAAACGGGCTGCGTCACATCACGGCCAATCACCCCGTCCGCAAGCCCGACGATTTGCGTGGCATGCGCATTCGCGTGCCGCAGTCCGATGTTATGGTCGATGCCTTCAAGGCGCTTGGCGCGAATCCTGAGCCGCTGCCGTTTCCTCAACTCTACGAGGCGCTGCGCACCGGACGCTTCGAGGCACAGGAGAACCCGGTCCCGACCATCGTGGCGGCGAAGTTGAATGAGGTGCAGAAGTGCCTGAACCTCACCGGCCACGTCTATAGCGCAGCGATGATCATCGTCTCACCGGACCTGCTGGAGGACGCGAGCGACGCCCAGCGTACCGCTCTGATTGAGGCCGCAAAGGCCGGTGCAGGCGCATCGCGTGACACCGGAACGAAGGGCGAGCGGGACGGCATCGCCGCATTGCAAGCCGCCGGTATGACGATTGTGTCCGACGTTGATCGTGCGGCACTCGCGGGGGCCGCGCGGCCCGCCCTGGATGCAACGGCCAAGCGGCTCGGCGCCGAACGTGCGGCTCGCATTCAGGCGATGGGCGCCTAGCGGCTTTTCACACAGCAACGGACCCGACGGACATGGCCGGCCGGCAGCGTGCCTCCTCGATCGAGTGGCTGCATTCAATCCGCTTGCGCATCATGTTGGGCTTCCTGCTGGTCCTGCTGTTGCTTGCCGCCGTTGCCGGCGTCGTCTGGCGCGCTGGCGGACAGGTAAGCGTGGCGTTCGGCAACGACGCCATGAGCGAGGACCTGGCCGCACATGTCGTCGAGGTGCAGAGTCGCATGGCCGAGGCGCGGCTGCGCGTCGCAGAGTTCCTGCGCACCGGCGGCGCGGATGAAGGCAATGCTCTCACCGCCGCGGTCACCGAGCTGGCGAATGCATCAGCTTCCGCGTCCGGCCATCTCGCCAGTGTCTCGCAACCCCTCGACGCCGTGCGCGTCGCGGTGGTGGCGACGCGCGACGCCATCGAGCAGCGCCGCGACGCCGCCGCGAGGCTGACCGCGTCCAGTGTGGCGCTGACGACCGCGGCGACCAGCTTGGCGGAGGGCGCAGCCCGTTCCGGCCAGCGCGAATTCGCCGAACCCGCCACTTCGCTGTTGGCAGCCATCGCGCGCGCAACTGGCGCGGCATCACGATTCGCCGTCACTGGAACAGCAGCCGAGGCCGACAGCGCGAAGGCAGAAGCGACACGCGCGCGCGAGCTGCTGAACGCTCTGGTTGCCGCGGCAAGCGGGTCCGCGCGCATGCAACGTGTGGGCGGCGCTGCAGGCGATGCGTTGAACGAGTTCGAGTTGGGAATTCCTACGGTCGAAGCGGCGTTGCAAGCGCGGCAGCAGCGGCTTGCGGAACTGAGCTCTGCTGCCGACAAGGCTGCAGCGGTGCTGACCGATGCGGCGCACAGCATCGCCAATGAACGCGCGGCGAATCGTGCCGTGACACTGTCCGCACAGGGCAGCCTGCGCGCGACCGTCGTATGGGCCGCAGCCTGCGCGATCCTGATCGGCTGCGGCATCGCGGTTGCTCTGGGCCGCTCCATCACGCGGCCCGTTCGCCGTCTCGCCGAAACCATGGCGGCGCTCGCGGCAGGCCAGCTCACCGTGGATGTGCCAGGCGTGGCCAAGCGCGACGAAATCGGCGTCATGGCGCGTGCCGTACAGGTGTTCAAGGATAACATGGCAGACGCCGAAAGGCTGCGCGCCGAAAAAGCCGAGTTGACCGCGCAAGCCGTCAAGGAGCGTCAGGTTGCGATGCTGCGGCTGGCAGACGAGTTCGAGAACAGCGTCGGCAATATCGTCACGACGGTGTCGGACGCCTCGACGCGGCTGCAAGGCGCGGCGCAGTCGATGTCCTCGGCGGCCGCTGAAGCAGCCGACAAGGCGGGCGTTGTGTCCACTGCCTCCGCGCAGGCAAGCGAAAACGTGCAGATGGTAGCGGCCGCAACCGAGGAGTTGACCGCCTCGATTGGCGAAATCAACGCGCAGGTTGCCAAGTCGTCGCGGATAGCGGCGGATGCAGTAGGGCAGGCGCAGCGGACCGATGCGACCGTACAAAGTCTGGCTGAAGCGGCGCGCCGCATTGGCGATGTCATCGGCCTCATTCACGAGATTGCCGGGCAGACCAACCTGCTTGCATTGAACGCGACGATAGAAGCCGCACGTGCCGGCGATGCCGGCAAGGGCTTCGCCGTGGTTGCGTCAGAGGTCAAGAACCTTGCCGTCCAGACCGCGAAGGCCACGGACGAGATTGCCGCGCAGGTTGCCGCCATACAGGGCACCACGAGCGAGACTGTGAACGCATTGCATGCGATTTCACGCACGATCGATGAGATGAGCGAAATCGCCACGGCAATCGCTGGCGCTGTCGAGCAACAGAGCTCGGCGACGCAGGAGATCGCGGCCAATATCGGCCAGGCCGCATCGGGAACGCAGGCGGTCACGGGCACAATAGCCGGGCTGACCGAGGCATCGGATGCGGTTGGCGCTGCTGCAAGCGAAGTGCTGGGCGATGCGAGCGGCCTGTCGCAACAGTCCAACCGGTTGCGTGAAGAGATGCAGCAATTCCTCTCGCATGTGCGGGCGGCGTGAAGCGTGGCGTTTCCCGTGGATGGCCGGCGCGATGCCACAGCTTGGATCGACTTGATGCAGATCAATGCGATGAACAAATGACCTAACTATACTTCGCACCTGTTAGAATGACAGGTGAGTCATGCGCATCTACAAGACCATCAACAAGGTCCCCGGCGGGATCATGGTTGTGCCGCTGTTCATCGGCATGGTCATCAATACTTTCTGTCCGACACTGCTGAAAATCGGCGGCTTCACCGAGGCGCTGAGCAATGTCGGCTATCCCACCATCCTCGGCATGTACCTGTTCACCGTCGGCACCAAGATGACGGTTCGGACTGCGCCGCGCATGCTGAAGCGGGGCTTCGGCATCATGGCCGCAAAGGTGGGCACCGCTACTCTCATCGCCGTTTCAGTCGGCAAGTTCTTCGGCGGCGATGTGTTCGGCTACAGCACGCTGGCGCTGCTGGTCGCGATGAGCGACACCAACGGCGGCATGTTCATGGCCCTCACCAGCGTGATGGGCGACAAGGAAGACTCAGGGACCTATGTGCCGCAGAGTATCGAAACCGGCCCGTTCCTCACCATGGTCATCCTCGTCGGCGCAGGGCTGGCCAATATCCCATGGCTCACCATCGTATCAGTGATTGCGCCGATCTTCGCCGGCGCGCTGCTGGGAAATCTCGACGAAGATCTGCGGGAGTTCTTCGGCTCGCATGAGCCGATCATCGTGCCGTTCATGGGCTTCACGCTGGGCCAGACAATAAATCTGTCCGCCGTTGTCACAGCGGGTGTTCCTGGCATCGTGCTTGGCGTGTTCGTGCTCGTTGCCACCGGTGCGGTCTGCATTGCAGTGGACAGGCTGCTCGGCGGCTCCGGCATCGCCGGCGCGGCGGCGTCCAGCACGGCGGGCAACTCCGCTGCCGTGCCGAAGGCGGTGGCGATGGCCGATCCGAGCTATGCCGCGATTGCTCCGATCGCGACGGTGCAGGTGACCGCGTCAGTCATCGTGACCGCGATCCTGACCCCGATCCTAACGTCCTATGTCTACAAGCGAGTGCAGAGGCAACGCGCGTTGGAAGCGCAGGCTGCTCCTGCACCTGTGACAGTGGCTATCGCACCCGGCGACTGACGACTACCGCCTCTGCGCCTGATAGGCGGCGAGGCATGCCAGATCGACGATTTGGCTGACCGAGGCGTCCATCGGCATGATCTGCACGGGCCGCTCCATGCCCATCAGGAGCGGCCCGATGGTCGTTCCGCCTCCCAACCGCCGCGCCAGGCTGGATGTAATATGCGCCGAGTGCAGCCCCGGCATCACCAGCACGTTCGCATCCGCGGTCAATCGGCAGAACGGATAGAGTGCGCGAATCGATGGTTCCAGCGCGATATCGGGACTCATCTCGCCGTCATATTCGAAGTCCACTTTGCGCTGATCCAGCAGCGCCACGGCCTCGCGCATCGGGGCATTCGCCGGCTGCATCGGATCGCCAAATGTCGCATGCGACAGCAGGGCGACGCGCGGCTCATGGCCCAGATTACGCGCCGCCTGCGCCGCGCCGATAGCGATGCCGGCCAGTTCCTCGGCGTTGGGGCGGAAGTGCATCAACGTATCGGCAATGAAAATCGTCCGGCCGCTCATGCCGAGCACGAGCGTGAGGCCGAACGCCAATCCGTCCGTAGCCGGTTGGATCGCATGACTGATGTCGTCCAGGCACACGGCGGCCGAACGCGTCAGGCCGGTTATCATCGCATCGCCATCGCCTGTCGCCACCATGCAGGCGGCAAACACGTTGCGATCCTGGTTGACCATGCGTTGGCAGTCCCGTTGCAGGTGGCCGCGGCGCTGCAGACGACTATAGAGAAACTCAACGTATTTCTTGTTGGCGCCTGACAGACGCGCGTTGTGGATCTCGATGCCTTCCACCACGCCAAGACCGAGACTCGCCATCGTGGCCTTCACGCGGTCCTCGCGTCCGATCAGTACCGGCCGGCCATAGCCAGCATTGCGGTAGGCAACCGCGGCGCGCACCACCTTCTCCTCCTCGCCTTCCGCGAACACCACGCGGCAGGGGTTGGCGCGCACGCTTTCCATGATCGCGTCGAGAGCGCCGGCGGTCGGATCCAGGCGCCCTGACAATTCGCGCGCATAGCGGCGCAGATCGACCAGTGGACGCCGCGCCACGCCACTCTCCATCGCCGCACGCGCGACTGCCGGCGGCACCCACGAGATCAGCCGCGGATCGAACGCATTGGGGATGATGTAGTCGGGTCCGAAGGTCAGCTTGCGGCCGGTCGATGCCGAATGCACTTCATCCGGCACGTCCTCGCGCGCGAGATTCGCCAACGCTTCGGCTGCGGCGATCTTCATCGCCTCATTGATGGTGCTCGCACGCACGTCCAGCGCGCCACGGAAGATGTAGGGAAAACCAAGGACATTGTTGACCTGATTCGGATAGTCGCTGCGGCCGGTGGCGATGATCGCGCTAGGGCTGGCCTCGCGCGCCGCCTCCGGTGTGATCTCAGGATCAGGATTAGCCATCGCGAAGATGATCGGCTTGTCTGCCATGCGGCGAACCATCTCCTTGGTGACCGCGCCCTTTACCGACAATCCAAAGAACACATCGGCACCGTCCAGCGCGTCGGTCAGCGTGCGCGCCTTCGTCACGGCGGCATGCGCCGACTTCCACTGGTTCATGCCTTCGGTGCGGCCCTGATAGACCACGCCCTTGGTGTCGCACAGCACGACATGCTCCGGCCGCATGCCCATCGCCTTGAGCAGCTCGACGCAGGCAATGCCCGCGGCACCGGCACCGTTCACCACCAGCTTCGTGTCACGCAGATCGCGGCCGGTCAGATGGCAGGCGTTGATCAATCCCGCCGCCGCGACAATCGCGGTCCCATGCTGATCGTCGTGGAACACCGGGATGTCCATCAGTTCGCGCAGCCTTTGCTCGATGACGAAGCATTCGGGTGCCTTGATGTCCTCGAGATTGATGCCGCCAAATCCCGCAAGAAAGCGCACGGCGTTCACCACGTCGTCGACGTTCTCGGAGCCGATTTCCAGATCGATGCCGTCGATGTCGGCGAAGCGCTTGAATAGCGCGATCTTGCCCTCCATCACCGGCTTTGCGGCGACCGCCCCGAGATTGCCGAGACCAAGCACCGCGGTTCCATTGGAAACCACCGCGACCATGTTGCCCTTGGCGGTATAATCGTACGCGAGTGCAGGGTCGCGCTGGATGTGCAGGCAGGGTTCGGCGACACCGGGCGAATAGGCGAGCGACAGGTCGCGCGCAGTGGTGATTGGCTTGGAGATGCGCGTCTCCAGCTTTCCAGGGCGGCCAGTCGCATGCAGCGCCAGCGCCTCCTCCGCCGAAATGTGCGCGGTCCGCGTATCAATGCTGCCGTCGGCCATTTGTTTCCCCTGCGCCGCGTCTGATCACTGTGCAATGCATCATGCCGAGGCGGGTTCGGTTATGGAAGGCCGGTAATCGTGCGGTTTTGACCGCTGCCCTGTTAACCTTGTGATAACTCCGGCGGGTTCTCTTCTGGCGAGTTGAGGAGGACGTCATGGCAAAAGGGCCAGCAAGCACGCTGCAGCCGCAGCTTGATCCATTGGAGCAGGAGACCATAAAGCGCGTCGCCTGGCGCCTGCTCCCGCTGCTGATGCTGGGCTATTTCTGCGCCTATCTCGATCGCGTGAACGTCGGCTTCGCCGGCCTCACCATGACCAAGGACCTCGGCTTCTCCGCCGCGGTGTTCGGTTTCGGCTCCGGCGTGTTCTTCATCGGCTATTTCCTGGCCGAAATACCAAGCAACCTGATCCTCGCCCGCGTGGGCGCACGACGCTGGATCGCACGCATCCTGGTGACCTGGGGAATCATCTCCGGTCTCACCGCCTTCATCTGGAATGACTGGAGCTTCTACGGCATTCGCTTCCTGCTCGGCCTGGCGGAGGCAGGCTTCTACCCCGGCGTCATCCTCTACCTGACCTGGTGGTTCCCTTCGTACTATCGCTCCCGCATCATCGGCATCTTCCAGTCAGCTTCGGTGATCTCGCTGATCATCGGACCCATCGTCTCCGCCTGGCTGTTGCGCATGGACGGCGTCCTCGGGCTGACCGGCTGGCAGTGGCTGTTCATCGTCGAGGCTTTGCCGCCGATCATCATGTCGGTGGTCGTGTTGATGTGGCTGACGGACCGGCCGCTGTATGCGTTGTGGCTGCGTCCGGAGCAACGCGAATGGCTGGAAAAGCGCCTGCAGTCCGAACGTGAGCAGCGCGAAGCGGTCAAGCGATTCGAACTCGGCGAGGCGATGCGCAATTCGCGCGTCTGGTGGCTGACGCTGGTGTATTTCGGTCAGAACGTCTCGAACTACGGGCTGCTGATCTTCCTGCCGCAAATCGTCAAGGCATTCGGCGTAACCACAATGATGACCGGCGTGCTCAGCGCAATTCCGTTCGTTTTCGCGGCGTTCGCGATGATCTACTGGGGCTACCATTCGGATGTGAACGGCGAGCGCAGTAAGCATGTCGCGACGGCATGCTTGGTCTGTGCCGCGGGCCTTGGCGCCTGCATCTTCATCGGCATGGATCATCCCGGGCTGATGATGGTCGCGCTGACCATCGGGGTGATGGGACAGCAATCGATCGCGCCGACGTTCTGGTCGCTGCCGACAGCACTGCTGTCCGGAACGGCGGCCGCAGGCGGCATCGCCCTGATCAATTCAGTCGGCAACCTCGGCGGCTTCCTGGGGCCCTATATGTTCGGGCTGGTGAAAGATGCGACAGGCAGCGACACAGTCGGCCTGCTGGCGATCGCGACCGCGCCGGTCGTCTCGGCGATCGTGCTGTTCGCCCTGGGCCACGACCGTCGTTTGGAGCGCATCCCGCCGAAGGCGATGGCGGCGGAGTAACGCCGCCTCGGCTTTCGGAATCGCGGGCGTGCGCGGTAAACCATCGCGATGCCCGCATCCTCTCGCCCGCCAAGCGGCGCCGGGGCCACGCCCGCCATGGCGCAATGGTTCGCCGCCAAGGAAGCGCACCCGGACGCGCTGGTGTTCTTCCGCATGGGCGATTTCTACGAGCTGTTCTTTTCCGATGCGGAAGCCGCCGCGGCCGCGCTCGACATCGCCCTCACCCAGCGCGGCGAGCACAACGGCACACCGGTGCCGATGTGCGGCGTGCCGCAGCACGCGGCGGAGGCTTACCTTGCCCGCCTGATCCGCCGCGGCTTCCGCGTGGCGGTCGCCGAGCAGATGGAGGACCCGAAGGCACGCACGGGCAAGGCCCCGTTACGGCGCGAGGTGGTCCGTCTCGTCACGCCAGGGACCATCACCGAGGAGGCCCTGCTGGAGGCGGGCAAGGCGAACCTCCTGCTGGCTGTGGCCCAGTCCCACGACGCGCTCGGTGCCGCCTGGCTCGATATGTCCACAGGATTGTTCGAAACGGCGGCGCTGGGGCGGAATGATCTGGCTGGGCTGCTCGGCAGGCTGGAGCCCGCCGAGATCCTAGCGCCGGCGGGGCTGACGCTTGGAGAATGGGAGGACAAACGGGCACCGGATCCCGCGCCATCGCCACCTTTGGTGGCGCGCCGCCGGCTGGCCGAAACCTTCGGCGTCGCCAGCCTGGATGCGTTCGGCAGTTTCAGTGACGCCGAGACGATCGCGGCCGTCATGGCGGTGGACTACGTGCGCGCCACCCAGGCCGGTACGCTGCCGCGTCTGGCGCGCCCGGCACCGCAGGGGCGGACAGGGCTGCTGGCGATGGACGCGGCGACGCGCGCCAGCCTGGAAATCCATCGCGCGCGCGATGGGGGCACGATGCACACGCTGCTGGGGACGGTGCAGCGGACACTCACGCCAGCCGGGGCGCGCCTGCTGGCAGGGTGGCTTGCCGCTCCTCTGACCGACCCGGCGGCCATCGCCGAGCGGCAGGACGCCTGGGGCTGGATTGTGACGGAGCGCGACGCGACCAGCCGGCTGCGCGCGGCTTTGCGCACGGCGCCGGATATCGCCCGGGCGTTGGGGCGACTGTCGGTTGGACGGGGAGGACCGAGGGACCTGGCGGCCATTCGCGACGGGCTGCGCGCCGC
>CAYRTL010000054.1:16424-29473 GCA_964427005.1 uncultured Acetobacteraceae bacterium
TTGCTTCGTGCAGCCTTGGCGGCCCTGCACGTGGAACCAGCGCTCGAACAGACCCTGACTGCCGCGCTGGCGGACCCCGCACCGCATCGCCTGGACGACGGCAATGCCATCCGCACCGGCTTCGATCCTGAACTCGACGCCGAACGCTCGCTGCGCGACGACAGCAGGCGCGTGCTCGCAACGCTCCAGCTCGACTACGCACAGCGTTATGGCGTCGCCAGCCTGAAGATCCGGCACCACGCGCAACTCGGCTACGTCATCGAGGCACCGGCGGCGGCGGTGGAGAAGCTGCGCGACGTGCCCGAACTGACACTGCGCCAGGGGATGGCCAATGGCGCGCGCTTCACCACGCCGCAGCTCTCCGATCTGGACCGCCGCATCGCGGAGGCCGGCGAGCGTGCGGCCGCCCGCGAACGTGCGGTATTCGCCAGCCTCGTGCAGAGCATATTGGCGCACGCTGACGCGCTGGCCTTCTGCGCCGATGCCCTTGCTCTGCTGGATGCCGTCCAGTCGGCGGCGAAACTCGCCGAAGCCGGGACATGGTGCCGGCCGCTGGTCACCGATGACGATGCCTTCCTCGTCAGGTCGGGGCGCCATCCGGTGGTGGAAGCGGCGCTCGCCGGCCACGCGCAGTTCGTGCCGAACGATTGCGATCTCTCGCCGGATCAGCGCGTCCTGCTGCTCACCGGGCCCAACATGGCCGGCAAATCCACCTTTCTGCGGCAGAATGCGCTGATCGTCGTGCTCGCCCAGGCTGGTCTGCCGGTGCCGGCGGAAGCCGCGACGATCGGGGCAGTGGACCGGCTGTTCTCCCGCGTGGGCGCAGCCGATGATCTGGCGCGCGGACGCTCCACATTCATGGTGGAGATGACCGAAACCGCCGCCATCCTGCACCAGGCCGGCCCACGTTCCCTTGTCGTAGTGGATGAGATCGGCCGCGGCACGGCCACGCTCGACGGGCTTGCCATCGCCTGGGCGGTGCTGGAGGCGCTGCACTCCGCCATCCGCTGCCGCACCATTTTCGCCACACACTTCCATGAGCTTGCCGAACTGGCCGAACGGCTGCCCCGGATGAAACCCCATACGATGCGGGTGAAGGAATGGAAGGGGACGGTGGTCTTCCTGCACGAAGTCGCCGCTGGCGCGGCCGGCCGGTCTTGGGGCGTGCACGTGGCGGAACTGGCGGGCGTGCCCGCGCCGGTGGTGCGCCGCGCCGCGTCGCTGCTCGCGAAACTGGAGCAGCACGGCGGTCCCCTTGGTGCCGCCGGTGCACCACTTTCAACGCTGCCATTGTTCGCCGCAGCGCCGGCCCAGACGACACCGGAAGTCGATCCGCTGATCGAGGCACTTGCCGCGCTGGAGCCAGACAAGATGACGCCGCGCGATGCGTTGGATACGTTGTATCGCCTGAAAGCAATGCTGCCAGTTCCCGAAGGAGCGGTGAAATAGTACGATCGATGCGATGCTGACCCCAATCACCCAAGCGAAGCCGCCGGAGGCTTCCGCTGCGGCGCTGAATGCCGCCCTGGCCGAGCTTGCGAGCGAAGGCACTCCGGTTTCGCGTGAGGCGGCGCTCAATGCCTTCCGACGCCACCTGGCGCGCATTCAGCAACACGTGCAGCATGCGTTCGAGCAGGAGCAGATCACGGGACTGCAAGCCGCGCGTCTGCTTGGCAAGCTCACCGACGGGCTGATCACCGCGCTGTATGAGCACGCCACGTCAGATACCGGTTTGGGCGAACCCGAACATCTGTCTGTTGCCGGCACAGGCGGTTATGGCCGCGGTGTGCTCGCGCCGTTCAGCGACATCGATCTGTTGTTCCTGACTGCCAACGAGCCGTCGCGTCAGACGCTGCAGGTCGTTGAGTACATGCTCTACTTCCTGTGGGACCTTGGCGTGAAAGTCGGCCACGCCACGCGCTCAATTGACGACTGCCTGGTCGAAGGCGCGAAGGACACCACGATCCGCACAGCGCTGCTCGATGCTCGTCATATCGCGGGCGACGCCAATCTGTTCGGCCAGTTCCATGCCCGCTTCCGCGCCGCATGCAAGGACGCTGGCGTCGCCGAATACATCGCGGCCAAGCAGGCGGAACGTGCCACGCGGCATCGCCGCTATGGTGACAGTCCGTTCGTGGTCGAGCCGAATGTGAAGGAGGGCCGCGGCGGCCTGCGCGATCTGCAGACGCTCTACTGGATCGCGCGTTACGTTTATGACACCCAGACGATGGGCGAGCTCGCCGATGTCGGCGACGTGCTGACACAGGCGGAGGCAAAGCACGGCCGCCGCGCCTGGGAGTTCCTGTGGACCGTGCGTTTTCATCTGCACTACGTCGCCGGCCGTGCCGAGGAGCGGCTGACATTCGATCTGCAGCCAATTGTCGGTGCACGCATGGGCTATACCCGGCATGGCCGCCAGGACGGTGTCGAACGTTTCATGCGACACTATTTCCTGACCGCCCGCGAAGTGGCGCGCCTGACGCGTATCCTGGAGCCGGGCATTCTGCGCGAGGCTCTCGGCCCGCCGGCGATTGCCGCTGAAACCGATCAGGCATTGCTGAAAGCCGGATTCGTGCTGGCCGAGGGGCAGTTGCTGCCGGTGCCCGGGCGCGACTTCGATCAGGAACCGCTGCAGATGCTGCGCATCCTGCAAGTGGCACGCGACCGCAATCTGGAACTGCATCCGCTGGCTGTTCGCTCGCTGATCCAGAACGAGCGCCGCGCGGTCGAGCTGCGCGGCAATCCAAAGGCGGCCGATTTGTTCATGGATCTGATGTGCGGCAAGGAGCCCGACCATCATCGCGCGAGCCAGCATCCCGATGGATCACGCTGGCTGGCGATCCTGAACGAGACCGGTTTCCTCAGCAAGTTCATTCCCGACTGGGCGCGCATTGTCGGGCAGATGCAGTTCGACACATACCATGTGTTCACTGTGGATGAGCATACGATCGAGGCGGTCCGTGTGCTGAACACGCTGGAACGCGGCGAACTTGCCGAGATCGCGCCGGTCGCCAGCAGCTTGGTCGATCACTTGCAGTCGCGCCGCGCGCTTTATCTCGCCATGCTGCTGCACGACATCGCGAAAGGCCGCGGTGGGGATCATTCAGAGATCGGTGCGGAGATCGCGCTGAAAGTCGGTCCGGAACTCGGTCTGTCCGCGGAAGAGACCGAGACGGCGTCCTGGCTGGTGCTGCACCACCTGCTGCTATCGGGTGTGGCGTTCAAACGGGACATCGACGATCCGAAGACCATTCTGGATGTCGCGGAGACGGTCCAGTCGCCGGAACGGCTGCGTCTTCTGTTGGTGCTGACAGTCGCCGACATGCGCGCAGTGTCGCCGAAAGTCTGGAACGGCTGGAAGGCGACGCTGCTGCGGGAACTCTATGCGCGCGTTGCCGAGGTGCTGGCCGGCGGACTATCCACCACCGAACGCGACGTGCGTGTGCAACGTGCGCGTCACGCGGCAGCGGCGCTGCTGTCCGACTGGTCGCATGAGGAGATCCAGCACTTCACCCAACTGGGGTATCCCGGCTACTGGCTGGCATTCGACCCGGAAACCCACGCGCGCCATGCGCGGCTGATACACGACGCCGAAGCCCGCCAGGTGCCACTGACCGTGGATACCCAGCCGCTGCCGGCGCGCGCTGTGACTGAAGTGACGGTTTATTGCGCCGACCATGCTGGGCTGTTCAGCCGGATATCCGGCGCGCTGGCGGTAGCGGGCGCATCCATCGTGGATGCCCGCATTCATACGATGACCAACGGCATGGCCTTGGACACGTTCTGGATCCAGGATGCGGCGGGCGGCACCTTCGACGCGCCACACCGGCTGGCCAGGCTTGCGGTGCTGATCGAGCAGGCACTCTCCGGCCGTCTCCGGCTGAACGCGGAAATCCGCAAGGTTTCGAAGATGCTGCTGGGCCGGCGCATGCGGGCCATCCACGTGCCGCCACGGGTGGTGGTCGACAACCATGCGTCCAATACGCACACCGTGCTCGAGGTCAATGGCCGCGACCGGCCAGGACTGCTGCATGACGTTACCGCGGCGATCAGTGATCAGGGACTGCAGATCGCCTCCGCTCACGTCACCACCTATGGCGTGCGTGCAGTGGACGTGTTTTACGTGAAAGACGTTTTTGGCTTGAAGATCGAGAACGAAAGGAAGCTTACCGGCTTGCGAACCGCGTTGCTGAAGGCACTCGCGAATTCCGATGAGGCAGCGCCGGTGCAGACGGTTCCTGCCAGGAAGCGGCGAGTTGCCGCAGGATGATGTTCAGACTGCCGCAGCTCCACGGTACACCTGTCCCACGCGGCGGGAGGTGTACCGCTGCTCTACGAACCGGGTGCGCTGATGGAAATCGATACCCAGCGCGCGTTGCTCTTGCCTTGAACCAAGACGGCAAGGAAGGTGCGGCGCTGTTCGTGCGCCTTTTGGATGGCGCGGCGGACCTCATCGGGGGACGACACAGGCGCTCCCTGTACCGCGGTAATCACATCACCGGGTAGGATACCCAGGTCGCTCGCCTCGCAATCGGTCTCGACTGATGCGATCAAGGCGCCTGTGGTTTTTGCATCGATCCCGTACTCCTTGCGCGCATCATCAGTGAGCGGCGCCAGCCGGACACCCGGATCCGGCATCTTCTGAATCATCATTTCAGCCGTTCGCGCATTCATGACTCCTCCTCCAGGCATGGAGTTGGGCCATTCCGCGATGGTGGCTTTGACGGCCTGTTTCTTGCTGTCGCGCCATATCGTCAGGTCTGCCTGCTGCCCGACAGGGAGCCCAACGATGGCGCGCATGTATGCCCGCGAATCGGAAGAGCTCACGCCATTGATTGCAGTGATCACGTCCCCCAGTCGCAGTCCGGCCTTGGTCGCCGGTCCATCCGTATCGAGCGCCGAGATGATCGATCCCTTCATGCCGCGCATCCCCAATGCCTCGGCCAATTCCTGCGTCAGGTCCTGCAGGGTGAAGCCGAGCCAGCCGGGCTTGGGATGATTGGGATCGAGCAGACGGGTGACGACGAACCGCGCCGACTCCGATGGAATGGCAAAGCCGATGCCGATGAAACCGCCAGCCTCATCGGGATTGTAGAGTGCGGTGTCCACGCCGACGACAGCGCCCTCGCGGTTGACCAAGGGGCCGCCGGAATTGCCGTGATTGATGGCCGCGTCGGTCTGTATGTACTGATCGAACGGCGTGTCCTGGATATCGCGGTTGAGCGCGCTGACAATTCCGGCGGACACTGAGAGGCCGAGACCCAGGGGGTTGCCCATCGCCAGCACCGAATCGCCCACTTCGAGCGCGCGGCTGTCAGCCCACTTCAGGACCGGCAAGGGGTGATCGACGTCGACCTTTACCACCGCGACATCGAGCATCGCGGCGGCGGCGAGCAGCCTGCCTGCCACTATGCTGCCGTCGCTCAGCAACACCTTGATGTCGAGCGCGCCATCGATGACGTGCTTGTTGGTGACGATGATGCCGCTGGGATCGATGATGAAGCCGGAGCCGTAGGCTTTGACCCGCCGTGGCGTGTCGCCGGGATTGGCGGGCGGCCGGACCTTCCAGATCGCAATGTTCACCACGGCCGGAGTTGCCTTGTGCACAACCGAGACGTCGACTGTCTCCATCGTCCGTGCCAATGCGTGCATGCTTGCCGGCGCCAGCAGCAGCGAAAACAAGACGCAGGTCAGGAATCGAAACATCACCAGTCACCTCCCGTTTGGCATTACACTAGCATAGGCTGTGCTGGACCAGCAGGGTCCAAGCGCGCGGGGGGGAAGCAAAATGGATCTGACCACGCTATTCGGCGCGGTGCTGTTGGCCATTGGTCTCATCGGCGCCGATACCATCGGACACGCCGGCAGCATCGTGACGGAAGTGAGCCCGGCACCGCAGATGTCGGGCGAGGTAATCGATCAGGCCACGCTGGAGGCTGAATTTGACGACCAGCTCTTCTCCATAGCCAAGACGCCGTCGGTCATCGAGCCACCGGAAATCCGCACCAGCCGCGACCAGGGCGTTGGGATGGAACTCGCCCAGGCGTTGAACGCCAAAGAGCTGGCCTACGCGCTGCAGACGTCAGTCGGCTACGCACCTGATCGGCTACGGCTCGCGCTGTTTCTGGAGCATGGTGAGCTGCGCGGCCATATCACGGGGAAGACGCGGGCAGTCGGCTCCTTTCACCAGGTGATGGTGCCACACCAGGGCGAGACCGTGCTGGCGTTCGTGCGGCGCTGTGCCTTGTGGAGCGCATCGCAGCTCGCCCCGTACATGACCGCGCTTTACCTGATGCAGAAGCACGCCGCCGACCGCGACTTCTCCGATGTGCTGGCGCTGATCGATTACGCGAAGTCCAAGCTTCCACCGACACCGGTAAGCTTTGACCGGGCGGCATTCGATAACCTGCACGGCATCATCCTGCTGTTCCAGAACGATGCGCCGCACGCGCAGGAACTTTTTGATCAGGCAGTCGCTGAATATCCCGCCAATCCGGTTTCCGAGATAAACGCGGCGTTCGCCGATGTGCAGATCGACAAGTATCAGCAGGCGGAAGACCGGATGCGGCGATTCACCAGCGCGCGGCCGCCGGAGAACAAGCTTTTGCTGGCGACCGCTTATATGACCTGGGCGGCGGCGGAAATGGGGCTGCGTCGGCTCGAAGAAGCGGACCGCTTGCTGGCGTTGGCCACGTCGACCAATCCGGAGAACTCCAGCGCGTTCGAGCTTTGGGCAGAACTGGATGAGCTGCGGGGTCGGCCCACCGCCGCGGTGGCGCATCGCCATCAGGCGATGCTGAACTCAGCGTCGTTCGAAAATTACGGCGAAGTGGCGACGCTGTATTTCCACCTGTCGTGGAAGGACAACGAGCCGGTGATGCTGAGCAAGTTCAGCAACCCGTCGATCGTGAGCTTCCACTGAACGTCAAGCCCCGCCATGACGTTGAAGAAACGCCAGTTCATCGCCACGAGCGGTCATCGCGTGGCAGGCGGTCGTGATGATCAATGACACGCACCTTGTGCGGAAGGTCGTCCGACCATCGCCAGAACACCGCATTGATGTCCTCGCCAGTCGCACCGGGCGCGAAACTGCGCGTCAATGCCCCAACATGGCCGTCCGCTATCAATCTCTCCGCGAGTTCCCAGGAAGGCGGCCTGACGCCGCGTGCAGCCATGTGTTCCCACGGGCAGGCGAGATGATCCTGTGTCACTCGGAGTTCGGCGAGCACCGCTGGATCGGTCAAATCGGCGATGTCGGCACAATCCACCTCATAGGCGCATAGCGTCATCGGCTGCGCCTTGAACGGGAAGGCCTGTTGCGCCTCCAGCCAGGCCGTCTCCAGGCGCAGGGAGGTGTAGAGCGCGGGTATGCCCACAGGGTTGAACCGCCCGCCGAACCGGGCGGCGCCGGCACCGGAATGCGGATCGAACGACCAGCGAGGATGATGTGCCCGATAGACCGGGCGAACGAGCCTCAAGCGTATCCGCCGACGGCGATCCGATTGAGATAGGTCTTCACCGCCTCGGCGCGACCTTCCTTCACCAGGTCCTCGGCGGTCTGGTCACCGAAGGATGGCAGCGGCTGTGAGCGGTACCAGGCAAATGCCTGGGGCACTGAGCCCGCCCATGGCAGCACCCTGTTCATGATCTCCAATACGTCGCGCAGCCGCGCCTGCGTCGCCGGCGATTTCAGCCGCGCGGTCTTGGACACGGCGTCGCGCGACAGGCCCAGTGCCAGCGCGAGTTCCAGTTTGCTGATCCGCAACTTCTGGGTCAGCCGGTCCGCCGCGACCACGCCATCCGGGTCCACGACGTCAGCGAGAAGGGCTGCCGACATTAGGCGTGCCTCACAATCTGCCCCATTTCTGGGCTATCATATGGGGCAATTGCGCACCGTTTCAAGTGTGTTAGCATCCCACGGATGATCCAATCATCTACGCCTCTGATCTTGCAGGCCAGGGCTGCGGTGGAGCGAAGCGTCCGGCTGCAAGCGCGCAGCGCGGAGCTCATCTCCAATAGTGTGGTCACCATGCGCTCGGTGGTGCAATACTATCAGATCGTCGCTGAGGGCCGTGCCCTACGGACCCGGGACAAGGCGCTGGCCAACTCCCGAACATCGCATGTCTGGATCGCTGGGGTTCAGGCCCTTCCGCTGACGCCGCCGATGCTTCTGGAACTCGCGGACGAGTTTCGCGTGCTCGCTGGCAGCGCGAATACGTCCGACAGCAGAGCGGCCTTCCAGGATCTGGCGTTCCGGTACATCGCGCTGGCGGGTGGCTGCGACTCAAACCAAATGCGGAGCCGCATGCTGCACTGACCGCGCCGGGTGGCGGGTCAGGTTCGGCGGGGCGGTTTTTCGGCTGGTGGCGGCGTCTTGTCCGGATACTTGCACCAAGCCGCGGCAACGCAGCGCCAGCACTCTGGCTGACGCGCCTTGCACACATAGCGGCCGTGCAGGATCAGCCAATGATGCGCATCGCGTAGCAGTTCCGTGGGAATCCGACGCACCAAGGCGTCTTCCACCGCGCGCGGTGTCGCGCCCGGCGCAATTCCCGTCCGGTTGCCCAGGCGGAAGATATGCGTATCGACCGCCATCGTGCTTTCGCCAAATGCTACATTCAACACGACATTCGCCGTCTTGCGCCCGACACCGGGCAGTTTCTCTAGCGCCTCGCGATCCCGCGGTACCTGCCCGCCATGCTTCTCGATCAACTGCCGCGACAGCTCGATGACATTGCGCGCCTTGCCCTGCCACAGGCCGATGGAGCGGATGTGTTTCGCCACTCCGTCCACCCCGAGACGGAGCATGGCTTCCGGCGTAGAGGCCTCCTTGAACAGCGCCTCGGTCGCACGATTGACCGAAGCGTCGGTGGCCTGTGCGGACAAGACAACCGCTACCAGCAGCGTGAACGGGTCGATGTAGCTCAGCTCACTGCGCGGATCGGGGTTGGCTTTGGCCAGTGCCTCGATGAATCCGCGCACCTCCTCGCGCGTCATGGCGCGTGGTTTGCGGGGCTTTGCCTTGGCGGATCGAGGTCTTGCCGGCATGGTAATGTTTGTGACGCGGTCATGTTCGGCCGGCAAGGGTTTGCGGATGCGTTTGATGCGCTACATCTGTCCGATGACCCAGGGAGCCGATGCGCCGGCCACGGTGTTCGAAGCTGCGATCGTGCCGCATCGCAGCCTGTCGCCGCGCGGGCTCGCCATTCTGGTCGCGGTGATCAGCTTGCTCTCCGCGCTGCTGGCGCTACGCTTTTGGCTTCTCGGCGCCTGGCCGGTGGCAGGGTTCAGCCTCATCGAAATAGGGCTGGCCATTTTCCTGCTGCGCCTCAACGCGCAGCGGGCGCGCGCTGGCGAACTCGTGCTGCTGTCCGAGGAAGCGCTGCGCATCGTGCGAACGGACTGGAAGGGCAGACGCAACGAGAGCGTGCTGCCGGTCGGCTGGCTCAATGCCGTGTTGGAGGAGGCTCCGGGGAAAGTGCCGACATTGCTGCTGGTTGCCCGCGGCGTGCGCGAGGAAATCGGCAAGAGTCTCGGGGAAGCGGAGAAACGCGACCTGTGCGCGGCATTACGGGAGGCGCTGTATCGCCTGCGCAATCCGCGGTTCGATAACCATCAACTGCGAACGGGGTGAGGTGGCTCCCACGGCCAGCCCAGCCATGACGATAAGGGTCAGGTCTCAGCCGGACCCATTGACTTGATGAGTTCGAACACCCGCTTGCGCACCGCCGGATCGGTAATGCGGTAGTACGCCCGCACCAACTCCAACGTCTCGCGCCGGTTCAGCGCATCATCGGTGAAGCCATCCTGCATGTCGGCAAAGCCGGCGGTGCGGCGGCTGACCTGGCTGCCGTACGTGTTTGCCAGACTCTCCGGCATATCGTCGAAGAAGAAGCTGATCGGCACGTCCAGCACCCGGGACAGATCGAACAGACGCGACGCCCCGACGCGGTTCACGCCACGCTCATACTTTTGCACCTGCTGGAACGTGAGTCCGAGCGCTTCACCCAGTCGCTCCTGCGACATCCCCAGTAACGTGCGCCGCAAGCGGATACGCGAGCCGACATGCACGTCGATCGGGCTCGGCCTGCTTTCCTTCTCGGCACCAACGACGGGTTCGCCGCGCGCCATGTCCGTCTTCCCTTTCGGCTCGTTCAGCATAGACCGCTCCTTCGGACGGAGTGCACAACCGGCTCCCGGGCTGTCGTTAACCTAACCTTAATACTACAACCAACGGGCGTCAACACAAGTCTCAAAACATGGCCATCGTATCGTAGCACGACCAAGGCGACCATAATGATCGCGATTGCCTGCATTTCCATCAACCATACGCTGAGGAACGTCTTGCCATGACCCCCACCCCGAGTGCAACCCATCCTGCGATTGCAGGCAGCCACAGACCGAAGCGCGCAAACAAGGTCGGAGGAAGCGAACCTGGCAGCGCAATGGTGACCGTGCCGGTCTCCTGCATCCCGATCCTGGCGAGTTCATGGCCATGAGCATCGAAAGCCGCGGAAATGCCGGTGTTCGCCGCCCTTACCAAGGGCAGCCCTTCCTCCACTGCGCGCATCCGCGCCGCCGCAAGGTGCTGGCGAGGACCCGTTGAGTTGCCGAACCATGCGTCATTGGTGACGTTGACCAGCCAGGCGGGTCTGTCCTCCCGCTCCACGATCTCGCCGGAGAAGATCGCCTCGTAACAGATCAGCGGAGCCAGCGGCGGCAGTCCCGGGACGTGCAGCGTGCGCGGCCCAGGCCCGGAGGCAAAGCCGTTGCCGGGCAGAACCATGATAGGCAGCGGCAGCCAGTCCGGGATGTATTCGCCGAACGGCACCAGATGCCATTTGTCGTAAATGCCGCCGATGGCGCCGCCATCGAGCACGGCGAACAGGCTGTTGCGGGGACGCCGGTTCTCGTCGAAGCGGACGCTGCCGATAAGCGCCGGTGTGCCGTCGGTCACCCGCTCGACAGCCTGGCGCGCGGGTTCATCGGTCTCGAGCAGGCCGGGAAACGATGTTTCGGGCCAGACCTGGACGGCTGGGACCGCTGTCGTCACCGCGCCGGACGCGGCCAAGTCGAGGTAGTGCCGGAAGATCCGCACGGCCAGGTCCTGGTTCCACTTCTGGCCTTGCGCGACATTGCCCTGGATGAGGACCACATTGAGCGGCTGAGGCGCCGGGCCAGGCTGGTTCAACCGGACCACACCGAATGCCGCCCACGCCGCGAGCGCGACGCCTATCCGCCAGCGCCACCCGAGCATCGGCGTCGCAGCGAGCAGGATGGTCATCAGTGTGAGGCCGTGCACGCCCACCCAGGCCGCCGGCTGGATGAACACATCGCCAAAGCGTCCCGGGACCTCCCAGACGCTGCCCCAGGGGTTCCATGGGAAGCCGGTCAGCACGAACTGGCGCGCCAGATCCGCCAGCACCCAGGCGCCCGCCAGTGCCATCACCCTCGGCCAGCCTGGCCGGGCGAGCCGCGCCACGCCGCAAGCCACGGCGATGAACACCGCCAGTCCCGCCGCCACCGCTGGGACCGCGAGGGGGACCAGCCACCAGAAGCGAGCCGCCTCGAACAGGATCGCCTCGGTCAACCAATACAAGCCGAGTACGTGATGGCCGAGGCCAAACCACCAGCCACGCCGAGCGGCCACCCAGGGCGTCCTTGCCGCATCGAGCAGGAACAGCAGACCGGGCACCGAAACCAGCAGGACAGGGATGGCGTGGAACGGCGGCAAGGCAGCGGCAGCGAGCGCACCAAAGCCGAAGGCGGCCATATCGGCACGCAGGCCGCGCAAGGCCGCGACGCGCGACTGCAGGCGTGAGAGCATGCCAGCGGGCTACACGGGCACTCCGGCGCAGGCAAGGCGGACAAGAATCATTTCGGAACGCCCGCTGCGGGAGAGGAATATTCCCAAACCGCCGCGCCTCTTGCGTTACAGGCGATTTTCTTCTTTCTCGCGCGAACAATCGATGGAGGTGACGTTGCCATCCTACCTCTCGCGCCGCGCCCTGAGCGGCGCCGCGCTGGCCCTGCTCGCAGCTCCGCGCCTCGCCCGCGCCGCGCCAACCACCATCAATATCGATTGGGCCACCTATAACCCTGTCAGCATCGTCCTGAAGGAGCAGGGCCTGCTGGAGCAGGAGTTCGCCAAGGACAAGATCGGCATCCGCTGGGTGCAGTCGCTTGGCTCCAACAAGGCACTGGAGTTCCTGAACGCCGGCTCGATCGATTTCGGTTCCACCGCCGGCGCCGCGGCACTCATCGGCAAGATCAACGACAACCCGATCAAGTCGATTTATGTGTACTCGCGGCCGGAATGGACGGCGCTGGTCACCACGAAGGACAGCCCGATCCACGCGGTGGCGGACCTGAAGGGGCAACGCATCGCGGTCACCCGCGGCACCGATCCGCACATCTTCCTGGTTCGCGCGTTGGCGACGGCCGGCCTGACCGAGAAGGACGTGAAGCTGGTGCTGCTGCAGCACCCCGATGGCCGCACCGCGCTGGAGCGCGGCGATGTCGCCGCCTGGGCCGGCCTGGATCCGATGATGGCTGCGTCCGAAGTGGAGAGCGGCGCGCGGCTGTTCTACCGGAACCCCGCTGCCAACACCTGGGGCGTGCTGAACGTACGCGAGGCATTTGCCGCAGAGAACCCTGATCTGGTGAAGCGCGTGCTCGCCACATACGAGCGCGCCCGGCGCTGGTCGGTGGAACACCCGCCGGAGCTGAAGGCGCTGATGGTGACGGCGATGAAGCTGCCCGACGCTGTGGTCGCGCGCCAGCTTGAACGCAATGACCTGTCCAGCGGCGCGATCGGACAGAAGCAGGCCGACACGATCATCGAGGCAGGGAAGGCCCTGCAGCAGGCCGGGGTGCTGCCCGCCGATATCGATGTGGTGGCGGTCACCAACAAGCTGATCGAGCCATCATTCGCACGCGCCGCGGGTGCGTGAGGCGCCTCGCTAGGGCGCGGTCGCGCGCTCGGGTTGGCCAGCCATGACGATGAGAGAGGCACGCGGCTGGGTGTTGGGACTGGCGATCCCGGTGAC
>CAYRTL010000054.1:29573-33425 GCA_964427005.1 uncultured Acetobacteraceae bacterium
CCATGACGATGAGAGAGGCACGCGGCTGGGTGTTGGGACTGGCGATCCCGGTGACGTTTGGCATCGGTTGGGAACTCGCGGTGCGCAGCGGCCTGGCGCCCGGCCGGCTAATGCCGCCGCCATCGCGGCTGTTTCACACCGCGGTTGGGCTCGCCGCCTCGGGCGAACTCCAGAAGCACGTCGCCGCGACGATGGTGCGCATAGGCATCGGCTTCGCCGTTGGTTCGGCTGCGGGCACCGCACTCGGCATACTGACCGGCGCGTCCGACATTGCCCGCCGTCTGCTCGATCCATCCATCCAGGCGTTACGCGCCGTCCCGTCAATCGCCTGGGTACCGATATTCATCCTGTGGCTTGGCATCTTCGAGACGTCCAAGCTGGCACTGATCGCGTTGGGCGTCTTCTTCCCGGTCTATCTCGGCATGCTCTCGGCGATCCAGAGCGTCGATCGGAAGCTGATCGAAGTGGGCCGCGTGTTCGGCTTCTCAGGTATCGGCATCATGCTGCGCATCACCTGGCCTGCCGTGCTGCCAACCTGGATTGCCTCGCTGCGCAGCGGACTCGGCCTTGGCTTCATGTTCGTCGTCGCCGCCGAACTGATGGGCGCGTCGGAAGGTCTCGGCTATCTGCTGCTGGACGGTCAGGAAATGGGACGTGCCGATTCGATCCTGGTCGCGATGATCGTGTTCGCACTACTCGGCAAGTTGTCGGACGGCGTGCTGGTCGCGCTGACCAGGCCATTGCTGAGCTGGCAGGACACGGTGCGGGCACGGCTATGACCACGCTGACCATCGAAGGCCTGAGCAAGACCTACAGCGACGGCACCGAAGCACTGCGGAGCGTGAACCTGACGGCGCATAGCGGCGAAATCGTCGCGCTACTCGGCGGCTCGGGCTGCGGCAAGACGACGCTGCTGCGATTGACCGCAGGACTGGATACGCCGAGTGCGGGGGCCATTGTGGTCGATGGTCAGGTACTGACCGGCACGCATCCCGCGATCAGTGCAGTGTTCCAGGAGCCGCGTCTGCTGCCTTGGCTGACGGTTGCCGGGAACATTGCTTTTGGTGGAAGGCGGATTCCCGCACCCGAACGGCAACGGCGCGCCGATGCGCTGCTGGAGCGCATCGGTCTCGCGGGTCAAGGGACACGTTGGCCGAAGGATCTGTCCGGCGGGCAACAGCAGCGCGTGGCAATCGCTCGCGCGCTCATCGGCCATCCCGAGATTCTGTTGTTGGACGAGCCGTTCTCCGCGCTCGATGCGTTCACGCGTGCCAGCCTGCACGAGCTGCTGCTCGATCTATGGCAGGAGCTGCGACCGACGATTTTGATCGTAACCCATGACGTGGACGAGGCGGTATTCCTGGCGGACCGCGTGGTGGTGATGCGGCCGCGTCCGGGCAGAGTGAACGAGATGATGACTGTCGGCTTGCCACGTCCACGCAACAAGCTATCGGCTGAGTACGACATCATGCGGCGCAATGTGCTGCGCGCGATTGATCGCTCGCTCGCTTCGGAGCGCGTCACCGCATCGCAAGGCGCAGCGGTATCGCCGTGGGTGTGACGCCGTCACCGCCGCCGCTTCAGCAGCACCTGCAAATCGTCAAGTGAACGCGTGTTGAGCACGTCGCCGCGCTTTAGCCATCCGCGTCTCGCCTGATCGACGCCGAAGCGGATGAAGTCGAGCTCGACCGGCGCATGCGCATCGGTCGAAACCACGACCTTCAGCCCATACTGCCTGGCGAGCCGACACGCCGAATCGTTCAGGTCCAGCCGATCGGGTTGGGCATTCAGCTCAAGATAGCAGCCGCGTTCCACGGCGGCCTTCATCACCCTCTCCATGTCCAGCGCGTAAGCTGGACGCTGGTTGATCAGTCTGCCGGTCGGATGGGCAAGGATATTGACCAGGCGATTGTCCATGGCACGAATGATGCGCTCCGTCTGCTTCTGTTGCGGCAGATCGAAGCGTGAATGAACCGCTGCCACCACCAGATCGAGGCGCTGAAGTATCTGATCGGGCAGATCGAGTGAGCCGTCTTCCAGAATATCGACCTCGATCGACTTCAGTACGACGATTCCCGACAGCTTCTCATTCAGCCGATCGATCTGGTCCATCTGATTCATCAGGCGCTTGGCATCGAGGCCGTGCGCCATCGCGACGCGCTGGCTGTGATCGGTGATGGCGACATAGGCGTAGCCCTTTTCCTGCGCCGCCTGCACCATGGTGCGCAGATCCGCCCTGCCGTCACTTTCCGTAGTGTGCACGTGCAGGTCGCCGCGGATGTCGTTCACCGTCAGCAGGTGCGGCAGTTTCTTGTCGCGTGCCGCGTCGATCTCGCCCTGGTTCTCGCGCAACTCGGGAGGAATCATGGTCAGGCCGAGCCGCTGATAAAGTTCCGCCTCGGTTGTGCCGGCAAGCCGCCGGTTGGACTTGAACAGGCCGTACTCGTTCAGCTTCAGGCCGTTGTCGAGCGCGATCTGCCGCAACGCGATGTTGTGGGCCTTGGACCCGGTGAAATAGCACAGCGCCGCACCGAAGCTCGTCTCCGGCACCACGCGCAGGTCGACCTGAAGCCCGTTGCGTAGCTTCACCGTGGACCGCGTCTGTCCCTGTGCGACGATTTCAGTCACGTCTTCATAGCCCAGGAATTGCTGCATCACAGGCCGAGCGGGCTGCGCGGCGACGACGATGTCCAGATCGCCGACTGTCTCGCGCCGCCTTCGGTAGCTGCCGGCCGCCGCCACCTGCGACACGCCTTCTGCCTGCCGCAAGTGATGTAGCAATGGCACCAGGACTTGTTCGGCCGTCGAGAGCAGGGTCCGCGTCGGCTGACCGGCGCCTTGGGATATGGCCTGCTGTACCTTGGCCTCGACGCCCGGACCGATTCCCGGCACCTGACGCAGCTTTCCTGCCTTGATTGCCCTTGCGAGCTTCTCGATCGAGTCGATGCCCAGTTTCTCGTGCAACAGATGGACGCGCTTGGGCCCCAGGCCCGGCAGAGCCAGCAACGCGGCGGTCCCCGCCGGCACCTCGCGTTCGAGTTCATCCAGCAGCGGCAGATGCTCGCCGCGTACGATGATGGCGATCTTGCCGGCAAGGTCCTTGCCGATGCCCGGCAATTCGTCGAGGTCTTCGCCCTCCGCCAGCATATCAGCGACGTTTCGCGGCAGCTCGCCCACGATGCGCGCGGCGCGACGATAGGCGCGCACACGGAACTGGTTGGCGCCTTCGATGTCGAGCAGGTCAGCCACTTTGTCGAGCTGGCTGGCGATTTCAGCATTGACGACGGGCATGGGCGCAAACTGACCCCGCGCTCGATTGAGTGCTTTGATGTGGATCAAGCCTGGCGCGTGCCGTGCACGCATGGTTGACCGAGATCAAGGAACGACAGTCGGCATCCAGGCATCTTTGACCGATGCCAACGCACAGCCTGTTGCTGACCGACCTGTATCAGCTCTCGATGCTGGAGGCGTACGCCGCCCATGGCATGGCGGAGACCGCGGTATTCGAGCTGTTCGTCCGCAAGCTCCCGCCGGAGCGAGGGTTCCTGATGGTAGCCGGACTCGAGCAGTTGGTCGAATTCCTGGAAACGGCGCGGTTCACGCCGGAGGAGCTGGCGTGGCTGCACCGCTCAGGCAGCTTCTCGTCGCGCTTCCCGGACGACTTGGCGGCGTTCCGCTTCACCGGGGACGTGGACGCCATGCCGGAAGGCACCGTGTTCTTCCCCGACGAACCGATCGTGCGCGTGACCGCGCCGCTGCCACAGGCGCAACTGGTCGAGACGCGGCTGCTCAACCTTATCCACTTCCAGACGGTCATCGCCTCGAAGGCGGCGCGCATGGTGCTTGCCGCGC
>CAYRTL010000055.1:0-3519 GCA_964427005.1 uncultured Acetobacteraceae bacterium
TGGCAGCTTGCCGAAGAATTCCTCCACCCGACCTCGGCGCAGCTTCTTCGCAATGGCGACTATGCATCTATTGACGGATTGAATTTTCTGTGGCATAACGTTCTCCGTTAGACACGGGGAACCGTCATGCGCCGCAAGCAAGCGCCTTTCACGCCGCAGATGACCATCCCGCAGTGGGAAGCGTTGTTCCCCACTGACGATGCCTGCAAAGCGTATCTCGCGGCTCGCCGCTGGCCGAACGGCGTGCGGTGCCCGCGCTGCGGTTCCGAGAATGTCTATGAACTGACGACGCGCCCCTTCCATTGGGAGTGCCCAGACTGCCGGAAGGGTGGCGCTTACAGGTTCTCCGTCCTGGTCGAGACCATCTTTGAGGATACCAAGATCGGTCTGCGCCAGTGGTTCAAGGTGATTTACCTGATGCTGACCAGCAAGAAGGGCATTAGCGCCTTGCAGGTCCAGCGGATTATGGGTTTCGGCTCTTACCATACAGCCCACTACATGTGTCACCGCGTCCGGTCGGGATTGATCGACCCGAATTTCCGCAAGCTGATGGGCATCGTGGAAGCCGATGAGACTTTCGTCGGCGGCAAGGCGAAGAACCGGCATAAGGATCGGCGTGGCGGTCCCGGCCGTGGCGGGATGGGTTCCGGCAAAACGCCCATCGGCGGCGCTGTCGAGCGGCAAGGGCGCGTCGTGGCTCGCGTGCTGAACAACGTTCGTGCCGACACGCTGACCAGCTTCGTCCGCGAAGCGGTTTCCACCAAGGTCAGCTTGCTCGTGACGGATGAGTGGGTTGGCTACAACCGGGTGCACGAGGAATTTCCGACTGAGATCATCCGCCACACGCACGGCGGATACGTTGTCGGCGCTGTCCACACCAATACGATTGAGGGCTTCTGGTCCCTCATCAAGCGCGGCATCGTCGGCGCGTTCCACAATGTCAGCCGCAAGTATCTGCCGCTCTATGTCGCCGAATTCGAGTTCCGGTACAACAACCGGCAGAACCCGGACATCTTCGGGTCCGCGATAGCAGCGTGCTGAGGCGCAATGACTGGCAGGCGCTTCAGGTCCTGCCAGCGGGAGCCAGCCGGATAGAAGATGCGAGACAGTTGGAGCTCTCATTTGAAGAAAACCAGCCAAATAATCGGCGACGCGATTAAAAGCGCGATGATGAACGCCAGTAGATCATTGCCAGATGCTCGCCGATTGCGGCCCGGCGTCGTATAGCACATGGCAATAGAGAGCAGCGAAACCGAAGAAAAGGCCCTAATTCGTGCCCGAAACCGGTTCGATCTAGCCGCCAAGCTATTCGCTTGGCTGATAGTGGTTGGACTAGCTACTGAAGCCGCAGTCATATTGCAGACCCATCCATCTTGGCCAGATGCGGTAAGACAACTTGCCGGAACCTTCTTGGTACTGGTTGGGGTCGGCGGAGAAATTATCTTTGCTGGAAGATCGGGCAAATCGGCCGAAGCTCTGCGGCATCTTTCAGAACTGAAGGTCGCAGAAGCAAACCAAGAGGTCGCAAGGCTCAGAGCACGGTATGCATGGAGACGCATTGAGCCGGATACATTCGAGGCGCTAAGAGCCGCCCTACGCCCCTCGGCCACCCCCATCGGTATCGCCTCATTTTCAGAACCAGAATCGGCCACATACGCGGACGATATTGCCGCGGCTCTCGCTGGTGCGGGTTTCGATGTCAGGCGCCAGTATTCAATGACCGCGCCGCAATATGGCGTAAGCCTTTCCGACACCGCGCCCCAGTCGCCAGCTATTCGCGATGCATTCCAAGAGGCCGGGGTGGCAATGACGCTGCGGAAACCTGATTGGGCCAAGCCCCCGTGGATTGATGGCAGGTCGATGTGGCCTGATGATCGTCCGTCTATATTTGTCGGGCTGAGAGAACGACCTCCTGATGATGAGCAGGCGTAGGCGCGCAGAGGAAAGAATGCCAAGGTTGAGGCGAGTAGAAGGATCATGCACCAGACGGCGCTATCCGTCAATAAGTGCACAATCGCCTTCGCAATGACAGGTTATCGGGCCAGGATCGCCTCCTCGACGTCACGCAATCGGTCCTTGCCGAAGTAGATCGCATCCCCGACAAAGAAAGTCGGTGAGCCGAACGTGCCGCGCTCTACGGAACGCTGCGTGTTGGCGAGCAGCTCGTCCTTCACATCCTGCGTCTGTACCAGTTCGAGAATCCTATCGGCGTCCAATCCTGATTCGACAAGCGCCGCCCGCAGGACCGCCGGATCGTCCATCTTCTTCGGCTCGGCCCACATGTGCCGATACACTTCGTCCACATACTGCTCGAAACAGCCCATACGGCGGGACACGATCGCGCCGCGCATCAGGACCAATGTATTCACAGGAAAGAACGGGTTCGGCGCAAACCGCGTGATGCCGTGACGCTGCAGGAAACGCGCCGTTTCCAGCCGCTGGTATTCCGGCTTGTTCCTGATGCCCGCCAAACTCTCGGCTGGTGAGCGGTTGTTGGTCAGCTTGAATACGCCGCCCAGTAGAACCGGCACATAGACAAACTTGACGCCCGTCCTACGCTCGATTTCGGGGATCACCAGGTGACTCAGATAGGCATTCGGGCTGCCGAAGTCGAAATGGAATTCCACGTTCATCGTATTCACCATTTCTCGCCGAATGGACGAATATCGAGCTCGAACGTCCATGCATCGCGCGGTTGCTGATAAAGCTGCCAGTACGTCTCCGCGACAGAGGACGGCTGCATCAATCGGTTCGGGTCGAGATTGCGCAGCCCATCTTCGCCCTCCCGTGCCTTGATCCGCTCGCGGACCCAGGCCGTGTCCACGCCGGCATCGATCACCAGATGCGCGACATGGATGTTGTTCGGGCCAAGTTCGCGGGCCGCGCTTTGCGCCACGGCGCGCAGTCCGGCCTTCGCCGCGGCGAAGGCAGCGTAACCGGCACCGCCACGCAGGCTTGCCGTCGCGCCGGTGAAGAAGATCGCGCCACGTCCATGCGGCAGCATCAGCCTTGCGGCCTCACGCCCGGTGAGGAAGCCGGCGTAACACGCCATTTCCCAGACTTTGCGGAAGACGCGCTCGGTCGTTTGCACCAGCGGGAAATTGACGTTGGCGCCCGCATTGAAGATGCAGACCTCCAGCGGCGCTTCGCGGTCAGCCTCGCGCAGGAAGGCGGTGATGGCATCCTCCTGGCGCGCATCGACGGAGCGCGCGATCATGCGTCCGCCACGTGCCTCCACCTCCTGCACCAGTGGTGCAAGCTTGTCACCATTGCGGCGAGCGGCGAATACCGTGAACCCTTCAGCGGCAAACCTCCGTGCAATGGCGCTGCCGATGAAGTCGCCGGCGCCGATGATCGCCGCCGTAGCATTCCTCTGTTCCACATCGCCCTCCTTCAATGAGCGTCCCGTGTCGGCGCTGCCTGCAACGCAACCTTGCGCATGAGCGGCACCAATATCGTCGCAAGCACAAAGCAGAGCGCGATCACGAAGAACGCGTCGGCAAAGCTCTCCGTGCGTGC
>CAYRTL010000055.1:3619-33298 GCA_964427005.1 uncultured Acetobacteraceae bacterium
TCAGTCCGCCGAGTGTCAGCGACACCGTCGGCGCCACGGCGAACTGCTGCGAGAATCCGCGAAATGCCTGAGGCAGCATCAGTTCGCGCCAGCCCCAGTCATGCGTGATTGGCGTGAAGTTCCACATGCTGATGGCAAAGCATGCGAGGCCGAACATCATGAGCCAGCGCAGGTCGATGCGTCGCGCCAGCACTGTGTAGAAGGGAATGGCGCAGACCTGGAACAGGCCGGTGGTGAACACCGCCTCGCCAATCTGCAACGCGCTGAAGCCGCGCACCCGCGCCAGGAACAGTGGCGTCAGATAGATCGTGGCGAAGATGCCGATGCCAGTCACGAACGAGAAGAAGCAGCCCAGTGAGAAGTTCCGGCTCGTCAAGGCGCGCAGATCAACCACTGGATGGCTGTAGGTCAGGCTCCGCCATACGAAAGCGACACCGGCAATGCCGGAGATCCACGCGGTGCTGCGTATCGTCGCATCGCCGAACCAGTCCCACCGCGGGCCTTCCTCCAGCGTATATTCCAGGCAGCCGAGAAAGACGGCCATCAGTGCCATGCCGAGGTAGTCGGCGCCGCGCAGCAATGACGGGTTTGGCCGATCCACCTTCACCAGCATCGGCACGACAACCGATACGAAAATGCCGGGGACGAGATTGATAAAGAACAGCCAGTGCCAGGAGTAGTTATCGGTGATCCAACCGCCAATCGTCGGACCCAAAGTCGGTGCCAGCGAGGAGATGCAGCCTATCGTCGCGGCGGCAATCACGCGCTGCTGGTTGCTGAAATAGATGAAGGCGGTGGTGAAGACGGTCGGGATCATCGACCCGCCGAGAAAGCCCTGCAGGGCACGGAACACGATCATGCTTTCGATGTTCCATGCCCAGCCGCACAGGAGGCTGGTGATGGTGAACCCGACGGACGAAGCGCAGAACAGCCAGCGCGTGGACATCACGCGCGACAGCCAGCCGGACAGTGGGATCACCACGATCTCGGCGATCAGGTAGCTGGTCTGGACCCATGCAACCTCATCAGCACCGGCAGACAGACCGCCGCCGATATCCGCCAGGGAAGCCGAGACGATCTGGATGTCGAGCAGTGCGATGAAGAAACCCACGCACATGCTGGCGAACGCAAACACCTTCGTTGCAGTGGGCAGCTCCATAGGAGCGACGGCCGCATTGGCGGTGGTGGCGCTCATCTCTCGTCTATCGACGCTGTGACGGACAGGCCAGGACGCAGTCGGCCGAGCGTGGACGCGTCGCCATCCAGTGCCACGCGCACCGGCACACGCTGCACGATCTTGGTGAAGTTGCCGGTGGCATTCTCCGCCGGCAGCACGCTGAACACCGCGCCCGTTGCGGGGGCCAGGCTTGCGACATGGCCGGAAAACACTTCGCCAGGCAGCACATCAGCCTGGATCGTCACCGGCATGCCCTGCCGCATGTGCGCGAGCTGGCTCTCCTTGAAGTTGGCATCGACCCACAGCCCATGCGCAGGAACCAGCGAGATGAGCTGCGCGCCAACGGTCGCATATGCACCGGCGCGTGCACTGCGATTGCCGACTGTACCGTCGATCGGCGCACGCAGCTCGGTGTAGCTCAGGTTGAGCTGTGCGGTGTCGCGATCCGCGATGGCGCCGGCCAGTGCGGCCACTGCTTGCTGCTTCTGGGTGTCAATCACGTCGAGCTGGCGTTCCGCTGCGTCGAGCGCCGCGCGTGCCCGCGCATCCGCGGCGAGCGCCTTTTGGTAGTCGGCATCGGCCTGCTGGTAGCGCTGCACCGGGGCGGCATGGTCCTGCGACAGCTCGCGATAGCGATCGACGTCGTATTTGCTGCGGACGATTTCCGCACGGGTGGCCAATAACGCAGCCTTCGCCTGCGCAATCACCGACTCCTGCAGGCGCCGGTTGGCGTCTAGATTGGCCAGCGCGGCCTGCTGTCCAGCGACCGAGGCAGCAGCCTTCGCCAGCGCCGCGCGATAGTCCCTGTCGTCCAGTTTCACCAGCAGATCGCCGGCCTTGACCGCCTGATTGTCACTGACAGCCACCTCGGCCACGAGACCGGCCACCTTCGGAGCAATGACGGTGACGTCGCCGCCGACATAGGCATCGTCCGTGGTCTCGATGAAGCGGCCGACGGTCCACCAATGGTGTCCGTACGCGGCGGCAGAGATGCCGACGAGCAGGGCCGCGCCGGCCAACGCGAGATGCTGGCGCGAAATGCTCGCCTGCCGCACCGGCGGGCGGGCGATGATGTCGCGCTCGACGGCGCGGCCGCTCATGACGTCCTCGCGAGTGCCGGCCGCGCGGGCACCGAGCGGAATGCAGGTTCCGTCATGATCTTGCCGGTGCGGCGGTCCACGAGGACGGGATCAGCCGGCTCGCCAGTCTCAGTATCAACAACGATCATGCTCGGCCCTTCAGGGGCAAAATGGCGATTGCCCCAGGCAAGCAGCGCCCACAGGACCGGGCGGAAGTCGCGACCACGCTCGGTCAGCACGTACTCGTAGCGGGGCGGGTGCTCGCTATAGCGGCGACGCTCCAGCAGGCCGGACTCGACCAGCGCGTTCAGCCGCCGGGTCAGCATGTTCGGCGCGATGTCCAAACTCTTCTGGAACTGGTCGAAGCGCGTCAGCCCACGAAAGGCGTCGCGCAGGATCAGGATGCTCCACCATTCCCCGACCCGCTCCAGGCTGCGGGCGATCGGGCAGGTCATCGATCCAAAGCTCTTGCGCTGCATGGCCGGTCCCTCATGTCACATGCATCATGCAAGTAACCCCATAAGGTATTTGCTTGCATGATGCAAGTGACAAAGCGCGACGCTCTCGCGAAACAGCCGGGGTAGTGCGACATTGCCGGCATGCGGGTTCGGGCGGATCAATTGCTGGTAGAGCGCGGCTTGGCGGAAAGCCGGGCGCGCGCGCAGGCGCTGATCCTCGCCGGCAAGGTGTTCAGCGGCGAACGCCGCATCGCCAAGTCAGGCGATACGCTGGAACCCGACACGCCGATCGAAGTGCGTGGTCAGGAGCACCCTTGGGTTTCCCGCGGCGGGCTGAAGCTCGAGCACGCGCTGCGTCATTTTGGTCTGTCCCCGGCGGGTCGCGTCTGCCTTGACGTCGGAGCATCCACCGGCGGCTTCACCCACGTCCTGCTGGCGCATGGGGCGGCCAAGGTGCACGCGGTCGATGTGGGCCACGGGCAGCTTGCCTGGAAGCTACGGTCCGACCCGCGTGTGGTCGTGCACGAGAGGATGAACGCGCGCTATCTGACGCGCGAGATCATTGCCGACCCGATTGAGGCGCTCGTGTGCGATGCCAGCTTCATCGGGCTTGCGACACTGCTTCCCTCGCCACTGGCGTTATGTGCGCCAACCGCCTGGGCGGTGGCGCTGATCAAGCCGCAATTCGAGGCGGGGCCGGAAGCCGTGGGCAGGAAGGGCGTGGTGCGATCGGCCGCCGTTCACCAAGCCGTGTGCGAGCGTGTCCGGACATGGTGGTCGGCGCAGGAAGGCTGGCATGTGCTGGGCATCACCGAGAGCCCGATTACTGGTCCGGAAGGAAACCGCGAGTTCCTGATCGCCGCTGCGAAGGGCTGAGCCTTCAGGGCCGTGATCGCGCAGTCTGCGTAACGGCCATATCGCGTTGCGCTATTTCGGCCAGGAGAGACCACACCTTCGCTGGTTCCATCGGGACGTCCGGGTCGTTCAACAGACGATCGAGTTCGTCAAGCTTCCGGGCGTACTCGACATCCGTCATCTCAGTCTCTCCGGTCACATCAGGCATAACGAAACAACCTCGGGATCGTGGCGGTCCTGCGGCACTCATGTGAATATAAGAAGCTTACTGTTCGATTACCGGCAGAAGGCAATCAAACCGCCGACAGGACTGCCGGCGCCAATGCCGCAGTTCCCGCGGCGGGATGGGCCGAGTTCCGGAACCGGAGTTCTCCTTGTTCCGCCGCGCCCGCCATACAAAGCATCTCAAAACGGGAGGTGCAGGTGACAGCGATAACCGGCTGAGCGCCATGACGCGCCAGGAACCGGCGTGCTTCGCCTTCAAGTTCCAGCCCGTCACGCAAGCCGCACCATTCATTGCGGTCGAGGTCGTCGACGAATATCGCCAAAATCCCAGGCCTGGTGCCGCTCAGCCGCGTGGGCGTCATCTCTGACAACCGACGCCGAACGGCGATCGCCACCTCGTCCAACCGCCCGGCTCGAGCCGCCATAACGAAGACACCGGCCTCGGTGGCAGTCACGGACAGATGCACCTCCGGGCCGAACTCTCGGCGCAGCGACGGTGTGAGACTTTCGTGCGGACCGCCACCCGTCAGCCTCAGCGGTTCGAGGCGAAGCACCGCGCCTGGATTATGGTCGCTTCGGCTCTGCCTTTGCAGCAGCCGGCGGATGCGGTCGTGCATCTCCGCCAGCGTGCTAGTGCTCAAGCCTCCGGGCAGCGTCATCTTCAGCAGGTAGCGTCCTGGATTTGCGGCGAGCCAAGTCCGCAAGTCGGCGTCCACGCGATCGGCCAGATGCGACCATGCCAGGCGCTGCACCATCCGGCCTTCCTCAGCAGACACGATATCGCAGGCGATCTCAGCCGCATGCGCATCACGTGCAATCAACAGATCATGGGCCGCAGCGTCTTCCAGTCCGGCAAAGGCGACGTCGAAGCCACGCGAGGCCTGCAGGGCGGCAGTACGCAGGACGTGGAAAGGCGCTGCCAGCGTCCCGTCATCTGCAAGCGCACGTCGTAGCCGTTCCCGCAACCGGCCTCTTCCCTGCGGACCAAGCCGGCGCGACAGTACGACGGCTTCGCAGGCCAAGCGCGCGGCGTGCAATTCGCCCAAGGATGGCGGACGTACCAGATTGCTGCGAAGCCGCTCGATTGCGAGTTCAATCGCGTGCCGTCGTCGCACAACCTGACCAGCCCGCGGTCCCGATGCCATCCGGCGCTCAATGTCCATCATACGGGCGCCCCATGCGCGGGCTCCGACCAGTGCGACGAAGGCGTCCAGGGCGGCGGGGCTATAAGGCGGTGCTTGAGGTTGCATCGGGCTCCGCCCGAATGGACACGCAGACGCGCGCGTTTATTCCCGCCTAGTTGTGCGGCAGTCTCGCTGCGGTAGGTGCGTCCGGGTTCTGCGCGCGATGGCGCAGCAGGTGGTCAGCCAGCACACACGCCAGCATCGCTTCCCCGACGGGAACGGCGCGGATGCCGACACATGGGTCGTGGCGGCCCTTGGTGCTGATCTCGGTGTCATGGCCGGTGCGATCGACTGTCTGCCGCGGCGTCAGGATCGAACTCGTCGGCTTCACGGCGAAGCGGGCAACGATGGGCTGCCCGGTGGAAATGCCGCCGAGGATGCCGCCCGCGTGGTTGGACGCGAACTCTACCAGGCCATCCTGCATGTGCATTTCATCGGCGTTCGCCTCACCGGAGAGTGCAGCAGCGGCGAAACCCTCACCGATCTCCACGCCTTTGACTGCATTGATCGACATCAGCGCGGCGGCGATTTCGGCGTCGAGCTTGGCGTATATCGGCGCACCCAGTCCGGGCGGAACGCCTTCGCCCACCACTTCGATCACGGCGCCGGCCGATGATCCAGCCTTGCGCACCTCGGAGAGATAGCCCTCCCACAGGGTCGCGGTGACCGGGTCGGGGCAGAAGAACGGATTGTCATCCACGGCGTCCCAGTTCCAGCGCGTCCGGTCGACGCGATGCGGGCCGATCTGCACCAGCGCACCGCGGATGCGCACGCCGCTGCCCAGCAGCTTGCGCGCGACCCCGCCGGCCGCGACGCGCATGGCGGTCTCCCGCGCGGAGGAGCGGCCGCCGCCGCGATAGTCGCGGATGCCGTATTTCAGATCGTAGGTCAGGTCGGCGTGCCCGGGGCGGAACTGGGCCGCGATGGCCGAGTAGTCGCGCGAGCGCTGATCGAGGTTGTCGATCTGCAGGGCGATGGGCGTGCCGGTGGTCTGGCCCTCGAACACTCCGGACAGGATACGGACCTGATCCGGCTCCTGCCGCTGCGTGGTGAAGCGCGACTGGCCGGGGCGGCGCCGATCCAGCCAGGGCTGGATATCAGCTTCGGAGAGCGAAATCCGGGGCGGGCAGCCATCGACCACGCAGCCAATGGCGGGGCCGTGGCTTTCGCCCCAGGTGGTCACGCGGAACAGGTGCCCGAAGGTGTTATGGGACATGGCGCCGCCCGTCAGGAGGGCGCTTCATCGTCATGGCCGCCCTTGGGGCGGCCATGACGAACAGCGGGCGGCACGCTCATAAGGGGGATGCGACGCATTCCCTATCCCTCGACAATGGCAATATCCGGTGCGGCGGGGTTCTTCATCCCGACGATATGGTAGCCACAATCCACATGATGCACCTCGCCGGTGACGCCGGAGGACAGATCCGACAGTAGGTACACACCCGCGCCGCCGACATCGCCTATCGTCACATTGCGCTGCAGCGGCGAGTTCAACTGATTCCAGCGCAGGATGTAGTGGAAATCGCCAATGCCGGCGGAAGCCAGCGTGCGGATTGGACCGGCGCTGATCGCGTTCACCCGGATGCCCTGGCCGCCCAGGTCGGCAGCCAGGTAGCGGACCGACGCTTCGAGCGCCGCCTTCGCCACGCCCATCACGTTGTAGTGCGGCGTCCAGCGTTCCGCGCCAACGTAGGTCAGCGTCAGCAGGCTGCCGCCGGGCCGCATCATCGGTACCGCGCGCTGGGCCACGGCGACGAAGGAATAACAAGAAATATCCAGCGCCTGCTGGAAGGCGGCCCGCGGCGTGTCCAGGTAGCGTCCGCGCAAATACTGCTTGTCGGCGAAGGCAATGGCATGGACCAGGAAATCCAGCCGGTCCCACTGCTCCCTCAGCGCCCCGAACGCAGCATCGATGCTGGCTTCATCGCCGACATCGCACAGGAACAGCCGATCGGAGTTCACCGACGTGGCGAGCGGCCGGACCCGACGCTCCAGCGCCTCCACCTGGTAGGTGAACGCCAACTCGGCGCCCTGGGCCGCGCAGGCAGCGGCGATTCCCCAGCCGAGTGAGCGGTCGTTTGTCACCCCCATGATCAGGCCGCGCTTGCCTTGCATCAGCGAGCCTTTGACCGGGGAGGTGTCGGGCATGTTTGATCCTCTGCAAGTCTGCGTCGATCCGGCGTGGTGACACACCCTCGCGTTATGGGGCAAGAGCCACGATGACCGCTTGGCGACACAGTCCCGCGGCGGCAGAGTGCGCCAATCCGTGAGGACATCCGATTCATGCCAGATAGTCTCCCCGTCGTCGCCGACCCGTTCGCAAAGTTTCAGGACTGGATGAACGAGGCGTGGGCGCACGAGCCGGCGGATGCCAATGCCATGACCTTGGCGACCGCGACTCCGGACGGCGTGCCGGCAGCGCGGATCGTGCTGCTCAAGGGAGCCGATGCCAGAGGGTTCGTGTTCTATAGCAACAAGGAGAGCCGCAAGGGCGAGGAACTTGCTGCCAATGACCGCGCCGCATTGCTGTTTCACTGGAAACCGCTGGGGCGGCAGGTTCGGATCGAGGGCCGGGTCGAGCATGTGACTGATGCGGAGGCCGATGCCTATTACATGACGCGTCCGCGCGTCTCGCGGCTCGGCGCCTGGGCATCCGACCAATCTCGCGTGCTGTCAGATCGCGCCGAACTGGAACGGCGTCTGGCGGAATACGAGGCGAAATATTCCGGCGACGACATCCCGCGTCCGCCTTACTGGTCCGGTTACCGGCTGGTCCCCGCTCGCTTCGAGTTCTGGCAGAACATGCCGTTCCGGCTGCACGATCGCACCGTATATACGCGGACAGCCGATGGCGGCTGGACGATGGGCAAGCTGTTTCCCTGAGCCGTCGTGGCCGCACCGGCGGAACAAGCGGAAGTAGCTGGGTTCCTGCGCGGTCTCGCAGGTTCCGACCCTATCGAAACCCACATCTCACTGGTGTTCATCGGCGCGGATACGGTCTGGAAGCTGAAGAAGGCCGTACGGCTGCCGTTTCTCGACTTCACGTCGCTTGAAGCGCGTCATCGCTTCATTGTTCGCGAACTGGAGCTGAACAGCGCCGCTGCGGCAGGTTTGTACCGCGACGTTGTGCCTGTCGTGCGTCGCGACGGCAGGCTGGAATTTGGCGACGCCGATGGTCTTCCGGTGGTCGACTGGGTGCTGCGCATGGCGCGCGTGCCAGCCAGCGATTTCTTTGAGGCCATCGTCGCGGCGGGCGGACTGACCCCAGAACTGCTGGACGAACTCGGCGATGCGGTTGCGGCGTTCCACGGCATGCTGACGCCTGCCGAGCGGAGCGATACCGTCGCGGCAATGCGTCATGTGATCGAGGGCAATGCCGTTTCGGCGTGCCAGGCGGGGCTGCCTGCCGATGTCGTGCAGCACTGGGAAAACAGGATTCTCGCGGCACTCGACGAGATCGCGCCATGGCTGGCGCATCGCGAACGCGATGGCTTCGTCCGTCGCGCGCATGGCGATCTGCATCTGGGCAATCTGTGCCTCTGGCAAGGCAAGCCGGTGCCATTCGACGCGCTCGAATTCGACGAGGCTATGGCGACCATAGATCTGGGATACGACCTCGCATTCCTGCTGATGGATCTGGACCACCGCGTCAGTCGCGCCGCGGCGAACCGGGTGCTGAATCGCTACGTTGCGCGCACCGGTGACGCGGCGCTGACGCGTGGACTGCCCCTCTTCCTGTCGCTGCGTGCAATGATACGCGCCCATGTCGAGGCGAAACGCGGCAATGCCGAGATTGCCGCGTCCTATCTGGCCGGGGCTTCGGCGTATCTGCAAAAGCAGCCGCCAGTGGTACTCGCAATCGGCGGACTGCCGGGCACAGGGAAGTCCACGCTGGCGCGCGCCGTCGCTCCGGACATCGGCAATGCGCCCGGCGCGCTGGTGCTGCGCAGTGATGAGATTCGCAAGCGCCAGCACAAAATGGCGCCGGAGGAGCGCCTGCCGCAGTCGGCATACAGCGATGCAGCGAGCGAGGAGGTGTTCAGCGAGCTTGCTTCACTCGTCCAGTTGGTGGCGGCCGGTGGCCATGCCGTCATCGCCGATGCAACCTTCATCGATGCACGCCATCGGGCCAAGGTGAAGGCCGCAGCCGGTGCGGCAGGCGTACCGTTTCTCGGGTTGTGGCTCGAAGCACCACTGTCCGAATTGGAGGCGCGGGTGTCCGCCCGCGAACGCGATGCCTCCGACGCGACGGTGGCGGTCTTGCGCGCGGCAAGCGCCGCCAATCCACGAGCAGGCGACTGGACGCCAATACGCGCGAGCGACGCGGCGACCGCGGAGGCCGAGGCACGCGATGCCATGGCCGGTCGCTTTCCGCGCTCGTGATGCGTTACATCCTCATGTCGTGCTAGAAACGCAGACCTGACCTGCAAGCGAGGAGGCACGCCATGGCCATCCGAAAGCTGCTGCTACCACTCACGGGGACCGCCGCAGGAGAAGCGGCGTTGTCCACGTGCCTGATGATCGCCCGTTTCTGGAACGCGCACGTCACCGCGCTGCACGTGCGTGTCGATAGCCGCGACGTCGCACCGTTGGCCGGCGAAGGCCTATCGGGCGCGATGATCGAAGAGATGATGTCCGCCACCGAAAAGGAGAGCAGCGAACGGGCGCACGCCGTCCGATCGATGTTCGACCGCTTCGTGCTGCAGCACGATGTGATCCTGTCGGAAGCGCGTCCCGGTGCGGATTGCGCCACTGCGAGCTTCGCTTCCGTGACTGGTCGAGAAGAGGATCTGGTCGCGCAACAGGCCCGCCTCGCCGACTTGACCGTCGTGCCGCACCCGGATGCCGGCGAGGACGTATCCTCCTCCGATGCGCTCCACGCGGTGCTGTTCGATTCCGGCCGTCCCGTGCTGATCTCCCCGCAAACCGCCCCCGTCACCATCGGCACGCGGATATGCCTGGGCTGGAACGGAACTGCCGAATCAGCCTCAGCCGTCTACGCGGCCCTGCCCTGGCTGCAACGGGCGGAAGCCGTGCGTATCCTCTCCGCTGAAGGCTATCAGCGGCGAGGCCCTGCCGCTCCGGAACTCGCGGCATACCTCGCCTTGCACGGCGTCCACGCCGACATCGTCATGTTCAGGTCAGTCGGCAATTCGGTTGGTGCCGGCCTGCTCGCGGCGGCGCGGGAATTTGACTGCGATCTGCTGGCGATGGGTGCTTATTCGCACTCTCGCCTGCGCCAATTGATCCTGGGAGGGGTGACGAGGCACGTGCTGGAATATGCCAACCTCCCGGTGATGATGAACCGTTAGCAAGACCGGCTGGTGGCGGCTCGGTGTCGGCAGACGCGCGCACGAAGCAGGCGCTGGATGCGTATGTTAAGCTGTTGCGCGCCGGCCGGTCGGTCCTGGCGCGCGTCGAGCCCCGCTTGGCAGCATCGGGTCTGACGCCCACGCAGTTCGGGGTGCTGGAGGCCATTTTGCATAAAGGGCCGCTGAGCCAGCGCGAACTCAGCCGCAAAGTGCTGACCAGCCCTGGCAACATGACGGACCTGATCGACAAGCTGGAGGCGCGTGGCATGGTGCGCCGCGCGCGGCAGCGCGCAGATCGGCGCGCCGTGCAGGTGGAGCTGACCGCGGCAGGCAAGGCGCTGATCCAGCCGCTGTTTGCCTGTCACGCCAGGGACATCGCGGACGCCATGGCGTACCTCAACGGCGAGGAGTTGCGCCAGCTCAGCGCGCTGCTGCGGAAACTGGGGTTGGGGGCGGAGACGGAGACGCCCCTTGTAGAAGGCAACGGCGAACACTAATTCAGCGCCGAACCGTTCGATATCGAACGATAAGGTGAGGAGGTTCCCAATGATCCAGGTGCGGCCCTTTTCCGGGCTCGGCAGCTTCCGCAATGAGTGGCTGAACGCGCGGCATCACTTCAGCTTTGGCAACTACTATGACCCGGAGCGGATGGGCGTCGGACGCCTGCGGGTATGGAATGACGATGAGGTGGCGCCAGGAACGGGCTTCGACCCGCATCCGCATCGCGACATGGAAATCGTCACCTATATCCGCGAAGGCGCGATCACCCATCGCGACAACCTGGGTAACGAGGGACGGACCGAAGCGGGCGATGTCCAGGTCATGCACGCCGGGACCGGCATCGTTCATGCCGAATACAATCGCGAGAAAACACCCACGCGTCTGTTCCAAATCTGGATTCAGCCTGATCAGCGCAGCGTCGCACCAGGCTGGGCGACGCGGCAGTTTCCGAAGGAAGGTGGCCTGGCGGTGCTGGCGAGCGGGCGCCCGGAGGATGGCGGCAGCGGCGCGCTTCCGTTGCATGCTGACGCCGCGGTCCTTGCCGGTACGCTGCGTGCCGGTGAAACGGCACGCGTGAGGCTTGCTCCGGGACGTGCCGCGTATCTGGTCCCGGCGACCGGATCGGTGACGGTCAATGGCGCACCAGTCGGCACCCGGGACGGCGCGGCGATCACCGGGGAAAACGAGCTGACCATCGCCGCCAACGCGGACAGCGAGCTCGTGCTGGTTGACGTGGCGGCCTGAGCACGCTGCGGGGTATGTAGGCGCACAACCAAGCCGAGGAGCGCCGGGTCGTGCGCCTGCCCCGTTACGCCGCGTTCTGTTTCTTGCTTCTGCTGCCCGGCATGTCACGAGCCGACGACATCGGCCCGGATCGGGCGAATGCATTGCAACAGCAGCTCAAGGAGTGGCTGGCCGGCCTGCTCGGTCCGTCCGACAAGCTGCCCGATTTGCCATGGAGCATCACCGGCGAGGGAGACCACTATACCATCCGCTGGCCGATCCGCGGGCTCGACTCCCCGGCGGGTGACGTTTCAGCCGCAGCGACGGTCCGGCCGCTGGAGGGCAATCGCTGGTCGATCGATAAGGTGGAGGTGCCGCCGACGGCTGCATTCACCATGACCATTCCGGATACCGGCGACAAGCTCGCCGCCGGTGAGGTCAAGGTCTCGTACAAACTCGGCGCGCAGGACACGCACGGGGTTATCGATCCGAGCCTGAATTCGCCATCCGCTTTGCATACGGAAGTGCGTGATCTGAGTGTCGTCTCAGACGGTACCAGCCAACACCAGGAGCAACGTTTCGATCGCTATCTGGTCGATGCGAATCTGCAACCCACCCGAAATGGGCGGCTCGACTTCGCGGTCGATGCGACGGTGAACGGCTGGAAATCCGCATCCCAGATGAACAACGGTGCACCGGTCGCCATCGGCATCGACACAATGCGTGCCATAGGACGGATCGACGGGGTGAACCGCGAGCGTGTCGGCAGCCTGCTGAACTCTGTTGTCGGGCTCGTCAACGCCGTTCCTGGTGACATAGGCAAAGGCAAGGATCTGCCTCCGCCTGCCAAGGCGCAGTTGCGTCTGATGATTGCCTCTCTGCAGGACATGCTGAGCGGTGCAAGCCTGGAGGAGACGCTGGACGGATTACGGGTCGAAATAGCCGGCATCGGCGGTCTCGCGATGAAGCGCTTCCAGATTGGGTTCGGCGGCGAGGCTCCGGAAGGAATACTGCGCGTCTGGCTGGATCTTGGCATGGAGGGACTGGACAGCCCGAGCCTGCCGCCGAAGCTGACGGCCTATTTGCCACGTCATGCAGAGATGAAGCCAAGCCTCTCAGGCATCAGGATGACGGACCTGCAGAAACTGGCGCAGGATGCGAGTGAGGCAGGCGGAAAGGACGATTACCTCGCGCCGGACCTCGCGGCGATCTTCGCGCATGGCGGCGCGAATGTCGGAATTGAAACCCTCTCGTTCGACCTCGGTCCGGCAAAATTGGAAGGCACTGGCCATCTCACGGTTCTGTCGCCGGACACCTGGCGTGGAGAGGCCCACGTGGTGGCAACGGGCTTTGACGAGTTGACCACCCAGGTGCGCGCCAATCCGGATATGCAGAAGGCGTTGCCGGTGCTGATCATGATGCGTGGCTTGGCGAAGCCGGATGGGCAGCGGCTGGTGTGGGATATCATCAGCGACGGGCCGGCAGTAACCGTAAACGGGCTCGACTTGTCCCAACTGGGCGGTGACGCGAAGAAGACTCAACCCAATCAGAAGCCCAGGCGATAGAGCACCACCCCGCGTTCGGTTCGATCTTCCAGCTCAAGGGTCGTCGGCACGCGATAGTTGGCGAACGGTTCGAGGCGGTCACTCGGCAGATAGGAGCGTCCGGGATCGGCCAGCCAGACCTCCGCGTGTTCCGCCATCCGCCGCAGCCACGGCAGGATATGTGCGGTCATCGGCGCCTCGTAGCAGACGTCACCGCACAGGATCAGATCCCACCGGCAATCAGCGCCCACAACATCGGCATCTGGAATTGCCACCTCAACGCGATTGGCTGCGGCATTCAAGCCGATGGCGACACGCGCCAAAGGGTCGATCTCGGCTGCCTCGACTGATGACGCGCCGGACAGAGCACAGGCAATCGCGGCGATGCCACAGCCGGCCGCGAAGTCCAGCACGCGGCGACCGGTGATACAGGCTGGGTGATCGAGGACATGACGGGCCAGAGCCTGGCCGCCGGGCCAGGCGAACGCCCAGAACGGCGGTGCGACGTCGTTTTCGGCCAGCCAGGTCTCGGTCGCCTGCCAGATTGGCGTGATCTCACTGGCGAGGTGCAGGCCGATTTCGGGAACCAGGGACGCATGCCCGAACGCCGTTTGGCCGAGCACAAACGACTGATCATCACCCGATCTCACCTTGCGCAACCTTGCATGTGTCGTCGCCGCAGCGCTTTGCTCCGAAAGCTACGTGTGGCACCGGAGTGGCTCAATGCGCTATCTCACCCCCATCGTCGGCTTCTGGTTGATTTGTTTGATCGGTGCAGACGACATCCGTGCCCAGACTCCGCTTGCTGAACCGGGCCAGCCAGGTTGGAGCCGAACGGATGAAGGATGCTTCGTCTGGAACCCGAAGCCTCAACCGAATGAAGCCGTGTCGTGGAGCGGTGGATGCACAGGCGGCCGCGCCAGTGGGTCCGGGCTCAGGGCCTGGAGATCAGGCGACGTGCCGGGTACCCGCTATGAGGGCACGATGCGCGACGGCAAGGAAGATGGCCGGGGTACTCTGACCTATCCCAATGGCAATCACTACGATGGTGAATGGCGCGACGGAAAGCCAAATGGGCAGGGGCAGTTCGTCACCTCGTCGGTGACCCTCGCGGGAGAATGGAAGGACGGCTGTTTCAATGACGGGAGCAGGCGCGCATGGGTCAATGTGGACTCTGCCTCCTGTCCGTAGGCTCAGAGCCAGCCGATCAGTATAGCCAGTGCAACAGCCAGGCCCGCCTCGCGGTTCGCCTTGAACAGCCGCAGGCACAGCATTGGGTCGTGGATGTCCAGTCGCAGGACCTGCCATCCCAACATCAGGGCCGGCAAGATGAGCGCCGGATAGAACCAGACGCCCAGTCCCGCGAGCCAGCCGGCCAGCGCCAGCAACAGCACAGTGCCACTGTAGCAGGCGGCGAGGAACCGCGCGGTCCGTTCGCCGAACAGGCGAGCCGTCGATTTGACGCCGACCAGCGCGTCGTCCTCGCGATCCTGATGCGCGTAGATCGTATCGAAGCCGAGGTCCCAAAGGATGGCTGCGCCATATAGCGCGGCCCATGCCGGATCCAGCCGTCCTGCGCCGGCGGCATAGCCCAATGGAGCGCCAAAGCCGAAGGTGAAGCCCATCATGAGTTGCGGCCACCACGTCACCCGCTTGGCCAGGGGATACAAGGCGACCAGCAGCAGCGACGCCGCACCAAGTGCCTGCGCCAGCGGATTCAGTTGCAGCAGAATGGCCAAACCGGCCAGCAGGAGCACGGCCAGGAAGACCAGTGCCTGACGTGATCGCAGCATGCCGCTGGCGAGCGGGCGACTGGCCGTGCGCGCCACCATTCGATCTATGTCGCGATCCCACAAATCGTTCACCACGCAGCCTGCCGCGCGCATGACCAGACTGCCGAGAACGAACAGCACGATCAGCCGCAGCGCCTCGCGCGGCGGCGGGCCTGACAACAGAATGCCCCACAACCCAGGCAGAAAGAGCAGCCATACCCCGATTGGCCGGTCGAGGCGGGCCAGCAACAGGTAAGGCAGCCAGGCCCGGGGCAGTCGCGCCACCCAACCGTTCGCGGCAATGTCGGTGTGTGCAGGCATCACTGCTACTCTGCCCGCCATCATGGACGCGTCAATCCGCCTGTACGTCCCCGCGGCGCTCGCAGCCGATGCCTGCATCGAGGTCTCGGAAGCGCAGGCCCATTATCTCGGCACGGTCATGCGGCGCCGGCCGGGAGATGCGGTGCGTGTATTCAACGGCCGCGACGGGGAATTCGCCGCACGGATCACCTCGATCCGGCGTGGCCGGGCGAGCCTGGGCATCGATCGGCAAGTGCGGCCACAAACGCCGGAGCCGGATGTCTGGCTCGTGTTTGCCCTGCTGAAGCGCGACGCCACCGACCTTGTCCTACAGAAGGCCACCGAACTCGGCGTCGCGGAATTGCATCCCGTGATCACTGAGCACACCAACACGCATCGTGCGAATATGCAGCGGCTCCTCAGCATTGCCGTGGAAGCCGCGGAGCAATGCGAGCGACTCACCGTCCCCCGTCTGCACGAGCCACGGGTCTTGGCGGACTTGCTCGCAGCGTGGCCATCCGACCGTCGCCTGTTCGCCGCGGTGGAGCGCATTTCCGCGCAGAGCATTCCACCAGTCAGTGGGCCGCGTGCGCTGCTGGTCGGACCGGAAGGCGGCTTCACGACAGCGGAACTTGACGCGCTGCGCGCGCATCCCTTTGTAACGCCGGTAACACTCGGTCCGCACATCCTCCGGGCCGAGACCGCCTGTATCGCGGGGTTGGCATTGTTGCAGGGGATGGACGGCCGCTAGTACCATGAAACGCAACCCGATACGCCTGGGAGCGACATGTCCAATCCCGGAGACGCCGACTCGACGCCCATCAGGTCGCTGAAGCAACTGGCCGACCATATTGCCGCCGGGTGCAAGCCAGTCGATCGCTTCCGTATCGGCACCGAGCACGAAAAATTCGGCTTTCGGCAGGCTGATCTCGCCATACCGCCCTATGAACCGGCTGACGGACAACCGGGTAGCGTTCGGGATCTACTAGAGGGCCTGCGCCAATTTGGCGGCACACCAATTCTCGACAACGGCAAGACCATTGGCCTCAAGCAGGGCGAAGCTGCCATCTCCCTTGAGCCGGCAGGCCAGCTCGAACTATCCGGCGCGCCGGTAGAAACTCTGCATCAGACAAAGGCGGAACTCGAGGCGCACTACGACCAGGTTCGCAGCGTCGCTCGCGATTTGCAGATGGGCTACTTGCCACTCGGTTTTCATCCGATTGCGAGGCGCGAGCAGGCACCTTGGATGCCGAAGAGCCGCTACGCGATCATGCGTCGCTACATGCCGAAGGTCGGTACGTTGGGCCTCGACATGATGACGCGCACCTGTACCGTGCAGGTCAACCTGGACTACGCCTCGGAAGAGGACATGGTGCGCAAGCTACGCGTATCGCTGCTACTGCAGCCACTTGCCACGGCGCTGTTTGCCAACTCCCCGTTCACCGAAGGCAAGCCGAACGGCTTCCTGTCATATCGTGCGCATGTCTGGACCGATACCGACAATCAGCGGTCGGGCATTCCGCGCGTCATGTTCGACCCAGGCTTTGGGTTTGAGCGTTACGTTCAGTGGTTGGTTGATGAAGTGCCGATGTACTTCGTCTGTCGCGAGGGCCGATACACCGACTTAGCGGGCGCCTCGTTCCGCGACTTCATGGCCGGCCGTCTGCACAACATTGCGGGCGTCGTTGCGACGGTTGGCGACTTCGCCGACCATATCACGACGGTCTTTACCGACGTCCGGATCAAGCGTTTTCTGGAAATGCGGGGCGCAGATGCCGGCCGTGCTGACATGATGGTCGCGCAGTCGGCGTTCTGGGTCGGTCTATTGTACGACGAACCTGCACTCGAGGCAGCCGAAGCATTGCTGCGCGGCGCGACCTGGGAGGATGCAGTGACCCTGCGTGCTGCCGTGCCACGGGAAGGGCTGGCAGCATCCTGGCGAGGCGGCGCACTGCGTGATCTTGCACGCGATGTTGTGGCGATCAGCCGCGACGGTCTGCGTGCTCGTGGGCGGCTGAACGAGGCCGGGCTGGACGAATCCGCCTACCTTGCTCCATTAGAGGCGATCGTCGCCGGCGAACCGAGCCAGGCGGAACACTGGCTGGCGCGATTCCATCGGGCGTGGCAGGGTGATATCCGGAAAATCTTCTCAGAGGGGGCGATCTGATAGGTGGGTTTTTGCAGTCGTGTGCTTAAGACCTTGCCTATCAAGTCAAACTTCGCACTAATGGCGCAATGATGTCTGGCGGTTCACACCGACCTTCGGCGCACCTGACTCCACCGAGTTCGGCTGGGCAGGTGGTCGTCCGCATGCGGCTCATCGGCCAGATGGAAGCTTGGACGCTCACCAGCGAAAGTGTTTTGCCGGCCGGGCGGAAGACGCGCGCCTTGCTTGCCGTCATCGCACTCTCGTCGCCGCGCCCGGCATTGCGGGGCCGTCTGGCGGAGCTGCTGTGGAGCCGCCGGCCAGAGGAACAAGCCCGCGCCTCGTTGCGGCAGGAGATTCATCGGCTGCTTGAGACACTGGCACCTGCCGGGACAGAGATTCTGCAGGTTACGCGAGACCATCTCTCGCTCCGCCCAGGCCTCGTCTGGATTGACGTGGAAGAGGTCATGCGGGCGACCACCGACCAGCCCGCCTCGCTTTCGTTGCTGGACGGCGACCTGCTGGAAGACCTCGATGGCATCGATCCCACTTTCGATGCCTGGCTGACGACCGAGCGCGAGCGGTTGCGCGATCGCGCGCGCACGGTGGCCGAGGCATTGTTGCGCGAACAGGTTGAGCCGGAGGCAGCGATCCCTGCGGCTCAGCGTCTGCTCCAGATCGACCGGGCGCATGAAGGGGCTTGGCGAGCGCTGATGCGCGCGCACGCGGCCCGTGGCGAACGCGGCATGGCGATCCAGGCCTATGATCGGTGCCGTGCGGTTCTCGCCGACTTGCTGGATGCCGCGCCCTCCGCCGAGACGCAGAAGCTGTTGGCGGAGATTCGCGGGCCGTCGGGAAGTCGGATGCCGTTGCGGCCACCAGCACCGCCGCCGCCTGCACCCGCTGCTCGGGAATCCGACGAGCCTCCGGCCGTCCTGGAGCCGCGGACGGTTGAACTCCTACCGACGCGCGGCGGCGCCCATGTTGGCGTCATGCCTCTGCAACTCGTCGGGACGACAGAAGAGGAAGCGCATCTCGCGCCCGGGCTTGCCGAGGAGATCACCACGGCGCTCGCGCGGTTCCGCTGGATGTTCGTGGTTGCTTCCAATTCGCTCGCCCGGTTCGCTGCGGACACACGCGACGAGACGGCCATCCGTCGCACCTTCGGGATCGACTTTCTGCTCGACGGATCGATCCAGCGCGTGCGGAACAGGCTGCGTATTACCCTGCGTCTGCTGGACCTGCGTGTTGGCAATCAGGTGGTCTGGGCGCGGCGCTTCGACCGCCAATCAAACGACCTGCTGACGCTGCAAGATGAGATCGCAGCCGAAGTGGTGGCGCAGATCGACCCCGAGATTCTGCTGATCGAGGCGAAGCGCAGCGCCTCTCGCACCCCGGTCGATGCCACAGCGTACGACCTGGTATTGCGCGCCATACCGCTGATGGGCCGCATGGAGCGGAGCCAATACATGATGGCGGGCGAGTACCTGGCCCAGGCCATCGAGCTCGAGCCTGACTACGCCGCCGCTTACGCGTGGTACGCCTATTGGCACATCTTCCTGGTTGGACAGGGATGGGCCGCAGACCTCGGCGCCATGATGGAAACAGCAGGCGAGTTGGCCGAGCGCGCGGTGGTGCTTGACCCGTTCGATGCCCGCGGTCTCGCCATTGCCGGACATGTTCGCGCCTTCTTGCATCGTCGCCTGCGTGAATCGCTGTCGCTGCACGAGCGGGCGCTATCGCTCAATCCGAATCTGGCCATGGCCTGGGCCCTTTCGGCGATCGCGTACGCCTACATGGGTGAGCCGGAAGAGGCCGAGCGACGCAACAACCGTTACAAGAAACTCTCTCCGCTCGATCCGCACGCCTTCTTCTTCGATGCCTTCTTCATCCTGATTCACCTGCTGAAGCGCGACTATGAGTCCGCGGTGGCGGTGGGACGCGCGGTCATCGAGATGAACCCGTCTTTCTCTGCGACCTACAAGCCATACCTCGCGGCGTTGGGTCACCTCGGCCGCGAACAAGAGGCAGCGGTCGTCCGCCGGCGGCTCCTGGCAATCGAGCCGGATTTCACTGTCGAGCGTTTCGTCGCCACCTCGCCGCTCGAGCGCGAGAGTGATCGCGAGCATTACGCGGATGGTCTGCGCCTGGCCGGTGTGCCGGAGACTGCGACTGACGCCGCGGAGCAGTTGCAGATCAACGAAGCGTCGTAGGGCTGCCCCGCCGTAACAGGCTGCGGTATCGTGCCGGCCTCATGCTGAAAGGCCGCGCCCGATGACGCTTCAGGCATTCCGCTTCGATCCGGTCGAGTTGCCGCCGGCCGCCAAGATACTGCGCAAGGAAGTGCGCGCCTTCCTGGACGAGAACCGCGCTTCACTGGGCAACCGGCGCGACTACGACCAGGCGTTCAGCAAGAGAATGGCCGAGCGCGGCTGGATCGGCATGACGTGGCCAAAACGCTATGGGGGCCACGAGCGCACTGCGTTCGAGCGCTACGTGGTGATCGAGGAGATGCTGGCGGCCGGCGCACCCGTCGGTTTCCACTGGACCGCCGATAGGCAAAGTGGGCCGAACATCCTGCGCTACGGCACGGACGAGCAGAAGGACTACTTCCTGCCCCGCATCGCGCGTGGCGAGCTGTCGTTCTGTATCGGCATGAGCGAGCCGGATTCCGGTTCGGACCTCGCTGGCACGCGGACTCGCGCGGTGAAGGTTGACGGCGGGTTCCGTATCAACGGCAGCAAGCTGTGGACATCGAATGCCCACCGCGCGGACTACATGATCCTGTTCTGCAAGATGGCGGATGCCGGACAGGATGAAGTCGATCGCCATGCCGGCGCGACGCAGTTCCTGGTCGATCTGAAGAATTCGCCTGGCATCGAGATCAGGCCGGTGATCAACCTGCTCGGCGAGCATCATTTCAACCAGCTCTTCCTCACCGATCTGTTCGTCCCGGACAACCGGCTGTTCGGTGAAATCGGCAATGGCTGGCGGCAGGTGTCGAGCGAACTGGCGTTCGAACGCAGCGGACCGGACCGTTTCCTCGTTCTGTTCAAGCTGCTGGTGGAGATGATTCGTGTCGCCGGACCCCATCCCGATCGCGCTACGGCGGCTGCGCTGGGGCGGCTGGTGTCGCAATTGGCCACACTCCGGCGGATGTCGCTATCGATCGCGGGCATGCTGCAGGAAGGATTGCAGCCCTTGGCCGAAGCCGCGGTCACCAAGGATCTGGGGACGCGTTACGAGCAGGATCTACCAGTGATCGCACGACAGTTGTTCCCGGCCGAGCCAGAACTGGAGGCGGTAGATACTTACGTATCTATGCTGGCGCGAGCCACGATGAACGCGCCGCGCTTGTCGATCCAGGGCGGCACACGCGAAATCCTGCGCGGCATCATCGCCCGCGGCCTTGGGCTGCGCTGAAGGAGACGGTCATGCGCGATGAAACCAGGATGCTGCTGGAGAGCATGGGCCGTCTGTTCGAGGACCACTGCACCAAGCGGGTCGCCGACGCTGCCGAAACCGGCGTGTTTCCCGATGCGCTGTGGCAGGCGGTCAGCGAAAGCGGAGTCCCGCTCGGCGCAGTTGCCGATTCCGGCGTGGAGTGGTCGGACCTGTACGCAGTGCTGCGCGTCGCCGGCCGCTTCGCCGCACCGATTCCGCTGGCCGAGACCATGCTGGCAGCATGGATTGCATCGGCTGCGGGACTTGAGGTCAGCGAGCAGCCGATGAGCGTGGGGCCGGTTCGGACCGAAGACAGCCTGACGCTGGAGCGTGACGGAAACGGTTGGCGCCTGTCAGGGCGAGCCAGCCGCCTGCCATGGGCGAGGAATGCAGGACGCATCATTCTGCTGGCCACCGGACCTGATGGTGAGATGGCTGTGGCATTGGATGGCTCGCCCGGCGCTGAGTTGGCCATTGGGCGCAACATGGCCGGCGAGCCGCGCGACACGCTGACATTCAACAACGTTCGCATCGCGGGCGACGCCGTGGCGCCGAGCGCATCCGGAATTGACCGTGCCGCCCTGTATCGGCGCGGAGCGCTCGCGCGCGCCGTGATGATGGCCGGTGCGATGGAACGCGCGCTGGATACCGCGGTGACGTATGCCGGCGAGCGCAAGCAGTTCGGACGGCCGATCGGGAAATTCCAGGCGGTCCAGCAGAACCTGGCGGTGATGGCGGGTCAGGTCGCTGCCGCTGGCGCCGCAGCCGATGCGGGTGTCGAGGCGCTGGCGATCGACGATGCTGCGAAGCAGGAGTTTCTGATCGCAGTCACCAAGACGCGCGTGGGTGATGCGGCGACACTCGCGTCCGAGATCGCGCACCAGGTGCATGGCGCGATTGGCTTCACCAAGGAGTACACGCTGCAGCTCAGCACGCGTCGGCTGTGGTCGTGGCGCGACGAGTTCGGCGGCGATACCGAATGGGCCGCGCGTGTCGGCGCCTATGTCTGTGCCGCCGGCGCCGATGCGCTGTGGCCGACGTTGACTGACGGGTAGCGAGCACACCTCTCCCGCAAGCGGGCGAGGTGTACTTTAGTTCTTATACCGATGGCCTTTTCAATCGACTCATTGCCCGGTGCCACCGTCATGCCGGGCGAAGCCCGCCATGACGGTGAGGCGGCGATGCATCACTCCAAGGGGCGCTGGTTCTTACTCCGCCGCTTTCGCCAACTCCATTCCTGGCCGCCGCTTGCGATTGCCGACAGCGGTCTCGTAGGCGTGCCCTGCCTGGAACAGCGTCGCTTCGGCAAACGGCTTCGCGATCAACTGTATCGACACCGGCAAGCCGCCGGCACCGAAGCCTGTGCAGACGCTCATCGCCGGATAGCCGGTAAGATTGAACGGAATCGTCAACGACGGCTTTTCCATCGTGCCCCATTTTGGCACTTCGGTGATTTTCGGCGCCTCACTCACCTGCGACGCGGACACCAGGATGTCGTACTCCGTCATCGCGGTTTTCAGTTCCTCGCACAGCGTCCGGCGGCGGCGCAACGCCTGCACATAGTCGCTGGCACGAATGAATCCACCCAATGCCATGCGGTCGCGGAACAGCTCGCCATAGTCATTGAATCGCGCCTTCAGCCACGGCTCATGGATCGCATATGCTTCGGAGCTTATGATGATCCAGCCGCAAGCCGCGTAGTCAGCCATCGGCGACAGCTTGACCTCGCTGATCTCCGCACCGAGATGCTCGAACACATCGAGCGCATGATTGATACCGCCCAATGTCGCGGGGCTGACCGGATTGTCCGTCTCGAAGAAATGCCGCACGACGCCAATGCGCATGCCTTTCACGCCTTTGCCGATAGTCGCAGTGTAGTCCGGCACAGGAACATCGGCGCTTGCAGGATCTGTGGGATCATGGCCCGCCATGGCCTGCAGGAGCAACGCGCAGTCCTCAACGGTCCAAGCCATCGGTCCTGCGTGATCCATGCTGAACGACAGCGGCAGGACCCCAGCGCGGCTGACCAGGCCGTAGGTCGGCTTGATCCCGGCAATGCCGCACAGCGCCGCCGGCCCGCGGATTGAGCCACCGGTATCCGAGCCGGTACCGCCCAGGACCATGCCGGATGCGACGGCCGCACCAGTGCCGGACGAGGACCCGGCAGTGAAATGCTCGGGATTCCAAGGGTTGCGCGCCGGCGGCCATGGCAGATCGAATGACGGGCCGCCCATGGCAAACTCATGGGTGGACAGCTTGCCCATCAGCACCACGCCCGCCTCGGCCCATTTGCGCACCGAAGTGGCATCCTGCGTTGGAACGTTGTGCTCCAGCAGCTTCGAATGCCCGGTCGTCCGGATGCCCGCGGTGTTGTAGATGTCCTTGTGCCCGATCGGGATGCCGTCAAGCGGTCCCTTCGCATTCCCAGCCATCGTACGTGCCTCGGCAGCACGTGCATCGGCCAGTGCGCGTTCCTCTGTTGGAAGGATGAATGCGTGCAGAGTGTCGTCGAGTTGCTTCACCCGAGCCAGACAGTCCTTGGTCAGCTCGACCGGCGAGAGCTTCTTCGCGGCGATCAGCTTTGCGGCTTCCGCAATCGTTGGAATGCTGTCCATCACTGCACCTCCGGCGTGAACATGTGCGCGGGTTCGATCTCCAGCGGCATCGGTACGTTCACGCGCTCGATCATGCCTTCCAGCATCCAGTAGGCGTCATACAGCGTGGCCTTTTGCTCCGCGCTGAGCGGCAGTCCAGTCTGCCTAACCGCGGCCTCGAAATCCGCTTCGCTGATCTTGGGTTTCACGCAGGCACCTCCTGGGCTGAAACGAACTCGGCATGCACGCAGCGGACCGTGGCGCCGGTGGGCGACATGACGACAGGGATTTCGCCGCGCGTGCAGACGTCGATGGCGTCCCGGCAGCGCGGCGCGAAGGCGCAACCGGGCGGGATCTGCGCCAGATTCGGCGGCGTGCCTGGAATCGTCTCGAGCACCTTGCCCCGTAATCCACCGTGCACAGTGGAGGCAAGCAGGCCACGGGTATAGGGATGACGCGGCGTGCGCATGATTTCGCGCGCGCTGGCGGTCTCGACGAAGCGGCCCGCATACATCACCGCAATCCGGTCGGAGATTTCCGCCGCCGCGCCAACATCATGCGTCACAAACACGATGGCCATGCCGAGTTCCTGCTGCAACTGGCGCAGCAGCAGCAGGATCTGGATCTGCACGGATACGTCCAGAGCGGTGGTAGGTTCGTCGGCCAGCAGCACACTGGGCGAACAGGCCAGTGCCAACGCGATCATGGCGCGCTGCCGCATACCGCCGGACAATTCATGCGGATAGTTCTTCAAGCGACGAGTGGCGGACGGGATCTTCACGTGGTCAAGCATATCCAGCGCACGTTGCATCGCCGTGGCATGGCTGACGTCTTCATGCTGGACGATGGTCTCCGCGATCTGCTGGCCGATGGTATAGACGGGATCGAGTGCGGCCATCGGCTCCTGGAAAATCATGGAGATCGCCCCGCCGCGCAGCTTCGCCAGTTCCGAAGGTGGCAGATCGAGCACCGCTCTGCCGTCCAGCCAGATCTTCCCCTCGGTCTTCGCATAGACCGGCAGCAATCCCAACAGTGCCTTCAAACTGACGCTCTTGCCGGAACCGGATTCGCCCAGAATTGTCAGCGTCTCGCCACGCTTCAGTTCAAACGAGACACCGTTCACCGCGGCCACATCCATGCCCCGGCGGAGAAAGCGTACCGTGAGGTCTTCGATACGCAGCACTGGCTGCTCGGGAGACATGCTGTCAGGCATGCTGCACCTGCTGAGCGTGGGGCAAATGGCAGGCGACCATGTGCGAGCCATCGTCGTCCGCACCATCCAGCGGTGGGGCAAGCTGCGGCACCATCTCGGCGCAAATGGCCTGAGCAAACGCGCATCTTGTGCGGAAACGACAGCCGGAAGGTGGATTGATCGGGTTGGGTGGGTCGCCGGTCAGCGGCATTTCCGTCGTACGCCGATCAGGATCGAGCGTCGGCTTGGAGGCGAACAGGCCGCGTGTATAGGGATGCCGTGGATGCGCGTAGATCGACTCGACCGGCCCCGTTTCCACCACACGCCCCAGATACATCACCAGCACGCGGTCACTGACATACTCAACGACATTGAGATCATGGCTGATGAACAGATAGGTCAGATTGAATCGCGCCTTCAGTTCGGAGAGCAGGTTCAGCACCTGAGCCTCGACGGATTTGTCGAGTGCGGAGACGGCTTCGTCCAGGATAACCAGCCGCGGCTCCAGCGCGAGAGCGCGCGCAACATTCACCCGCTGCCGCTGCCCACCAGACAATTCATGCGGATAACGTCGCGCATACTGCCGCGGATTGAGCCCGACCTGCATCAGCAGGTCTTCCGCACGGGCGAGCGATTCCTTGCCGGACACTCCATGCATGCGCGGCGCATAGGCAATGCTTTCGGCAATCGTCATGCGAGGATTCAGCGAGGAATAGCTGTCCTGGAACACCATCTGCATCTGGCGGCGCATTGCGCTTACAGTGATGCCGTGCCGATCGGCAACGGGATCGCCGTCGAACACGACCTCGCCTTTGTCCGGCTCGATCAGGCGCATCAGCAAGCGTGCAGTGGTTGACTTGCCGCAGCCGGACTCGCCGACAATGCCAAGCGTCTCGCCTTTGCGAACGGAGAAGGAGACGTCATCGACTGCATGCACAGTGGCGACCTGGCGGTTCAACAGCCCGCCGCGGACAGGGAAGTGCTTGCGCAGGCCATTCACCAGCAGCAATGGCTGCGCCGGCCCGCCACGATCGCGAGGATCACTCAAGGTTCACCACAAAGGCACGAAGACACCAAGCACGTCTTGAACCTCGCGGCTGTCCGGTTTTCAACGTCATGGCGGGGCTTGGCCCCGCCATCCACGTCTGTTCTTGCCAGATGCAAGGCGTGGATGCCGGGCCTTCGCCCGGCATGACGGGGTACCGCTGGCGTCCACCGTATCTTGTGGCCGATGTTTTTCATTTGTTCAGCCTCACATCCATCGCGGATCGGAATCCGTCACTCATCAGATTGAAGCACATCGATGTCAGAAAGATCATCGCACCTGGCAGCGCCGCCACGTACGGCTGCACATAGATGGCCTGGCGGAGCGAATTCAGCATCAGTCCCCATTCCGGCTGCGGCGGTGTCACGCCGAGGCCAAGGAAACTCAGACCTGCCGAGAGGATGATCGACACGCTGATCAGGCTGGTGGCGTACACGAGGATCGGACCCAGCACATTCGCCAGCACGTGATGGCGGATGATCTGCATTGTGGTCGTGCCGGATGCCCGCGCTGCTTCGACGAAATCCAGTTGTCGCGCCTGGGTTGTGACGGTCTCCGCTATGCGCACCATCGGCGGGATGAAGACGACGGCAAGTGCAATCACCGAATTGGACAGCCCGTTGCCGAGCAGGCCGCAGATCGCGATTGCCAGCAGGATGGACGGGAATGCGTAGAACACGTCCATCGTGCGCATGATCAGCGTGCCTAACAGGCCACCGGCGTAGCCGGCGAGCAAGCCAAGGAAGCCGCCGACCACCAGTGAGATCGACACCGGCAGAATACCTGCGAGCAACGACAGTCGGCCGCCGTAGCAGAGCCTAGCCCAAAGATCGCGGCCCGTCTCATCAGTACCGAGCCAATGGCCTGGTGTGCCGATGGGCTTCAGTCGTGTCAGCACGCTTCCGGCATATGGATCAGCACTCGTCACCAGTGGCGCCGCGAGTGAGATGACGACGATGCAGCAGAGGATCAGCGTCACTCCGATGGTTACGGGATCACGCAGCAGGCGCTGCACGACCACCTTCCAGTAACCCGGCGCTGCCGCGACCTGCGACCCTTGGAGTTGAGCCAGATCGCTTGTGGCAATGTCCATTGTTGCTTGCGACATGGCGTTCAGCGGCGGATGCGCGGATCGATGGCCGCCTGAGCGATATCGACCAGCAGGTTGAGCATGACGAAGAACGAGGCGAGTACCAGTATGGTCGCCTGCAGCACCGGGATGTCACGGCGGAAGATCGCGAGGTTCAGCAGGTTGCCGGAGCCTGGCCAGTTGAACACCGTTTCAACCAGGATCGAACCGCCGAGAAGATAGCCAAACTGCAAGCCCATCAGCGCCAGCACCGGCGGGGCGGCGTTCTTGCACACATGGCGGATGACGGGCCAACGCGTCAGGCCCTTGGCGGTGAGCGCGCCGACGAACTCCTGGCTCAAGATCTCCAGCACGGTGGCGCGTACCAGGCGCCCGATGACGCCCATCGGGATCAACGACAGCGTCACCACGGGCAGCACGAGATATTCGAGCCGGGCGTAGAGCGGCAGCGAATCATCACCCATACCTTGTGCCGGCAGCCAGTCATGCAGCACTGCGAATGCGAGCACGAGGACGATGGCGCACCAGTAGTGCGGCAGGCTCACGCCAGTGGTGGCGATGGCGGAGAACAGCTTGTCCGGCCAGCGGCCGTGAAACGTCGCCGCCACCAGCCCGAGCAGGACGCCGAGTGAGAAGCCGAGTAACGCGGCCAGGATCGCCAACACAAATGTATTGCTCAGAGCGGCGACCAGTTGGCCCCACACCGGGGTCGCATTGAAAACGGAGAGGCCGAAATCACCGCGCAGCGCGCGGCCGAGCCAGAGCAGGTATTGGATGTAAAGCGGCCGGTCGAAGCCGAACGCGGCCTTCATTTGCGCGATCACCTCAGGCGAGGCTTCGGGCGGCATCAGCAGGTCGATCGGATTGCCGGGCACGATATGGACGAGGCCGAATACGACGAGAGAAACGCCGAGAAGGATGGGGATTGCCTGAAGGACGCGGCGGGCGGTGAATACGAGCATCGATCGGGACTCCCGTCGCAACTGAGGCGTATGCTGCATTGCAGCATTCGTGACTATTTTCAGCGCAGATCGCGCGGTCTGTCCATTGTATTTTTAGCCTAATCCATAGGCATTTGCTCTTCGTTGCCGCAAAGACCTAGAATGCTGCGCCGCATCATGGCGTCGGTTACAGCAAAGCGAGGCGAATCATGCACAAAACTGCAATCCACCCCGACGTAGTCAGCCGCGCAGAGCAGCGGCGCGGCCGCTTGCGCATCTTCGATAGCCTAAATCCTGGGCGTACTGCTCATGTTGTGGTCGATCTCCAGAACGGCTTCATGGCCCCAGGAGCGGTGGCAGAAATCGCAACGGCCCGCGAGATAGTGCCCAACGTCAATCGGATCAGCGCCGCCTTGCGCCAGGCGGGCGGCCTCGTCGTTTACATCCAGAATACGTTCGATCCGGTGGCCGTCGCGACCTGGTCGACCTTCTTCGACTATTTCTGCTCACCGGAGCGCCGGCAGCGCATGATCGAGACGTTCAGTCCCGGCGCATTCGGCCATGCGATCTGGCCGGGTCTCGACGTGCTGCCCCAGGACCTGTGCGTGCCGAAACGCCGCTTCGGCGCGTTCGCACCTGGTTCGTCGGACCTGCACGAAATCCTCCAGTCACGCGGCATCGACACGCTCATCATCACTGGCACGGCGACGCAGGTCTGCTGCGAGTCCACCGCGCGGGATGCGATGATGCTGAACTACAAAGTGTTCTTCATCGCCGACGGAAACGCGACATTCAACGACGATGAGCACAACGCGACGCTTTCGGCGATGGCGCACGCGTTCTGCGATGTCATCGATACCGACACGATGGTCGGCATGATCGAACGCGTGGGCGCGGAAGCAGCGATGGCATAGCGCTTGCTGCGAAGTTTCCGTTTGCCAACCCACAAGCAAAGAATGGACGGCTCGATGTTCACCAGGCGTGGCTTCATGGCTGCTGCGACGGGCGCGGCGGCTCTTCCCGGATTGCCGGCAACCGCCGCCAGTCCGCAGATCCTTCGCATCGGCATGACTGCGGCCGATCTGCCTACCACACACGGCATTCCGAACAACGGAGGCGAAGGATTTCGTTTTCTCGGCTATCCGGCGTACGATTCGATCATCAACTGGGACTTCACCCATACCGAACAGTTGGCGGACATTGCGCCTGGTCTGTTCGCTTCCTGGCACGCAGACGAGACCAACACATTGCGCTGGATCTGCGACGTGCGGCAGGGCGTGACGTTCCATGACGGCTCGGAATTCAACGCCGATGCCGTGATCTGGAATTTCCGGCGTATCTACGACGACAAGTCGCCGCAGTATGACGCGCCGGCCGCGCCGATCGTCAAGGCTACCGTGTCGATGGTCGATGCCTTCGAGAAGGCGGATGACAAGACCATCGTCATCACGACGAAGTATCCGTTCAGCTTCCTGCCCTATCTGCTGAGCCGCATACTGATCGCGAGCCCGATGCAGTGGGAGAAAGTCGGCAAGAGCTGGGCCGAGTTCGCCAAGCAACCCTCAGGTACCGGGCCGTTCAAGATCACCAAGGTGGTGCTTGGCCAGTACGCCGAGATGACACGCAACGAGCAGTATTGGGACAAGGCGCGCATCCCGAAACTGGAGAAGATGGTGGTGTATCCGATGCCGGAATCCACCACGCGTGTCGCCGCGCTTCGTTCCGGGCAGGTGGACTGGATCGAGGTGCCGCCGCCCGATTCGATTCCGTCACTGAAGCAGGCTGGCTTGCAGATCAGCCTCTGGCCATATCCGCACACCTATCCTTATGCGTTGAGTTGCCTCGACGATTCGCCCTTCAAGGACGTCCGTGTGCGTCAGGCCATCAACTACGCGGTGGACCGCGAGGGGCTGTGCAAGCTGCTGAATGGTTCGGCGAAGCCGGCACTCGGGCTTTATCCGCCGGAGAATCCGATCTTCGGCACACCGAAAAACCGCTACACCTATGATCCCGAGAAGGCGAAGTCGCTGCTGAAGGAAGCGGGCTACGGTCCGGGCAAGCCGGTGAAGGCGAAGATCATGATCTCCACCTCGGGGT
>CAYRTL010000056.1:0-31910 GCA_964427005.1 uncultured Acetobacteraceae bacterium
GTGTTCATTCCGCAGCGACCGTGGCCCTTTGCCGCTTCTTCGCGAACACCACGACACCGATCGCCGCGGCCGATGTTGCCGTATAAAGCGCGAACGCATTGATGTAGCCGATCATTGCCGCCTGCCGGCTGATCTCGTTCGCCAACCTCGCCAACCCTTGCAGCGAATCAACCGACCACCCGCCCATCACCCACGGCAAGGCCAGCGATTTGTTGTACGGCGATACCATCTCCGTCATACGGCTGTAGTTCTCGCCTGTCGTGCGGACGATTTCGGCAACGCAGATTGAGATGAAGAAGCTGGAGCCGATATTCCGCAGCAGGTGGAACAGCGCCATTGCCTCGGGCGTATGCCGCGTCTCCAGCGTGGCGAATGTGGTGACCGTCAGCGGCACCCAGATGATTCCCACCGCCATCCCCTGCAGGATGCTGTTCGCCGCGAGAACACTGGTATTCACGTTGAGATTCAGGCTCATCAGCCACAGGCCCGAGATCACCTGGATGCCGAACCCTATGGTCATGCCGATGCGCGGCTCCAGCCGGCCGGCAATCATCGCCAGAAAGAACCCTATGGTGGCACCGATACCGCGCATGCCAAGGATTTCGCCGATGATGTTGTCGGGATAACCGGCATGTTGCTGCAGCAATGGCGGCAGCAGCACCACCGGCGTGAAGTTCAACATGCCGTATATCGTCACCAGCACCAGGCCAATCGCATAGTTCCGGTCCAACAGCAGCCGCAGATTCAGAAACGGACGGCGCGCGGTCAGGCTGTGTGCGAGGAACAGATAGAAAGCCGCGATGGCACCAATTGTTTCGAGAGTGATCTCGCCGGACTCAAACCAGTCAAGCCGCTGACCGCGTGACAACACGAGCTGCACACAGGACATCGCAGCGGCGAGAGTCAGAAAGCCGATCCAATCAAGACGTACCGGTGCTTCCGGTCCGTCCGCTGGCAGCGTCAGCCGCAGAGCGACGACAGACGCCAGACCGACAGGGACCAGCATGTAGAACGCCCAGCGCCAACTGTACTCGTCGGCGAGATAGCCACCGAGCGTCGGTCCGATCACCGGCCCGATCACTACTGCCATTCCGAAAATCGAGCTGATCAGGCCTGTGAGCCGCCGCGGAAAACTGTCGATCACAATGGCATTGGACAGCGGCACCACCGGCGCGCCCGCGCCACCCTGCACGATGCGCCAGAACACCAACGCCTGCAGCGAATCAGCGTCCCCGCAGAAATACGTTGCAACTGAAAAGATGAGGATCGATCCCACCATGAGCTTGCGTCGGCCAAACCTGCTGACAAGCCATCCGGTCATCGGTGTCACGACCGCGGTTGCCAGGATGTTGAACGTCATCGCCCAGGCGATTTCGTCTGGTGTCGCGGCCAGCGCGCCTTGCATCTGTGGCAACAGGGTTGAGGCGATCAGCAGTGTGGTGGAGTAAAGCGTCGATGCCAGCATCACCGCGATCAGGATCAGGATACGCCGGGTGAGTGTCAGTCCCGCCGCTGGATCACTATCCGACATCTTGGCGCGCCGTCCTGCTGACGATAGGCTCGACCCATCCTAGGGTGGATGAACCAGGCAGGCGAGACGTCCGTGCGCCCAATCACAGACCGCAAGCGATGTTTCTGACGAAACGATCCGGCGTACGGCTACTGCTCCTCGTCTTCGTGCCGATCATCGCTTGTGTGGTTGGAGTGGTGATCTGGCAGCAGGGCGGCCGCTTCATCAGCACCGAAGATTCCTACGTAAAAACTGACATAGCGCAGATTTCGCCCGAAGTGGCAGGGCGCGTCATCGATGTCGCGGTGCGCGATCAGACGCCAGTGAAGGCCGGCAATCTGTTGGTCAGGCTCGATCCGGAGCCTTACCAGCTTGCCCTGGACAAGGCGAACGCCGCGCTCGACGAGGCGCGCATCCAGGTCGAGAATGCGCGGGCAACCTATTTTGAAACGCGCAGCGAACTCGGCGAAGTAGAAAGCCAGGCCGATTATCTGCAGCGACAGCTTCAGCGGCAGCAGCAACTGGCACGGACGGGTGTTGTATCGGCCACCAAGCTGGAAGAGGCACAGAACGACGCGGCTGTCGCACGCAATCGGCTGATCGTTGTGCGCACCCGCATGCACCGGGTCCTGACGATGCTTGGCGGTGATCCTGCTGTTCCCACAGACGAGCATCCGCTGGTGCGTGACAAGAAGGCGGATCGTGATCGAGCCGCGCTCGATCTGGCGCACACGACGCTTCTGGCCCCCATCAGCGGCATCGCTGTGAATGTGAAGCTACAGCCTGGCGAACAGGTGAAACCCGCGAGTCCGCTGTTCGTCATCGTCTCCGACCGGCGTCCTTGGGTCGAGGCGAACCTGAAAGAGACCGAACTGACCCATGTGCGCGTCGGCCAGCAGGCGCGCGTGGTGCTGGACCTTTATCCCGACGAGATCTGGGACGGCGAGGTGGAGAGCATCAGCCCGGCCACCGGGGCGGAGTTCGCAATCCTGCCGCCGCAGAACGCGTCGGGGAATTGGGTCAAGGTGGTGCAGCGGTTGCCAGCCCGCGTGCGGCTGTTGCCACATGTTCGTGAGTCGCCGCTGCGTGCAGGCACGACCGCGACCGTCACCATCGATACCGGCCGCGAACGGCGCTTCGGCGATCTCGCGGCTGCGCTGTTCGGCCGCACCAGCGCCAGCGCGGCCAGCCCGCGCTGATCCGCGCTACTTCGCACCCCGCGCCACGGCCACCGCATGGGTCAGATCACCCATATCGACCGCCCCTGGCACGAGTTCGCTCCCAATCACCAGAGCCGGCGTCCCCTCGATGCCGATTGTGTGCGCGAGCTTCAGGTTGTTGTCGATCCGCGTCTTGATCGCGGGATCGTCCATGTCGTGTTCAAGCCGCTTCCAGTCGAGCCCGAGCCGCTTGGCGGCATCCTGAATCATCTCTTTCGTCGTCTGCGGCGGCGCGGCCATGATCGCGTCTCGCAGCTTCTCATAACCGCCTTGCTTCTGCGCCGCGAGCAGCGCCTTGGACCCCAGCACACTGGCAGGCCCGAGGATTGGCAGGTCCTTGTACACCAGCCGCACGCCGTGATCGCGCGCCAGCAACTCCGCCATCGTCGGTTCCAACTTGCGGCAATACGGGCATCTTGTGTCGAAGAACTCCACTATCGTGACATCGCCATTGGGATTGCCACCGACCGGATCACCCGGCTCGACGAGCTTGTCCTTGTTGGCGGCCAGTGAGGCGCGCTGCCGGTCGGTTTCGTCGGATTGCAAGGCGCTGACCGCGTCGCGCAGGATCGAGGGATCCTGCTTCAGCGCGTCGCGGAGGATTTGCACGATCTCGGCCCGCTGCGCTGGCGTGAACTCGTCGGCCCGGGCCGGGAGCACGAGCGCCACGGCAAGGCAGGGAAGCAGGAAGCGGAGCAATCGGGTCATACCAACCTCTTGGCCCAGCGCAGGCCCGATGTCGAGTTTCTTCCGGTTGCCGCTCCCGCCGAACGCGTCTATGGCACGGTCCCCGACGAGTGGGCACGGAATCGGAGTTGGCGTAGGCAGCATGGCGGGCGGATTTAGGAGGCTGCGCGCCAGCGCGCTTATGGCGCTCGCGCTTTGCTGTTCAGGGTGCGGTTCGCTTTCCGGCGTAACGGACAGCGTGTTCGGACCGAGCGATGCACCGGCGGCCGGCCAGCCCGGCTTCGTCAAGGGATTTCTCGGTGGTGTCGCAGCCGATGAACCGCGCGCGGCGCTGGCAGCGCGGGAGGTTCTCTCGGCTGGAGGGACCGCCGCAGACGCCGCCGTGGCACTCGGCTTCGCTTTGAGCGTGACGCTGCCGTCGCGCGCCGGGCTGGGCGGCGGTGGTGCCTGTCTGGCCTATGCGTCGGACAAGAAATCACCCAACGAGGGCGTTCCCGAAGCGGTCCTGTTCACACCGGTTGCACCAGCCGGATTTGGGGCCAATGCCGACAGGCCTGCCGCGGTGCCGATGCTGGCGCGCGGCTTGTACCTGCTGCACGCGCGTTATGGACGCTTGCCCTTCGAAAGCCTGATCGTTCCCGCCGAACAACTCGCCCGATTTGGCACTCCGGCGCCGCGTGCGCTGGCGCGGGATATTGCGCTGGTGGCGGGTCCTCTCCTGGCAGACCCGAACGCACGCACGGTATTTTCCCAAGCTGGGAACCCGCTTGCCGAAGGCCAGACACTGCTGCAACCCGACCTCGCCGCCACCCTGACGCGCATGCGTGTCTCGGGCATCGGCGACCTCTACACGGGCGCGCTTGCGCGCCAGATCGTCCAGGCCTCTCCGCTCGCCGGGGGACCGATCGCCCTGTCCGACCTCACCGGCGCGCTCCCGCGGCTCGCACCGGCGATCATCATTCCGGACCGGCGCGACAGGGTAGCCTTCCTGCCACCGCCGGCGGATGGCGGATTGGCAGCCGCAGCGGCGTTCACGGTCTTGCAGCGTGATCCCTCGGCATTCGGCATTGCCGCGGCAAGGGCGCTCGCGGTGGCGGCGCGCTGGCGCGCCGGGGGAGCCGATGCGCAGAGCCTGTTGAGCGGCGGCGCCAGTCTGCCGGAAGCAGCATTGCCGCCCCTGCCCGCCTCCACCAGCTTCGTCACGCTCGACAAGGACGGCGATGCCGTCGCCTGTTCGATCAGCATGGACAATCTGTTCGGCACGGGCCGTATCCTGCCCGGTCTCGGTATCCTGCTCGCCGCCTCGCCTTCCGCCACGCCACCGCCGCTGTACTCGGCTGCCATAGCCTGGAATGAAAACGTGCACGCGTTCCGTGCAGCAGTGGCAGCATCCGGGCAGGCCGGTGCACCGATCGGGGTTGCAGTCGCGCTGCTGAACGCCTTGCGGACCAATCAGCCGATGGTAGCGGCGGTGCCCGATCCTGGGCGCGCCAACGTCATCTCCTGTCCCAATTACCTGCCAGGCGAGAATGGCTCCTGCGCCTGGGCAACCGATCCGCGCGATGCCGGGCTCGCGGCCGGCGGCAACTAAATCTCGAAGGTGAGGGAAATGGACGCATTCAAGGCGGCAAAGTGGTTCGGTCTCCTGATGATCGTAGTGACGTTCGGCAGTATGAACGCCTTCGCTCAGGCCCAGCCGGCACCGACGAGTGTCGGACCGGGCAGGATCACCTGCCGCAGCGCTGCATCATGCGAATTGGATATCGGCTCGCCCGCCAGCCTGAAATACAAGATCGATCCGTCCGCGCTTGCCGCCGCGGACAAGGACCGCCTGACCAAGCAATGCACTGCCAAGGGGACGCCCTGCGTGGCGACCGTCACCGGCACGGAGGACAAGACCGGCGTCAAGGCGGCCAGCATCAAGTTCTACAACTGACGTGCTGAAAATCGGCCGCGGCGCCAGCGCGCCACCGTTCATCGTCATGGACGTGATCGCCGCGGCCAATGCGCGTCAGGCGGCGTTGCCGCCAGGCGCTCCGCAGGTCATCCGTATGGAAGTTGGCCAGCCGGGCACCGGCGCTCCGGCTGGCGCGACGGCGGCCGCGATAGCGGCGCTGCGCTCAGGTGACGCGTTGGGCTACACGGAGGCGTTCGGCCGCCGCTCGCTGCGCGAACGTATCGTGGCGCATTATCGCGACTGGTACAGGCTGGATGTTCCACTCGAGCGACTGGCGGTGACTGTCGGCGCGTCCGGCGGCTTTCCCTTGGCGTTCCTGGCCGCGTTCGATCCGGGAGACAGGGTGGCGCTCGCCTCGCCGTTCTACCCGCCTTACGTCAACATCCTGACCGCTCTCGGCATGCAGCCGGTGATCCTCGAGGCGGGCCCGGAGACACGGTTTCAGCCCAGCGTCGCGATGCTGGAGAGGCTTGATCCGCCGCCAGATGGACTGATCGTGGCAAGCCCGTGCAATCCCGCTGGCACGATGTTGCATCCCGACGAGCTGGCGGCTCTCGCCGCCTGGTGCGATGGCGCAGGCGTGCGGTTGATCAGCGATGAGATCTACCATGGACTGAACTACGACAGCCCGATCACCACCGCGGTGAGCCTCAACCCGAACGCGATCGTGGTGAACAGTTTCTCGAAGTACTTCTCGATGACCGGCTGGCGCGTCGGTTGGTTGATTCTGCCAGAGGACCTTGTGCGTCCGGTCGAGCGATTGGCGCAGAACCTGTTCATCAGCGCGCCATACATCTCGCAAGTTGCCGCCGAAGCGGCGTTCGACTGCCACGACGAACTGCAAGCGAACGTGGCGCGCTATCGTCGTTCGCGCGATCACCTGTTGCGGACCTTGCCTGAGGCAGGTTTCACGCGCCTCTCGCCGGCGGAAGGCGCGTTCTACCTGTTCGCCGACATCACCGAGCGCAGCAATGACAGCACCGCATTCTGTGCTCGCATGCTGGCCGAAGTCGGCGTCGCGGCGACTCCGGGCGTGGACTTTGATCATGGAAGAGGCAACCGCTTTGTGCGCTTTTCATACTGCGGGCCGGAGCAGGACATGCGGGACGCTGCGGAGCGGTTGAAGATGTGGCGACCAGGTTCTTAGGCGCTCAACGCCAATCAGCCGATAGAGCATCGAACTCCGTCGCCAGCCCTGGAATCTAAAGAGACCACCTTACCAACCGCTCGCAGTGGTAAACTCCGGCTGGGTGCGTGCGCCTACACCAGCGACCTGGAGGCGACGATGAAGGCGATGATACTGTTACTTGCAACGACAGTGGCGATTTCCTGTTGCCAATTACCAATAACTCACGTTCACCCAGATTTCGGTCCGCATTATGGAGACGGGCATTAAGCGGCTGCTATGGCGAGGCCACTACATGGCTGGCGCAACTTGGTTACGGTCCAACCTCTCCGGCAGTGTTGGATAGCCTAACTCGGTGTAAGCGAGGTGGGCTTCCGGTCGAATCACCTTCACAAGTTCGATGGTCCGACTGTCGAGGGGTGACGTTCCGGTTAAGCTGGTGAGCGAGCAGAAGTGGAACTTGGTGTTCAATGTCTTGTGAACATCACACAATTATTCGCATCTGCAATAGAAAGCGATAGCCCTACCGCCGCCACCAGCCGCGCTTCTTCTCAACCACCACGTGCTGTTCGCCCCCAATGACGATCGGCTTGATCGCGGGTTCCGGCGCGGCGTCGTTCGCCGCCACCTCGGATTCGGGCGCGGCCTGCGCCTGCTCCAGTGCCGGTTCGGCCATGACCGGCGGGGCTGGCTCGAATTCGGGCTCGGCTCGGGTCGCTTCCGCCTGGGCGGGCTCCGGCTCAGTCAGGATCACGGGCGGTGGTTCAGCGGGCCGTTCCGGTATTGAGGGCGGAGGAGAAGCTTGCTCCGCCTGCTCGAGCACATCGAAGATGTCGAAAGCGTGGGCGCCGAACGGGTTGGCCGGTGTTGGCCCACTATAGACCGGTGGCAGATCCGGCTGCTCCGCGCCGGGTTCCGCATGTGGCGGCACTTCGCCCTCGCCATCAAAGTCGCGCCGGCGACCACCTCGGCGGCCACGCCGACGACCGCGATGCTCGGCATCCGCCGCTTCGCCGTGTTCCGGCACGCCCTCCACGTGCATCGCCGCGACCTCGGCCTCATCGGCAACAGCCGGCTCTTCCGGCGCGGTTGCTTCGGTCGATGCGGCCGGCTCCTCGCGTCGTCCGCCACGCCGACGCCGACGCCGCCGCCGGCGGCGTCTCTCGGCTTCTTCCGCTGTCTCGCCAGGTTCGGCGCGGGCGCCCTCGCCCTCTGCTTCTTCGTCCTCTTCGCCAGCAGCGGAGACGCCCTCTTCCTCCTCCTCTTCCGGCTCAACCGCTGCCGGGAACGAGACCTCCTGGGTGATCGCGGCTGGCGTCGTATCGGCTGTCTGCGGCCTTACCCGTTCGATGCGGTAATGGGAGGACAACTGTCCTTCGTCGCCGAGGCACAGCACACGCATCGAGTACCGCTGCTCAATTTCGGACAGCCGCTCGCGCTTGTGGTTGAGGATGTAGAGCGCGACCTGCGGCGCCGCGTAGACCACGATTTCCGCGGCGCGACGCTTCGCACCCTCTTCCTCGATACCGCGCAGCACATGAATCGCCGCGCTCTCGGTGGACCGGACATGGCCGGTGCCGCCGCAATGCGGGCACGTGATGAAGCTGGTTTCCGCGAGCGACGGACGCAGCCGTTGCCGGCTCATTTCCATCAGACCGAAATGGCTGATGTGTCCGACCTGAATCCGCGCGCGGTCGTTCTTCAGCGCCTCTTTCAGACGCTTCTCGACCATCGAGTTGTGCTTGCGCGTCTCCATGTCGATGAAATCGATGACAATGAGGCCGGCCAGATCGCGCAAACGCAATTGGCGTGCGACTTCGTCGGCCGCTTCGAGATTGGTGCGAAGCGCCGTCTCCTCGATGCCACGCTCGCGCGTCGAACGGCCGGAGTTGACGTCGATCGCTACCAGCGCCTCGGTCTGGTTGATCACCAGGTAGCCACCGGAGCGAAGCTGCACTATCGGCTGCAGCATCGCATCGAGCTGTGCATCCACCTGGTATTTCGCGAACAGCGGGTGCCCGCCATTGCGCCACAACTGCACCTTCTTCGCGTGGCTTGGCATCAGCGTACGCATGAATTCATGCGCGGCACGCCAGCCCGTTTCCCCGTCGACCAGAATCTCGTCGATGTCGCGCGAGTACACGTCGCGGATCGCGCGCTTGATCAGGCTTGCTTCCTCATAGATCAGCGCTGGCGCCACCGATTTCAGCGTGTGCTCGCGAATGTCGTCCCACAGGCGCAGCAGGTACTCGCAGTCACGCTTGATCTCGGGCTTCGGGCGATTGGCGCCTGCGGTGCGCACGATCAGCCCCATGCCTTTTGGGATCTCCAGCTCCGCCATGATCTCCTTCAGGCGGCGGCGATCGGCAGCCGAGGTGATCTTGCGCGAAATGCCACCACCACGCGGGGAATTGGGCATCAGCACGCAGAAGCGGCCGGCGAGCGACAGATACGTGGTCAGCGCCGCGCCCTTGGTGCCGCGCTCTTCCTTCACGACTTGCACCAGGAGGATCTGGCGTCGCTTGATGACTTCCTGGATCTTGTAGTTGCGCAGGAAGCGCGGCGCGATCCGGCGCTCGCGTGTTTCTTCCGTGGCGTCAGCGTCGCCGCCGACAGTCTCTGGCGGCAGTTGCTCGGGCATCGGTTCGATCACGGAGACCTGGTCTTCCGCGGTCTCGGCCAAAGCCTCTGCCTCCGCGGAATATCCGGCCTCCACGACTTCCACAGGAGCCTCGATAACTGCCGGCTCTACTTCCGCTGCCGGAGCCTCCGGCTGCGCCTCCTGCCCGGGCGGTTCGACAGGTTCGGCCCTTGCCGCCGTTTCCTCCGTCTGCATCACCGTCTCACTGGCAATCACGGCCGGCTGCGCAGCCTGGTACTCGTCGGCCGGATCGGCGATGGATTCGGCAAGCTCCGCAGGCGGCTCCTCCGTCTCGGGCTGCGCGTCATCGTTTGGTTCGAGGGGCTCCGCCTCGCGGACACTCTCCGGCGTCTCAATGGGCGCGCTGGCTGCGGCCTCGGCGGCGCGGTCCTCCTCCTCTTCCTCAAGCCGCGCTTCCTCAGCCTGCATATCCAACAGGCGCTGACGGTCGGCGATCGGGATCTGGTAGTAGTCGGGGTGGATTTCGCTGAATGCGAGGAAGCCGTGCCGGTTACCGCCGTATTCAACAAAGGCGGCTTGCAGACTCGGTTCTACGCGAACGACCTTGGCAAGATAGATATTGCCCTTGAGTTGTCGCTTGGTCGATGTCTCGACGTCGAAATCTTCTAGTCGGTTACCATCCAGCACCACCACGCGGGTTTCCTCCGCGTGTGTGGCGTCCATCAGCATACGCTTGGTCATTTAGTCCTGAACTCCGGTAAGCCGCCCGGCGACGCGGCACGGGTCCCGGAGGGACGCGCGCCGGCGAGCGGCTGAATAGGCTTGTGGGACAGGGCTGCTCCGTCCGCTCAAGGATCGGAAACTGGTCCGGCCGAACATGACGGCAGCGTGTCATCCCATCCTGGAAGATGGGGATTGCCGCCGGAATGGACAGGGTTGGCCGAACTGAGATCATCGATTCCGACTAGAATACGTCCCTGGCGTTCGGGCCGAGGTTCCATGGTGGAACGGCCCCGGGTTGAAAAAGGTTCTCTGCCGGCGACTCGGCCGCGGCAGCCGATCCCGGCGCGCGGCTCGCGCGGCGCGGGTAGTGACGCGGCAGCGGCAGACGTCGACCCTCCCGGACTCTTCCTGCCGAACCCCGGTTCGGCCGGATCGCGAGCCGTCGCTTCCGCCGGTTCCCCTGCCCGGGACAGCGAGTATTTCCGCCTGTCCCCGGGTGCGTCACCCGAGCAGACCGACCATGAAGCAAAGCGAGGCTGATCGCAAGAGATCGTTAAGCCCTTGCTGCCATGAAGCAGCCTTAATCAATGGAGAAGGTGCAATTCTGCATCTTTTGTGTTAAGAAGTTCCTATGTCCCGCTCGGATCCGATCTCGCGCCGTCTGCTGCTCGGCCGCCTCGGCTCGGGTAGCGGCATCATCGGGACGTTCCTGTTGCCCGGCTGGACAGGCCGGGCAATGGCCACCTCGGTCGCTCCCAGGGGACACACGGCTGTGAAGCCACCTGCCCCACTCGTCATGCTTGATCCCGGACATGGCGGGAAGGACCCCGGCGCCATAGGCGTCTCCGGAACCTATGAGAAGCAGGTGTCCCTGGCGGCCGCATTCGAACTGAAGCGGCAACTGGAAGCGGAGGGCCGCTATCGGGTCGCCCTGACGCGTGCGCACGACACATTCGTCCCGCTGGACGAAAGGGTCGAGAAGGCACAGGCGCACGGCGCCGCATTGTTTGTTTCCATGCATGCCGATGCGCTGTCCGATCACTCGGTGCGCGGCGCGAGTGTCTATACATTGTCCGGCACCGCCTCGGATGCGCAGACGGCGGCACTCGCGCAACGGGAGAACAGTGCTGATCGCTTCCGTGGTGCCGCTTACGGCGCGCCGCCGGACGTTGCACGGATTCTCGCCAGCCTGGTCCGCCGCGAAACGCGCGTGGGGTCCGGCCGCCTGGCGCGCAACATGGTGACCAGCTTGGACGACAACCTGCCGATGTTGCCGAATCCGGCGCGGCACGCTGGATTCGTGGTGCTGAAGGCGGCCGATATCCCCAGCGTCCTGGTGGAAATGGGGTTCATGTCGAACCCGGCCGACGAAGCCGAGTTACGGCGTCCACGGCATCGCGCACGCGTGGCTGAGGCCATGAAGCGGGCGATCGACGGCTATTTCGCCGCAACGGGACATATGGCGGAACTCGATCGCTCTAAATGGATGACTGGCTAACGCTGTCTTTGCTGGCCGGCGCCCGAGAAAAGCGCCATATCCCTCGCCCATGAACGAACCCCTGACCGCCGGCGAAAGACTGGTTCCTCCAACCAACGACGAACGGCCGCCGAAGAGGCGGCAAGTCGCAAAGCCTGCGCAGCGTCCTCGACGCAGCCTGTACCGTCGCATCCTGCGCGGCGTCATCGGCGGGTTACTCGGTATCGGACTGCTGATCGTGCTGGTAGGCGGCGTCGGTGGCTATTTCGCCTGGCAACGTTTCGCAGCGGACCTGCCGGACGTCGACGGCTTGCGCAGCTATCAGCCTCCGGTGATGAGCCGGGTCTACGCAGGGGATGCGCGGCTGATGGCAGAGCTCGCCACTGAGCGCCGCATCTTCGTGCCCTATACGGCGATTCCGAACATTGTGAAGCAGGCCTTCGTCTCGGCCGAGGATCAGAATTTCTGGACGCATCCTGGAGTCGATCCGCTGGCCATCATCCGCGCCGGCGCCTTCGACCTGACTCACATGGGTCAGGGACGGCGCCCCGTCGGGGCGTCAACGATCACGCAACAGGTCGCCAAGAACATGCTGCTGGACAACCAGCTCTCGATCGCCCGCAAGGCGCGCGAGGCGATCCTGGCAATGCGCATCGAACAGAACCTGTCGAAGCAGCGCATCCTGGAGCTGTACCTGAACGAGATCTACCTGGGCATGGGCTCCTATGGCGTCGCCGCCGCCGCACAGGCGTATTTCAACAAGCCGCTGGAGAAGCTCACGCTGTCCGAGGCCGCCTTCCTGGCGGCATTGCCGAAGGCACCGAACAACTACAATCCATTTCGCTATCCCGACGCCGCCAAAGTGCGACGCGATTGGGTGATCGACCGTATGACCGAAGACCACGTCATCAGCGCCGCGGATGGTGCCGCGGCCAAGGCGGAGGCCATCGTCCCTGCGGAGTTCCATCGGCCGCAACCGATCCAGGGCGCCGAGTGGTTTGCCGAAGATGTCCGCAGGCTGCTCATTGCCCAGTTCGGCACGGACGTGACCACGCAGGGCGGCTTGATGGTCCGCACCAGCCTTGATCCCGGGCTGCAGCTCGCCGCCGAAAAGGCTGTGCGGGATGGCTTGATGGCCTACGACCGGAAGATAGGGGGCTGGCGCGGGCCGGTGACCCATCTCGAAGGCGGAGCTGCGTTGTTAAAGAACTGGGCTGGCCCGCTTGGTCAGGTGGCGCGTCCGCCTGGGATGCTGGCCGACTGGAAGCTCGCCGTCGTGCTGGAGACGACAGATACCGAGGCGCGGTTGGGCTGGATCGATGGTGCCGGCCAGCCGCAGACTGGCACAATCGCGCTGTCCGACATTGCGTGGGCGAGGCCGGTGAAGGACGGCAAGCCCGGAGCGGCACCCCGGCGGATCGCTGATGTCATGCAGCAGGGCGACGTCGTGATGGCGGAGCCCGGCGCGGTTGCGCCGCCAGCAGCGCAGGCGAAGAACGCGAAGCCGCAGCAACGGCTGACCTTGCGCCAGATTCCTGCCGTGCAGGGCGCACTCGTTTCGCTCGATCCGACGACAGGACGCGTGCTTGCGATGGTCGGCGGGTGGAGCTTCGAAGGCAGCCAGTTCAATCGTGCCAGCCAAGCACAACGCCAGCCCGGTTCCAGCTTCAAGCCCTTCGTGTATCTGACCGCGCTGGAGAAGGGCGTCTCGCCCAGTCAGCGCTTCCTGGATGCACCCGTGGTCATGGACACGGCGGCAGGGCGGTGGCGGCCGAATAACTTCGAGATGGAGTTTGGCGGGCCGACGCCGCTGCGGCTCGCGCTGGAGCGCTCGCTTAACCTGGTGACGCTGCGGGTGGCGCAGAGCATTGGCATGGAGGCGATCGCTCAAACTGCGATCGCGTTCCATGAAGTGGATAACATGCCGCGCGTGCTGCCGGCCGCCCTCGGCGCGGTAGAGACCACAGTGTTACGCGAGGCCGGTGCCTACGCCTCCATTGCGATGGGCGGGCGCGAAGTGATTCCGACGCTGATCGACAGCGTGCAGGACCGCGATGGCCACGTCGTGTGGCGCCCGGCGACGGTGGCCTGCAGCGATTGCGCGGACCAGGCGAACACGCCGCAACTGGTGGATCAGCGTAAGCAGCTTGCAGACCCGGCAAGTGTGTTCCAGCTCATCACCATGATGCAGGGTGTGACCACACGCGGCACCGGCGTGAAGGTGGTTGAGGGGCTTGGCCATCCCATCGCGGGCAAGACCGGCACCACACAGGATTTTACCGATGCCTGGTTCTCCGGCTTCACACCGGATCTTGTGACCACGGTTTGGGTCGGGTTCGACAATCCGGCGACGCTGGGCAACAACGAGACCGGCGCCCACGTGGCCGGTCCGATCTGGCACGACTTCATGGCGGTCGCGCTGAAGAACCGGCCGGTGCTGACGTTCCAGGCCCCACCAGGGGTGACAATGGCCTCCTGGGACACCGGCGCCGGTGCGGTCACCGATGCTTTCAAGCCCGACCAGGTGCCAGGCGCGTCGCGTCCGATCGGTGGCGCGGTGGCAACGGCGCCGTCTGGCTCAGGTGGCGCAACGCCAGCCGATGCGTCCCAAAGCGTGCATGGCGGGGTCGACAGCAGCCTGGGCGGCATATATTAGCCGCGCCCTTTCTGGACAGTGAGTGAACGATGTCAGCCGAATCAGAGGCATTGAACGAACAGATCAAGCAGTCGGTCGCACTGCTGAGGAGGCATCTTTGACTGGGATGTCGCCGAAGGGCGCCTCGCGGAACTGAACGCGCGCGCCGAAGATCCCGACCTGTGGAACGATTCCGCCGCGGCCCAGAAGGTGATGCGCGAGCGCAACCACCTGGCCGGGCAGATGGATGGCGTGCGCAAGCTGGAACGCGAGGTCGCGGATACGCTGGAGCTGATCGAGCTGGCTGAGGCAGATGGCGACGAGGCGATGGCAGCCGAGGGCCTGATCGCGCTGCGTGCGTTGGCAGACGAGGCGAAGCATCGCGAGATCGAAAGCCTGCTGGCCGGCGAGGCGGACGCCAACGATGCCTATATCGAGATCAACGCCGGCACTGGCGGAACCGAGGCGCAGGACTGGGCCGAGATGTTGATGCGTATGTATATGCGCTGGGCGGAACAGCACGGCTACAAGGTGCAGTTGCTGGAGGAGAGCGAAGGCGAGCAGGCTGGCATCAAGTCGGCGACGCTGCAGGTGAGCGGTCCGAACGCCTATGGCTGGCTGAAGACCGAGGCCGGCGTGCATCGGCTGGTGCGCATCAGCCCGTTCGACGCCAACGCGCGTCGGCACACCAGCTTCGCCAGCGTATGGGTGTATCCAGTCGTCGATGAAAACATCGATATCGAGATCAATGAAAGCGACCTGAAGGTCGATACGTATCGTGCCTCGGGTGCCGGCGGGCAGCACGTCAACAAGACCGAAAGCGCGATCCGCATCACGCACGTCCCGAGCGGCATCATCGTGGCGTGCCAGACCGATCGCAGCCAGCATCGCAACCGGGCCACCGCCATGGCGATGCTGAAGGCGCGGCTGTACGAGGCGGAGTTGCAAAAGCGCGAGGCGGCAGCGGCGGCGACTGAAGCGGCCAAGACCGACATCGGCTGGGGCCACCAGATCCGCAACTACGTGTTGGCCCCCTATCAGTTGGTGAAGGACCTGCGGACAGGCGTGGAGAAGGGCAATCCGGACGCAGTGCTGGATGGCGATCTCGATGGGTTCATGGCCGCGGCACTGGCCGCGCGTGCCGGTGCCACCCGCAGCGAGGCGAGCGCTCAGGCGCGGTAACTCACCGAGCCACCGAGGCGATTGGATAATCCTGCACCGTCTTCGGCATGGCGAATGTCGGGTGCTGGTTGCCCGACGTCAGGTCATGAACGGCATGGGCGATGTAGCCGTTCAGATCGGTCAATGACACCACGTCGACACCTTGACGCGCGGCCTTGCCGCGCAGGCCGTCCAGCACCGCCGCCGTGAAGGCGCCGTTCTCCACATTGGGATCGGTCAACTGGGGTGGCTCGAGCGACAGCTCGTCGCCGGTCGACGAGGCGAACACGACGACGCCGCTCTTCGCCGACCGCAGTTCGTTGGCGAACCTGTCCACGTCCGGCTTCGTATCGGCGCCCCTGCCACCCAGCACGCCGCCCGAGAAGCAGGTGTCGAAGAAGAACAGCGTCTTGCCGCGGATCTTCGTTATGTACTGCTGGAACTCACTGTCGGAGATGGTGGTGCGTTCGATGCGCTTGGGATCGTAGTCGTAGGGCAGGTACCGGTAGTGCTGGTCTGGTGTGCTCACGCCATGACCAGAGAGGAAGATCATGGCGACGTCGCCCGAATTCTCCACTGCGTGCTGGATCCAGTCCAGGCCGTCGAGGATGTTGTCGCGTGTCGCGTTCGCATCCTCCATGCTTTCATATTTCGGATACGGTACCACCCGGCCGTACAGCCGGCCGCCCTGCTGCTGCTTCGCCAGCGCGACGAAATCGTGCGCGTCCTTTGCCGGGAAGCGGACCGGCGGCAGCCCTGGTGCCTTGTAGTCGGTCACCCCGATCGCCAGCACATACAGCGTCACCTTGTCTTCCCGGCCAGGGCCTCGCCATAGCACCTGGATCGAGGCCGGCTGGCTCGCCCCGTTGGCGTTGTAGGCGATGACCGAGATCCTGATGTCACGAAGCGGCAGCGTGAAGTGCAGATTGCCGACCCGTATTTCTGCCCCTTGGAGAACCGGCTCGTCCTTGGCAGGGACCTCGACGCCGTCGAGCCGCACCTCTACGCGGAGGATCGGGTCGGGGTTTGGCAACCGTGCGACATAGGTCAGCGCAAAGTCGCGGTTGGTCTGCTCGCTGACCGCGGCGGGATCCTTGATCTCGACCACCGGCGTCAGTGCCGATGTGGTCAGCGGCGCTCCCTTGGCGCCCGGCAGCCCTGCCGCCTTGTTCGCCTCCTCCACCGCCTTGTCCACGTCCAGCGTGTCCAGCGCGCGTGCGATCACGTCGCGACGATTGAAGCGCTGCTGAAACTGGGAGGCCGGGAAGAAATCGGCGGCGCGGTCGTAGCCGTGATTGACCTGCCAGCCGATCAGGTCATCCGCTCCGGCCGACGCGTCGTAGTAGCCCTGCGGCGTCCAGGCGACCCAGCGCCGTCCGTCCGGATCCATGAAAAGCGCCAGCAGCTCCGCACCATCGCTGACCCTGTGCCAGCGTATGGTGCCGTCGGCATAGGCAGCGACAATCAGCTTGCCATCAGCCGAGACGTTGACGCCCCACGCCTCGCCTGGAACGGGACGCGGCCGGGGCCAGACTTCCTTGCCACGGGCATCGTACAGCCGCAGCAGATATTGGGCGCCAAGCACGAACCGGTCGGTTCCCGGCAACAGCGCGACGCTGCGGCTGATTTCGTCCGGCCGCAGAACGAGCTTTGCACCGTTCAGCTTAGGACCGGTGTTATTCTTCCAGTCCGTGATCTTGATGCGGTCCGACTCTGTGATCGCGCCGGCCAACGCCTTGTCCTCGGCGGGGTCGACCGTAATGGCACGACGGACGAGCGCAAAGCGCATTACGCGGCCGGACGCTTGGTCCTTGACCTGGATCGTTCGCGCATCGGCACTGATCAGCAGGGTCGACGCGGCTGTGCGAACATCGACGCTTCCCAGGTCCCGCAGCCGGGTGGCTTTGCCGGCCGCGTTGAGCAGACCAAAGCCGTCCAAATCAGCGAACAACATCTGCTGGTCGCGCAGGGCAACGAACTGCGCGACCGAGTTGCGTGCACCGTCGATGTCGACGAAGCTTCCGGCGCCCGCCTTTTCCCAGCGCCGCGCCAGACGATACCGCGGGCTGAGAGGATAACCCTGGGCAAATAACTGCTGGCCATCTTGCGACCAGGCGACGTTCAATTGGCTGGCATTAAGGCCCGTGACAACCGGAAAGATCTCTGGCTGTAAATCGCCGTCACGCAGCACTATCACCCTCGCACTGTCACGGTCGCCGACCGCAATACGCCTGCCGTCGGGCGAGAAGGCGACGGACCTGGGGCGAGTGATGCCCGGGACGTTCGTCTTTGGCATGGCTGGCGTGTCGTAGTGGTCCCGCGAATAAAGCCGCACGAAGCCATCGTAGCTCGCCGATACCAGCCGATTCGCCTGGTCGAAATCGAGCCAATAACTGGAGCTGCCGTACTCGCTGTCGCTGGGGAGCGGTGGATAACCATTGGCAGCATCGAAAACGCGGATGCCGTTCGGTCCCGAAAGCGCGGCGGCAAGGCGTGTGCCGTCCTGGGAAAATGCCAGGTGGTTGACGACATTGGGCAGATTAACCAACCGCCGAATCTCCGCCCCGGTTGCGCGATCGAACAAATAGACATTGGTGTTGAGCCCGGTCGGCGTGGTCCAGCCGCCAACGGCGATGGTGCCGCCGTCCGGCGACAGCGCCACGGCATACGCTTTGCCGAGATTGCCGTCGCCGCTGGGCAGCCGGATTACCCGTTGCAGCGCTCCGTCCGGCAGCGACCAGACTCGTACCGTCTTGTCGTCCGAGGCGGTGACCGCGAACCGTTCCGCCGCGTCCGTCGCGATCCGTCTGATCGGTGCGATGTGGCCCGGCCCGTTGATCCGCAAGATCGGTTCCGACGGCAGTTCGTCCGGCTGCGCCCATGCCGGCGCCGTCGCGAAGAGTGCGGTCAGGCACAACAATCCGCGGAGCCAGTCCACAGCTTTCATCGGCCCCTCCTCAACCCCCTCCCTTGGTCAGATCGGCGAATGAGCGCCAGCGCAGATGGTCGATCTCGGTCAGGATGGCGTCGCGGCGCTCCTTGCTCGCCTTGCGGAACTCATCCCAGATCGCCAGCCCCGCGTCAGTGATGGCCTTCACCAGATCCGGGACCACTTTCACGACATCCAACAACCCTGGCCGAGCGCCCTCGGCCTTGCCGACCACCTCGTCACTCACGAAGTTGGTGAAAGCGATGCGCTTCTCGGCGGCGCCTTGCAGCGCCGTGGCGAACTTCTGCGACTGCGCAGGGCTGCGGCCCTCGATCAGGTCGATGCGGAGTGCGGCGATCAACCCATCGAATTCCGCTTTCGCATCCGCATAGAGCTGGATGCCGCGCACGTAGATGTTGATGTCCTTGCGGCCGACGGTGGCCAGAATCACCGCATACTGCTCCGCCGCCGACCGTTCCTTTTCCAGTACCGCAACCGCATCGGACAGGCTCGACGTGCCCGTTACGGACGGAGCAGCCCGTGTTCGCGCATGCATGATCATGGCGAGCAGCGTGGCCAGCGCCAGCAGGCGCCGACGCGGAGCGACTGCGCAGCGGATCCCTGTGCGTTGCTCCCCGTCGTGTGTGAGCAGGCTCATTTTGAGTGCCGCTGCACTTTGTTGGGTTGGCATTCAACATCCGCTAATCGGCAGGTCGCAAGGAGAATTGCTGGGTAGGCAGACCGACGATTGCGGTGTGCGCAGGCTCGGTAATTCCTTCACCCGGCATTTACCCGGCCGCCCGATGGTCGGCGGATGCCCTTCATGGCCGAGATGCTACTTGCGGGGATCGAGCATCAGCGTGCCCGCCAATACGCTGATGCCGAGGCGCTGTATCGCAGTGCCATCGCGATGGAGCCTGGTAATGGGCAGGTGCTTTACCTCTACGGTCTGCTGCAGCTCGAGACCGGACGGACGCAGGAAGCAGTGGCGACCCTGCGACAGGCCGAAGCAACGCGACCGAATCATTGGGGAACCCTGATCAACTTTTGTCGTGCGCTGCTCGCCGATGGTGTGCCGGATGAGGCATTGCGGATCGCGCACCGGCTGCTTGCCGCGCAGCCCGATCACGCCGAAGCAGCCTTCCTGTGCGGCACCGCCCTCAATGCGCTCGGACAGCCAAAGCTGGCGATGGATGCCCTCCAGGCGTCGCTCGCGCGCGAACCCGGCAATGCGGCCGCCTGGCTCAATCTTGGCAATGCATGCGCCGATGTCGATCGGCTGGAGGAAGCGGAGCGTCATTGCCGCGAGGCGATCCGTCTGTCGCCACAGCTTGCCGAAGCCCATGCCAGCCTGGGGTTCGTGCTGACGTCACTCGGCCGATTGGATGAAGCCGCGGCGGCTTGCCAGGCCGCGATCACGTTAAGACCTGACTTCGCCCGCGCGCATTGGAACCTGGCGGTGGCTGCGCTGCTGGCGGGGGATTTCGCACTCGGGTTCGAGCAATACGAGTGGCGCAAGCAGCACGACAGGTTCCGCCGCGACTTCGTCGATCTGCCTGGGCCGCAATGGGACGGGAGTGATCCGCTCGGCCGCGTCGTCCTGGTCCATGCGGAACAAGGTCTCGGCGACACCATGCAGTTCGCTCGGTATCTGCCGTTGATCGCGGCTCAAGGCGGCCAACCGGTGCTGGCATGCGAGCCGACATTGATTCCCTTGCTCGCGGAACTGCCGAACATCCGCGTGGTGCCCAAGGATGCGCCGTTGCCGCCATTTGATTGCTGGATTGACCAGATGAGTCTGCCGCGCGTGTTCGGCACCCGGCTGGACAGCATCCCCACACCGCAAGGCTACCTGCACCCCGATCCAGCGCGGGTGGCGGCATGGCAGGCAGAGCTGCCGAGGGCGCGGAATGTCGGACTGGCCTGGGCCGGTAATCCCGCGCACTCAAATGACCGCCGCCGCTCCCTGCCCGCTTCTCTCCTGGCGCAAATCCTGGCGCTTCCAGGCGTCAACTTCGTGAACCTTCAGGTTGGAGCGCGCGCCGGGGAGATCGGATTGCCCGATTTGTCACCGCGCCTCACCAACTTTGCCGAGACGGCAGCGCTGGTCGCTGCGTTGGATCTCATCGTCTCGGTGGATACTGCCGTCGTTCATGTCGCCGGTGCGCTGGGCAAGCCCGCATGGTTGATGCTGCCTTATGCGCCGGACTGGCGTTGGCTGCTCGGCTGCGATTACTCGCCGTGGTACAGTTCGCTGCGATTGTTCCGCCAACCGGCTGCCGGTGACTGGGCCGCGGTGGTGCAGGCAGTCGAGGCGGCGCTGTCAGTTGCGGATTGAGCGGCGCCAATCCTGGGGAGGAGCGCGTGTTCGAGACCACGATCGCCGGTAGTCTGCCGAAGCCGTCCTGGCTCGCCGAACCGAACATGCTATGGGCGCCGTGGAAACTTTCCGGCGAGGAACTCACGGCGGCCAAGCGCGACGCCACGCTGCTGGCCCTCAAGCTCCAGGAAGACGCCGGGATCGATATCGTCTGCGATGGCGAGCAGTCGCGCCAGCATTTCGTGCACGGCTTCCTGGAGAACATCGAGGGCATTGATTTCAGCCGGCGCGTCGAGATGGGCATCCGCAATAATCGCTACAAGGCGCTGGTCCCGACGGTGACAGGCGCACTGCGGCTGCGCGGGCGCGTGCACGCAACCGAAGCAGGGCTAGCGCGCGCTCATACAACACGAAAGCTGAAGTTCACCCTGCCGGGTCCGATGACCATCGTAGATACGATCGCTGATACGCATTACGGCGATCGGAAGGCACTGGCGATGGCATTCGCTGGGTTGCTGAACGAGGAGGCACGTGCGTTGGAGGCCCAAGGCGTGAATGTCATCCAGTTCGATGAGCCGGCATTCAACGTTTACCTGGACGCGGTGAAGGACTGGGGCATCGCGGCATTGGAGCGCGCGGCCGAGGGCCTGCGGTGCAAGACCGCGGTGCATATCTGCTACGGCTACGGCATTCAGGCGAACATCGATTGGAAGGGGACGCTCGGTTCCGAATGGCGGCAGTATGAGGAGACCTTTCCGGTACTGGCGAAAAGCCGGATCGATCAGGTCTCGCTGGAATGCCGTAACTCGCATGTGCCTATGGCGCTGATGCGATTGCTTGCCGGCAAGGACGTGCTTGTCGGCGTGATCGATGTCGCCACCGATCGGGTGGAGACGCCGGAGGAAGTGGCGGATACCATCGCCGCCGCCTTGTCGTTCGTGCCGGCGGAGCGGCTGTTCCCGTGTACCAACTGCGGCATGGCGCCGATGCGGCGTGAGGTCGCGGAAGCGAAGCTGGCGGCACTCGGCGCCGGTGCGGCCTTGGCGCGGCAGCGGATGGCGGCGTAGGCTTTCCGCGACAACGATCGAGGCGGGCCATGATCCTGACGGCAAACAGCGAAGTCGCGCGGCAGACGGCGCGCCGCAAGACCGGCAATGGCTGGCACACCACCTTCATCGGTGAGAACCGCAACACGCTGAAGGAAGGTCAGGCGGCGCCGGAGCCTGGTGTGCTGTATCCGATGGCGTTCCTGGTCGAGAAGGATCCGCACGCGGTGGTGAAGCCGCACTTCCACCAGGCCGATCAGTATCAGGTGGTGGTGCAGGGCGGTGGCCGTCTCGGCACGCATGATGTTGGCACGGTCGCCGTGCACTACACCGACGCATGGTCTGCCTACGGTCCGATCGTCGCGGCGGACGAAGGGATCTCGTGGTTCACGCTGCGCAACGCCTGGGATTCCGGCGCGCGCTACATGCCGGGCGCGCGAGAACAGTTGCGTGAGGCACGGATGAGGAACTTTCAACACCGCGAGGCAACCGCGCCGCCGATGCCGGTGGCCTGTGCTGATGAGCTGGCACACACCAACCGGGTCGCGTGCCTGCCGGTCATCGAGCAAATGCCGGATGGAATGGCAACCTGGCGCTACCGCCTGCCCGCCGGCGCGAGCGTCAGCGGCCCTGATCCGCGCGAGGGCGGTGGACAGTTCTGGATCGTTCTGTCGGGTTCGGCGTCCGCTGCGGGCTCAGGGTTGCTGCCGCCGAACTCCTGCGTGTTCGTAGGGCCGGAAGATGCGGCGCTGACCGTGAACGCGGGACCTGGCGGAGCAGAGGCGCTGTGCCTGCAGTTCCCGCTTCTGGCGCGCCACTGAGATGAAGTGCGGCAAGCTGTTTGCCTGGACGGTGCTCGCCGCGATCGGGGTAGCCGGAGGCGCGGCAGCACAACAACCGACCGCGGCGCAGCAGAACGCGATCAAACAGAGTTGCCGCAGCGACTTTCAGGCGCATTGCTCCGGCGTATCGCCGGGCGGTTCCGCCGCGCTGAGCTGCCTCCAGCAGAACGCCAGCGTCGTGTCCGCGCCGTGCCAAAAGGCACTGGCGGCGGTCAGTGGCGGCGGCAGTTCGGCAGCGCAGAGACCGACTGCCACGACGCCGCCTGCCACCGGCGGCGGAACGACTGCAACACCGGCCCCAGCCACCCACGCTACGCCTGCCCCGCCGCGTCAGGAGATTTTCATCGTCCGCCAGGCTTGCGGCGGCGATTTTCAACGGTACTGCCAAGGTGTGCCGCTTGGCGGCGGGCGTGCCATTGGCTGCCTCTCTGCCCATCGCAGCGCGTTGTCGCAACGTTGCCAGGGCGCGCTCGCGTCCGCACGGCAGTAGTTCAGGCGCAGCCGTACATCTCCTCATACAGCTTGCTTTGTTCGATTTCGCGTTCTTCGCTTTCGTCGCGGTTTGTTTCCGCGGCGGCTTTTGCCTTCGCCACCTCTGCCTGGATTTCCTTCAAACGCTTGGCGATTTCAGCGAAATCATCGGCAACCGGAAACATGGAGGGCTCCTTTGTCGTGGACCGAGAGTCATGCGCCCGGATGGATTGCCGAACAGTGAACCGTGTTAGTGTTTGCCATCTCGTGCGTCCGATTGTCGCGTTGCTGCTCCTGGCTTTTGGCACCGCCGCGCAGGCGCAATACCCGTGGGGTTACGCTCCATATCCGCCGGCATATGGCCCACGCTATGATAACTCGCGCGAGTTCCTTGCACGGAGCATGCTGGATGCGCACAACGCAGTCCGCGCGCGCGTCGGAGTTCCGCCCCTGGTCTGGTCGCCGGCATTGTCGGCTGTGGCGCAGGACTGGGCCAACAACCTGCTCGCCACGCATCGCTTTGCGCACAGTGCGAGCCACCGCTACGGCGAGAACCTCTACACCATCTCAGGCGGGTCAGCCTCGTCTGCTCAAGTGGTCAATTTGTGGGCGGACGAAGCGCGGGGCTACGACATCCGCACCGACCGCTGCTTCGGGGTCTGCGGCCACTACACCCAAATTGTCTGGCGCACGACGCGTGCTGTCGGCTGTGCGGTTGCGAGCGATGCGTACCGGCAGGTCTGGGTCTGCGAATACGACCCGCCCGGCAACATTATCGGTTCCCGTCCGTACTGAGAGAAGGCTATCGGGCAGATGGATTGCCCGGGGTGATCTTGCATTGGTCGTGGGGGCGCACGGTGATGATTCCCACCTGGCCGGCATTGGCCGGATCGGGGAATTTCATTGTTGGACGCCCGTCTGTCAGATCACCCAGCACATCAATGGAGGTCGCGCCAACCAACTGCATTCCGCTGCCGCAAGCCACTGACATTGTCGCCGCTGACTTATCTCCGCCGCCGCAACCCGCCAGCAACAGGGCAAAAGCGAACCAGATCGGTTGACGCATCAAAATTCCTCCCGGGCGTACAGGGTCTCCGTATCCCGTCTGCGAGGTTGATACAACCACGCATCGGCTGGCTGCATCAGTTTGCAGTGACCCTTATCGACATGCGTCATGCAGATTGATATCGGAGCATGTCATCAAGGCTGCTGAGGAAACTTCGATGAGTGGAAAGATCGTCACCTGTCTGTGGTTCGAGCATGGCGAGGCGCGGAAAGCAGCGGAATTCTACGCGGCCACGTTTCCCGACAGCCATGTCGGACCAGCGCTGCAAGCTCCATCCGATTACCCTGGCGGCCAACCGGGCAACGAATTGACCGTCGAATTCACTGTACTTGGCCAGGCTTTTGTTGGTCTGAATGGCGGCCCCGCGTTTACCCCGAACGAAGCGGTGAGCTTCCAGGTGATGACTGAGGACCAGGCGGAAACCGACCGCTACTGGAATGCGATCATCGAGAATGGCGGCAGCGAAAGCCAGTGCAGTTGGTGCAAGGACCGCTGGGGTTTTTCCTGGCAGATCGTGCCGCGCGCCCTGATGGCCGCGCTGAAGGATCCGGATCGTGCCGCCGCGAAGCGGGCGATGGACGCCATGATGACCATGCGCCGGATCGACATTGCGAAGATCGAGGCTGCACGCGCTGGCCATGTGACAGCCTGAAGCGCTGTCGGTGCAACCCCATGGCCACGAACGAAACCATCGGCGCGGCTGACTTCAAGGCACGCTGCCTCGAAATCCTCGACCATCATCCCTGCCGGAACCGATCTCACCGCGCCGGCTTTCGATGAGTCCATTACCTCCTGCGCGGATCGAGGGCGTCGCGCAGGCCGTCGCCTACCAGGTTGAATGACAGCACGGCGAGGAAGATCGCCAGGCCTGGAAACACCGCGAGCCAAGGCGCCTGCGACAGGAAGCGTTGCGCGGAGTTCAGCATGGAGCCCCAGGACGGCGCCGGCGGCTGCTGGCCAAGGCCAAGGAAGGACAGGCTCGCTTCAGCGATGATGGCCGTGGCAATAGCGAGCGTGCCCTGCACCATGACCGGCGGCACGATGTTCGGCAGCACGTGGCGGATCGCCACACGCCAACCGGGATTGCCGATGGCACGCGCGGCCTCGACGTAGTCATTGCTGCTGGCGTCCAGCGTCGCCGCCCTCGCCACGCGCATGAAGCGCGGCGCGGTCGAGACACCAATTGCGATCATCGCATTGGTCAGATCAGGGCCGAGGAATGCGGCGAGCGCGATGGCGAGGATCAGAAACGGACAGGCCAGCATCGCATCGACGATGCGGCTGAGCACGACATCGATCCAACCTTCGGCGAAGCCCGCGAGCAGACCGGCGGGCACGCCGATACCTGCAGCGATCAGCACCGCGACCACACCCGCGAGCAGGCTGGCGCGCGCGCCGAATATCACGCGCGACAGCACATCGCGGCCGTTCTCGTCGGTCCCCATCCAGTGCGCGAGTGATGGCGCCTTGCGGATCGCCGACCAGGAGGTGGCGACCGGATCATACGGCGCAATCAGCGGCGCGAATATCGCCACCGCGATGAACAGCACGATCACGACGAGGCCGGCTACGGCGACCGGACGATGCAAGAAGCGGCGTAACGCGAGCTGTGTCGGGCTGCGTGCGATGGCGGCGCGATGGGCGATGGACGGCGTGGCGACTGTGGTGCTCATGTCAAGCGCCCCTCAGCCTTGGATTGATGACCACGTACAGCACGTCCGCCAACAGGTTCAGCATGACGTAGAGGAACGCCGTTACCAGAACGACGCCCTGCACCACCGGATAGTCGCGATTGAACACCGCATCGACGATCATTTTGCCGAAGCCTGGGATGCTGAACACCTGCTCGGTCAGCACCGCGCCGGAGAACAGCGTGCCCAGCTCCAACGCGCCCAGCGTCACCACGGGGATCAGCGCATTGCGCAGCGCGTGGCGGATCACCACGACAAACTCGCGCAAGCCCTTCGCGCGCGCGGTGCGCACGTAGTCCTGATCCAGCGATGTCAGCATCGCACTCCGCGTATGCCGCATCAGGATTGCCGCGATCGCATTGCCCAGCACGAACGCCGGCATGATCGTGGTAGCGAGCGACTGTCGCCAGTCCTCGGTCAGCGGTACATAGCCCGATGGCGGCAGCCAGCCCAACTCCACCGAGATCAACAGGATCAGCATGATGCCGAGCCAGAAGTTCGGCGTGGACAGGCCGGCCAGGCCGATGGCATTCGCCACGTAGTCCAACAACCGGTTGCGATAGACCGCCGCGATGATGCCCGCCGGCACGCCTATCGCAACCGCAATGGCAAACGCCATGACCCCCAGTTGCAGCGTCACCGGCAATTTTTGGAAGATGAGCTGCGCCACCGGCTGGCGGATGCGCCAGGAGAACCCGAGATTCCCCTGCAACACGTTGCCCATCCAGTGCAGGTACTGCACCGGCAGCGAGCGATCGAGCCATAACTCGGCACGAATTTGCGCCAGCACCTGCGGATCGCCACGCTCCTCACCTGCCATCACCAGCGCGGGATCACCTGGCATGAGCTGCTGAAGGCAAAATACCAGGATGCTGACCAGGATCAGCGTCGGGATGATCTGCGCGATGCGTGTGCCGAGATGTCCGCGCACTACTTCGCCATCTCCATGCCCTGGATGCGGATCATGCCATCCGGTATCGCCCGGAAGCCGTTCAGCTTGGCGGACATCGCCACGATGTTGCGCAGATTGTAGAGATAGGTCAGCGGCAGGTCGCGCCGCAGCTCCAGCCAGAGCTGGTTGTAGATCGCTTTCCGCTTTGTCAGGTCAGTGGTGGCACGGCCTTCGTCGAGCAGCTTGTCCACCGTCGGATTGCTGTAGTGGCTGGCATTGTTGCCCTGGCCGGTGTGCAGGAACTGGTAGGTATTGCCGTCAACATCGACGCGCCCGGACCAGCCGATCATATAGGCTTCGTAGTCGCCGCGCTGCGACGCCTGTAGTGACGAGGCGAACTCCATAGCCTGGATGTGCACGTCGAACCCAGCTTCGGCCGTCATCGACTGCACCACCTCAGCGGTTTGCAGGATATCCGGCTGATTGGGCGTCAGCAGCTCGATCTTCACTGGCAGCGGAACACCGGCCTGCTTCAGCAGCGCCTTCGCCTTGGCCACGTCACGCGGTGGCGGCTTCAGCGCCTGGTCATAGAAGGGCGAGCTTTGCGACACCGGCTGCACACTCGGCGCATACATGTCGCTGAACACGACGTTGACCAGCGCGGCGCGATCGATCGCCGCATCGAATGCCTGACGCACCAGGGGGTTCTTGCCATAGGGCGTGTCGGCGCGCGGGCCGTTGTCGAGATTGTTGGTGATGCTCGCATAGCCGAGTGCGTCCGATACCACGAGCTTCAGCTTCGGATCGGCCTTCACCGAGGCGACATCGGTCGGGGCGATATATTCCGTCAGGTCGCTGGTACCGGCTTTCAAGTTAGCCAGCCGCACGGATGAATCGAGAAACACCTGATAGATGACACGGTCGAAGTGGACGTTCTTCGCATCCCAGTAATCGGCGAAGCGTTCCAGCGTCACGTGATCCTGCGGCACGCGTTCCACGAACTTGAACGGACCGCTGCAAACGGGATGCTGGGCAAAGTCCTTGCCCGCCGCTTCGGTTGCCTTCGGCGGATAGATCATGCCGGCGCGATCGGTCAGTTGCGCGAGAAATGCGCCGGATGGACTTTTCAGCACGACCTTGACGGTCGCGGGATCCACAATGTCGATATGATCGATCGAACTGATCTCACTCTTGCGGAAGCTGCCCTGCATGTTGAGGTGCCGCTCCAGCGAGTATTTCACCGCCGCCGCATCCATCACCTCGCCATTGTGGAACTTCACGCCCTGACGCAGATGGATGACCAGCGTCTTGTCATCCGCCCATTCGTAACCGGTCGCGAGCTGCGGGACGATGTTCAGCTTCTCATCGATGTCGAACAGCTTGTCGCACAAGCCGGCAAACACGATGCGGCCCACATAGGTGGTGGCGATCGTGGGATCGAGCACGTCGAGGTCCTGCCGCAGCGCGATGCGCAGCGTCTGCGAGAAGGCGGGCATGACGGTGGCCACAAGGCAGGCGGTGGCCAGCAGGAGACGGCGCATGGTGAAGCTCCCCGGTCTTGTTGGTTGGACGGTCAGGTAGGCGGTCTTCCCTCTCGCGCAATGGCGACGTCGAACACGGTGCGGTCGAAGACGCCACAGGGACTGTCTGCCCCAGCGAGGAAGCGGCGGAACACCGCGAATCTTTCCTGGCTCACCGCGTACAGTCGCCGCAGTTCGCGCAGCGGATCGGGATGGTCATCGGTGCGGATATCGAGATCGGGATAAGGATCGCGCGTGCAGATTTTCAGCGCAGCCGACTGCTTGCCCCGTTTGTCGCCGCCTGCCGCCTCACCGGCTTCCAGCGCAGTCAGCAAGCGTTCGGCGAGCGTGCCGGTGGCACGCTGGAATGCCTCCTGCGTGCGCTCCACCACCGCAGGGCCAGCGAGCATGTTGCCGGCGACGGACACGTCGGTGCCGCGCACGGAGCCGCACCAGGACACGCATTTCGTTCCGGTATGCTGGGCGATGCGCCCCTGCGCGTCGATCATGTGAAGCTGCCGATGGTCGCGTCCGGCATCCTCGGCCAGCAGCGTGGCGGCAACGCCTTCGGGCTCTTCCCCGGCGCGCAGCCGCTGCATGCCATGCACCGCATACATCGGGTTTATCAGCGCCTGTGTTGCGAAGGCGGCGACGCCACCCTCGACATGGATCGCCAGTGCACCGACCGCGAAGAACCGCGTTGCCACCGCGGCGCCGAGTGCACCGGTGGCGGGGTCGCGTACCAGGATGGACCAGGTCATGACGCGTATGGTTGCTGCTCAGGCGACTCGCCGCAAGCGGGCTAAGTTCAGTCATGCGCGCTCGCGGACCGATCACCACCGACCTCGTGCTGCTGGGCGCCGGTCATGCCCATGTCGAGGTGCTGCGTCGGTTCGCCATGCGCCCCGAGCCAGGCGTGCGCCTCACGCTCATCGGCCGCGAACCCGAGACGCCTTACACCGGTATGCTGCCGGGACTGATCCGCGGCGAGTACACATTCGAGCAGGCGCATATCGATCTCGCGCCGCTCGCCGCCAGTGCGGGTGCGCGGCTGATCCTGGGCGAGGCCACATCCATCCACCTCGCGGAGCGGCGCGTCGTGGTGACCGGCCGGCCGGAGGTGCCGTTCGACCTGCTGTCAGTCGATGTGGGTGGCGAGCCGGCCATGCCGCCCGGCGCCGGGCATCCCGTGAAGCCGATAGGTCAGTTCCTGGATCGGCTGACGGCGCTGGAGGCGGAGCTCCAGCCCGGCGCGCGCATTGCGGTGGTTGGCGGCGGTGCAGGCGGTACGGAACTGGCGCTCGCATTGGCTCGGCGGTACCGCGAGCGCGTTCGTATCGTGTTGGTGTGCGACGGGCCCGAGCCTTTGGCGAGTGCCCCACCCTATGCGCGCCGCGTCGCGCGCGCCGCGCTGGTGGATGCCGGGGTCGAGCTTGTCAGCGCTGTGAAGGCGGGTGCGCTGACTGACGGCAAATTGGCGCTGTCCGACGGCAGCTTCGTCGAAGTGGCGACCGCGCTGTGGGCCACCGGCGTGGTCGGGCCGGCATTTCTCGCGGAGGCCGGCCTGGCATGTGACGCAGCGGCATGTGTCCGGGTGAATGCGAGCTTGCAGAGCGTCAGTCACCCATTCGTCTTTGCTGCGGGCGATTGCGCCACCATCGAGGGCAACCCGAGGCCAAAAGCCGGCGTCTGGGCGGTGCGTGCCGGAAAGCCGCTGGCCGAGAACCTGCACCGTGCCGCGCGCGGGCGGGCGTTGCGGCGTTGGCGGCCGCAGTCGGACGCGTTGGCGATCCTGGGCCTTGGCGATGGCCGGGCGCTGGCGTGGCGCAATGGCATCGCGTTGTCCGGACGGCTTGTCTGGCACTGGAAGGACTGGATCGATCGGCGCTGGATACGGATGTACCAGGAACCGATGGCGCCGATGGCCTCGGACGAGCCGATGCGCTGCGGCGGCTGCGGCGCCAAAGTCGGCGCGGAGGTACTGGCGGGCGCGCTGGCGAACCTGCCGCGTTTGCCTGGCGCGGACGTGCTGGTTGGGCTCGATGCACCGGACGATGCGGCGGTGATGTTGCCGCCGCCCGGCATGGCCGTGGTGCAGAGCGTCGATCATTTCCGCGCCTTCATCGACGACCCATTCGTGTTTGGTGAAATCGCGGCGGCGCATGCGCTGTCGGACTTGCATGCGATGGGCGCGCGGCCATGGACGGCACTGGCCGTCGCGGCCGTGCCCTACACGTCCGGCGATAAGATGCGGACCGAGTTGGGCGATATGCTGCGAGGCGCCACACGGATGCTGGCGGGTGATGGCTGCGCGTTGGTGGGCGGCCATAGCGCCGAGGCAGCCGAACCGAGTTTGGGTTTCGCCGTCACCGGCTTGGCTGATCCGGCGAAGCTGTTGCGCAAATCGGGCCTGCGAGCGGGCGATGCGCTGGTGCTGACGAAGCCACTCGGTACCGGCATCGTGCTGGCGGCCCACATGCGCGGCCTGGCGCGCGCGACCTGGCTGCAGGCGGCGATTGCATCGATGCGTCAGAGCAATGCCACCGCATCGAAGGTGCTGCTCGCACATGGCGTCATCGCTTGCACCGACATCAGCGGCTTTGGGGTGGCGGGACATCTGCTGGAAATGCTGCGCGCCTCCGGTGTTGCTGCCGTGTTGTATCCTGCGCGCGTGCCTGCTCTGCCGGGCGCACCGGAACTTGCCGCACATGGCGTGGAGAGCACGCTGGCACCGGAGAACCGCAGACTCGTCGAGTGGACGGGCCATGATGTCGCAACGTGCTTGCTGCTGGATCCGCAGACCTCGGGCGGTCTGCTCGCCGGGGTCACACCTGAGCGGGCGGAGACGTGCGTGGCAGCATTGCGCGATGCAGGAGTTGCCGCTGCCATCATTGGCGTAGTCGAAAGCGGCGGCCCGTCGATCCGGCTGGATGCAGGCTAACCAGCGCAAATGCCTTGTGCAGCACTCTCTCCCGCATTCCCCGGCTCAAGGCCGGGGTTTGCGACCTCTCCCACTTCGTGGGCGAGGTGTACTTCATAGCGGATATTAGGCCGTGCCACTGCCATCATGATCTTCGGGTCAAGCAGGATCGTGCGGCGCCGCAGGAGAAGCTGATGCGGAGCATGCCTGAGCGCGAGCCGACGACCGGAGGTAAGGACCTAGGATGGTTGCTACCTGGCAGGCGTTCACCTGTCGGGGTCTGCGTGTAGGCTGCCGATTCACGTTGATCACAGTGATCCCTCCACCTGAAAGCACGAGGCGAAGCTTGCCCATACTTGGGGGCGGCAGACCAAGTCCTACCGCGGTAATGCGGTCGCGATACAGGCGCGCCAGGTCTGGTGATCGCGAGTGGTACAATCCTGCTGCAATGAACCAGTTACCTGTGGCGCCATACAGGCTGACAAGGAAGCGAGCGGCATAGTCCGCATTGGCGACAGGATCCAACGCTTCGTCTAACGAGCGAAATGCTTTGGGATGGAATTGCAAATCCACCTGCATGCAGCCCACGTCGGTGAAGCTGCTGCCCTGAGCCAATGCTTTGCGTGTCCCTGCAATCGCGAGTTCCTTGGTCACGAAGAACGTCCCCTGTCCGTCGACATTCAGTGCCCAGGGCCATGGTTGCAACGTCGTCGCACCGGTTATCCGTCTACCACTCTCTGCCTTGGCTATGGAGAGCAGCAGACCTGGGGGCGTTCCGTATTGCTGTTCAGCCTTCTGCAATGCAGACGAACAGAGTTCGCTCTGTTGTTCCTCTGAAGACAATGCTGCGTTGTCCTGCATGGCGCTGCCTGGGCAAGGTGCCAGCGCCACCACGAGCCCTATGGCCACCAACAATGACCGATTCATTGCAGCTGATGATCTGTAGCGGGAAAAGCTCGTTCCCTGCTGCGCTCGATAGGCCGGAACGCAGCGGCAGGGTGCAGTGGCTTTCATCAGAGCTGAATCGGGTCGCCCGTTGGATAAGTCAAGCGACGGGGTGGTGCTCACCCGCCCCAAGGGCACAACCATGATCCGTCCCCGGAGCCTGCGCACCG
>CAYRTL010000056.1:32010-33169 GCA_964427005.1 uncultured Acetobacteraceae bacterium
GCCAAGAATAAGTGAGTTGATTGAGCCGTCGCCAGCCACAACTGGCTGCGGATCGGGAGAAATGCGAGCCATGCCCTCCATGTCTGGCTTCTGGGTGCGCGTCTTTGTGGAGGCGCCAGACCCTGCGACGGCCGCGCAGATCGTCAAGCAGATGTTGCGCGAGTCTGCTGGCAGCCATATCGAGATTGTTCTGGACCATGTCGAGGATGGCGGTGGGCGACGGTGGGATGCACAGGGCAATGAGATTGAAGGCTCAGGGCAGCCGAAGCCGCCCGTGTTACCGCCGGCCGATTAGATAACCAATGATGGATGACCTGGCGAAAGCGTGGCTGAACGACAGATGGCGCGAGAGAATCGAGAAGGCGCGCGCGGAATTCGACCGGAACAGCGACAAGCGCTTCCAAGAGTTCACCGACAGCGGCGCGACCAAGGAAGCCTGGCCGGTTTGGGAGAAAGAAGCGTGGGAGGCTGTGGAACGGGACCTTAAAGCAGAGTGGCGTGAACACGTCGCGGAATTACGCGAGCAATATGCCCGCGAACATGGCGAATGACCGCGGAAGCGGTTGTCAGGCTAGCGAACCACCTTAGCAGACAGATCAGCCAATCGCTGACCGGAGCATCGTGGCGTCAATACCATTGAGGCCTTTCCAGCTTGCCGCAATCTGACCGTCGACCACTACGGTTGGGGCTTTCTTGATGCCATGCTGGGCGGCCCGGCTGATAACCTCAGCCTGGCGCATGTCATGCACTTGAATGTCATGATTGTAGCCCGCAATGCGCCTAACCTTCTCTTCCGTTTTCCGGCTGGCGTAGCAGCCCGCGCTATAAACCTCGATCTTCTTTCGTTGGCTCATAATGCACCTCTTCAGGTGAAGGGCTTATAATGCTCCGAGCGACCTCACAAATGCGTGATCGCGCCCGCAAACCCCTCGTTGAAAAATCGTGACAGACCCCGGATCGCGACAAGTTTGATCTGTTACCAAGCCCCGAACGGCCCGCGAAGGCAGCGTGGGGTGCAGCCACAGCTGGCCACCGATGCCTTCATCCGTCCAGCAGCGCGCGGATCTTGGCTGCCAGTGCAGCATGGGTGAATGGCTTCGGCAGCAGATGCGTGCCTGGATCCAGGATGCCTCCGTGGACGATGGCGTTGCGCGCATAG
>CAYRTL010000057.1:0-33033 GCA_964427005.1 uncultured Acetobacteraceae bacterium
CTATGCCCGGTTTCCCGGAAAGGAGGCGTTGTTCACCGCCGTCATGATGCGCCTGGTGGACGCCAATATCGCCCGGTTCAGGGCTGATACGATTGGCGGCGCCAACATCCAGGCGCGGCTGGAAAAGCTGGCGGGCTCCCTCCTCCACTGGGTGCTGGCCAGCGACACCATCGGCCTGCTGCGATTAGCGATCGCGGAAGCGCGCCGCTTCCCGGACCTGGCCAGTAGCGTCGGCGGGATGGCGCGTCAGCGTGGCAAGGAAGCGGTGGGCCAACTCCTGGCCGAGATGGCGGCGGTGGAACAGCCCCGCCCGATGCCGGCCTTCGCGCCCGAGCACCTTGCCGCCACCACCGAACTATTCCTCGACCTGACGGTGTTGCCTCTGCTGATGCGGGGCCTCCTGGGAGAAAAGCCTGAGACGCTCGAGACGGAGATCGAGCCGCACGTGGCACGCAGCATCAGGTTCTTCCTCATCGGATGCCGGCATGGCGGGGCGGGGTAACGGCTTGGGCCACCTTCGCCGATTGGGTTAGGATACGGCCTAGCCCCGAGAACCTCGCCCGCATTTTCGAACGCGACCTGCCACCGCTAAAGGCCGCCTGCGAAAGCGCGCTCCAGTCACTTCAGGCCAAGGGTACCCGGTCTTGAGCATTCGCCAATTGCGGCGGAGTATCGGCCCGAGACCGAGAGGAGACGAGGGATGCCGGAGAGCCCCGCTGACAAAACGATGCTGGCCCAGGCCCAGACGCGGCTGCCGCTGAACGGACTGAAGGTTCTGGACCTCACACTCGCCCGCGCCGGCCCCACCGCGGTGCGGCATCTCGCTGACTGGGGCGCGGACGTGATCAAGATTGAACCGCCGGCTACGGACGGCGAGGAAATTACCGGCAACCGTCACGGCTTCGACTTCCAGAACCTGCATCGCAACAAGCGCGCGATCACGCTCAACCTGAAGACGCCGGAGGGCCACGCCGCCTTCATGCGCCTGGTGAAGACGGCCGACATCATCGTTGAGAACATGCGCGCGCAGGTGAAGCACCGGCTGAAGGTGTCCTATGACGATGTGAAGGAAGTGAACCCGCGTATCGTCTATGGCAGCATCAGCGGCTTCGGGCAGACGGGACCGTACGGCCATCGCGCCGGCGTCGATCAGATCGCGCAGGGAATGGGCGGCCTGATGTCGATCACCGGCCTGCCAGGTCAAGGACCGGTGCGCGTCGGCATCCCCATTGATGACCTCACAGCCGGCAACCTGCTCGCACTCGGCATCATGATGGCTATCTTCGACCGCGAGCGTACCGGCGTTGGCCGCTGGGTCACCACGTCGCTGCTGGAAGCGCAGATCTTCATGCTCGACTTCCAGGCCTCTCGCTGGCTGATCGCGAAGGAAGTGGCGCCGCAGGCTGGCAACGACCACCCGACCGGCATCCCCACCGGCGTGTTCCCGACCAGCGACGGCCATATCAACATCGCCGCCAGCTCCGCTCGCGTGTTCGGCCGCTTCTGCGATGCCATCGGCAAGCCGGAGTGGAAGGACAAGCCGGAGTGGAAGGACCAGGTGTCGCGCAGCAAGCATCGCAAGGAGATCAACGCGGCAATCAGTGACGTGACGCGACATAAGCCATCCGAATACTGGATCGAGCTGCTGGAAGGCGCTGGCGTGCCGTGCGGGCCGATCTACACGATCGACCAAGTGTTCGCAGATCCGCAGGTGAAGCATCTCGGCATGGCAACGCCGATGCACTCGCCGACAATCGGCGATGTAGACGTGGTCGCTTCGGCCATCAGCATCACTGGCTTCAACAAGGGCATTCGCATGTCCACGCCGGAGATGGGATCGAGCACGGACGAAGTGCTGGCCTCAATCGGCTATTCGAAGGAAGAGATCGCCGAAATGCGCAAGAAGGGAGCGATCTGAGATGAACGACTTCCCGAGTGGCGGCATCACGCGCGAATACGCCGGCGGCAAGATGCTCGCGGCGAAGGACGATGGTGTCGGGCTGATCACATTCAATCAGCCCGAGAAGCGCAATGCGATGTCGCTGGAGATGTGGACAGGGTTCGGCGAAATCCTCGACGAGTTCCGCGAGGATGACTCGGTGCGGGTGGTGATCCTGACCGGCGCGGGCAACAAGGCGTTCGTCTCTGGCGCGGATATCAGCCAGTTCGAGAAGGTGCGAGCGAACGCCGATGCGCAGCAGGAGTATGATCGGCTCGCCGGCGTGGGGCGCGCCAAGTATGCTGGATTCCCCAAGCCGATCATCGCGCGCATTCGCGGCTATTGCCTGGGTGGCGGGCTGGCGATTGCAATGCAGGCCGATATGCGGATCGCCGCGGTGGACAGCCAGTTCGGCATTCCTGCGGCCAAGCTCTCCATCGCCTATGCGCCGGATTCAGTGAAGCGCCTGATCGACCTTGTCGGGCCGGCACATGCGCGGATGATCCTGTACACCGCGCGGCGGATCGACGCGGCGGAGGCAGAGCGTATCGGCTTGATCAACAAGATGGTCGAGGACGAGGAGCTGAACGACGAGGTACTGGATATCGCGCGCACGATTGCCGACAACGCGCCTTTGTCCGTCGCGGCGTCGAAGCTGACGATAAACGAGATGCTGAAGGACGAGAGCCAGCGCGACATGGAGGCGATCCGGCGGATGTCGGAAATCTGCTTCAACAGCGCCGACTACAAGGAGGGGCGGACGGCGTTCATGGAAAAGCGTGCGCCGAGATGGTTGGGAAGGTAACTGACTGTTCAGATGATCGCCCGCAAGATCGTCCAGATCAGCGACCCGATCATCACCAACGCAGCTGAGACGATCCCAATCGCTCTTATCGGATGCTCTTCCGTTGGGAGATACCACACCGTGAAGTGTTGGATCGGAACGAGCAACTTCAGAATGACGGTCGATAGCACGACCAACGTGGTCCAGACAGACGTGAACAAGGTCGAGAATAACAGGAAACCTCTGACCGAACCGACCTGCCCGTGAAATATATCGATTATCGGTCGGCTACTGGTCGATAGTATCCAGTGCCAGTTCGCCCTGCTGTTTGAAAGTACAATCAGTTGGGCGAATGACTTGTCCGAGTCGTAGACCATTAGCGGCGTGGTTCCCTCCGCATTGAGGTATACACCCCCTATCGGAAGCAATAGAGAACCGAGTGCTACCCACATTGCGATGCCGCTGACCAGGCTGATCAGAATAGAAAGAATGACATCGAGAATTGGTGCGGTGAGCAACCCGGTCCGATGCCGATGCACCAAGTTTAACACGCCTCGCGTTTTCCAAAGTGACGCGTAGTCGGGCAGAACACCGAAGAACAGGAATACGATCACTACTCCCAGCAATGATCCACCTAACGCCGCGACAGAGCCAGGCTGAACCCCCGACTTTGCGGCCAGTCCTTCCGACGCAATGGCCGTGTCGGCCAGAATCCGTGGGAAGAGGAGGCAACCGATCAAGGCAAACACGACAGTGCCAGCCGCGGATCGCCGAATACACTTCCAGCTTAGATGTCGTTCACCGAAGGTCCAGACGAATACGCGTTCGATGACGGCGGATGGATTTAAACCTTTCGACCACGAAGCGTCATGCAACACGCGTTCGATGTCTCTCAACGCCTCTGGCCGGGCCGCTTTCTCGGCGGCAGTGCAGGCCGCGTACATTGCCAATGCAAGCGTCGCTACGCCCGCGGGCAGCCCCAATGCTGATGCCAGATCATTGACCCAGGACACTTGGGGCAGTCCTCCAAGAGACGCTGATCAAGGCGCTGATGCCTTAACTCCGCCACAAACGTTCGCATGTGCGAACTGATCACATGTGCATAGGTCGGGAAACGCTAGCGCACCCTCCCCGTTACCAATGTTGTGTCGGACAATGATGGAGGTGTCTATGCGCACGATCCTTGCTGCTTGCGTCGCGCTCAGCGCGCTTGGTGCTGCGGTGTCATCGGCAAAGGCCGATGTGGTGGTCCGGACGGATGATATGCCGTATTGGCGCGGCCATCACGAGGGCGAGTGGCGTGCTCGTCGTGAGTTTCGTGAGCACGAGTACCAGCGCGACGCCTGGCTCCGTGACCATTGCATTCGCGACTGGTCTGGCGCCGAGTACTGCCGTCGCTAGTAACGGCTGAGATGTACACCTCTCCCGCGAGACGGGGGAGGCCGGTGCGAAGCGCCGGGAGGGGGTGCGCCGTGCAAAAGACGCGTTGTGCGGCGCCCTCTCCCGCCTCGCTACATTCCGTCAGTGCCGAACCCAACAGAATGTTGAAAGCCCTGCCTCAGCTTCTCCAACTATAGTAACGACCGGCCATCGCAAGGGACCATAAATGCGAAGCACGACCGGTCTGGTTGCACTCAGTTTCTTCGCATCGATCAGCGGATTTTCGGTGAACCGTGCCGAGGCCGGTTGCTGGGAATGCCGGTGCAGCTTTCCCAGCCAAGGCGGCCAGATGCAAACTTCCACGGTCGTGGCAGAAGACTGTGCCGCCGCATGCAGCGGAGGAGATGTCTCCGGCACTACGATGGAAGGAAGCAGCGCGCGGCGGGGATACGGCACCGGAACATATGTCGTGATGCGGCCAGTTTATGGTTCTCAGTGTCCCAGCGATGACGATTAGGCCAACCGTCGCTGAACAGACGCCTATCCCTTGATCCGCTTCATCGCCGCGCTGAATGCGCCTTGCAGCAGCTCGCTGTCGCTCGAATACGCCAGCAGCAGCGCACCCGCGGCTTTCCATTGCTGTGCCTGCTCGTAGTTGGAGCACAGCATCGCGCACGTCTTGCCGTGCTTCTTCGCTGCCGCCAATACCAGATCGCGCTTTTCGTCCAGGACTCGCGCCTGATCCGGCGTGCCGAACACGCCAAGGTCCTGTGCCAGATCCGCGGGACCAATCGTCAGCGCGTCAATGCCGTCCATCGCCGCGATCTCGTCCAGGTCATCGAATGCAGCGGCAGTCTCGAACATCACCGTCACGAACACCTGCCGATTCGCGAACTCTCGCCGCTCCGCCGCGCTCATGCTGGCGTCGAAGTCGGTGCCGGGACTGTGGCCCGCATTGCCGCGCAGCCCGAGCGGTGCATAACGCGAGGCGGCCACGATCTCGCGGGCATGCGCCGCATTCTCGACTTGCGGACAGTGCAAATTCCACACGCCAACATCCAGCAGCCGCGTGATCCATTCGCGATTGGCCTTCGGCGGACGCACCGCAATCGGAAAATTCAAAGCCCGCGACAGCAACGCCAGATGGGCGATTTCCTGCATGTCGGCCGCGGTGTGCTCCATGTCCACACGCGCGAAATCCAAGCCAGCGGCTTTCAGCAACGGCAGGATGGCAGGATTGCGTACCAGATTGACCCACGTGCCGATCTGCAATTCGCCGCGCTCAAGAGCGGCGCGGAGCGGATTGGCCTGCATCGGTCACTTCGCTCCAGTCTGCCGCAATGCCTTCGTCACCATGTCGGCCACCTTCTCGGCGATCATATCCGCCGCGACCCGGGCCTGCGCGTCCTCGACCCAGCTCGCGAAGGCAGGGCGATACGTATCACTCACCTGACGCATCTGTTCCACCGCGCCAGCGACATCGACATCCGCCAGCCGGGCCGCCGCGGATTGCAGCAGATCGAGTGACGGATCCGCGCCGGGCGCTGGCGCGGCGGCGCGCGGACGCGCCCAGGAAGTCAGGCTGCTGATCCAGGACGCCGACCCGCCGCGACCCGTCGGCTGCACCTGATCCAGCAGCGCCTGGAACTCCTGCCGCAGTTGCGTCACGCCGGGAATGCCAGTCGCGGCGTATGGCTCGATCTGAGCCAGCAAAGGCTTGAGCTCGCCCAGGTCCGTCCCATTCGCCTCCACAACCGCCAGTTCGGCGCCAAACGGTATCGGCCGCCGCAGCGTGTCACTGAGCCGCACCAGCGCCATCGTCCGGATCATGTTGCCCGCCTGGTCGGCGCGCTGCATCGCGGCGGCAAATTCGGCCTGCTGCCGCGTCATCTGTGCCGCGGCCACGCTGAGGCGCTGGGCGATATCCGCTGTGCGCTGGTCCAGCCGCATGACCGCCAGCCGGCTTTGCTCAGCGGCCCGCCCTTCAGGTGTGCGAACGCCCAACAGGTAGAGCACCGAATCTTCCCAGAACGGCGTGGTCAGCCCTACCACCAGCGCGATCGCCGCAAGCACTACGCCGCCTCGCCCGCGCACCGGCGCCGGCCGCACCGGAGGGACGTAGAGCTCATCGTTCGGCTGCACCGCTTTCGGCTTCGGTTCCTCCGGAGGAGGTGGCGGAGGAGAAGGAGGCTCCTCAGTCAGCAGTTCCGCTTCAGGCACAACCGCCTGCGGCGGCGGTTCCTGCGGCAGCTCCTCTATCGGCGTTCCCCGGGGCGGCGCAGCGCCCGGTTTGGCAAACACATCGGGCAGCGAGGGCGGCGGCTTCCTGGCCATCATTAATTTCCGTTCGTTGCCAGGACGTCCTGGGGCGGCATCTTCTATGCGTAGGCGAGCGTGGCTGCCAACTGGGTTTTCTTCAGTTCCGTACTGACGAAGCCCCAAAGTTCGCGGATTTCCTCCGCCGCTTTCCCCTCCGGTTCAAATTCCGTCACGGTCTGACCGGCCGCCGCCGCCGTTGGGAACGCCGTGCGGAAGCGCAAGATCCCTGCGACGCGGCCCTGGCGCGCCAGGATCGGGATCGCCTCTTCCACGGCGCGAATGCGCCGGCCTGTCGGTGCCTGCGTTACCGCGAATGCGTAGCGCTTTCCCGACTGTTCGATCATGTCCACTACCGCCGGCAATGCGTCGAAGTCGTCGCTGGTCGGGCGAGAGGGTACCAGGATGAAGTCGGCTGCCCGCATCACGCCCAGCAAGAAGCTGTGCACCGAGGGCGGCACGTCGATGATGACCAAATCGGCTGCATCGGTGTCGCGCAGGTGGTGCAGCACGGCGAAGAGCTGGTCCGGTGACGGCGCTGCCAGTGCCGGGTTGGGCTGGCTGTCCATGCCGGCGGTGCGCCGGTTCCACCATTTGGAGAGTGAGGCCTGCGGATCGAGGTCGATGAATACCACCCGCTGCCCCTCGGCCGCGGCGACGACGCCGAGTTCACGGGCCAGCGTTGACGCGCCAGCCCCGCCCTTTTCCTTGGCCAACATGAGGATGTGCATACGCTCGCCCCCGGATGAAGCCGGCACAATCAGATATTTCGGCGCGGATTTCCACACAATCGTGAACGGTCTTGGGCCGGCTGGGCCCCTTGACTATACTGCAACGGGCTCGGCGCGCGGCTTGCTGCTACTTGTGATTGTCGTTCTCTGCCTCCTGTCCTCGGCGGTCGTGGCAAATAACCGCGGGCAGGCTCGCGCGGCGCATTACCGGCGCAAGCGGGGCGTATCGACAGCAGCGCTGCTCACGCTGGACGGGCTGTTGCTGTACTTCCTGCTGCCCGTTTGATCGCGGCGGCCCGCGCGATGATATTCTTCGCGCGCTGCACCACCGGCACATCGATCATCGCGCCTTCGAACTGCACCGCGCCAAGCCCCTGCGCGAACGCGGCTTCATAGGCGGCGACCATGCGCTCCGCGCGTTCCACTTCCGCGTCACTCGGCGAGAATTCCTCGTTCAACACCGGCACCTGCAGCGGATGGATCGCACTGGCGCCGACGAAGCCGAACCGCTTCGATCGCCGGACGATGGCACGGAATGCGTCCTGATCGCGGAAATCGGCGATCGATCCGATGAAGCCAAACGGCAAGATGCCCGCAGCGCGCGCGGCGAACAGCGTGTGCTGCTTCGGATACATCAGCGCTTCCGGATCGGGCAGCATGCCGACATCGGCGGTGAAGTCCTCCGTGCCGAGGCTCAATGCGACCACGCGCGGATGCGACTTCGCGATCGCCTCGATGCGGAAGAAGCCGGCGGCGGTTTCCACCAGCGAGACGAACTGAATCTTGCCCGGCGTCAGGCCGCGTTCGGTTTCCAGTTCCTCGACGATGTCGGCGACGGCCTGGACGTGCTCCGGGCTGTCGACCTTCGTCAGCATCAGCGCCGCGATGCCGGGAATGACCGCGGCTTCCAGGTCGCGCACCAACAGGCGCCAGGGCCGGTTGACGCGCACCAGCACGTCGCCGCCATTGCGGGAAACCTGCGGAATGGCATCGGCGATCAGGGTGCGCGCGCGCTCCTTCTCTGATGGAGCGACTGCATCCTCGAGATCGAGGATGATGCCGTCCGCACCACGATCCGCGCCGGTGCGCACGAATTTTTCCGCGGTAACCGGAACAAATAGCAGCGATCGCCAGGACGGAAGGTCGGTGCGCATGGTCTGAACCTCGTTGCGAAAGAAACTAATCGGCCGCCAACGCTGCCGCGGGCACCATTGCATCGGTCACGCGACTGATATCCGCCACCGCGTCGATCTGGCGCAGCATCGTCAGCAGCTTCTCGGCGGCATCCATTGGCAGAGCGCGCGTTGCGCAGTTCAGGAACTTCGCTTGCAGCAGTTCCATCGGCAGCGGGTTCTCCGGACCCCGCCCCAATGGCCGCGCGACGCTCTTCGACAACACGCGCCCATCCGTCAACGTCACGCGGACCTCCGCGCCGAAGTGTTCGGTACTCGCCATCGACATGTCGGGATGCGGCGCCGCATGGATGCACGGCAGGAGCGCGCGGATTTCCGGCTTGCGGAAGTTGTCAGCCTCGAAATGCTCCAGCGACACACGCCGATCGAGCAATGCACGCGCGAGGCAGTACTGCACGCTGAACTTCGCATCCAGTTCGCTTTGCGGGTCGGGCCGGTTGGTGTGCGCCAGTCGTCGCGGATGCGTCCACGAGTCCACACGCTCCACCAACTCTGGCGTGAGCTCATTTTCGCGCACCAGCATCAGCATCGCATCCACTGCTGGATGCGTGCTGCCGCAGCACGGATACTGCTTGATCGCGACGCCGGGCTGCACGATGTCCCAGGGTTGAGCCCAGTCGCGCAGGATCGCGTCTGCGTCGAAATTGCCTTCGCCGTTGAACACGTGCAGGAAGCCCTGCCTATGCTCCAGCGCGCCAGCGTTCGCGGTGAACCCCTCCGACGCCAGAAGCGCGGCGAACATGCCGTTGCGCGAGCAGTGCCCAACATGCAGCGGCTTGGTCATTGTGCCGAAATTCGCCTTCACGCCCGAAGAGAATGATGCCGCCAATGCCAGCGCCTTCGCCGTCACCTCCGGCACCAGTCCTAGCAGATGACAACACGCTGCGGTGGAGCCAAACACGCCGATGGTCGCCGTCGGGTGCCAGCCTTTCTCGTAATGGTAGAAATTGATGCCGCGTGCGATGCGCGTCTCGGTCTCCCATCCCGCCACATAGGCTGCGACGAACGCGCGCCCATCCACTGGTCGTGTCTCCGCCAGTGCGAACAGCGCTGGCAGGATGGGCGCCGATGGATGCCCGCCCAGCGTATTGCTGCAATCGTCGAAATCGAGCGCGTGCGACGCGGTGCCATTGATCAGCGCGGCATCCAGCGGTGCGACGCGTCTGCTGGTGCCAAACACCAGGCACGGACCATTGGATGCAGCTACCCGCCCTGCAATTTGGGCGCAGGGTTCATTCGCGCCCGCCAGCGTGCAGCCGACTGTGTCGAGGATCGCCACGCGCGCCCAGTGCACCGCGGCTTCCGGCAGCGCTTCATAGCGGACGCTCGCAATCCGTTCGGCCAGAGTTTCGGCGATGGTCATGGTTCCCTCCCAGGCGGCGCGGCAACTATAGACACGTGCCGATGCGTGTTAGAAGCTCCCGCGCCTTTCGGGAGGAAACAACATGACGTTGCCGCGCCGCGCGCTGCTGTCCTTGCCACTAGCCGCCGGCTTCGGCCGCACTGCGCTCGCGCAAGACGCCGATTGGGCGAAGATCGCTGAGACGGCAAACAAACAAGGCCGTCTCGTCATCCTGCACAACACGCCACCGCCCCTAGGTGATCTGTGGCTCGCCGAATTCCACAAGGCATTTCCGAAGATCGATGTGGAAGCCACACGTCTCGGCAGCTCCGAGCTCATGCAGCGCTTCAGCACCGAATACACTGCCGGCGTGTCGCAGAGCGACGTGGTGATTACGTTGTGGGACGACACGCTGACCAAGTGGGCGGAGAATGGCTGGATCCGCTCCTGGGTGCCGCCGGAGTCGGCTGCCTTTCCGCCGCAATACAAGCGCAACAATCAGATCTACACGCTGCAGCTCATCCGCTCCAGCATGGTGTCGAACAAGTTGCGCGTGCGCGATGCACAGGCGCCGAAGGAGTGGGCCGACTTCTTCGATCCGAAGTGGAAGGACAAGATCGGCATGGACCCGCCATGGCGGTCCGTCGCCGTGCAGACGATGCTCGCCTATTGGGCCAAACTCGGCATGACCGACGTCGCGAAGCGACTGAAGGAAAACGGCGTGCGGTTCTTCAACGGCAGCGCTGGTGTCATTCAGGCGGTGATCCGTGGCGACATTCAGGTGGCGGCGGTTATCGATCCGCCGGTGATCAGTGCGATCGGCGATGGTGCGCCAGTGCGCGTGATCTATCCGGCGTCTGGTGTCCCGGCCACCCCCACATGTGCATTCCTGCCGGCGAAGACGCCGCATCCCGAAGTCGGCATGGTATTCCTCAACTGGGCCATGAGCGAAGCAGGGCAGCAGTCCTTCCAGGATATCGCCGGCTCGCCAGTCGTGCGTCCGGGAATCAAGCCGCCCAAGCTGGTGCCGGGCGTGCAGGACATGAAGATCGTGCTCAGCACGGAGCTGCTGAATCCGGAGGTTCAGAAGGCGATCATCGACGAGTGGAGGTCGGTGTTCGGGCTGCAGTAACCGGCCTTTGTCATTGCGAGCGTAGCGAAGCAATCCCCATCAAGGTTCGCATTGTCGGTGCGTGCGCATGATGGTGATTGCTTCGCTACGCTCGCAATGACAGTCGCTACGTGGCCCGCGCCGCCTCAGCCAACTGCCCAGCATCTGCACCTTCGAGCCGCAGCACCAGGCCCTCCAGCCGCTCGACCTGCGACGGCGCGAACGCGAGTGCAGCGGAGGCGCGATACTTCGCGACAATGTCCGTCTCGCTCATCGCGCGATCGCCCATACCCAGGTTCACCCGCACGTATTCGCGATGCGTTGCACCGTCCGTTGTGGTCACGGTAACGCCGCCGGAGTTGAACGTCGGAAACGCCGTGTCAGGATCCGCCACGCATTCGACCTTCGCAGCCAGGGCCAGGATCTCAGGGTCACGCAACGACTCCTCCGTGAGCTCCGCCAGACCGAAGCGCCCCCGCAACAGGCAGGCGGCGGTGATAAATTGGGCGCTGAATTTGGCATCGTAGTCATTGGCCGGCACGCGCTTGCGCTGCGCCGGTTCCGCGATGATCGGGAGAGTTGCTTCCGGAATCGCCGCCACAATGTTTGAAATCTGCGCCTGCGAGCCAAGACGCTGGTGCAGCCGAATCGCGGCTTCCGCGCAGCCATGCGCGAAGTGACAGGCGGGATACGGCTTCACCGCGGTCTCCAGCAGCGTCCACTCGCTGCCAAGCCCGTCGGTCATCCGCGTGTAGTCGACCTCTGGCAGATGCGTCTGTGCATGTGTTTCAAAGAAGCCGAAGCGGCCCTCATATGCGCGGCTCGGGCCGAAGAAGCCGTGCTGCGCCAGACCCGCCGCGGTGATGCCGGCGACCGCGCCCCAGGCCGGATGCAGGCGCTTGGTCCACGCACCTTCCTCCAGGAACACCTGCACCGCCGATGACGTGCTGGCGGTGATGCCCTGCGCACGGACCAGCGCCGCCGCATCCAGCTCCATCAATTTTCCCGCAACGACCGCGGAACTGAAATGCGCGACCAGCCCGGTGGCGTGGAAACCGATGTGATGAAAGATGCCGCGCGCCGCGGCACCGACGCGGATCGCTGCCTCCATGCCGGCGACGTAGGCCGTCAGCATGTCGCGCCCACTCGCAGCTTGCATCTGCGCGACGCCGAGTAGCGCCGGCAGGCAGGCGACCGTCGGATGCACGATGGCCAGAAAATTGCTGTCGTCAAAATCGAGCCCGTGCAGCAGCACGCCATTCACCAGCGCCGCGTCGCGCAGCGGCAGACGCGCGGGCGAGCCGATGACGGCACAGGGACCGTCGCCGCCGAGTGCCTGCGCACCGGCCAGTGTGGCCTTGGCGAAGTCGTAGCCGGTCGCGGCAAGGCCGCAGCCCAGTGCATCCAGGATCAGCAGTTTCGCAAGGTCGCGCACGCGCGGCGGAATATCGTCATAGCGCAATCCAGCAGCGAACTCCGCCAATGCGCGCGAAGGCGATATCCGCTGTGCAACCTGCGCGTCCATTTGCATCTCCCACTCGCCGCCATCACAATGCGATGCTAACCATAGGCACGCGGCAGGAACGCCAGCAAGCACAGGAGGAAACTTGATGCCCGCAGGCGGCGTCCTGCCTCTCGGCGTGGCACGCCGACCGATTCTGTCGTCCGATGCGGCGGTGAGCGCGATATTCGCACTCACCTTTGTCGTCACAGCGTTCCTTATCGTCACGCCGCTCGCGTCCTTGCTCTATGGCAGCTTCCGCACCGGCGGGCCCGGCACCAACGCGACGTATACGCTGAAGAACTGGCTCGACCTCTCCAGCAGCGGTATCGTCAAGACACTGATCACCACCTGCGTGATCTCGGTGCTGACTGCCGTCATCAGCACGCTCTGCGGCGGACTCATGGCCTGGCTGATCTATCGCACCGACTTCCAATATAAGCGCACGCTGGTGGCAGCCATCGGGCTGAGCTTCTTCTTTCCCGGTTTCATCCTCGCGATGGCTTGGGTGATCCTCGCCTCGCCCGGCGGCATATTCAACGACATTCTAACCGACGTACTCGGCATCGAGTCCGTACAGTTCGACATCTACTCGGTCGCAGGCATCGTCTGGATTCAGGTTCTGCACATCACGCCCTTCGCGTTCTTCACTCTGCGCGGGCCGTTGCTGTCGATGGATTCCAGCCTGGAGGAGGCGGCGTACGCCTCTGGCGCCAACCCCTGGCTCGCCGTACGCCGCGTCACCATTCCCCTGATGCTGTTCCCGCTGCTCTCAAGTCTGCTGCTGTGTTTCGTGCTGTCCGTCGAGCAGTTCGCCATTCCAGCGCTGGTCGGTATCCCTGGCCACGTAAACACGCTGGCAACCGAGCTCTATCTGCTCACCAGCTTCTCGCCGCCGAATACGGGACTGGCCGCTGCCGTCGGACTGGCGATGAGCGCCGTCACCGGACTATCAATCTTCGCACAGCGCCGTATCGTGCATCGCCACCGCGCGCCGACGATTACCGGCCGCGGCTACCGCATCCGCCCGCTGCATCTCGGGCGCCTTCGCCTGCTCGCTTACATCTTCTGCTTCGGCTACGCTCTGCTGAGCTTCGTGATACCCGCCATCGCGCTGATCTACACCTCCGCCATCAAGTTCTTCGTCGCGAACCCGTTCGAGGCCGCCTACACTTTCCGCAACTACCAGCAGCTCATCGACAGCCCCGGCACGGTCCGCGCGTTCTGGAACACGCTGATCGTATCGGGCGGCGGCGCCCTGCTTGGCCTGCTGCTTGGCACGTTGATTGCCTACTCCACGCACCGGCTGCGACCGCGTGGCTATCGCGCGCTCGACATCCTCGCCTCGCTGCCATTCGGCATTCCCGGCATCGTCATCGGTCTCGGCTTCCTGTGGTCCTATGTGTATCTGCCGATATACGGCACGTTATGGGTGCTGGTGTTCTGCTACATCGCGCGCTTCCTGCCGTATGCGACCGAAACCGTCGGCGCGCAGGTGGTGCAGCTCGATCGCGCGCTGGAAGAGGCGGCATGGGCGTCGGGCGCGCATCGCATCGCCAGCTTCTGGCGGATCGTGCTGCCATTGCTGCGTCCGGCATTGCAGAGCGCCTATTTCCTGCTGTTCATCGCCTATTTCCGTGAGATCGCCGCCGCCGCGCTGATCTACACCGCGAGCACGCAGGTGCTGTCGATCTCCATCTGGGCCTTCTTCGAGAATGCCAACTGGGGGGTCGCCAGCGCACTCTCCGTCATCGCTACGCTGATCACCGTCACACTCATGGGCACGGTCATGCGCGCGCCGCTGCGGCTGTAGATACATGAGCATCACGATCGAAAACCTGGTGAAGCGCTTCGATGGCCGCACAATCGTCGATCACGTCAGCTTCGAGATAGCAGATGGCGAGCTGGTCAGCCTGTTGGGGCCCTCCGGCTGCGGCAAGACCACGACGTTGCGCTGCGTCGCCGGACTGGAGACACCCGAAGAAGGCCGCATCACCATCGATGGTCAGGTGGTGTTCGATCACCGCGCCGGCATCATGGTGGAGCCGTGGCATCGCAGCATCGGCATGGTGTTCCAGTCCTATGCGATCTGGCCGCATCTGACGGTATTCGAGAACGTCGCCTTCCCCCTGCGCATCCGCCGCCTGCCGCGAAATGAGATGACTGAGCGCGTGACCCGCGCGTTGACGATGGTCGGACTGGCCGAATTCGCGGGCCGATCGGCGCAATTGCTGTCAGGCGGACAGCAGCAGCGCGTGGCGGTGGCACGCGCGATCGTGCATTCCCCATCGGTGCTGCTGTTCGACGAACCGTTGTCGAATCTGGATGCAAAGCTGCGCGATCATACGCGCGCGGAGATACGCCGCCTGCAGCGAGAATTGAACGTTGCCACCGTCTATGTGACACACGATCAGGCTGAGGCACTGTCGCTGTCGGACCGCATCCTGGTCATGCGCGAAGGGGTGATTCGGCAGACTGGCACGCCCCAGCAGATCTACGCCGCGCCGCACGACATGTTTGTGGCCGATGCCGTCGGTGCAGCGAACTTCTTCGACATCGAGGTAAGGCACGCCGAGAACGGCTGCGTGCATGGCATGCTGCCCGATGGTGGTGTGATCTGTGCCATGAGCAATGCCCCCAGAATGGGGTCAGGTCGTGTCATGGTACGGCCGGATCGCCTGCGAATCGCGCAAGAGCCGAGTGGTGCCAATGGAGTCAACCACCTCCATGGCGTCGTTCAGCAGCGCCTGTTTCTGGGTGGTCACTTCGAATATCTGGTCGCCGTAGGTTCGCTCGAATTGCGCGTCGCCTCACCTGAAGAGATCGCCGAGAATTCCGACGTGATAGTATCCTTTGCGCCGCAGGACTGTATCCTACTCGGCGAGGAGACATGACAGGATGGGCCTGACCGCCGAATTCTGCGAACGCATTGTCGCCGCCCACTATGAGGACCTGCCGCCAGAAGCGCTGGCAGCGGCGCGACGGCTGGTGCTGGACGGCATTGCCGTCGCGGTCGCCGGTGTGGCCGAGGAAGCAGCGATACCGATCATGGCCGCGCACTTCCGCAAACTCGGCGGCGTTCCGTCATCCACAGCCATCGGCTGCGGCTTCCGCACTGACCCGGTGCGCGCAGCAGCGCTGAACGGCGCGGCGATGCATGTGCTCGACTTCGAACCAATGTGGAGCCCCGCCACGCACGCGCTTTCGACCACACTTCCGGTGGCTTTGGCACTCGGTGAAGCGCGCGGTGCGACCGGACGCGAGGTGCTCACCGCGCTGGTGAAAGGCATCGAGATCCAAGGGTGGCTGCGCGAAGCGTCCGGCCAGTTCACGCCTGACGTGTTGCAGTTTCATCCGCCCGGGCTGGTTGGTCCGATGGGCGCCGCGGTGGCAGCCGGTCATCTGTTGCAACTCGACGCGGCGCGGTTGGCCAATGCACTTGGGATCGCCGCTTCGCGCGCGGGCAGCGTGTTCGGCAATGTCGGCACCATGACGAAATCGACGCATTGCGGGCAGGCGGCATCGCTTGGGCTGGATGCGGCGCTGCTGGCGGAGGCAGGGTTCACCGGCGATGCCGCGACCTTCGAGTCGCCGCAGGGCTATGCGATGACATTCCATCGCAATTCGTTCCGGCCGGACGAACTGCGGAAGTTCGCCACGCCGCCATGGCGCGTGGTGCAGCCTGGCTATGCGATCAAGATGTTCCCAAGCCAGTTCGGCACGCATTTCGCCATCACCGCGGGGCTGACGCTGCATGCGCAAATCCAGGACGCGTCCGCTATCCGGAAGGTGACGCTGACCGCGCCGGTGATGTCCTACGTCAATCGACCGCAACCGGAGACCGGCCTGTCGGGCAAGTTCAGCCTGCAATACACGCTGGCGAGCGCGCTGTTGGACGGCAAGGTCGGTATCGGCACCTTCGCCGATGCACGGCTGCACGCGCCCGACATGCAGGCCTTGCTGCCGAAGATCACCGTGCAGATGGATGGCGCGATTCCCGCGCGTTTCGAGACGATGCATGTGCTCGCGGTGGTGGAACTGGCCGATGGACGCGTGTTGGAAACACGCTGCGATGGTCCTCGCGGCATGTGGGGCCAGCCGCCGATTACCGAAGCCGAACATCTGGTGAAGGTGCGCGATTGCCTGGCCACAGAGTTGAGCGCTGAATCGACGGAGCGCGCGATTGCGCTGGCATCGCGGATCGATGCCTTGGCCGCCGAACAGGTGGACGAACTGATGCGACTGGTAGGAGCTTTCAATGCCTGATTATGACGTGATCGTCGTTGGTGCCGGGAACGCCGCGTTCGCCGCGGCCGTCTCGGCCCGCGAACATGGCGCTAAGCGCGTGGTCGCGCTGGAAAAGGCGCCCGAGGCCATGCGGGGCGGTAACACATATTGGAGCGGCGCCATTCTGCGCTTCGCCTTCGATGATCCGCACGAGATCGCACCGCTGCTGCCAGGCATCGAGCAGCGGTTCGAGGATTTCTATTCTGGCATCAATCCATATCCGCGCTCGCAGTTCCTGGCCGATGTGATGCGCGTGACGTCGGGCCGGAGCGATCCGGAGCTAGCGAACATCCTGGTATCCAATTCGAAGGACACGGTGTTCTGGATGCACGAGAAGGGCGTGCCGATGGAGCCGGCCCTCGGTGTCGCCGGCGTGAAGCGCGGCAATGTGTGGTACTGGCCGCCAGGCATGGTGGTGCGCGCGGCACATGAAGGTGTGGGACTATCGAACTCCTGGTTCGACATCGCGCAACGTGAAGGCGTGGAAATCCGCTACTCGTCTGCCGCCACCGAACTGCTGATGGATCGTCGCGGGCACATCTGCGGCGTGAAGCTGCGCGATGATGAGGGCATCAAGGAACTGACCGCGAAGGCGGTCGTATTGGGCTGCGGCGGGTTCGAGGCGAATGTGCAGATGCGCACGCAGCACATCGGGCCGCTTGTCGGCCAGGCGAAGGTACGCGGCACGCCGCACAATCAGGGCGACGGCTTGCGCATGGCGTTTGCCGTGGGTGCCTTGCCGTGGGGCCAGTACAGCGGCTGCCATTCCACGCCGATCAGCGCCGATTGGGGCGAATTCGCGCCGCGCGAATTGACCGACAAGAGCAACCGGTTGAGCTACCTGTATGGCGTAATGATCAATCGCCAGGGATTCCGCTTCGTCGATGAGGGCGAGGACACGAACCTGTTCACCTACGCGAAGTTCGGCCGTTCCATCCTGGCGCAGCCCGGTGCGATGGCCTGGCAGATCTTCGACCAGCAGGTCGTGCATCTGCTGGAGCCGCGCTACTCCACCAGCAAGCCGATCACCGCTGATACGCTGGAGGAACTGGTGGGGCTGATCGACATCGACAACCGGCCGCAGGCGATCAAGACGCTGCACGAGTACAATGCCGCGGCCCGCGATGCGGAGGAGGGTTTCGATCCGACCAAGAAGGACGGGATTTCGACGCGCGGATTGAACCCGGAGAAGACGAACTGGGGGATCAAACTGTCGAAGCCGCCGTTCGTTGCCTATAGCGCGACGGGGGGTATCACCTTCACCTTCGGTGGTGTGAAGGTGAATGACCGCACCCAGGTCATCGGCACCGACTGGCGCCCTCTGAAGGGGCTGTATGCCTGCGGCGAGATGATCGGCGGGTTGTTCTACGACAACTATCCGGCGGGGACTGGATTGGTCTCGGGCGCAACCTTCGGTCGGATAGCCGGCCGAAATGCCGCGGCGGAAGTGGGATGATTGCGTGAATGCACGCCTACTGTCATTGCGAGGAGCGAAGCGACGAAGCAATCTCCATCGTGAATGCGTACCAATGATGGGGATTGCTTCGTCGCTGACGCTCCTCGCAATGACAGGGGAAGTGAAAGGACTCCTGACATGACACTCGCCCATCAGATCGCCGAACGCATCCATCGCCTGCGCTACGAGGACCTCACGCCAACCGCTCTCGAATGGACGCGTACAGCATTCATCGATACGGTCGGTGTCACGCTCGCCGGTATCGTCGAGGATGGACCTCGCATTTTGATGCGCGTTCCCGGCATTGCCGCGTCATCGGGGCCAAGCCTGATCTTCGCGACAGACAAACGCACCAGCCCGCTCGACGCGGCGCTGGTGAATGGCACTGCTTCGCATGCACTCGACTATGACGATGTGTCGGGAACACTCGGCGGCCATCCTTCGGTGATGCTGATCCCGCCGATGCTGGCGCTCGCCGAACAACTCGGCAGTACCGGACGCGACCTGGCGCTTGCCTACGTGGTTGGCTTCGAAACGGAATGCCGCATCGCGCGCGGTGTGCACTTCCATCACTACGACAAGGGCTGGCATCCCACCGCCACCCTCGGCATCTTCGGCACTGTGGCGTCGGCGGCGCGGCTGCTGCGCCTCACGCCCGAGCAGACCGCCATGGCGATCGGCCTGGGCGCCTCACTCGCATCGGGGCTGAAGGCGAATTTCGGCACGATGACCAAGCCGCTGCATGTCGGCCATACCGCGCGCAACGGGTTGTTCGTCGCGCTGATGGTGAAGGAGGGCTTCACCGCAAATCCTGGGGCATTGGAAGCGAAGCAGGGCTTCCTCGACGTGTTCAACGGCCCCGGCACCTATGACATCGATCGCATTCTGGCGGACTGGTATGCGCCGCTTGAAGTGGAAGGCGGCGGCGAGCCAGGCCTGAAGCCCTATCCGTGCTGCGGCTCCACCCATTCATCGATCAACCGCATGGTCCATCTGGCGCGCACGCATAACCTGATGCCGGACCGCATCGAGGCAATCGAGATCATGCCGCATCCTCGTCGGCTGCCGCACACCAACAATCCCGACCCGCGCACGCCACTCGGCGCCAAGTTCAGCATCCAGTACGTGGTGGCGCGCGCACTGGCCGATCGCGCGGTGCGGCTGGAGCACTTCGAGGGCGAGGCGCAGTTCGACCCTGTCATCCGCGACCTGATGGCCCGCACGAAGGCGCGGCCGCACCCCGGCATGGCCGATGACAGTCCGCTGCAATGGGGCGCCGAGGTCGTGGTCACCACGCGCGACGGCGAGCGGTTCGCCTCGCGGCTGGACGACTTCGAACGCCGTGGCCCCGGAGGCCAGCCGATGAGCCGAGACGAGCTGTGGGAAAAGTTCGAGGATTGCGCCAAGCGGTCGCTGCCGCGAAGCAACATCGAGCCGCTGTTCGATGCTCTTGGGCGCATCGAGACCGTGGGCCACACAGCCGAGTTGACGCGGCTGCTGGAGCGACACGAAATGCCCAACCGGAGGATCGCCTGATGAGCGCCGATCAACGTCTGGCCGATCTCGGCCTTACTCTGCCGTCACCACCGAAGCCGATCGGCAACTATGTGCCTTTCCGGCTCGCCGGCAATCTGCTGTTCCTGTCCGGCGTCGGTCCGCGCCGCGCGGACGAAAGCATGATCACCGGCAAAGTCGGCGCCGATGTAAGTGTCGAGCAGGCTTATGAAGCGGCGAAGCTGTGCGGGCTGAACCTGCTGGTCAATATGATCGCCGCAGTCGGCACGCTGGAGCGCGTGGACACGGTGTTGAAGGTGCTTGGCATGGTGAACGCGGCGCCGGACTTCACCAGGCATCCGGATGTGATCAACGGCTGCACCGACCTGTTCGTGCAGGTATTTGGCGAGGCGGGCCGGCCGGCGCGTTCGGCTGTCGGCATGGGCAGCCTGCCGCGCAACATCTCGGTGGAGGTGGAGGCGGTTGTGCTGGTGAAGGGCACCTAGGCCAGGACGCAGGCCGGCACTTGCTCCGTCAAATGCTGGATGGTGCGATCGAACACGCCCAGCACAGCGTCATGACTGGTGCGCGGATCATCGTTGAACGCCATCAGGCGGTGGCGCGCCGGAAAGAACCTGAATTTCGCCCACAGTGTCGCCTCGGGCGGCAGGTGCCTCACAAGCAGCCGGGCAAGCCGCCGCTCCGTCCGGCTCGGGACGCTGAAGCTGCGGCTACCGCAAGCCAGCGACAGTGAGGCTACCAGGCAGTGGCGGTCACCATCTTCGAAACGGCCCTGGACCCAACTCTGCCGGCGGGAGATGCCGTTGCGGGCGTCCATCAGAATTTCAAGATCGCCGAACGGAACCTCATGCGGATTGTCAAGCGGCATGGCAACCTCCCGGGTTACATTGCCGTCGTGAGACTATCCCGGCCGCGGCGAGCGTGAGATCAAGAATAGGCGAGCCGAACTCGTCACCAGCCGCCGAACCAGACGCCGACGCCATGCACGACGCCCACTGGGAAGAAAGCGGCAGAGGCGATCAGCAGCGGGCGCAGTCCGTTCGATGCACAGAACACGATCGAGGTAAGCCAGGCTGAATATCCGAACATTCCAGCCAATAAGAAGGTCGCCAAAGCTCGCAAGTCCATCGGTCCGTTCTGGCGCCAACTCATCTCTAGCCCCCATGCCTTCATCGTCATGGCCGGCGCAGGCCCCGCCATGAGGTGAACCGAGGGGATGTTTACCCGAAACGGACAATCAGCGCATCCGAGAATGCGCCCTGCAGGCTTAACTTCGATTTAACCGGTGCAGAGCAGGATTGGAGCGTTCCGAGGCGCCAACACGGTGCTGCGTTTGCGGTCAATTTGGCCATGTCGAGCGAACTCACCGTTCAGCCGGTCGCAGTCGTGCACGCCGGCAATGATGCCGTTGCTGAAGTGAAAACTGTCACTCAGCCTGCGGCCGGGTCGGAGCAAGCGCCGCCGCGGTTGCCAATAATCAATCCGAATCTGCGGCTTGATCCGGCGCTTGGCCTCGTGGTGATCGAGTTTCGCGACGACGCCAGCGGCGCGATCACCACGTCGATCCCCAGCCAGCGCCAGCTCGAAGCGTATCAGAGATGGGGACTGACACATTCCGGTCCCACGCCGAACGGGCTTCCTCAACCGGCGTCACAGGTGCATCCCGAACCAGAGCCGCACGCGCGCGTACCACCGGCGGAACCGACCACCGTCAAAGCGTCGTCGGCAGCGGCGCATCCAGTCGGCACGCCTCGCCGGCAATCGCGCTGAGTTCCAGCATTGCCAGGGAGGGTTCGGCTTCTGGCACGATCGACTGGATGGCGAGCAGCGCATCGCTCAGCGCGCGGGCCTGCCAGGCGGCTTCGGTCGGGTGAGCGCAAGCGAGCGCCTGCAATAGCCTTGGAAGCGCCGCCCTGAACGACGCAGCCTCACGCTGCATCCAAGGCAGCCATCGTCCGCGGAAAATCTCTGGCACCGCATGCATCAGCGCTGCGCGCTGCGCCAGCGGCAGACGCACCGCGGCAAAAACCTCCATGTGCGTGTAGGCGGTGGTGATCAGCGGCGTCCGCCAGCGATGCTCCGACAGGCCGTCGTCCAGCGGCACGCCGCGATTGCCCTGTTCTGTGGCGCCACGTCCGAGTTCCATGACCGGCTTGCCGCCACCACGCCGCCAATACAGCAGCTCCGGCACGTGACGCACCTCGCCATACAGCGCCAACTCAGCCACCACGGCATGATCGAAGCCTGGGCGGTAGCGGATCGTGGAGAGCTGATCCACCGCGCTTCGGCGATACACGCCCCAGAAACTCGGCGCGCTGGTGTAGCGCTGCATCACATGGCACGCTCGCGCGACCGGATCATCGCCCACCGCCTCCAGCCGGTGCTCGGGCGGATACACGCAGGTCACCTCGTTCGCATCGCTGAATACCAGCCCACCCGCGTGGCACATCGCGCAGTCCGGGTTCGCCAGCAGCATGTCCATCAATCGCTCGACGTAATCCGGCGCAATCAGGTCATCGCTGGTCTTGGGCAACACATAATCGGCGTCGCCGAACCACAGCGCACGCTGGATATTGGCAATCGGCCCCGTGTTGCAGCGGTTCCGCTTGACCCGCACATTGCCATGCCGCGCCGCGTATTGCTCGAGTACGGCCAGCGTTCCGTCGGTCGAGCCGTTGTCCAGCAGCGTGAGCGACATGGCGGGCCAGCTCTGCGCCAGCACGCTCTCGATCGCCGCGCCGACTGTATCGGCGCAGTCATAGACCATCATGTTGACGTCAACGCTGGGCTGCACGGCTGCACCAGTCCTGCCAGGCTGACCGCAACGCGACACCGAGATTGCGGCCGAAGCGAGCGCCGTTGCACAACGGGCTTGCCTTCACCTGCGCGCGCAAGCCGGCACGCAGTGCCGCCAGTCCGGCAATGTCGGACGCCTTCGCCACGGCGAGCTCCGCATAGGCCGTGATGTCGCGTGCCACCCAGCCGCTGAGTCCCACATTGCTCAGATGACTCATGGAATGGCGGGAGGCGAAGATCTCGCCCGGCAGCGTCACAGTCGGCACGCCCATCCACAACGCCTCGCACGTGGTCAGACCACCGCAATAGGGAAACGGGTCCAGCACGATGTCGATGTCGTTGTATTCGCCGAGAAACACGCGGTGCGGCGAGCTTCCCCGCAGGTCAAGCCGATGAGCCGGAATGCCACGACCCGCAAAGCAAAAGCGGATGCGGTCAGCCGTCTCCGGATCGGAGAATTGATGCGTCTTCAGCACCAGCCGTGCACCCGCCACGCGATGAAGAATGTCGCTCCAGACCGCGATGACGCGCGGCGTGATCTTGGCCAGGTTGTTGAAGCAGCCGAAGGTGATGTGTCCGTTGCTCAGCGCCGGCAGCGGTGCAACGTCAGGCGCGTAAGTCGGCGGGCTGTAGCAGACATAACCATCCGGCAGACAGAGCAGACGCTCGGAATACAGATGCGCGAGTTCCGGCGGCGTCTCCCACCGATCAGTGATGATCCAGTCCATCTCGGCCAGGCCGGAGCTATGGCTTTGCATGCCGACCCACTTCACCTGTACCGGCGCCAGGCGATATGCGCAGGCCGTCATGCGGGCGGCATCGCCGTAACCGCCAAGGTCGATCAGGATGTCGATGTCGAGTGAACGCGCCTTTGCCGCGAGCGCCGAATCATCCAGCGCATCGACATCGTGCCAGGCACGTGCCAGTGCACGGAAACGGCGTGCCATCCAGTCCTGCGCGCCATTCTGCGCCAGGCAGATCACCGAGAATGCCGCCGGATCCAGCGTTTCAAACCCGGCGACGGTGAGCCATCCCACGGGGTGCGTCCGCAGCGAACCAGAGAGCAGGCCAATCGTCAGCTTCCGGTGGGGGTCAGGCGTATTCGCGAACGGCGGCATCGGCTTGCGCGCGAGTCGATCCGAGCACGCGCGCAGCGCCGCCAGCATCTCGGCGCCGGTGATGCCGTCACGATACGCCAGCGTGTTGCACAGCGCGCGCCATGGCAGCACTGCGTCCGGGGCAAGCTCGATCGCCCTGCGCGCCAATTCGACACCCTCTTGCTGGAAACCGAGGCACGTCGTGGCATTGGCCAGATTGCACAGTTCATGCACGTGCTCGCCATTGCGCTCGATGGATTCGAGCAGTTCGCGGCGCGCTTCGGCGTGCCGATGCATGCGGAACAGCACCGTGGCGCGGGTATTGCGCAGTTCCTCGTTCTTCGGATCGAGCTCACTGGCGCGGCGCAGGGCGGCTTCCGCCTCACGTAGCCGGTTGGAACGTGCCAGGAGCGAGCCAAGCATGTAGGCGGGCATCGGCGCATCAGGTGCAAGCGCCGCGGCGGCTTCCAGTGCATCTATGGCTTCGGTGCGCCGGCCGATACGCTCGAGCAGAGCGCCGCGCGCTGCCGGCAGCACGGGATTTAGTGGATCTTCGTCGATGGCGATGTCGAGCCAGGCCAGCAGGCTGTCCTGGGTGCCTGCGGTACACGCCGCCTCAACCCGGTGCAGCGCATAGTCCAGAACCTGCGGGGCAAGTTCCTGCGCCCTGGCGAACGCGGACTCCGCGAGGCTCTGTTCGGACGTCTGCAACAATGCAAGGCCGAGTGTGTCCCATACATCGGCACGATGCGGCGCTGAACCGCAGCAACGCACCAGCAATTCGCGCGCGGCCTTGCCATCGCCGCGCATGATCAGCAGTCCGGACAAGCCAAGCAGCGCCGATTCGCGCTTTGGGTTGATCTCCAGCACACGCTGATAGGCCAGTTCCGCGGCTTCCAACTGACCCGACGCCCGCAACGCCTCCGCTCGTCGCAGGGGTGGCTCGTCCCAGTCGGGCAGGTGCTGCTCCAATCCTTCCATGAGGCGGAACCCACGTCGCGCATCGCCCGCCTGCACCTCGGCAAGCGCAAGGTTCAGCAAAGTCGTCGGCTTGGCGTCGCCGAGAGCGACGGCGACACGCAATGATGAGAGCGCGTCCGCCGGCAGGTTGTTGGCGAGTTGGACCATCCCGCGTGCGAGAAGCCAGTCGGCGTCCGGCACGGCTGGCATTGCGGCATCAAGCAGAGCCAGAGCCCGCACAGGATCACCGTCGCGCAGACGTTCGAGCGCGACCTCAACCGTCATGGTGCACGCGTTCCACCACGGCCAGCAGACCAGCGACGGCTGCTTCCGCTTCCAGCCGCACGCTCTGGCGTTCAAGCCGGTGCGTCGCAAAACCTGCGTCCCGGACCGAATCGGCGACGTAGGCCATGGAATGCGCGTAGCGGCCCTGCCGGTGCAGCGCCCACCGCCCGTCGCCTTGGACCACCCCGTCATGATCCGGCAGCAATTCCTCGACCGAGAACACGAACCAACCGCCGGGTTGCAGCCGAGCATGCACAGCGGCCAGCAGTTCCTCCAGAGCGCCAAAGTAGATCAGCACATCGGCGGCAAGGATCAGCGGCCAGCGCCTCGTGTCCTCGTTGAGGAAGCTCATTACGTCGGCCGCGCGGAGTTCGCCATAGAGCTGCTTTTTCGCCGCCGCTTCCAACATGCGAGGCGAGACATCGACGCCGGTAAGCGGGCCCACAGCCAAATCTGACAACACCACCCCGACCAGACCCGTGCCACAACCAAGATCGAGCGCCGGGCCCAGACTTCTGCCGGCAGCGATCTCCGGATGGGAGGCGACCGCGGCACGCATCAGTCCGGGAATGCGATAGCCGAGTGAAATCAGATGCGCCTCGAACCTGTCGGCGTAGCCGTCGAACACAGCACGCAGGTACTCGACCGGCGCTCGGGTTGCACCCGGCATCACACCGGCTGCCGAGACGAGATGACGAACGTATGGGTCTTCGGGCCCAAGCTTCAGCGCATCGGCATAGGCCTCCCCCGCTTCCGCGTGGCGGCCCATGCTCGATAACGCGTGACCCATCAGACCAAAGCAGCAGGCATCCGCGACGCCTGCAGCTCGGGCCTCCTGGCCCAGCCGATATGCCGTCGCGAAGTCCCGCCGGCGCACTGAAAGCAGGATGGCCGAATTGCGCAGCTCGCTCACATGAGGCGTTGCTGCGATGCCATCGGTCAGCGTAGCGAGCGCGGCGTCCGGGTCGCCACTTGCCTCCTGGGCTGCGGCCAGTCCTTGGCGATACTGCGGATTGGACTTTTCGGCAGCGACGGCCTCGCGAAGACACGAGATCGCATCGTGCGGGCGTTCTACATCCAGCAAGAGGATCCCGAGCAGTGCCTTTGCGGCCGGATCAGCCGGATCGAGTAGCACCGCCTCGGCCGCATCGGCGAGTGCGCCTTGCAGATCGCCGAGCCGGTTGCGCAGGTCAGCCCGCGACTTGCGCAGCCCCGCATGATCGGATGTAGCTGTTACGCCGGCATCGAGTTCCTCCAGTGCCAGTTCGGGTCGCCCCTCGCCAAGCGCCACCCGCGCCGCCAGTTCCGCGAGCTCTGGAGAACGCGGAGCAAGACGGCGGACCGCGGACAGCAGATGTCGAGCAGCGGCCGGGCGATTGGCATCGACCAGCGCGGCCAGACGCGTCGTCAGTGCGGTGACGTCAGCAGTGGGTTGCAGCTTCTCCATGCGAGGCTCCTTTTGAGCCAGTTGGATCTTCACTGATGGGAACCATCACACGATGAGCCCGCGACTTTGGCCGGCGAGCGTCGAGATGTCAGGTGTTGTTGTACTGTTCGTGCCGTTCGTGTTTGCCGCCACCAAATAGCGTTGCACGAAGCTCTCGACGAATTTTGCATCCTTGAATTTCGTGATGTCGAGCCGCGTGCTGATCGCCTTCTCCTGCGCTTCGAGTGGCTGGAATGCGATCTCCAGCGGAATCCCCAGAGCAGTGGTCACCACGGTCCGCATCACCGGATCGCCGAGAATCTGATAGACTGAACCGATGGTCGCGGCTTCGCTGCGAAATGTCAGCGCGTTCGACAAGCCAGGCGTCGTGGCGTCCAGCGACTTCCGCCATGTCACTTCGGCATACGCGTTGGCAATGGTGCTGATCACCTGTGGCTGTTGGATGATGCTCAGCGCCTTGTGGGCGAAGTCGTAGGTCTGCGTGACCTTCTTCCAACGCGTGTCGGTCAGGGTGTTGGCCAGCGACTTCGGGTTGCTGAGGTCCGATTGCAGTGCCTTCTGTGCCAAGGCGGTGTAGGCGACCTGGTCGCCGAGACCATTCGCCGTGAGCAAAACCCGCATCACAGCCGGATTGGCCAGTAACTGGTTCACAGATTTGGCCGCAGTGACGCCGGCGCTGAACGCATTGATCGCCCGCTTTACCTCGGGCTGTGCGGCAGTCGCCTTGATATCCTGCGTCTGGTTCTTTTCAGCAATCTGCAGCGCCTGCGCAGGCGTTTGCCCCAAGGAATTCGCCGTCTGGCTGGAGAAGCCGTACAGCGTGGCCAGCATGCCATTGGAACCGCTTGCGCTGCCGCCGCCGTACAGGCTCGGCACGTAGCTGAGCGACACGTTCATCGGCGTTGCAGTTTCAACCTTGCCCCGCCAGCCCGGCGGCAATGTCCTCATTGATCGCAATGAGGAAATCGAAGTCCGGCTTCTCCCGATCCATCTCACGTTGCACGGCGAGACCGAGGGATACGATTGAAGCGCGCAGATCCTGTGGCAATGCGTTCTGCGGGTCGCGCATGAGATCAGTTACGGTCAGCCAAAGGCGGCGATTGTCGGCGATCGCCTGCACCCGCATCATGGTGGCAGCGTCGCGTGCCGCCTTCAGCGCCCCGCTGGCACGACGGAACACGTCCGCTTCCTGTTCGCGCTGGCTACGATGGGTTGCCGCAGCCTGATAGGCCTGCGTTGCCCGAGTCATTGTCTGCATGGCTGTCGCTGGTCCTTTTGATGGAGGGTGGAATGCGGCGCCGCCGCGGCGGTACTGTCGGGCACACGGCCAAGTACGGCATCTTCATGACGTATGATCCGGCGCGTCAGCTTCAGCGCCTGATAACAGTCGTCTGCTTCGGCCGCGCCCAGCGCGCGATCGAGGATCTCGCAGGCCAGCGCCGATGTGGTGGCCTCTTTGAATGCCGCAATCAGTCCACGCGCCGCGATAAGGCCGGCGGCACGCTCCTCTTCCGATCCAATGTAGGCTGACTGCAAGGCGAAGTAGATGCGGCGTGCCGGACTGTCCGCCTGGTCCGGCGGCATGATCTGCTTGCCGAACAGGAAACGTGCCTTCGCGGTCAGCTCGATGCGCGACTTGGTTCGGAATCGGATGGGCGCGCCGTTGACGATCATTACTTCGCCCTGGCGCAGCTCCAAGACAAGATTAGACATGCGCCCCTTCCTGGTTCGCCCCGCCCGCTTGGGGCGACACACAGCCATTGACACACTCACCCGGAACCATGTCCGGGCGGGCGTCCTGCCCAGCCCGGAATCACGGTTGTCGGGAGACTATTTGAACAGGCTCAGCAGCGTCTGCGGCGCCTGGTTCGCCAGCGACAGGGCCTGCGTGCCCAACTGCTGGCGGATCTGCAGCGCCTGCAACTGTGCCGATTCCTTCGCCAGATCGGCATCCACCAGCGAGCCTAGACCGTTGTTAAGTGCATCGATCTTGTCGTTGTTGTAGCTGATCTGGTTGTTCACGTAGTTCACTTCGGAACCCACGCTGTTCAGCGCCGAACCGACGGCGTTCATCTTGTTCAGGAACGTGCCGGTTGCCGTGATAAGCGCTGCGACCGTCGCGGCGCCGCCAAGCTGCGTGATCTGCTGGAAGTTGATCGAACCATACAGTGCGGAACCGCCGAATGTGGCGATGCCATACGAGGCACCCGATTCGTTGCGCACAGTGGCCACACGCCCGAACGCGCCATTCATCGGGGTAATGTTGCCGATCAGCGACTTCCCGTTATAGACGGCGTCCTGGATGAAGGTCTTCACGTTGCTGAGCAGCGACTGGTACTGGCTGATGTACTGTGAACGCTGCGTGCCTGCCACGTTCGCGTCTGACAGCTTGATAAGCACGTCACGCATGCTCGCCATCGTGTTCGAAACGTCGTTCAGGCCAGCCTGGGTGGTGGACAGCAGTCCCTGCACGTTGCCGAGCTGCTGGTTTGCACTGGTCAGCGCGCCAACGGTCGAACGAACCGATTGCGCCACGGCGTACGCCGCACCGTCATCAGTGGCGTCCGCCACACGATAGCCCGTGGAGATCCGCTTCTGTGTCGCAGCCAGATCCGAATTGGTCCGGTTGAGCGACTCGAGCGCGATCATCGCGCCCGTGTTGGTATTCACCGAGTTGAGGGACATGGTGTCTTACCCTTCTTGCCCATAGAGTTACGCATGCCCCCGCGTTTTGCGGGCATAGGGCCATCCTGACGCCTTCGAGTTAACGGCCAATGAAGCGCGATGCGTTTTCATGCAGCCGGGACCAGGGACTTTGCGAGCGACAGGCCACTCAGCGTCGCGATGAGCTGATACGAAGCCTGAAGCTGCGTCTGCACCAATGAAAGCTGCGACAGCGTCGCCGCCATATCGACATTCTCGGCTGGAGACACCTGACCGGTCAGCGCCGTCTGCGTGTCGGCGAGCTGACTTTGCGTCCTGGTCAGCGAGGACTGCACATCACCGAGCGCACCTGCGTCCTGTGCCATCGCATTGATAGCGCCCGACAGGCTGGTGCGTGTGTTCTGCACCAGGGCCTGAAACCCAGCGACATTCGCCTGCGCGCTGGTGAATGACCCGATGGTCGCAAGCGCGCGCAGCACGTCGCGCATGTATGACCCGGTGGTGGTGAAGTTGACGTTATCCGGCGCCGGTTGCGGAATCGACCCGTTGTGGCTCGCCGAGATGCCAATCGTCTCGGTCCTGCTCTGGCCGACCTGGACGATGGGAAGCGCCGGCGGATCGACGGTGCTCAGATATGCGGAGAACGGCGATGGCCCACCGCCAAACTCGGCAACGCCGAGTGTATTCTGCGCAACCGTTGCCGCCGGATCGGGATTGCCTAGTTGACTGACGAACAGGTTGATCTGGCCGAAGAACGTGCCGGGCAAATTGTCGGCGATGTGGTCGGGATTGGGTATCGGCGGGTTGCCAGTGTCCTGGCCGCCGAACACATAGACCCCGCCGTCCTGCGTATCCAGCAGGCTCGCCACCTGGCCCAGCGCGTCGCGCGCCGAGGCGGCGATGCTGTCGATCGCATTGGCGTTCACGCCCTCGACATTGTTGAGTTGGGCATAGAAGTTGGCGGCAATGGACTGGATCTGCGTCAGCGCGGACTGCGTCACCGACATCCTGCCGGTGGCGGCATCCACGTTGCTCTGCCAGGTCTGCAGATTGGCGATCTGCGGCCGCAGGTCGAGCGAGATCGAGGCGCCGGCACCAAGACCGGCATAGGTCTCGCCGATAAGGCCGGTGCTTGCCTGGTTGCCAAGCTTGTCGAGCTTGCCATGCGTCACCTGGCTGTCCGCGATCAGCTTTGTCAGCGTCGCGTAGCCGGTGACGCCTGTCATGCTGATACTGCTGCTCATCACACGGTCCTCACCGCAGTGACTGCAGGAGTTGCGTCCACATGGCCTGAACGACCGAGATGACGCGCGCATTGGCACCATAAGCGTTCTGCAACTGGATCATGTGAGACATTTCGGTATCCATATTCACGCCGCTCTGTGACGAGAGCTTGCCGGCAAACGCGGTCTGCACCGCCTGCTCGGTATCGGCGCGTGCACTGACCGTGGCGCTCTGCTGCGACTGCGCCGCCAGCACGGCGGATGCCAACTGGCCCAGCGTGGATGGTGCTGCGTACGGCGCATTCAGGTTGCCTGCCGGCCCCAGGTTGCTGACATTGGTGACCAACGGTGGCACCGAACCGAACGTGTTGTTCAGGACCGCCTGGATGATGTCGGTGAAGCCGGCGTAAGCGGCGGGTGCCGGAAGTGGTGGATTGACCGGTGGATTGCCATCGCGCACCAGCGATGGCGTCGCCTGCACGGCAGGATCAACCTGGATCAGCCCAGCGTAGCCGACATAGCCGTTCTGCGGTCCCAGCGCAGGCCCGCCGGACGGTGCGATGAACAGGTTCAGGCCCTGCGCCGAAAAACGGGTCGCCAGGTTCTGTGCGAACTCATCCAGCTCGCCCTGCGCGGTGGGCAGTATGGTGTCGCGCAACGCGATGTTGGCACCGATCTGCCCGCCGCGAAGCTGGCTGGTCACGTCGGTGCCGCTGATGGTGATGCCGCCGATTGTCGCGGGATAGTACGCGTCGGGCTGCACGTTCACCGCGACGGTGGAGAATGGATTGGAGACGCCGTGTATCGGCAGGACGAGGCCGGCGCCGGTGGCAACCAGCAGATCGCCATTCGGCTGCTCCAGCACCTTGATATCGACCAGTTGCGATAAATCAGCCAGTGCGGCGTCACGCTGATTCTCCAGATCGGCGATGCTCTGGCCTCCAGCCTTCAAAGAGACGATCTGGTCACTGAGACTGCCGATGGTGGCCAGCGTGCTGTTCAGCGTGGCTACCTCGCTGACGATGTTGTTCTCGGCGGTCTGACGTTGCGTGACGTATGCATTGCCAAGCGTGTTGATGCCCTGCGCCAGTGTGGTTGCAGCCGAGACCACCTGGCTCTGCTGCGCCGCGTTGTCTGGATTGGTCAGCAGAGTGGAGAACTGGTTCTGCAGATTGCCCAACAGGCTGGCGATGTCGTTACCCTGGCCGGGTGTGCCTTGTACCGAATCGATAGCCTGCAAGGCTGTTTGCTGCATGTGCAGGCCAGCGACCGTGGCGTTCTGGCTGAACAGCTCCGCCTGCAGCATGGTGTCGAGATTACGGATCGCCGGACCGGTATGCACACCGAGCGCCTGGCCGTTGGCGGTGACGCTGTACTGAGTCGCGATCTCCGCCGCATAACCTGGCGTGTTGGCATTCGCCACGTTCTGCGACACCAGCGACATCTGCCGGTTGACATTGGCCAGCCCGCCGGTAGCGATCGACAATGCGCCATCAAGGCTCATCCGCTTAACGCTTCATGTCTATCGTCTGCTGCAGCATGTCATCGGCGGTGGTGACCATCTTGGTGCTGGCCGTGTAGGAGCGCTGCGCGACGATGAGCTTGGAGAATTCAGTGGCGATATCGACGTTCGAGCTTTCGACCGACTCAACGACCAGGTTGCCGGCGCCGTTCGTGCTTGCCTGTTCGGCGAGTGGAGTGCCGGACTCGAGCGTGGCGGTGAATGACTGGCCATCCTGCCGCTGCAACTGGTCGGGATTGTTGAAGGTGATCAGCGGCACTTGCGCGATTGTCCGTGACTGACCGTTGTCGTAGTTCACCACGATGTTGCCATTGGCCTGCGTGGTGACCGAAGCGAATGAGCCCGGTGGCACACCATCCTGTGTCAGGCCGCGCAAGAGATATTGCGTGCCCGCATACTGCGTCACGCCGTCTGACCCGCCATAGGTTCCCAGGTTCAACTGGATCGTCTGCGGGCCGGAGCCAAAATTTGCTGAGAACCTGAGCCACGCCTGGCTGTTCGCGGTATATGGTCCGGAAACGCCGACAAGCGGCACGGCTCCGCCCGCGTCTTGCACGTCATCCACGGTCCCTTGTGGCACGGGTGGCACTGCTGCCGGATCGCCGAAGGTGATGGTGGCGCTGCCGCAGTCTGTTGGCGGTATCAATGGGTTGCCGGAAGGCACCTGGATGTTCACCGTCCAATTGCCCATCGCATTCTGCGTCCAATTGAGTGTCACGGTGTGCGAAGTGCCCAACGCGTCATACACGTCGATATTGGAGGAGAGCGGCGTCTTCGTGGTGTCAATCGCTGGCGTGGCGGGCAGGTTCGCCGACAAGGTCACCACGCCGGTTTGCACCGGATTATAGACCGTCTGGGTGACCTGAATCGGCTGCAACGTGTTCTGGTTCACCGAGCCGTTGGTGACAGGCCAGCCGTTGAGTGCCTCGTTGGCGCTGTTCACCAGATAGCCGTTCTTGTCCATCTGGAAGTCGCCCGCGCGGGTGTAATACTTCTGAGGACTGAACGCCGGTACGCCATTGGCTTCGCCAATCTTATGGGACACGGCGAAGAAGCCCTGGCCGGCGATGGCAAGGCTCAGCGGATTGTCGGACTGAGTGATGGTGCCCTGTACATTATTCACGTAATCGGGCCGCGCCGCCACCGAACCAGGGTCGTTGACGGTTGCATTGCTGGTGGTCAGGTAGTCGATGAAGCTGGTATCGACCCGCTTGTAGCCAACGGTCTGCGCATTCGCGACGTTGTCGCTGATATTGCCGAACGCATTGGACTGCGCGCTCAGCCCGCTGATCGCGGTGTTCATTGCGCCGAACAATGACATGGGATTGCTCCGCCGGTTCGTTCGCACGCTGCGTGGCAGGAAGCGTGCCAGAGGAGGATTGAGGGATTGCCAACGATTAGCGCGCTCGCCAGGGGACGGCTTGGCAGAATCGACCCGGCAATTTGTGCTGGGCAGAGGCAGAAAGGTTCCACACGGAGAAGAG
>CAYRTL010000058.1:0-32859 GCA_964427005.1 uncultured Acetobacteraceae bacterium
CGGCGTAAGCCGTGATGACCACGGGCACCGGCATGCCGGGCTCCATGTTCTGCGTCGCCGCGTTGAAGTCCTTGCAGAACTGCATGATGTTCAGCCCACGCTGGCCGAGTGCGGGTCCGACGGGCGGCGAGGGGTTCGCCTTGCCGGCTGGAATCTGCAGCTTGATGTAGCCGGCGATTTTCTTCGCCATATCCCTGGTCCTTGTCCTGTGGTCCGGGGACCGCGGTGCAAACGGCAATGGCCCGGGACAAGCCCGGGGACAAGCCTCCCGCGTTCCGAGAGGGGCGGCGTTTAGCGGATGGGATCGCCGAAGTCCAGAGGAGCCCGAGACCCGCTATCTGTTCGCACGGCGCGCCGGGGCAAAACCAGCCCGACTAGACGACCAATCGCGGACCGGAACAGCGCGCCGCCGCCGCGCCGAAACGTCTCCGCCCGGTCCTGTCGTGCCGTCTCGAGCACGCCGGCCAAATCGGCGGTCAGCGGATGCGGTGCGGGCCTGTATCGCTCAGCCACGGGAGGCTCTCCAGAAGTCCGCCTGCACGCCTTTGTGGTCTAGCCGGGCGACGGCATATGCGATCCGCTTCTCCAGATGGCGGAGCCACGCATCGACCAGGAAACGGCAGACACGAGCGGGCATGGAGCTCACACGTTCCCGTCGCGCCTGAGCGCGAATGGCAGCCACCGGATCCGCTGTGGTGATGACGTACATCGGGGTCTCTCCCTTTTCGTTGCGGAAAGACTGCCCGGTCCGCCGCCGCCGTGCAGTGAGCCGGTTCACTCCTCCATTTGCGAATCGCTCGCAACGAGGTTTGACACGCTTCGTGGCAGTTGCTAGCGAGCAACCGAGAATGACTTGCATTTGCACCTGGAGGACACTCGATGCGCCTGCGCCGCTGCGCCCCCGTCCTATTGCTGCTACCGCTCGCATGGGCGGCGTCGCCCGCTGCACGCGCGGACGAACCGGCGTTTACGCTGACTATCAAGGATCACCGCTTCTCGCCCGCTGACCTGAGTGTCCCGGCGAATACCCGGGTCAAGCTGACGATAAAGAATCTCGACGCGACGCCGGCCGAGTTTGAAAGCCGTCAGTTCAAGGCGGAGAAGCTCATTCCGGCCGGCCGCGAGGCCACGCTGACGATTGGGCCGCTGAACCCTGGCTCGTACGAATATTTTGACGACTATCACGAGAATGAATCGAAGAGCCGGCTGATCGCGAAATAGCCGCGACCGAAGACACTGCGCGGCCGGCTGCCCCAGACCCATTAAGCAAAGCACTCCACATGCCCGCAACCATCCGGTTCGCCTGCTTCCTAGCTGCCGCCACACTTGCGAGTGCGTCGCATGCACAGACCAGCGCACCAGCTCCCGCAGAGCCCGGCTTCACCACCAATCTGTGGACACGCAGCAACCTGTTGGGAGACATGGGCGGGCTGCGCACCGCGCTGTGGAATGCCGGCATCACGTTCGGCCTGCAGGATGTCAACGAAGTCTGGGGCAACGTCTCCGGCGGCATTCGCCGCGGCGCCGATTACAACGGCCTCACCCTGATCAGCGTCGGCTTGGATACGCAGCGCGCCTTGGGTTGGGACGGCGGCACAATCAATGTCAGCGCACTGCAGATCCGCGGTCGCAGTCTGAGCAATGACAATCTGCTCAACCTGCAGACCGTCAGCGGCATTCTGGCCCAGCCGACGACGCGGCTATGGGAGGTCTGGTACCAGCAATCGTTCCTGGATGGGCTGTTCGATGTGAAGCTGGGCCAGCAGAGCATCGACCAGGAATTCATCACCAGCCAGTATTCCAGCCTGTTCCTCAACACGATGATGGGCTGGCCGATGTTGCCATCTGCCGATCTCTACGCGGGCGGGCCGGCCTACCCGCTCTCATCACTCGGCGTCCGCTTCCGCATCCAGCCTGCAAGCGGTCTGACTGCGCTGGCCGGCGTCTTCGCCGACAATCCGCCAGGCGGCCCGTTCGATGACGACAGCCAGTTGCGCGGCTCCACTCGCTGGGGCGGCAACTTCAATCTGCGTACTGGTGCGCTGTTCATCGCCGAGCTCCAGTACGCGCTCAACCAGCCGTCCAATGGCGACATGGACTATGGCACGCGTGCGAGCGGATTGCCGGGCACCTACAAACTGGGCATGTGGTTCGATACTGCCCGCTTTCCCGACCAACGCTTCGACAACACCGGCCTCTCGCTTGCCGATCCAGCCAGCAGTGGCGTCGCCTTCATGCGCCGGCACAATTTCAGCATCTATGGCGTGGTCGATCAGATGATCTGGCGACCATCCGATGACAGCGCGCGCGCACTCGGGGTGTTCGCGCGGCTGATGGGTGCGCCTGGCGACCGCAACCTGATCGACTTCAGCGTCAATGCCGGCGTCGTGCTGAAGGCGCCGCTGCCCGATCGCGATAACGACAGCTTCGGTGTCGGCTTCGGCATTGCGAAGATCAGTCAAGGAGCGCGCGGGCTCGACGCGGATACCGCGTCCTTCACCGGCACCGCCTTCCCGGTTCGCACGACCGAGACCTTCATCGAAGTCACCTACCAGTACCAAGTCGCACCGTGGTGGCAGGTGCAACCCGACTTCCAATATGTGTTCAACCCGGGCGGCGGTATCCTCAATCCGAACAATCCGGCTAAGCGTGTCGGCAACGCCGCCATCTTTGGCCTGCGCAACACCATCACCTTCTGACGGAGACAACGCCATGCTGCCCCTTCGCGAATCCCTGGCCTGCGTTAGCGTTCTTCTTGCTGTTGCCGGCAGTGCGCTTGCAGCCGAACAGAATGGTTTTCTCGAGGGGGTCAAACGCCACAGCATCGTCACGTCGACCGTGCCGAAGAATGGCGATCAGAATCCCTACGCGATCTTTGTGGCACCGGTCTCCGCTGGAAAGATCCAGAAAGACGACGTGCTGGTCGATAACTTCAACGACAAGAACAACCTGCAAGGTCTCGGCAGTACCATCGTCATTTACACACCTTCGACCAAGAAGCTCAGCCTGTTCGCCGCCATCCCGCGCAATCTGCCAGGCTGTCCGGGTGGCATCGGCCTCACCACCGCGATGACCATGCTGCGATCGGGCTGGGTCATCGTCGGCAGCCTGCCGAGCCAGGACGGCACGACCAAGACCAAGGCCGACGGCTGCCTGATTGTGCTGGACGCGCAGGGCAACGTCGCCGGCACCATCGCCGGCCCCAATATCAACGGGCCGTGGGGCAACATGGCGGTGATCGACAATGGCGCGACCGCCACGTTGTTCGTCAGCAACACCGGCTTTGATGTTGGCCCGCCCGAGGACGACTCGCCGGTCGTGAACAAGGCGACCGTGCTCCGCATCGAATTGTCGATTCCGGAAGGCAAGCCGCCGGTGGTGACGCGACAGACGGTGATCGCCAGCGGCTTCGGCGAACAGGCGGACAAGGATGTGTTCATCATCGGCCCAACTGGACTCGCCTTGGGCAAGGGTGGCGTGCTCTATGTATCCGATGCACTCGGCAATCGGATTGCCGCCATACCGGACGCGGTCACACGCACTGACAGCGCGGGCACTGGGCGCGACGTGACCCGGAACGGATTGCTCAAGCGACCGCTGGCGATGGCCACAGCGTCGAACGGACATCTGCTGGTGACCAACGGACTGAACGGGCAGGTGGTGGAGATCGATCCTGAAAGTGGCAAGCAGATCTACGCACGCTGGATCGACGCCAACCGGGCGCAGAACCCGCCTGGCAGTGGCGACCTGTTCGGCATCGCCATGACTCCCGCGGGCGATGGGTTCTATTACGTGGAGGACGAGGTGAACATGCTCGTCTTGGCGCGATGACGGAGCGCTGTCCTTTCGCATCCCGGCGTTCGTTCCTGGGCTTCCTGGCTGCGACTGGTGCGGCGGGTGCTGTGCCCGCCGCAGCCGAGATGGCTGCCGAACCGTTCTTTGGCGTGCATCAGGCGGGCATCGCCACGCCGCAGCAGACGAACACGTATTTTGCCGCACTCGATCTGATCGCGAAGAGGCCAGCCGACATCGTCGCGATGCTGCGTACCTGGACCGATGCAGCCGCACGGCTGACACGCGGCGAAGCGACCCAAGGTGACAGCGGCGAGGCCGCCGATTTGGGCACCGCCCGTCTCACCCTCACCTTCGGCTTCGGGCCCGGCCTGTTCAGCGACCGCTACGGGTTGGCGGCGCACCGGCCGGAGGCGCTGGTCGATCTGCCGGAGTTCCACGGCGACCAGTTGGTGCAGGAGCACAGCGGCGGCGACCTCTCGATCCAGGCCTGCGCTGACGATCCGCAAGTGGCATTCCATGCCGTACGGCAATTGGCACGCCTCGCGTATGGCGTTGCACAGATGCGCTGGACGCAGGCGGGCTTTCTTCCCGGATATAAGCCGGGTCAGACGCCGCGCAATCTGATGGGCTTCAAAGATGGGACGCACAACCCGACCAATCTCGCCGATGCCGTGTGGGTTGGCACCGAAGGGCCCAATTGGATGCGTGGCGGCAGTTATCTGGTCGTGCGCAAGATCCGCATCGCGCTGGAACACTGGGACCGCAGCGAACGCGATTTCCAGGAGGAGGTGATCGGCCGCTACAAGGCATCCGGAGCGCCGGTCGGTGCGAAGCACGAATTCGACCCGCCAGATTTCGACGCGCTGGATCAGGACGGCAATCCGGTCATCGCCGAGACCTCGCACCTGCGGCTGGCCGCGCCCGAGAACAACGGCGGCGCGCGCATCCTACGTCGTGCCTACTCGTACAATGACGGCACCAATTTCACGGCCGAACGCTGGCCGCCGTGGCGGCAAGGGATCGAATACGACGCCGGCTTGTTCTTCCTCGGCTATCAGCGCGATCCGCGCACGGGATTCATCCGTATCTTCGAGAACATGGCGAAGCTGGACGCACTCAACCAGTTCACCACCCACGTTGGCAGTGCGGTGTTTGCCTGCCCTGGCGGGGTGGAAGACGGACAGTTCCTGGGGCAGGCTCTATTCGACCAGGCCTGAGGGCCCTCGATGACCTATCATCATACGCTCGCCAGCACGCACTACGCCTTCGCTGACCTGCGCACGCTGCTGGCGCGCGCGACGCCATTCCGATCCGGCGACGCGTTGGCAGGCATCGCGGCGGAGAGCGCCGCGGAGCGTGTGGCGGCGCAGATGGCGCTGGCCGATGTGCATCTTGCCACCATCCTGGCCGAACCGGTGGTTCCCTATGAAAACGATGAGGTCACCCGGCTGATCATCGACAGCCATGATCCGGTTGCCTTCGCCCCGATAGCATCGCTGACAGTTGGCGAATTTCGTGAATTCCTGCTTGCGGCGGCGACCGAGGAGATGGCGTCGCTGCGAAACGGCCTGACGCCGGAAATGGTGGCTGCTGTCAGCAAGCTCATGCGGCTGCAGGACCTCATCGCCGTGGCGGCCAAGTGCCGTGTCGTGACCCGCTTCCGCAATACCATCGGCTTGCCTGGGCGGCTCTCGGTGCGACTGCAGCCGAATCATCCCACGGATGACTGGCAAGGCGTCGCCGCCTCCACGCTGGATGGACTGCTGCTGGGCGCGGGCGATGCCGTGATTGGCGTCAACCCTGCGACCGACAGTGTCGATGCGGCATGCACGCTGCTTTCCATGCTCGACACATTGCGTGAGCGCTACGCGATTCCGACACAGACCTGTGTGCTGGCCCATGTCACGACCAGCTTGCGTGCGATCGAGCGCGGCGCGCCGGTTGACCTTGTATTCCAGTCGATTGCCGGCACCGAGGCAGCCAATACCAGCTTCGGTGTCTCTCTCGCTTTGCTTCGCGAGGCGCGCGAGGCGGCGCTGGCGCTGAAGCGCGGCACCATCGGCGACAACGTGATGTATTTCGAAACCGGTCAGGGCAGCGCGTTATCCGCCGATGCGCATCACGGAGTCGATCAGCAGACCATCGAGGCGCGCAGCTACGCGGTGGCGCGTGCATTCGAACCGTTGCTGGTGAACAGTGTCGTGGGCTTCATTGGTCCGGAGTATCTTTATGACGGCAAGCAGATCACGCGCGCCGGTCTGGAGGACCATTTCTGCGGCAAGCTGCTGGGCCTGCCAATGGGCGTGGACGTCTGCTATACGAATCACGCAGAGGCCGATCAGGACGACATGGACTCGCTGCTGACGCTGCTCGGCGTCGCGGGTGTGACGTATGTGATGGGCGTGCCCGGTGCGGATGACGTGATGCTGTCTTACCAGAGCACGTCGTTCCACGACGGTCTTTATCTCCGAGGTGCTCTGGGCCTGCGTCCGGCGCCGGAGTTCGAAGCGTGGCTCGCGCGCATGGGCATCGCCGGGGCAGCCTCGCCCGAGCAGATTCCGCCGAAACTCTCGCCGGCGCTGATCGGGCTGGACTGATTGTCGGAGAAAACACCTACCCGGTGGGCCGACTTGCGGCGCTTCACGCCGGCTCGCGTCGCACTCGGGCGAGCGGGAAATGGTCTGCCGACGAGAGCGCATCTGGATTTCCAGGCGGCCCACGCGGCGGCGCGCGACGCAGTGCACGCGACCTTGGATGTCGCGGCGTTGCAGGCGGACCTTGATGTGGCCGGGCTGGCCCATATCGCCGTGCACAGCGAGGCAAGCGATCGGCAGAGCTATCTGCTTCGACCCGACCTCGGCCGCCGCCTGCGCGATCGCAGCGCGATACCGTCCATGCCCGGAGCCATGTTGTTCGTGGTCTGTGACGGCCTCTCCGCAACAGCAGTCGAGCGCCACGCGGTGCCGCTGCTGCGGCATATCGTGCCACGCCTGTCCGGCAAAATTGCGCCCGTCGTCATCGCCGAGCAGGGCCGGGTCGCGTTGGGTGACGATATCGGTGAGGCGATGGGAGCCGAAGCCGTCGCAGTGTTGATCGGTGAGCGACCCGGCCTATCCGCGGCCGACAGTCTCGGCGTCTATCTGACATGGCAGCCACGTCGCGGACGTACTGATGCCGAGCGCAATTGCATTTCGAATATACGCCCGGATGGGCTGCCACTCGAGGCGGCTGCGGACAAGCTGCTGTGGCTCATCGGAGCAATGCGACGGTTGCGGCTGAGCGGTGTTGGACTGAAAGATGAGCAGCCTGACGCCCGGTTACGATTGACGAACGAAGGCCCGATCGCAGAGAGTTCCGAATAGAACACGCCTGGGATCACTCACATACCATCCACTGCCATGCGAGGCTTTCTCGGCCTCATAGCCGGAGGCAGCTTCGGGGTCGGCTTGGCGTGATCCTGCCCTTGCTGATGCCGCGCTCGCTGGTGCGGGCGCATCCCTGAGCAAACCGAGGAGCGTCCATGACAACGCGTCGAGGCTTTCTGCGGCTGACCGCGTCCGCCATTGGTGCATTCGCCATCAGGGCCGAAGCTTCGGCATCCGCGGCCGGCGCGCCGCCGCTGATCGATGCAGTGGCTGAGACCTGCCGGCGCCTCGCGCCACTGGGCTGGCGCGCGCTGTTGCTGGACGTGACGGGGGGCGCCCTCGACATCACGGCCGCCGACCTGCAACGCGAGCTTGGCAAGCCATTGCCAAGGATCGATCGCAATATCGCCGGATTTGGCGACTTCGCGGCCGATGCTACGCGCGCTATCGAGCCTGGGCGCCCTGAACGCAGCCTGCTGTATCACGCGCTGGCTTCGCCCGCCGTGGTCGCGGAAGGCTCTGGAGCTGAACTGCGCGGCTTTCCAACGCTTGCCGAGATCGAGGCCGTGGAAAACTATGTCTATGGCGCGGCCCCCCCGACATGGCAGGACCTGCGACGCCGCGCCGATGGCAGACCCATCGGCATGGTGGTGTTCGCTCTGCAATATCAGACGGCACCGCAATCGGTACACGGGCGCCATGCCGAACTGTGCTTTGCACGTTCCGGCGTCAGTCGTCTCGGCACAATCGAGCCGCTCTACGACGTGAAGGCGCGCAACTTCACCGCGCTTGATCCAGCGCGACCGTACGACTTCCGCGTGGTGCCTCGGCGCTTCGCCGCTTATCTCGCAGTGCAGATGCGAGGGGCGCCGGACCGCTTCGGACCGCAGGATGCATTGCCAGACGATATCGAGCGCGAATTCTGGGTGCCGATCCACAAGCTGTTCGACGGCCGCGAGTGCATCGCCGGTCTCAATCTGCATGTCCGGTTGCGGCGCGGGCTGCGTAACGAGGAGCTGGCGGAGTTCCACCGCTTCCTCGATCGCGACGGATTGCAGAACAACTGGTCAGGCGCCGACCTCGAGCGGTTCCCGTTCACGATCAAGGACGAGATGATCGGCTCGCTGTCGCGTCGCCCGGAGTTCGGTGAGGGCGTGTTGGAACCACGCCCCTCCCCGCTGATCACGCCAGCACAGTACAAAGGCCGGCTGCTGACCTTCCCGGTCGATGGACGCTACACCTCGAAACCGTACAACCTGCAGCTCTCATCGATGCAGATCCTGCCGGCAAATTTCGAGAGCTCTCACGAGCCGCACTACTTTGAGGATGCCGAGCAGGACACGCAGCGTCCCGCACCGGAGTACATCAACATCCGGCATCGCGTGCTGTCGAATGGCGCGATCGACAATCTCAACCTGCGCCCGGACATGGATGAGATCATCCACAGCGGCGGATACCAGGCGCTGCACTACATCGACGGTGCCGGCGATGGCTGGATCGAGGCGCACTGCGCGCAATTGGCGGGGGTCGTCGATACGCATGTGCCCGCCTACTGCATGGTCGCGCTGCCCGACTTCTTTCCTCGCGTCACGCATCGAGCGCTGATGCAGTGGTGGCGCGACGAGGTGCCGAAGCCGGTGCGAGCGGCGCTGTGGGCGATCCCGCCGCTCGCGCTGTCGCAAACGCGCATCGCCGCGAATATCACCTTGCCGATAGGGTTCAGCTTGGAGGACACGACGATCACCGCGATCGTGTCGCAGCCGGAGGATGCGCCTGGGCCGAAGCAGACGGCGAACGGACCGGTCAGCATCGAGAAGACGGGTCTGCCCGACGGCTCACCCGGCCTGTTCGATCCCGGCTGGGACACGAGCCAAGGCATGTATTATACCGCGCCCAAGAACCCACTGCAGAAGTTCCTCACCGCACGCGGGCTGGGCTCGCCGTTCATCGAGGACGCCAAGCTGTGTGCCGCACTCGGCGCCTATTGGCCGGGCGTGGCTCCGGACGCGACACGCACGTTTCAGCCCGACAAGCGGATCAGCGGGGAGTTTCATCCGTACCCGACGATCGTTCCGCTGACCGATGAGGAGATCGGCAGCGCGCCCGTCGAGGGCGGCAGGTTTATGCCGTGGGACGGCGTGCGCGGCCCCCGCGCAACGACGTTCCGCGATCAGCCGGTTGTCGCCTACACCAACGCCTTCCGCACAGATTATATCGATCTCGTCGGCACCATGACCGCCGTGCTGACCGCGCGCATCGACATGGCGGAATACCAGGCGCGCACGCTCGCGATGGAGGCGGTCTACTGGGCACTCGGCATCCACGACCCTGAGTACATCGCGAAGTACGGCGAGAAGGAAGGCGTGTTCAAGGTGCTGGGCGCCAAGGCCGCCTGGGCGGTGCTCTCGTTCCGCCGCATCGCGGAGAACGATTCGGGCCTCAAGGCCGCAGAGCAAGCTGCTGAGGCCCGCCTTGCCGGTCCCCGGCACTATGCGTTCCACGTCTACCGCTGGGGTAAGGAGATCGCCGACCCGGACGATCTGCACGTCGTCTATCTGGAGATCCTGGAGCAGGCGTTCGCCTATGTGTCCGGTGACACGGTGCTGCTGCGGCACGATGGCGGGTCATGGACGGTAGATCGCTCGATACCGACGTAGTGGTGGTCGGCGGCGGGCCAGCCGGCAGCGCCGCCGCCATTGCCTGCGCCACACGCGGTCTCCGGGTCGTGTTATGCGAACGCGCACCACCGGGCTGCAATCGTCCGGGCGAGACCCTGCATCCCGGGATCGAGCCGCTGTTCTCCCAGCTTGGCATTGCCGATCGGCTGGCACCGATCATCGGGGCGCGCCATCCAGGGATCTGGATCGAGTGGGGTGGACCGCGCCGGTTCGAACCATTCGGCGCGGACGCGGCTGGGCCATGGCAGGGATTGCAAGTCTGGCGCGCGGATCTCGATCTCCTGCTACTGACCCGGGCGCAAGAGGTGGGTGTCATGGTGCGCCAGCCGCTCGCGGTGACGGGTCTGGAGCAGCGCGGGGTGATGACGGCGCAGGGACCGATCGCCACGAGGATGGTGATCGATGCGACCGGAATGACGCGCTGGCTGAGCCGCGCTCTCGGGATCGCATCTCCAGCGCGCTCACCACAGCTCACCGCGCGCTATGGCTACATGACTGGCGATTGTCCGGCACGCGATACGGCACCGGCGCTGTTTGGCGATGCGTCTGGCTGGACCTGGACCGCGCTGGTACGGCCACAGACCTATCAGTGGACACGCGTGTCGTTCGGCGGGCAGCCCGAGACGGGCTGGGTGCCCGAGCAGCTGCGCGGCCTGACGCCTTATGGGCGTGTGCGCGGTGCCGATGTCACGTGGCGGATGACGGCATCGGTTGCCGGTCCTGCCTGGTACATCGTGGGCGACGCAGCAGCCACGCTTGATCCGACATCCTCGCACGGCGTACTCAAGGCCATCATGTCGGGCATCTTGGCGGGCCACCTGGTCGCCGCCGTCCTGAACCAGCGGGCGCCGGCGGACGAAGCCGCCGCCGCCTATCAGTCCTGGCTGACCGATTGGTTTGCCAACGACGCCGCCAGGTTGAGCGCGTTCTACCGCGCACTCGGTGCACCGGGATTCGACTAGAAGCTACCGCTCCCACCGGCCCATCGGCTGTGGCGGATGCGCGCGGATCACCTCCTCATTCACCTCCACACCCCAACCAGGACCCGTCGGCAGGATGAACATGCCGTCCTCGATCTTCGGAACCGGCGTGACCAAGTCGTCCTTCCACGGCACGTCCTCGATGTCGATTTCCATGACGCGGAAGTTCGGGATCGCCGCGCACATATGCGCGCTCATCAACGAGCCGATGTGGCCGTTGAAGTTGTGCGGCGCCACGTTGACCTCGTAGGCATCCGCCATCGCCGCGATCTTCATCGATTCCAGGATGCCGTTCCACGCGACATCGATGATCGCCACATCGACCGACTGCTGTTCGAAGAACGGCCGGAACTGCCGCCGCCCATGCAGTGACTCCAGTGAAGCGACGCGCGTACGCGCCGAACGCCGTATCGTCGCCAGTGCCGCTGGGTCGTAGCTGTCGATCTCCAGCCATACCAGATCGAACGGCTCAAGCTCTTGCGCCAGCCGGATGTAGCCTTCCGTCTTGAAGTTGAAGTTCAGGTCCAGATGCAGTCCGACCTTCGGCCCCGCGCCTTTGCGAAACGCTGACATCTGCGCCACCAGCCCATCGACGATGTCGCGGCTGATGTTGAGTTCCGGCCAGCCGGGACCGTTGAAGCCGGGCATGTGAACGTAAGGCTCCGGCCCGTCGAAGCGGAAGATGTTGGTCTTGAGGCCCTTGAAGCCACGCCGCGCCACCTCGGCACCGGCACGCTCCACGTCCTCCAGCGAGCGGATCGGATCGAATCCAGTCCATTCCTTGATCCGGCTCGCATGGCTGATTCGCCAGGTGCCGCAGTGCGACCAGTAAAGCTGCAGCCGGTCACGCACCGGCCCGCCGAGCATCTCGTACACCGGAATGCCGAGGGCCCTCGCCTTCAGATCGACCAGCGCATTCTCGATCGCGGCGATCGCCTGGTGCGCAATGCCGCCGACTGACTGGCGCGTCATGCCGTGCAGATAGGCGGTGATCCTCTCCACCGGCCGGGGATCCAACCCGATGAGCCGCTCACTGAGCTTGCGAATGACGCCGGAAAGGCCGGCAGAGCCGTAGGACTCCATGAACTCGGACCAGCCAACCAGACCTTCATCCGTGCTGATCTTCAGGAACGAGAAGTCGCGCCAGCCCGCGTTGCAGTGCAGATCCTCGATCTTGGTGATGCGCATGCTTCCCTCCCTTGCGTGAGGAGGATGCTATGCCGCCGCCAACAGGGCCGGAAGACTTGACATGCTGTCAATGACCGCGAAGGCACCTGCCCCCTTCAGCCGTTGCGCATCGCCGGGCCGGCAATGTCCGCCACCGACGAAGCCGATCGCCGGCATACCGGCGGCAACCGCGGCCTGTACTCCCGGAAGACTGTCCTCGATCACCACGCAGGCTTCCGGCGGAGCCTGCATCGAAGCCGCGGCGAACAGGAACAGATCGGGAGCCGGCTTCCCGCGCGCGACCTGTGTCGCGCTGAACACATGCGGCGCGAAATAGGGCAGCAATCCCGTGAGTGACAGCGAATGCTGCAGCCGTTCGGGCGAACTGCCGGACGCAACACATCGGCGCAGCGGCAACGCCTGCAGCACCACCTCGATGCCCGCCATCGCCGCGAGTTCTGCCTCGAATGCGGCTTCAATCCGCTGGCGCATGATCTCGCCGAAATTGTCCGGCAGGCTGCGACCATATCGTTGTTCGATGTCGGCACACATCTTCAGCGCGTTGATGCCGAGATAGCGGTCCATGATCTCTTCGACCGAGATCGCTATGCCGACATCCGCGAAACACGCCGCATCGGCACGGCAGGCGATCACCTCGCTGTCAATCAGCACGCCATCACAATCGAAGATGATGAGTTCCGCCTGCATGACACTGGCGTATATCAGACCCATGCAGCTCCGCTATACAGTCGCCCTACACGATTTGTGTCGGATTCGCCCGAGATGCACCTTGTTGTCCGCCTCTGCCTGACTGCCTTTCTGCTGCTGCTTTGCGGCGCCGCCCCAACCCCGCACGCTGTGCTTGCCGCCACGCCGCTGTCGCGCATGGATCTGCCCTGGTGGCGCGCACGCTTTCAGGAAAAGCAGGCGGAGCTGCACAACAGGCATGTCGATCTGCTGTTCCTTGGCGACTCCATCACGCAGAACTGGGAAAAGCACGGCCCACCCGACTGGCAGGACTTCGCGCCGATGTGGCAGCGCCTCTACGGTGATCGCAACGCGATCAATCTGGGATTTGTTGGCGATACAACGGCTCATCTGCTGTGGCGGATCGAGAACGGCGAAACCTCGGGCATATCGCCGAAGGCTGCCGTCATCCTGATCGGCGCGAACAATTTCGGCCGCCTGCACTGGTCCGCCAATGACACGCTCGCCGGCATCGACGCCATCATCACGCAGCTCCGCCATCGCCTGCCGAACACGAAGCTGCTGCTGCTCGGCGTCCTTCCGTCCGACCGTTCTGCATGGGTCACCGAATCGACGGTGATGGTGAATCGTGCGCTTGCACAACGCTACGGCCGCGGCGGCGAGATTACTTTCCTCGATGTCAGCCGTGTGTTCATGAGAGATGGCAAGCTGAACCGCGATCTCTTCTATGATCCGAAGCTGAACCCGCCGGAGCCGCCGCTGCACCCAAGCGCGCAGGGACAGGTGCTGATGGCCGAGGCAATCGAGCCCACTTTGGCTACGTTACTCGGCGATCATCCACACATCGCGACGCGGTAAGCCGAACCGCAACGTCATGGCCGGGCTTGTCCCGGCCAGGACGATCAACCAAGCGCCTCCGCCAGCAGCTCCAATGCCCGCTTGGCGAACGCACGCATATTGTCGACGCGATCGGCGCTGCCGGTTTCCAGCGTGATCGCTCGATGGAAATCCGGGCCTTCCAAGCCAATGCAGGTATGGCCGGCAGCGTCGCCGTAGCGATTGCCTGTCGGTCCTGTTGCGCCCGTCTCGCTCAGCCCCCAGTTGGCGCCAAGCCGGCGCCGCACCGTGGTGGCCAGCAGTGTCGCATACGGCTCCGAAGAGGCACGCATGCCGTCCGGCAGCGGATTGGGAATGTCGAGGAAACCCGAGCGCGCGTACTGCGTGTAGATCACGCTGCCGCCACGGAAATAGGCCGACGCCCCAGCCACCGACAGAAGCGCCGCCGAAATCAGACCGCCCGTGGAGGACTCGGCAATCGCTATCGTCTCGCCGCGCGCCTTGAGCCGCGCACCGAGTTTCTCCGCTAATGGCAGCAGGTCCTGCATGTTTCCTCACCCCTCGGAATTGACGGCTTATTCTTCCTCCGGCTTGACGCTGCCGCAATCACTGCCGAGCCACTTGCCCTGCAAGGTGCGCTTCATGGTCATCGTGTTGGTGTCGCGGCTCATCACCATGTCGAAGTTTCCGCGCAACGTCTGGCGATCAACTGCTTCGATGTGAAACGTACCGTTCATCTTGGTCTCGCCGATGCATTCCATGCGAACATCGACCTGGCGCGACGTACTGGTCAGCACGTCGCGCTTGCAGTTTGCCTCCTTCGGAGTATTCAAGTTGAAACCGCGCTGCAGGCTCTTCTCGCTGACACAGACTTTGTTGGTATGCGGCTGACTTGATTGCGCCATCGCCGCCTTCATGCGTGCCTGTTGCTCGGGAGTCATCTTGGCCATGACCTCCGGCGGCACGGGCGGCATGCCTGTGGTCTCGCCACTGGATGTCATTTCCCAAAGACCGGTTTTCACATCCAGTGTTGCTGCCATCGAAATCGAGGTCCCGAAGATCAGCGCCGTTCCAAGAGTCGCAATCCAGATTTTCTGTGCCATGTGATTTTCCCGCGGAGCTGGTGCTCTTTTACCCGCGCGCGAGAATGGCTTCAATCACGCGTTGAGTCTCCAGCGCCTCTTCCCCAGGGACGGCAGGATCGCGCCCCTGTTCGATGGCATCGAGGAAGTCGCTCAGTACAGCGCGATGCGCCTCATGCGAGAAGCTCATCACATTGGCGCCACTGCCAGACCCTGACGTATCCGCCAGCGTCTCCTCTCGCCCATCCAGGAAGGAGATGCGCAGGCTGCCGCCCTCCAGGCGCGCGGACCCGCGCGAGCCCATAATGTGCAACCACTCGGGGCTGCCCGGATAAGCCGCGACTGTAGCGATGATCGTGCCTGGGGCACCATTGCCCAGCCGCACCAGAGCCGCGGCATAATCCTCTGTCTCCATCCGGTGCAGTGCCGTGGTCCGCACCTGCGCGGCCTCGACACTCCTGATCCCCACCAGGGAGCGGAACAGGTCCAGTGTGTGAATCGCCTGGGTGATCAGCACACCGCCGCCATCGCGCGCCTTCACACCACGGCCCGGCTCATCGTAGTACGACTGCGGACGCCACCACGGCACCATGATCGTTGCCGCCTGGACTTCGCCGAGCCTGCCCTGCAGCAGCACTTCATGCAAGCGCCGGCTGCCCGGCCGGAAGCGCAATTGCAGGCAGATGCCAAGCCGGCGGTTCGCGCGCCGTCCCGCAGCAATCAGCCGCTCGCCGCGTTCGATCGAGGCTTCCAATGGCTTCTCGCACAACACGTGCTTGCCCGCGGCAAATGCCGCCTCTGCGATCGGCAGATGCGCGTTGGCCGGCGTCAGCACCATCACGGCATCGACCGCAGGATCCTCAATGGCGCGGGTCACGTCTGTCGTCGTGGGAAAGCCATACCTGTCGGCGACCTCTTTCAGCCGCGTTTCGCTGCTTGCCGCGGCCCACACGACACGGACTCGATCGGCAAGATCGACCAGGCTGCGCGCGTGCGGCTGCAACGCGTTGCCCAGCCCTATGACAGAGATGCCGATCACGGACGCTTCGCCGCATAGCGGATGGCCTGCGCCTGCGCCTGCAAAGTGAGCCTGCACACCGCAAATGTCTGCCGCTGCGGCATCGCCGTCTCCGTACGGTTGGCAATATCGTTGAGGAAGTTCCGGTAATACGTCACCGGAAGCTTGCTGCAATCGACGTAGCGCGTCGTGGTCTTGTTGGCGATGAACATGTGGTCGGTGCCTTCGCGACCCTCTATGTCGAGGTTCTTGCGCAGCTCCATCGTTCCCTCGGTGCCGACAACGAAGAAGCGGCCATCGCCCCAGGTGGGCAGGCCATCCGGCGTGAACCAGTCGAGCCGGATGTAGCCGCGCACCGACGGCGTCGCCAGCACCAGTTCGGCGAAATCCTCGAAGCCCGGCGGTTCCGTGCCAAAGGCGCCGATGCTGCACGATACGATGTCCGCATTGTCGGCTTCGGCAAAGGCGAGGAACTGGTCGATCGAATGCACACCGATGTCGTTGATGATGCCGCCATACGCTGGCGTATCGAAAAACCACGAGGGACGCAGCGCGCGATTGAGTCGGTGTGGGGCGAGCGATGTTGTGTGCACCAGCCGCCCCAGCTCACCCGAACGCACGATGCGAAGCGCTTCCTGCACCGCGGGTGATGCCAGCCGGCCGAGACAGATCGACCAGATGCGCCCGGTCTCCTTCACCGTGCGCTCGACCGCGGCGAGCTGCTCGAACGTGGTGATACCAGGCTTGTCCACCATTACATCCTTGCCTCGCTGCATGGCTGCAATTGCCAGGTCAGCGCGGTCGCAAGGCCGCGCAGCGATCACCACAAAATCGATAGAGGGATCGTCCAACAGACGCTGGGTCTCGGCCTCAGGCATATGTGGGAAGCGCTTGCGGAAGCCGGCCAGCACGCGCTGATCGGTGGTATCGGGGTTATAGCCGGCACATTCCGCGCCTTCATCGAGCAGGTCCTGCGTGAGATCGTAGATGTGGCGATGGTCCAGCCCGATGGCGGCGAAACGCATTGTAACCCCCTCCCTGACCCTCACCCGCTCCACGGGAGAGGGGACTGTAGCTTGCACCAACCTGCGTGGTCCGCAATGCTGCGGACCAATAGGTATTCGAGGAGAGAAGCACCATGGCAGAGCGTTTTGCCGTCATCACGGGCGCCGGCACCGGCATCGGCCGCGCTTCGGCGCTCGCGCTGATGAACGACGGCTGGTCGGTGGCGCTTGCCGGGCGGCGCAAGGAAATGCTGGAGGAAACCGCCGGCATGAAAACAGGCGGTCGTGCCCTGGTGATGCCAACAGACGTCACCGACCCGGCGCAGGTGGACAACCTGTTCGCACAGGTAAAGTCGAACTTCGGCCGCCTCGATATGCTGTTCAACAATGCCGGTGGCGGCACGCCGACGACGAATTTCGGCGACTTCACCTATGAGATGTGGCTGAGGGTCGTGCAGGTGAACCTCAACGCGATGTTCCTGTGCGCGAATGCCGCGTTCCGCATGATGCGGGACCAGTCACCCCGCGGCGGGCGCATCATCAATAACGGTTCGATCTCGGCGCATGTGCCGCGGCCGGGCTCGGTCGCCTACACTTCTACGAAACATGCGGTGACGGGCCTGACCAAGTCGATCGGACTCGATGGACGCGAGTTCGACATCTGCTCTTGCCAGATTGACATCGGCAATGCCGCCACTCCGATGACGGAGCGCTCGAGGAATGGGCAGTTGCAGCCTTATGGGCAGATGGCGGTCGAGCCACGCATGGATGTGAACCATGTCGGTCAGCAGATCCTGTTCATGTCCAACCTGCCGCTGGAATCGAACGTGCAGTTCGTCACGATCATGGCGACGAAGATGCCGTTCCTCGGACGCGGCTGACAGTGCTCACCACGAGGACACGAAGCATGCGCCGCTTCGTGTCCTCGATTCATTCGGCCAAAGGCAGAACGACCGTTACACACAGGCCATGCGGGTCACGATTGGATGCACTGATCTGACCGCCAAGAGCGATTGTGTTCTGCCTCGCGAGCCAGAGTCCTATGCCAAAATGCGAACCGCTCGCACCAGAACATGCCTTGTCGGCTGGCCGATGCGAATAGTAGCGATCGAATATGCGTCCAATACGCTCCGGTGCGACACCGGGTCCGTCATCCTGCACTGAGAGGACCGCGGTATTGGCGTCCCGCGCCAATCTGACGACGACGGAGCTGCCGGCAGCTGAGAAACTCAGGGCATTGTCCACCAGCGCCTCGAGGATCGCTTCCAGCGTCTCCGGTTGCCCGTTAATCGCAATCCCATCGGCAATGTCTGCTTCAAGCTGCACCTGGCGTCCCGCGTTCATCGTCCCGTAACTGTGCACGAAGCCACGCACCAGCTTGGAAAGATCAACGCGCGCGAACTCAGGCTCCAACAATTCCGCGGCCGCGCTGTCCAGATAGCGCGCAGACTGCACCAACCCGTCCAGGCGATCGAGTGCAAGGCTGACCGTACGCAGCGAATTGTCTAACGCAGGATCAGCGCGCAGTGGCCGCTCAATGGCTTGGCGGATCGTGCCTATTGGCCCCTTGAAGGCGTGCGCATTGTCCTCTGCCGCCTGGCGCAGCATGTCCGCACTATGACGCATCCGCTGGACCATGCCGTCGAAAGCGTTAGCGAGCGATGCCAGTTCCGGGATCCCCGTCATGCGCGCAAAGCCGGTCTGCTGCAATGGCGACGATGCAAGCCGGCGAAAGCGAAGGAGAGTTAGCCAGACCCCCGAAAAGATTGCTGCAATTAGCAACGCCATCACAGCATAGATGGCGATCGCAAGGCGGACTTCCGGACGTTGCCAATACGGCTGGATCTGAATCGCCCCCAGCACGCGGCTCTCGCTGGTCGCGATGACGACTGCCCAGCAACCGGCAACACCTTCCACCGATGTCACGGAGGTCAGTACTTGCACACCATTGTCCAACAGCGATGAGCCGCGGTCGCGCAAGAGCCGAGCTGTACATCCCTGCGACAATCCAGGCAGAATGCCCAATCGTAGGAGTTGCTGCCTCTCGGTTTCAGTCTGCTCTGCCGAGATCGGCGGCGCGGTGGCGATAAAGTAGAATGCCTCGGCCGCAGTGTCGCTGGCTGGCCTGAACAGGACCTTGATGCTGCGATCCGGCGCTGCAAATCGCGCAAGATTGCGTTGTAATATCGCAAGGTCGGCTGGCCAAAGATCATGCAGGATGGGGGCAAGCCCCGCAGCGATGGCGTCGCCGGTTTCCTCCACGGCGTTGCGAACCAACAAGCGTCGCTCCGCCTCGGCATTGCCCAGCACCGTGAATATCAGCGCCGGCAGGATCACCAGGATGAGCAGCAAGCCCAGCGCCTGGACGCGCACTGACTTCAGCCAGCGCATGCGCGGCTCGTCGGCCGTATCAGTCATCCTGATGCCAGCGATAGCCAAAGCCCGGATAGTTATGCAGGGCGCCGAACTTTTGATCCAACTGCTCGAACTTGCGCCGGATGCGCTTGACCATAGCTCGTACATTGGCGCGATAGCCTTGCTCGCCTTGTCCGGCGAGGAACCCATCACCGCGAACGACGTCATAGATCTGACGATATCCAACGTCGTGTCCGGCATGCTGGGCCAGCAGCTCGATCACATCAAATTCATTGCGGCTCAGCGGCACGTCGTGGCCCCGCCAACTCGCGCGCTTTGACGTTTGCGATAATACCAGCGGGCCGATTGTGACTGTTGTTGGTGGCACTTCTGCTTGAACCGGTCGACGTGTCAGCGCAAGCGACAGTCGATGCAAAATGATAGCCGGTCCCCGCGACTTGTCGATAAAATCCACAGCTCCCGCGCCAAGCGCCGCTTCTTCAAATATCGGCTGACTATACGAGGTCAGGAATAGCACCGGCATGGTCATGCCGGCCGAACGCAGCGTCTTGAACAGTGCAAGACCATCGAGACCGGGCATCTGCCAGTCGAACACACACGCGTCCGGTTGCATCTCATGCTGGAGGCGTTCCAAAGCCTGCTTCGGATCACTGAAGCATTCCGGATGATAGCCAGCCGCTTGAAGGTTCGCCGAAAACACGCCGAGAAACATCGGATCATCGTCGACAATGACTATGCGCGCGCCACGCCAGCCGGCATCGTTCGGATCAGCTGCTCTGGCCATCACGCAGCCGTCTCAGACAGGCCTGCCCGGCTTCCGTATGTGCACCGGCGCCGGTCACCCGATAGTCCAGAACCTGCATGTCTCCCTGTTTCACGTCCGGGAACAGAAACAGTTCAACCTCGCAGGAGCCAGAACGGTAGGTCCATGTTTCGCCTGGAGCGGTTCCGCCGCGGGCGGCTGGCTGACCAAGCAATGCACGAGCCGCCGAACCGGACAGACCCTTAAGTTCTACCGGCGTCGGCTCTGGCGTTGGTGACGTCTTCGCCGCAGGCGCAGCACCAGAGTCCCATGACGATGATGGGGCGGCGGACGAATGGGTGGCCCGAGTTGGTGTGCTGGCGTGCCGCGGCTCGCTGAACGCCGTTTGAACCGCGTTGCTGACCGAATGGTACGCCCTGTCGACCTCGGTACAGCCTGCTACGACGAGGCTCGCAACGATCGTGCGCAATACACGCGCCAGCACCGAATGCCGGCCGGAGGCTGGCGAATTCGGCGTCGAACGGCCTGAGTCCCAGGTTGTCACAGGCTGTGACAAAGCAGGGACACAGGTTGTTTTGCCGCGCATCCTGCAATAGCTGATCATTCCCGAAGGCCAATCACTATCACCCGGCCTGCCTCATGGTCGAATGTTTCGAGATTCATAATGAAGTCGTTGAATCACATAGCCGTGATCCGGCCGCCCTGTGAAGGGCTGATCGGGAATTCCTGGTGCGTGATCAGGCTTGGTTTGGAGGGATGATGCGACAAGTAGCTGGTTGGGCTGCCGTGACGATTCTGGTGCTCGGTCTGTCAGGCTGTGGCTACGATCGTGGTGACAGAGCGCTATCCGGCGGTCTCATCGGCGCCGGTGGCGGCGCGGCAATCGCGGCCCTGACAGGAGGCGCGCCACTGGTAGGCGCCGCCATCGGCGGTGCGGTGGGCGCGGTTGGCGGCGCGGTGACCAGTGGGAACGGCATAAATCTGGGCCGTCCGATCTGGCGCTGATGATGTGGCAATCGAAGACATGGAGCTGGTGATGAAGCCATTCCGGTTGTTGTGCATGGCGTTTGTTGCGGCGTGTGGCTTGATGACGATCACAGCAGCGCCGGCAAAGGCGGACTGGGATCATAGGCATTGGGATCATGGTTGGTATCGGCCATGGTGGGGCTGGGCGCCGGCATACTATTATCGGCCACCGGTGTATTACGCTCCGCCGGCGGTTGTTTATGCGCCTCCGCCACCGCCAGTCTATTACTCCCCAGGCGTGTCTTTCGGCGTGACGATTCGATAGCCAGGAAGGACTCTTCAACGGAGCTCGATCCTTGGGCCCCGTTCGTCCAAGGCATCGAGCACCGCGTCCGCAAGCATACGCGGCAAGCGGCCCAGCAGCCCACGCCGTCGTGGGCGGAACACCCGTGCCCGTGCCTTATCGCCACCGAACTTGCGCACGAGGCTATCGAGATCGCCGAAGGCGTCGATCAGCCCGACCTCCAACGCTCGCTCGCCCAGCATGAAGCTGCCGTCGAACAGTACCGCTTCGTCTGCTTTCAACCTGCCGGCGCGACGCGTCCGCACCCATGACTTGAAGCGCTCGTGCAGCGCATCGAGCAGCTCCTGCACGAAAGCGACGTCCTCCGGCTTCTCCGGACTGAACGGATCAAGCCGTGCCTTGTTGGCGCCTGCCGTATAAAGCCGTCGCTCAACGCCGATGCGCGCAAGCATATCAGGAAATCCGAACCCACCACCGCGCACGCCGATTGAACCGACGACGCTCATCGGGTTGGCGTGGATCTCATCGGCCGCACAGGCCAGCCAATAGCCGCCGGACGCGCCTACTTCGCGAATCACGGCGTGCACGGGCACCTCGTGCTCCTCGGCGCGGCGGCGGATCAGCGAGGCGATCAGGTCCGACTGTACCGGCGAACCGCCTGGGCTTTCGATGTCGAGCAGCACCGGGTGCCCGCGGGCCGAACGGAAAGCGCGATCAATCAGCGGCGCCATGGTTCCCGAGCTCAGGGCGCCCGGCCGCGGCGCGATCAGCCCGTGCATCTCGACCACATTGATTCGTGGCCGGCGCCAGAACAGCAGACGGAATGCCATTGACCCCGCGAACCTTGAGCTGCGGAAATCGTTACACCGTTTGCAGGATCTGCTCGCGCTTCATTTCCGGCGTCATCTCGGCGCGCCAGTCGGCGTTGCGCGGCAGCACCGCCTCATGGGCGCGAAGCGTGTAGTAGCTGGTGCCGGTACCGTCGGGCATGCCACCCGCCTCCACAGCCTTCAGCGCCTGGCGCAGCAGCTTGCGAGCCTGGATGATCGCTTTGTCCGCGGGCCCGAGATGCTCCTTTGAACGATCGACAATGCGTCCCATGCTTTCCTGGATGGCGCGGTCCTGCACGTTGATGCCGTCAATGCCGGTGTAGCTCTCGTTCTTCTGGACCGTGCGGTCGAGCAGGTAATTGTTCTCACGGTTCGCCTTGGAGCGGAACGTGCCGGGATCGACGTGCAGCGGTCCATTGCCGAGACCGCGCTCCAGCCGATCTTCCTCGTGCAACGGACCATCGGGGCAATAGGCCCAGTTGTACACCGCGGTGGTGTAGTCATCGATCGGCACCCAGCAGTGGCCGGCATCGAGCGCAAGACCGCTCTCGGCCTTCGATGGCCTGATCTGATGGAATGGCAGGATGAACTGGTAGGTGCGGATGTGCATCTGTTCCTCGCCGAGAGGACGGATGCCGGCGTACTGATAGCCGTAGTCGGTGATGTCCACGACCAGATTGGGTGCCTTGCCGCGCACGAACGGACTGGACGGCTTGAACCCGCCACGCGTGGAGGTCTCGCTCAGCAGCCGGTGCATGATCGGCGCATGCGATGTGTCGATGCCGCCTTCCAGGCCCTGCAGCCAATTGCACTCCTGGATCACCTTGGTGACGTGGCGGTTTGCTTCAGGCGCCTGCGTCCAGGCGAACTTTGGCAGCGGCGGCATCTTCTCCGCCGGGCCGAGATAGGCCCAGACGATGCCGCCAAGTTCGCAGGTTGGGTATGCGGTCAGGCGCACCTTGTGCTTGAAGTCGTTCTCCTCCGGTTCATTCATCATATCGACGCACGAGCCGGCGACATCGAATTTCCAGCCGTGATACACGCAGCGCAGACCGCATTCCTCGTTGCGGCCAAAGAAGAGCGACGCGCGGCGATGCGGGCAGTATTCATCCAGCAGGCCAATGCGGCCTTCGCTGTCGCGGAATGCGACGAGGTCCTCGCCGAGCAGGCGCACGCGAACCGGCGGACCGTCCGGCTCTGCGATCTCCCGCGACAGCAGCGCGGGGACCCAGTACATGCGTAGCGTCTGGCCCATCGGCGTGCCCGAGCCGACCCGAGTGACGAGTTCGTTCTCTTCTCGCGATAGCATCGACGTACTCCTTCTCTGGTTTCATGCCCTTCCTGAGACGCGACGGCCAATCTCCAATGCTGCGAACGAGGGTACCGGACCAGGCATCAGCCAACGGAAGCCCTGTTCTATCAGGCTCTCGACGTTCTTGGCATCCACATGCGGGTGACCGCACGGCACGTTGTACTGCTTGCAGATGGCCAGAATTTCGTTGATCGCTGAAGCGACCGTTGGATGTTCGTACTGGCGCGGATAGCCGAGGTCCTGCGACAGGTCGCCCTCGCCGATGAGCACCACGCCGATGCCGGGTACCTGCTCCAGCATCTTCGGCAGATTGGCGATAGCGCGCTTTTCCTCGCACATGATCACCACCAGGATCTCGCCTTGCGGGTTCAGCGGCCAGGTGTCGGCGCGCGGGTAGTATTCCTGGTCGGTGAGCCCCCAGTAGCGCGCGGCGCTGCGCGGCGCGTCACCGCGCTGGCCGGGCGGATCATAGTACTTCGCCTCACGCGGCCGCGGATAGCGGCAGGCCTGCACCGCGTTGCGCGCGTCTTCGACGGTCGAGACGTGCGGCCATACGATGCCATAGACGCCGATATCCAGCACCTGCTTGGCGATCCACTGGCTGTTCTCGCCACCATTGGGCGGGATGCGCACGAATGGCGTCACCGACGACGCGATAGAGCCGGAAGTGGCGATCTGCCGTCGATTCAGCATGTATTGCAGGCAGTCGCGCAGTGCCTTGATGTCGTACGGATTGTGCTCCATCTCGAACACCACGCCGTCATACGGCGCGCTGGAGATGGTCAGCGCATTGCTGATCTCACCGCTGGTGAATGGAACGAATGCCGGCTTGCCGGATTCCAGCGCCTTGATGGCACCGTTCAGGCGGGGAATGTCGGGCATCGTTCTCCTCCTCGTGTATGCTTTCGGGCGAATGGCACCTGATCGTCATGGCGGGACCAAGTCCCGGCATGACCATTGAACCGGACAGCCATGGGACAACGTACAGGTTTGCTATCCATCATCTCACGAACAGTTCTTCGACGGTGTAGGCGCGCGGGATCAGCTTCTGCTCCGCAGCATAGCGCATCAGCAGCTCGATGGCAGGCCGGTTGGCGTCGATCCCATATGGCACCGCATCTGCGATGCGCTCTCTTGAGGCAAGGAACAGGCGCATCAGTTCCTCGGCCAGCCACGGATGCTGAGCCAGCAGCGCATTCTTCACGACGACAACGTGGTTGATTGGATACACGCTACTCCTGCGGGACCATTCCGCCGCGACGGCATCCGCATCGGGAATCACCGTGCGGATCGCAGCGGGATCGACTCCCGCCATCGCCACTGCTGCATCGATCTCGCCTGTTAGCAGCATCGCACGCAGGTCCTGACCCGGCGCGATACGCTGCACGAAGGGCGGATCGACGAACTCCTGGACGTGCGCATCCTCTTCGGTGACCCAGGTCATCGAGTCCGGTGCCACGCCGTAGTCGTGCTGCAGGATGCCGCGCACCCACACGCCTGTCGTCTGCGACCAGGCGCGCACGCCGACGCGCTTGCCAACCAGATCGCGCGGTCCACTCAGTGGTGAGTCGCGCCGACAGATCAGCGCACCGTGATGCAGCCCGCTCAGCAGCACGACAGGCAAAGCCGTGATCGGCTTGCCGTAGGCGCGTGCCTGTGCGTGCGTCGTCAGGGCGATCTCACACAGGTCGAATTCCATGCCGCGCGTCATGCGGCGGAAGGCGCGCGTGATCGGATCGACTTCCACAAAGTCGAAGGCGACGCGGTCGGAGCTGACTGCTCCGTCCTTCAGCGCACGCACCAGCGGCGATTTGCCGAGAGCGGTGCGGAGTACGATCGCGCTCACGGTGCCTTCACCGTTGGATATATCTCCGCTCCATAGTGCTTGCGGAACTCGGCGATCTGGTCCGCCGGCGGCGGTGCGTAGGTGCAGCGCTTCGAGGTAAACCGCCCGCCCATCAGCCGGTTGGTCTTCACGGCCATCTCGCCCAGCTTCACCAGATTGGTGATGCCGTTCAGTATCGGCATGCCAGCGGCCTCATGGATATCGGCATGCGCCAGCAGCGCCATGACGACACCACCTGCTGCGATCACCACCTCCGCGCCGGCATCGGCATTCGCGCGCGCCGCGCGCTCGAACTGCGCCACGATCCGATCGCGCGCTGCTCCATCATCGAACGCAACGCCGAGATCGGTCAGCCGCTCCACCTGCATGCGGTTCACCGCCGCCAGCCGATCCTGCAGCCGATACCGCCAGACATTCTCCACGATCCGCGGGGTGAACTTCTCGTTGATCGTCACCAGCGAGAAGTTGGCTCCCATCATGCAAGCGACGTGCAGTGCTGATTCGCACAGGCCCAGCACTGGAATGTCGGCGATCTCGCGTGCCTCAAGCAGGCCAGGATCCGCGATGTTGCCGATAAGGAAAGCGTCGAACCCCTCGCGTACCGCGCGGTGCACGTTCTTCAGCACCTCGCCGGTTTCCAGATACTCGAGATAACGGAACTGATCGCCCGTTCCGCCGATCTCGGTGATGCCCGCAACGTGGATTTCGGTATCCGGGTCGCGCACCTTGTCCAGGATGCCGCGCAGCACGCGCGGATAGCCGCCCCACTCGGTCTGGCGGGACATGCTCTGATACCAGAGCTTCATGCGGAACCTCCTGCGGTCAGGCCGGGTGCCAGTTGAACCGGCTGGCAAGCCAGCGCCTGAGCTCCTGCAATGCGGGCGCGTTGGCGGCGACGGCGGCGGTATTGGTGGTCGCCACCGGGCCGGCCAGCGGCCGCACGTTCACCGTGGCCGCGGCGGCCTGAACACCCAGGGAGCCTGCCGCATCCGTAGCGGCACGCCGCCACAGCGCCACCATCGCCGCAGGCGTGAGCTGCGGCAGTACCAGGCCGAACTCGAGCCGCGAGGCCGCTGCCAGCGCGCACCACGCCTCGTACAGCTGGCCGTCCGGCTTGCCGCCGAATCGGGTTTCGAACAGTTCAGCGAAATGGGGGACGTCTGGAAACGCTGGGTCGCGCACCGCATGCCCGGTCGCGTCAATCGCACCCAGCGCAAACAGCGGCTTGGCCCCGATGGCCGATAACGCGGTGAACTGCTCCGGCACGTGGTGACCCTGCAGCAGCACCACATCCACGGCGCCCTGCGAAAACGCGCTCTGCGCCGCCTCGGGATCGGCCAGCCCGAACACTGGCTCCATCCGTCCGCCAAGCAACTGCACCCCAAGCAAGGCCGTCAGATCCAGCGTTGCCGGACCGGCAGCCGCAACCCGAGCACGGCCGTTCGGCGTCAGCGCCGATGGCCGGCCGGCGACGATGCCAGCGCTGGTGCCGGCCATCACCGGCACCCAGTGGCCGACATCGAACTGCGCGCGCGGATCGCCGACCATCCAGGAAAGAGCCGCCTGGCCGGGCGTCAGCAGCACGGTCAAGCCGTCCGGCGCGCCCCGCGCCTCGAACTGATTGGCGCCCGTCACGCCATCGGCGCTGCCGACTTCCAGCCGCTGGATCGCGGTATCGGGCGGCAAGGACTGTTCGAGCGCCGGCAACAAGGCATCGGCCCAGCGATTGAGCGTGCCGTTGCTCGGGCCGGCCACCATCAGTCTTGGGCTCTCGCTAAACGGCGTGACGACGGATGTGGGCGGCGTTGCGGCTGGCGTCGACGCGGCGCACAGCTTGCCCGCCCGCAGCGCGACGGGCAGGGCTGTCAGCATAGCCAGCAGGCGACGCCGGCCGGGCAGCAGGTCGGTCATCCTGGTCTCCCCGATGATCTTCCTAGCCCGAACCGGCCGGGAGTCAAATTCTTGGGCCGCCCGGGCCAGTTATTCGTCGTAGGAAACCAGCGCTTCACAGGGCACATCGAGGCGCGAGCGACCATTGAGGAACGTCAGTTCAATGAGCGCGGCAGCCGCGGGTACCACAGCGCCCGCCTGGCGCAGCAACGCAATACCCGCCGCCATGGTGCCTCCGGTCGCCAGCAGATCATCGACCACAACGATGCGCTGCCCCGACTCCACCGCGTCGGCCTGCATCTCGATTCGATCGGTGCCGTACTCAAGGGAGTAATTCAGCCCGACCGTCTCGCCTGGCAGCTTGCCGCGCTTGCGCAGCATGATGAAGCCGCAGCCCAGCTTCAGCGCCAGCGGTGCAGCGATCAGAAAACCGCGGCTCTCGATGCCGGCAAGCAGGTCCGGCTGGTAGGCGCGCACCGCCTTCGCCATGCGGCCCATCGCCACCTGCCACGCATCGGCATCACGCAGCAGGGTGGAGATGTCGTAGAACAGGATGCCGGGTTTCGGAAAATCCGGAATCCCCCTGATGTGCTCCTTCAGGTCCATGCGCGGGCCGCCTTTCGCCACGTCCTCTGCCTGCGGATGTAGAACGGCGGTCTGGCGGCTGCAACGGAGCAGAAGGATTCACCGCAGAGGCGGAAAGAGGGCGGAGGATAGATCATGCCTTCGCGCGAAGCGCATAGATGCAACTCCGCGACCTCTGTGCCTCTGCGGTGAATCCTTCTTCCATGGTTGCCTGGCACGCGGCCCTGCGGGCAGACTGCCCTCCCCTGCCCGGAGGACACGATGAGCGAAACGGAACTGCGCAACGCTGATATCGACACGGCACTGGCCGAAGCGAAGGAGGCATACGTCAAGCGCAATCCCAAGAGCTTCGCCCGTTTCGTGGAGGCCACAGCCGTGATGCCCGGAGGCAACACGCGCACCGTGCTGCACTACGCGCCGTTCCCCATCGGCATTGCGCGCGGTGAGGGCTGCCGGCTCTGGGACCTTGATGGCGCGGAATACATCGACTTCCTGGGCGAATATACCGCCGGCATCTACGGCCACTCGCACCCGAAAATCCGCGCAGCGGTGGATGCCGCATTGGATGCCGGCATCAATTTCGGTGGCACCAACCTGACCGAGGCAAAGTTCGCCCGCGCCGTCTGTGACCGCTTCGGGCTGGAGCGTGTACGCTTCACCAACTCCGGCACCGAGGCGAACCTGCTGGCGATTTCAGTCGGCTGCATTTTCACGAAGCGCTCCAAGGTGATGGTGTTCAACGGCGGTTACCACGGCGCGGTGTTCGGCTTCGCCGGCGGTGGCTCGCCGATCAACGCGCCGTTCGACTACGTGCTTGCACCATATAATGACATGCCAGCGACGCAGGCGCTGATCGAGCAGAATGCGGCCGATCTGGCGCTGGTGATCCTGGAGCCGATGATGGGTGGTGGCGGCTGCATCGCTGCATCGCCGGAATTCCTGACTATGCTGCGCGCGGAGACGAAGCGTGTTGGCGCGCTGCTGATCCTGGACGAGGTAATGACGTCGCGGCTTGCGCCGGGCGGATTGCAGCAGGTGCGCGGCATCAAGCCCGACCTGACGACGTTCGGGAAGTATATCGGCGGCGGCATGTCGTTCGGCGCGTTCGGAGGACGCGCGGACATCATGGACCTGTTCGATCCGCGCCGCCCGGACGCGCTGCCGCATGCCGGCACGTTCAACAACAACGTGCTGACCATGTCGGCCGGCCTGGTCGGTTTGGCTGAGGTGTACACGCCCGATGCGGCGCGGGCGCTGAACGCGCGTGGCGATGCGCTGCGCGAGCGGCTGAACGCGTTGTGCCGCAAGTATGATGCGCCGGTGCAGTTCACCGGCATCGGCTCGATGTTCGCGGTGCATTTCACCCGCGATCCGGTGCGCTCGCCGGCCGATGCCGCGAAAGGTGACCAGAAGCTGAAGGAGCTGTTCTTCTTCGACATGCTGGCGCAAGGCATCTGGCTGGCGCGTCGCGGCATGTTCACGCTGTGCCTGCCGATCGGCGATGCGGAGTGCGACAAGCTTGCGGCGGCAGTGGAGGAGTTCTTGGCAAGTCGGAGGTCGCTGCTGAACGCTGCATAAGGAGTTTCTGAAGCCGCTTCACCGAAGCGTCATCAGCGCGTCATAGCTTGGCAACACGGCCTGGTTAGCCAGGCCGAAGCCAATGGGGGATATAGCATGAAGCGTCGCACACTGCTCGCTGGTGCCGCTGCCATCGCCACGACGCCGAGGATTGGGCGGGCCGCCGAGAAGACGAAGATCGTCTGGTGGCACGCCATGACGGCGGCGTTGGGCGACGAGGTGAACCGCATCACCGACGCGTTCAACAAGAGCCAGGACAATGTGGAACTGACCTCGATCTACAAGGGTGGCTACGCCGATGTGCTGACCGCCACCATTGCCGCGTTCCGCGCCGGCCAGGCGCCGCACCTCGCGCAGGTATTCGAAGTCGGCACAGGGTCGATGCTCGCCGCCGGCAAGGCGGCGAAGCAGGTCTGGGAGCTGGCGAAAGAGACCGGCGCGCAGATCGATCCGAAGGCTTACATCCCGGCGGTGCGCGGCTATTACAGCCTCACAGACGGACGGATGGCATCGATGCCGTTCAACTCGTCAACCGCGGTGATGTGGTACAACAAGGACGCGTTCCGGAAGGCCGGGCTCGATCCGGACAAGCCGCCGGCAACATGGCCGGAAGTGGTCGCTGCAGCAAAGGCGATCAAGGACAAGGACGCCGCGCCGGTGCCGATGACGACGTCATGGCCGACATGGATTCAACTCGAGCAGTACAGCGCGCTGCATAACCTGCCGTTTGCCAGCAAGGCGAACGGGTTCGAGGGGCTGGATGCGCAGCTCGAGATCAATGGCAAAGGGCACGTGAAGCACATCGCGCGCCTGCTGGAGATGGCGAAGGAGGGTACGTTCAAATACGCCGGCCGCGACAACGCGCCCGATCAGTTGCTGGTGTCCGGCGATGCCGGCATCCATTTCAACTCATCGGCGGCGCGCGGCAATATGGTGAAGAGTGCGAAATACGACTGGGGGATGGCGCTGCTTCCCTATGATCCGGAGCTGATCAAGACGCCGCTCAACTCGATCATCGGTGGCGCCAGCATCTGGACGATGACCGCACCTGGACGTACTGCGGCCGAATACAAGGCGGTGGCGACGTTCCTGCAATTCCTTGGCAAACCCGAAATCGACGCGCAGTGGTCGCAGAACACCGGCTATGTGCCGGTGACGTTCGCCGGTTACGAGCTGTCGCAGAAGCAGGGTTACTACGACAAGAATCCCGGTTCCGAACTGGCGGTGAAGCAGCTCGCGCGCGGCACGGTCACTGCGAATTCCAGAGGCTTGCGACTCGGTCGCCTGCCGGAAATCCGCAATATCATCCAGGAGGAACTGGAGAAGGCGTTGCAAGGCGGCCAGAACGCGCAGCAGGCGATGGAAAACGCGGTGAGCCGAGGCAACAAGGTGCTGCGCGATTTCGAGAAGTCGGTGAAGACGTAATCGCTCCGCATGGAGCGGCGCACCGTTTTCGAAGGTTGGTTGCTGCCGGCGGCGTTGGTGCTGCCGCAGCTTCTGCTGACGCTGTTCTTCTTCCTGTGGCCGGCCGGCGAGGCTATCTGGTCCAGCCTGATACGCCAGGACCCGTTCGGTCTCGGCTCCACGTTCGTCGGATGGGAGAACTTCGCGGACCTGTTCTCCGATCCGCTTTACGTCGAGTCCATCGTCCGCACGCTGATCTTCTGCGCGGCGGTGAGCGCGTTGTCGATGAGCGTGGCCATGTTGCTCGCGGTGTTCGCCGATCACCAGATCCGAGGCCGGGCGGTGTATCGCACGCTGCTGATCTGGCCGTACGCGATCGCACCGGCCGTCTCCGCTGTGCTGTGGCTGTTCATTCTCAATCCGCACGTTGGTCTGCTTGGCCGCTGGCTGAATGCGCACGGCATCCCGTGGGATTACACGATCAATGGCGGGCAGGCGCTGCTGATGGTGATCGTTGCCAGCGCATGGAAACAGGTCAGCTATAACTTCATTTTCTTTCTCGCGGGACTGCAGTCGATACCGCGCGCGGTCATCGAGGCGGCACGGATGGATGGCGCGAAAGGCTGGCACCGCTTCCGCACCATCACCTTCCCGCTGCTGACGCCGACAACGTTTTTCCTGCTGGTGGTCAACCTGGTTTACGCGGCGTTCGACACGTTCGGCACGATCTATGCGCTGACGCATGGTGGGCCGGGCAAGGACACCGAGACGCTGGTGATCAAGGTTTATCGCGACGGGGTGGTGAACCTGGATCTTGGGTCGTCTTCTGCACAATCGGTGGTGCTGATGGTTGGAGTGATTGCGCTCACCGCCATCCAATTCCGCTTCATCGGCAGACGGACGAGTGCATGAGTAGCACCAGCTCCCCCTCCCCGGCCGTCCCCCGCTTGGCGGGAGAGGAAGTCCAAAGCCCCCTCTCCCGCGAAGCGGGGGAGGGTTTGGGAGGAGGTTTCGCCAGAGCCGACTGGCTCGCGCACATCGTGCTCGGCCTTGGCGTGCTGCTGTTCGCGTTGCCCGTGTGGCTTGTGATTGCCGGTTCCACGCAGGATTCCGGCGCCATCACACGCGGCGAACTGTCGTTGCTGCCGAGTTTCGATTTTTCTGCCTATCCACGCGTATTTCTCCAAGGCACGATGGGCACCGAGCCGGTCTGGCACATGCTGCTGACCTCCGGCGGAATGGCCTTGGCCATCGCCGCGGGCAAGATCGTCATCTCGATCCTCTCAGCCTACGCGGTGGTCTTCTTCCGGTTTCCGCTACGCCGTACCGCGTTCTGGCTGATCTTCATCACGCTGATGCTCCCGGTCGAGGTTCGAATCATCCCGACCTACGCAGTCATGTCTGATTTCGGCCTGATCAACAGCTTCACCGGCCTCACGGTGCCACTGATCGCGTCGGCCACCGCGACATTGCTGTTCCGTCAGGTGTTCGTCGCGGTTCCGGACGAACTGGTGGAGGCAGCGCGTATGGATGGGGCCGGTCCGCTTCGTTTCTTGCGCGACATCCTGATTCCGGTATCGGCCGCGAACATTGCGGCATTATTCGTTATTCTGTTCGTTTATGGCTGGAACCAGTATCTCTGGCCGTTGCTGGTGGCCACCGATCCTGGCCTGGACACGATTGTCATCGGCATCGTCAAGATGATCGGTGTCGAGACACAGACAGACTGGAGCGCGGTGATGGCCACAGCAGTTCTCGCATTGCTGCCGCCGGTCGTGGTGGTTGTCCTCATGCAGCGCTGGTTCGTCGCGGGACTGACGGAGGGCGAGAAGTAGCATCTGGCGTAATATTGCTGTAATCCTGTCGCTTGGACAATGAGAGGCTGCCAGTTATGCCCGAAAGCGAAGCGTCAGAGACGGTCTTGAGACTGACGGCCCAGATAGTCTCGGCACATGTCGAGCATAATTCAGTACAGGCCGAGGCGCTGCCGAGACTGATTGAAAATGTGTACCGGACGTTACGCGATGTCGGCCAGGCGCCGATGGAACCGGCAAAGCCGGTGCCAGCAGTCCCGGTGAAGCTGTCAGTGAGACCTGATTTCATCATCTGTCTGGAAGACGGCAAGCGACTCAAGATGCTGAAACGGCATCTGATGACGGCGTACAGCATGACCCCAGCGCAATATCGTGCTCGCTGGGGTTTATCCGCAGATTACCCAATGGTTGCGCCGAATTACGCCAAGGTCCGGTCGTCGCTGGCGAAGAAGATCGGTCTTGGGAGAAACGCTCCGGCCTCTAAGCCGCGGCCGATCGCGAAACGCCGCGCAGCGAAGGTGGCACGCGGCCGGCGGCGCGCTTCATAACGTCATGGC
>CAYRTL010000059.1:0-31539 GCA_964427005.1 uncultured Acetobacteraceae bacterium
TTACTCGAGCGGCAGGCCGACGTAATTCTCCGCCAGGGCCAGTGATGCGGCGCGCGAGCTGAACACATAATCCAGCTCTGCCGCCTGCATTTGCTGCTCGAACGGCGTGTGGTCGAAGAAGCGATGCAGCAGCGTGGTCATCCACCACGAGAAGCGCTGCACCTTCCAGATCCGACGCAGACACGTTGCCGAATATGCGTCGAGCTTGTCAGTCGCACCGTGCCGGTAGAAAGCCGTAATCGCCCGCGTCAGCACGGCGACATCCGCAGCGGCTAGATTCAGCCCCTTGGCGCCCGTGGGTGGCACGATGTGCGCTGCGTCGCCCGCCAGATACAACCGCCCGCACTGCATTGGGTCAGCTACGAAGCTCCTCATCGGCGTGATCCCACGTTGCAGGATCGGGCCCTCAGCCAGCCGGAATCCATCGCGCTCAGACCTTCTCTGTAGCTCCGCCCAGATTCGATCATCTGACCACGCAGCAAGGTCCTCATCCGGGGCGCATTGCAGATAGAGCCGGCTCAATGTCGGCGAGCGCATCGCCAGCAATGCGAAGCCTCGCTCATGGCTGACATACACATTCTCTTCGGTCGACGGTGACGCCTCCGCCAGGATGCCGAGCCAGCCGAACGGATATTCCCGCTCGTACACACGCAGCCTGTCGGCGGGAATGGAAACACGGCACACGCCGTGAAATCCGTCGCAGCCGGCGATTATGTCGCACTCGATCTCGCGCACGACGCCGTCGTGCTGATACCGGATGCGCGGCTGGTCTGTGTGAAAATCGTGCACGCTGACATTCTCGGCCTGGAACACGACCTGTCCGCCAGCTTCAGTACGTGCAGCGATGAGATCCTGCACGACCTTATGCTGACTGTAGACCATGACGTGCTTGCCGACGAGACCCGCTAAGTCGATGCGATGATCGGCGCGAGCAAAACGCATGACGACACCAGGGTGCAGCATGCCTTCCCGCCGCATCCGTTCGCCCACGCCAGAATCATTCAGCAATTGCTCGGTGCCGTATTCCAGCACACCCGCACGGATGCGATTTTCGACGTACTTGCGGGAGCGCGCCTCGAGCACAACCGACTCGATGCCTTGCAAATGCAGCAGATGCGACAGCAGCAACCCGGCCGGACCGGCCCCGACGATACCAACCTGCGTTCGCATCCTTCGCCTCCTTTCGCGCAACTGTAGCCGGGGCCGACGCCGCGTGCATAATCGGCGGAACAAGACGGAGAGGAGCCGACATGGCCGAAACCCCATCCCCGGAGGCGTTGGCCGCCGAGTTCGACTGCCTGATGGCGCGTGCCGGCATCACCATTCCCCAATCGCGCCGAGCGGCCGCCCTCGCCGCCTACGCCGATTTGCGTGGCCAGATCGCCTTGCTGCATGGGCGCTATGGTCCGGAGGCGGAACCGTCCAACGTGTTCCGGCTGTTGCCTGCGGGAGGCAAGTGATGGATACGGCGAACCTCTCCATTGCTGACATGGGCCGAATGCTACGCGCCGGCAGCGTCTCTGCGGAGACACTCGCCCGCGACGCGCTGGCGCGCATTGCCGAACGCGACGGAGCCCTGCACGCGTTCGTGTTGGTGACCGAGGAGCGTGCGCTGGCCGATGCGCGTCGTGCCGATGACGAACTGAAATCGGGGCGCGATCGGGGACCGTTCCACGGAATCCCGTACGCGCTGAAGGATATCTACGATACAGCCGGCATTCGCACGACGTGCCATTCCAAACTGCGCCTGAACGTCGTTCCGAAGGAGGATAGCGTTGCGGCGGCCCGCCTCCGGGAGGCGGGCGGCGTGCTACTCGGGAAGCTTGCGACCCACGAGTTCGCCATCGGCGGACCAAGTTTTGATCTGCCGTTCCCGCCTGCGCGCAATCCCTGGAATCCACAACACATCACCGGCGGATCGTCGTCCGGCTCCGGTACGGCGATCGCTTCGGGCATGGTGCGCTTGGCTATGGGCTCGGACACCGGCGGATCCATCCGCGGCCCGGCCGCATGGTGCGGCACTGTCGGGATCAAGCCCACCTATGGCCGGGTATCGCGTCGCGGTGTGTTCCCGCTCTCCTGGACGCTCGACCACATCGGCCCGCTGACGCGGAACGTCGAGGATGCGGCCATTACATTGCAAGTGCTGGCTGGACATGATCCGCAGGACCCCGCCAGCGCGGATGTTCCCGTGCCTGATTATCGTGCCAATCTCGATAAGGGCTTGGCTGGCCTGCGCATCGGCATTCCACGCGCGTTCTTTGCGACGGCAGCGGCCACGACGCAGGAGGTCGTTGACGGTCTTGATCGCACTGCGGCGCAGTTGCGGTCGGCTGGTGCGGTGGTGGAGGACATTGAACTTCCAGAGTACGCGTTGTTCGGGGCGGTTGGACGCGTGATCATGATGGCAGAGGCATTCGCCATTCATGAAGCCGACATGCAGACCCGCCTCCTGGACTATGGCGAGATTACCGCTGGTCGCTTCATACTGGGAGCCGCGATCACAGCCGCCGACTTCGTACACGCGCTGCGAGCTCGCCGCGAACTGACCGACGCGGTGAATGCGGCGTTGTCGCGTTATGACGCATTGCTGACACTGTCTGCGCTGAACACGGCTCCGCGCTTCGATCAGCCAACCGATGCGCTGTCATCGGCTTCGCCGATACAGACGATCCCGTTCAACGTGACCGGCCATCCCGCGATGAGCGTGCCGACCGGCCTCGGTGCAAGCGGGCTGCCGATTGGCGTGCAAATTGCCGGCCGGCCGTTCGATGAAGCGACGGTGTTCCAGATCGGCCGGGCGGTTGAGAAACTTTCCGGCTGGGAAAGCGTAAAGTTGCCTGGAGGGTAAGGTACGTGCGCCACTCATAGCGTCATGGCCGGCCCACGGCCGGCCAGGACGATGAGGGACCTCCGTAGGGAGGGTGAGGCATGGCGCGGGCCGGCAGCGTGCGCATCGGCATTTCGGGATGGACCTACCGGCCCTGGCGCGGTGTGTTCTATCCAAAAGGGCTGCCGCAGAAGTGGGAGCTGGAATACGCAACCAGCCAGTTCAACTCGCTGGAGATCAACGGCACGTTCTACGGTATGCAGCGTCCGGACGCGTTCGCCGATTGGGCCGACCGGGCGCCAGACGGCTTCGTCTATGCTGTGAAGGGACCGCGCTTCATCACGCATATCAAGAGGCTGCGTGACGCGGAAGCGCCGCTCGCGAACTTTGTCGCATCAGGATTGTTGCGGCTGGGACCGAAGCTCGGCCCGATCCTGTGGCAGTTGCCGCCCAATTTCCGGTTCGACGCGGAGAGGATCGAAGGCTTCCTGAAGCTGCTGCCGCACGATACGGAGGCAGCGGCGCATCTCGGGCGCAAGCACGACCATCGGCTGAAGGCGCCGGCCTGGCTGCAGGTTGATGTGGCGCGGCCAATGCGGCACGCGCTGGAAATCCGTAACGATACGTTCCGCACTCCCGCATTCATCGACCTGCTGCGCAACTACGACGTGGCATTGGTGTGTGCCGACACCGTCGAGTGGCCGCGGTTGATGGACCTCACATCCGACTTCGTCTACTGCCGGCTGCACGGTTCCGAGGAGCTGTATTCGAGTGGCTACGACGACAAGTCATTGGATGAGTGGGCCGCACGGGTAAAAGCCTGGGCGAGCGGCGGCGAGCCGGAAGATGCCGAACGCGTTAATGGTAAGGCACGCAAGCGAAAACGCGACGTGTATGTCTACTTCGATAACGACGCAAAGGTTCGTGCACCGTTCGACGCGAAGGGCTTGATGCAGCGCGTGGACGGACTGCTTGCTCCTATTCGATCGCGCTCGCCGACCTGGCCAGATCGCGCAGCACGAATTTCTGGATCTTCCCGGTCGAAGTCTTCGGCAGCTCACGGAACACAAAGCTCTTCGGCACCTTGAAGTGGGCCATGTGCTCGCGGCAGAAGGCGCGTAATTCGCTCGCGGAAACGTTGACGCCAGGCTTGAGTTCGATGAATGCGCACGGCGTCTCGCCCCACTTCTCGTCCGGCTGCGCCACCACCGCTGCGCTGAGGACCGCCGGATGCCGATACAGCGCTTCCTCCACTTCGATCGATGATATGTTCTCGCCACCAGAGATAATGATGTCCTTCGATCGATCGCGAATCTTCACGTAGCCATCCGGTTGCATGACGGCCAGATCACCGGTGTGAAACCAGCCGCCGGCGAATGCGGCATCGGTCGCGTTGGGGTTCTTCAGATAGCCCTTCATCGTGATATTGCCGCGGAACATGATCTCGCCCATGGTCTCGCCATCCCAGGGCACCGGCGACATTGTCGCTGGATCCAGCACCGTCAGGGCCTCTTGCATCGGCACGCGTACGCCCTGCCGTCCGTTGCGTTCCGCACGCTTGTCTATCGGCATGGAACTCCAAGCTTCATGCTTGGCGCAGACCGAAGCAGGCCCATAAGTCTCAGTCAGGCCATAGACGTGCGTCAGCTCAATGCCGATCTTCTCGGCGCCTTCGATGATTGCAGCAGGTGGTGCGGCACCGGCAATCTGCCCAGCGATCTTGTGGCTGATACCGCGGCGTAATTCTTCCGGTGCGTTGATCAACATAGAATAGACGATCGGGGCGCCACACATGTGCGTCACACCGTTATCGCGGATTGCGTCCAATGCCGCCGTCGCTTCGACACGCCGCAGGCACACGCTGGTGCCGGCACGTTCGGCAAGGGACCAGGGAAAGCACCAGCCATTGCAATGGAACATCGGCAGCGTCCACAGGTACACCGCGTGCAACGGCATGTCCCAATCGAGAATGTTGCTGATTGCGTTCAGGTACGCGCCGCGATGGTGATAGACCACGCCCTTTGGATCGCCCGTGGTGCCCGACGTGTAGTTTAGTGAGATGGCGTCCCATTCATCTGCCGGTCCGTGCCAAACGTACTCAGGATCGCCCTCGGCCAGGAAAGCCTCGTAGCCGATGTCGCCAAGCACCTTGCCATCCTGATAGTTCGGATCGTCAATATCGATCACCAGCGGCCGTTCATCCAGCTTCGCCAAGGCCTGCTCGATCGTGGAAGAGAACTCCCGGTCGGTGATCAGTGCCCGCGCGCCGCCATGGCGCAGCATGAAGGCGATTGTGTCGGCATCAAGCCGCGTGTTCAGCGTATTCAGCACGGCGCCGCACATCGGCACGCCGAAATGCGCTTCGTACATGGCCGGTATGTTCGGTGCCATCACGGCAACCGTGTCGTTCTTGCCGATACCATGTCGTGACAAAGCCGAAGCCAGGCGCCGGCACCGACCATATGTCTCGCGCCAGGTGAACCGCTGGCCACCATGAATCACCGACGGGCGATCAGGATACACGTAAGCGGCGCGCTCGAGGAAAGTGAGCGGCGTCAGCGGCGTGTAATTGGCCTGGTTCCTATCGAGCCCGCTCAGATAGGCGGCGTTGCCAGTCATCGCTTCCTCCTAGGCAAGCAGATCGCGCACTGCCTGGACGACTGCATCCGGCGTTTCACGCGACAGGAAGTGTCCAGCGACCGGAATTACCCGGCGCTCATAGCGCCCGGTGAAGTTCTGTGCATGGGTTTCAGATTGCTCCGGCGGTCCGACGCCATCGCACGCCCCGTGCAGGACGATCGTCGGCACAGTGATCGGCGGACGCTCGGCCAAACGCTGCTCCAGAGGCTCCAACGACGGATCACCAGGCGCGTTGCCATATCGATGGCGATACGACTGGACCGTGACATCAACAAAGTCAGGATTGTCGAAACTGGTCGCGGTCGCATCGAACGTAGTCTCGTCGAAGTGCCAGTTTGGTGACCAGAGCTGCCACAGCAACCGGCATATGTCGCGACGGTTCTGCTGCAAGCCCACGCGGCCTCGCTCTGTGTGGAAATACCACTGATACCAGTAGCGATATTCCTGAGCGGCGGAGCCCGGTCGGCCGGCGGTGGGAATGTTCTGGATATTGTAGCCGGTGATGGAGACCAGGCCGCGTACGCGTTCGGGCCACAATGCCGCCGCTACACAGGCGCCGCGTCCGCCCCAGTCATAACCAACCAGCAATGCCTGCTGGATGTTCAGCGCATCCATGAAGTCGCGCACATCCGCACCGAGCGCCGCCTGCTGTCCGGAGCGCGGAGTCGCCGGATCAAGGAACCGCGTGGGTCCGAAGCCACGCAACCACGGGACCAATACGCGAAGCCCATCGGCTGCAAGCGGCGGGGTTACGCCGTCCCAGTCATGCGGATCGGACGGCCAGCCGTGCAGCAGGATGATGGCCGGGCCGTCGGAGGGCCCACTTTCGTGATAGGCGATCTCCAGCAGCTTCGTGCGGACGCTGTTGATCATCTGCGTCAATTCGCCGGCTCGCCGGCAAGACCGGTGGCCTGATCAGCGATCGCGAATGTCTCGAAGTAGCTAATACGGGGCTCGCAGTGGTACCGCCGCCTGATGCCTTCGAGCCACGGGCCGTTATAGAACGCCTTGGCCGATTCGATGTCCTTCCAGATATACGAACCACCGGCCACTCCGCCGTTCACGTCGTAGATGAACTGCTTGCGGACGAAGCCGGGTACCCGAAGGAAATCGGGCGCGATCTTGATGAAGTGCTGTCGGCACGCCTCTTTGTCGATCTCTGGCGGCAGATCATACAGGACGATAGCGGTAATCATCAGCGTATCAGATTGTTTGTCACCGCACCGCCGGTGGCGGTACGTCCGCCGTCAACCACGTACTGCGCCCCGGTGATGTTGCTCGCCAGATCCGAACAAAGGAACAGCACAAGGTTGGCCACCTCCTCCGCCGTGCCATACCGGCCGATGGGGATGTTGGACTGATAGCGGTCGCCAACGCTGCCGGGATCACTTGGGTTCAGCATCGTCTCCAGCGAGTGGATCATGCGCGTGTCGATCGGACCCGGGCACACCGCATTCACCCGCACGCCCTGCCGCGCCACCTCGCCCGCCGCGGTCTTCGTGAGTCCAATCACAGCGTGCTTCGAGGCTACGTAAGCCGGCATTCCGGGCGACGCGACCAGGCCGGCAACCGAAGCGGTATTCACGATAGCCCCGCGCGCCTGTTTCAGCATCACAGGTAGTACGTGACGCAAGCCGAGGAATACGCCCTTCACATTCACGGACATGACGGTGTCGAACATGGCCTCGTCATATTCGGCTGTTGGCGCGACCTTCCCCTCGATGCCAGCGTTGTTATGGAAGCAGTCGATCGCTCCATACGCATTCAGCGCGGCCTTGACATAGGCCTGCACGTCAGCGGATTTCGTCACATCCGCCGCCACGAACAGCGCCTCACCACCCTGTTGCCGAATGATGCCCGCCGTACCTTCGCCGCCAGCCACGTCGCGATCGACCACGACCACTTTGGCGCCGTCGCGCGCGAAACCCAGGGCGGTGGCGCGGCCGATGCCGTTGCCACCTCCGGTGATCAGCGCGACCTTACCCTTGAAGTCCATGGCGTCCTCCCGTGCAGCGTTGCGTAGGACCGTAGCACGAGTGGATCAGTCGAGAAACTCGCGCCTTGCCTCCTCCAGACACGCCCAGACATACGGCGCGAATGAGCGCGCCACCTCGATGCGGAACGCCTCGGCTTCGGTTCGCCATAAGATGATTTCCGCCTTGCCCAGAACCGTGCGGGTACACATACCCACGGGAAACGCGGACAGATGAAGATCGAGCGCGCAGAAGGCATTGATTGCCCACGCCGCGCGAGAACCGGAGACCGCAAGCGCGGTGTTGCGATGGGACACGTCGACCACGCTGGCTGTCCGGCCGATCATCAATTGCGGAATGATCTCATCCTGCGCCAGGAGCAGGAATTCGTCCGGTCCAAGCCAGAGCAAGGCGTGGCGGCCCGTTACTTTCGCGCGACATTTATCCGGCAGCGCCAATCCGCTGGCCGCCAATAGCGAAGGCTCGCCACGTATGATCAACCGCGCCACCGGCGGCAATGCGGCCAAATGCACAGCGGCACAGTGCGGCGAGCTTACGGCACAGACAGCGAGCGGGTGCGAGCGCTCAAGCATGCATCCGGCTTCCGCTGCTGTCGTAGAATACCGGCTCTGTCACACGGACGGCGATGCTACGATCTGCCAATGGGACGTAGAGGATTTGGCCTCTCCGGGCCCGACCGGCAGAAACCAAGGCCAACGCGATCGGGTTCCTGAGTGTGTCACTCCAATAGGCGGAAGTAACATGGCCTAGCGCAGGAATTCTGCCAGGCTCAGCGACAAGCTGCATGCCTTCTTCCAGAACTTCGGAGGAGACAATGCCAACGAGCTGCTTGCGGTCGGACCGCAACATATCCGGTCGCGCCAGCGAACGTCTGCCGACGAAGTCGCGCTTGGCCTTGGCAATCAGCCAATCGAGGTCGAGATCCGAAGGAATGACGGTGCCGTCCGTCTCCTGACCGACAATGATGTAGCCCTTCTCCGCACGCAGCACATGCATAGTTTCGGTGCCGTAGGCGGTGATGCCGTATCGTTCGCCGGCGGCGAATACAGTCTGCCAGACGGCTTGGCCATAATCGGCAGGAACATTGATCTCATAACCGAGCTCGCCAGTGAAGCTGACGCGAAACAGCCGGCAGGAAATCCCGCATATGTGCCCCTCACGGATGCTCATATGCGGCATTACCTCAGGCGAGAGATCGATGTCTTCCACCAGTGGCGAAAGCACCTGCCGAGCCTGTGGCCCCTGCACAGCGATCACAGCCCATTGCTCCGTTGTGGAAGTCAGCCAGACGCGAAGCTCCGGAAATTCCGTCTGCAGGTAGTCCTCCATGTGATGCAGCACGGCAGCGGCGCCGCCTGTCGTCGTGGTGACATGGAAGCGATCCTGCGCCAGACGGGCAACCACGCCGTCATCCATGATGAACCCTGCCTCATTCAGCAGGAGGCCGTAGCGACAGCGGCCGGGCTCAAGCCGCGTGAAGCTGCCCGTGTAAAGCCGGTTGAGGAATTCTGCCGCATCGGCGCCGACGACTTCGATCTTGCCGAGGGGCGTGGCATCAAAAATGCCGACTGCATTGCGGACAGCGCGGCACTCACGTGCGACTGCGGCATGAATGTCTTCGCCGTCCCGCGGAAAGTAGCGAGCGCGCTGCCACATGCCGACATTCTCGAACACCGCGCGGTTTGTGGCGGCCCAATCATCAATCGGGGTGCGCCGCACCGGCTCGAACAGGTCACCACGCGAAGCGCCAGCAAAGGTGCCGAACGTGACCGGCGTATAAGGCATCCTGAATGTCGTGTGACCGATCAGATGAGTTGGCCGGCGCAGCAGGTCTGAGACAATCCTGATGGCGTTCGTGCTCGAGGTCTTCCCTTGGTCAGTCGCCATGCCGGTCGTTGTGTAGCGCTTGATGTGCTCGATGGAACGAAAGCCTTCCTGTACCGCCGAGCGCAGATCGCGGACCATCACGTCATTCTGGAAATCGACGAACCCTTTGCTGCTCTCTGGCGGTTGAACGAACTCACCGGCGGGAGAACTTATCCGTGCACCCGCTACCGCGAACGAAGGCCGCGACCGGCAGACGAGGTCACCGGCCTGGTAGCCTTCCTCCAGACATTGCGCCAAGCCGAACGTGCCGTTGCACGAGCCAGCCGAGCAAATTGTCTCGGTTGAAACCGTCGGGACGAGGGCCCGCAGCTGTTCGTCGAATCTCAGCTTGCTTCGAGACTGCGAATACAGATGGACGGATGGCGTCCACCCGCCACACATCAGCAGGGCGTCACACGCAAGGCTCTCACCGTTCGAGAGCGTCACACGGTCCACCCGTAGACGGCCTTTGGTATCCGATATCCTTACACCGATGCGTGCGGGCAACCCGGATGATCGCGCCGCATCGGTGGCCTCTGGACGCATATCGGCGATAGCACTGACGACAACGCCAGCATCCTGCAAAGCCGCAGCCGCCGAATAGGCGCTGTCGTCGGCTGTTGCCACCACGATCCGAGTGCCCACTCTCGCTCCGTAACGGAGCAGATACGCTCTGGCAGCGTCTGCCAGCATGACGCCAGGACGATCGTTTCCGGCAAATACCAGCGGACGCTCCACCGCGCCCGTGGCGAGCACCACGCGTTTCGCCCGAACATGCCACAGACGTTCCCGCGGCAGGCGCGGATCAGGATCAGCGAGATGATCAGTGATGCGCTCCGCCAATCCAATAAGGTCACCAGGGAACCAGCCAAATGCTGTCGTGCGTGGAAGAAGCGTGACATCGGCACGCTGGCGAAGCGCATCAAGCGTATCGTCTAGCCAGTCCCATGCAGTCCTGCCGTCTATCGTCGCATCCGTTTCCGCCAGCAGAGAACCACCAAGCTCCGCCTGCTCGTCACACAGCAGAACGCGCGCACCACGCGCGGAGGCGGCAAGCGCTGCTGCCAGACCCGCAGGCCCCGCACCAATCACGAGCACATCGCAATGCGCGTAGTGATGCAGGTATCGATCGGGATCTGCTGCAGTAGGCGCTCGACCTAACCCTGCGGCCGCTCGTATCGCCGGCTCATACAGATGCCGCCAGAATGCACGAGGCCACATGAAGGTCTTGTAGTAGAATCCCGCTGAAAGCAGTGGTGAAGCCAGATTACCGACGGCACCAAGATCGAAGCGAAGCGAAGGAAAGCGGTTCTGGCTCCGCGCTCGCAGGCCATCGAACAGTTCGACTTGCGTCGCGCGCAGATTGGGAGTGACCCGACCAGCACCGCGATCCACGGTCACCAGTGCATTAGGTTCCTCCGATCCTGCGGACATGATTCCGCGCGGCCGGTGATATTTGAACGAGCGCCCGACCAGATGCACGCCGTTAGCCAGCAACGCGGAGGCCAGCGTGTCACCTTGGCAACCGGTAAGCCGTCTGCCATCCCATTCGAATTCAATCGGTCGGGTCCGATCGATGCGTCCGCCCGCCGGTGTGCGACACGTGCCAGTCATCCGGGTGGCGCCTCACCGGGCTTGTACGTTCCGGTAATTCGGTCGCCGACAGTGTCGCGCACGCAATTGAAGAATCGGCCGCAGCCATGCACGTGCCGCCAGCGTTCAGCATGCAGGCCTTTCGGATTGCTGCGCATGTAAAGGAAGTCAGCCCACGCTGCATCATCCAGCGATGCGGGATCGCTCGGGCGGGCGATATGGGCTTCGCCGCCATAACGGAATTCATTCTCCGGGCGCGCGCCGCACCAGGGACAGGCGATCAGCAGCATCAGTGAGCGACTGCCGCCGCGGCAGCCTCATCGATCAGACGCCCTGTGCGAAACCGATCAAGAGTGAACGGTGCGGCTATCGGTGACGGCTCACCGCGCGCTATCGTTGCCGCAAAAATATGGCCTGACCCTGGCGTTGCCTTGAAGCCGCCGGTGCCCCATCCGCAGTTCACGTAGAGGCCAGGAACAGGCGTCAAACCGATGATTGGCGAGCGATCGGGCGTGACATCCACAATGCCACCCCAGTTGCGCAACATGCGCAGTCGCCGGAATGTCGGAAACAGCTCGCAGATTGCTTCGAGCGTGTGTTCCGCGATGTGCAATCCTCCGGTCTGGCTGTAAGAAACGTAAGCATCCGTGCCGGCCCCGATCACCAATTCGCCTTTATCGGACTGCGAAATGTAGGCATGGATGGTATTCGACATCACCACGCAAGGCAGTACCGGCTTCACCGGCTCCGATACAAGCGCCTGCAGCGGATAACTCTCCAGCGGCATCCGAACGCCGGCCATAGCCATGACCACGCTTGTGTGGCCTGCCGCCACCACTGCAATCTTCCTCGCCGCGATGCGCCCGCGCGTGGTCTCGACTGCGTTCACCGCGCCGGATGGCGCCCGGCTGATTCCTGTTACTTCGCAGTTCTGAATGATATCCACGCCGAGTGCACTCGCCCCGCGCGCATAGCCCCAGGCCACGGCATCATGCCGCGCCACGCCGCCACGCCGCTGCAATGCGGCACCCAGGATGGGATGGCGTAGTTCGGGAGAGATATTCAGCGGCGGACAGAACGCTTTTGCCTGTTCCGGTGTCAGCCACTCGTTATCGATGCCGTTCAGCCGGTTCGCGTGCACGTGCCGTTTGAACACCTGCACGTCATGCAGCGAATGCGCCAACATCATCACGCCACGTGGCGAATACATCACATTGTAATTCAGTTCCTGCGCCAAATCTTCCCACAGCTTCAGCGCATGCTCGTAAAGCGCGGCACTCTCGTCCCACAGATAGTTCGAGCGGATGATCGTGGTGTTGCGGCCGGTATTGCCGCCGCCGAGCCAGCCGCGCTCCAGGACAGCGATGTTGCGGATCTGGTGCTCGCGCGCGAGATAATAGGCCGTGGCCAGGCCATGGCCGCCGCCGCCGACAATCACGACGTCATAGGCGGCCTTTGGCTCCGGCGAGCGCCACTGCTCCGGCCAAGCCGGCCCGCCAAGCGCGTGGCGCATCAGGTTGAAGATCGAGAAGCGCAACGTTTCCTGCCCCCGCGCATCCTGTCGCGCGCGTCGTGTTGAGGCAAGCGTGGCGAGCCGGTAACATGGCGAGCAAAGGGGGAATGACGATGGCTGACTACGATTACATCATCATCGGGGCCGGTTCGGCGGGCTGCGTGCTTGCTCATCGGTTGACCGAAAATCCGGCCAACAAGGTATTGCTGCTGGAAGCTGGTCCGAAGGACAGCTCCATGTGGATCAATATACCTGTCGGCTTCACCAAACTGCTCAACAGCCCCCGCTATAACTGGAATTTCGCCACTGAACCGGAAGACAACGTCAAGGGCCGTTCGATCCCCATCCCCCGCGGCAAAACACTCGGGGGCTCCAGCTCCATCAATGGCATGCTCTATGTTCGGGGCAATCCGCTCGACTACAACACATGGGCGCAGTTCGGTAATCGCGGCTGGTCATACGAGGCGGTCCTGCCGTACTTCCGCAAGTCTGAGCATTTCGAACCAGGCGGTGATGAGACGCGTGGCCGCGGCGGCCTGCTGAATGTCGCCAACATGATCGAGCGTGCCGAACTGCTGGACGCGTTCATTGATGCGGCGGCGGCCGAAGGCTGGCCGCGCAACCCGGACTACAACAACGGCAAGCAGGAAGGCTTCGGCTACTATCAGGTCACGCAGAAGAACGGCCGGCGCTGGTCAACCGCACGGGCTTTCCTCGATCCGGCGCGCGGGCGGCCGAACCTGCGGGTAGAAACTGAGGCATTCACGACGCGCATCCTGCTTGAGGGCAAGCGCGCCGTGGGCGTCGAATATCGCCAGAACGGGCAGACCCACCAGGTCCGGTGCAATGCGGAGGTCGTTCTCTCCGCGGGTGCGGTGAAGTCCCCGCACTTATTGGAGATGTCAGGGATTGGGCAACCCGAACTGCTGCAGTCCATGGGCGTCGACGTGAAGCACGAGCTGCGTGGTGTCGGCGAGAACTACCGTGACCACTTCGCGCCTCGGATGAACTGGCGTGTGAAGCTGCCGATCACGCTGAACGAGCAGACACGCGGCCTGCCTTTCGCAAAGGAGATCATCAAGTATTACACGCAGGGACGCGGCGTGCTGACGTTCACCGCCGGCATCGTCTATGGCTTTGTGAAGACCCGGCCGGAACTGGAAGAGCCCGACGTGCAGTATCATTTCGCGCACGCCAGTTATGCCACCGCGCAGACCCGGATCCTGGATCGCCAGCCAGGGATGACGCTGACGGTCTATCAGTGCTGCCCGGAGTCGAAGGGATCGATCCATGCGAAGTCACCAGACCCGATGGCCGCTCCGGCGATCCGACCCAACTTCCTGGCCGAGGAGCTCGATCGGCGGACCATTGTCGAGGGCATGAAAATCGGCCGGCGCATCATCAATAACCCGGTGATGGACAAGTACCGCGCGTTTGAGATGAACCCTGGCGACAAAGTGCAAACCGACGATGAGTGGCTGGATTTCGCGCGCATCAACGGGCAGACCACATATCACGTCACTGGCACGTGCAAGATGGGACACGATCCGATGGCGGTGGTGGATGATGAGCTGCGCGTCCACGGCATCGCCGGCCTGCGGGTGGTCGACGCATCGATCATGCCGACACTGGTGTCAGGCAACACCAATGCGGCGGTGATCATGATCGCCGAGAAGGGCGCCGACATGATCAAGGCGGCGCAGCAACCGGTGCGCGCCGCCGCCTAGCCGAACCGCACCAGCTTGCCTGTCGGACTTCCCAGTACCTCGTCCTCGCGCATCACCGTGCGGCCGCGTACTATCACACCCACGGGCCAGCCGGTGATGTCCATCCCAGCGAACGGCGTCCACCCGCATGGCGAGACAATCCACGATTCTTCGATGCGCCGGCGCCGTTTCATGTCCACCAAGGTGAAGTCTGCGTCGTAGCCCGCTGCGAGGCGGCCCTTGCCGACAACGCCGTATACGCGCGCCGGCCCTGCGCACATCAGATCAACCATACGCGTCAGCGGCAGGCGTCCGGCGTTCACGTGGTTCAGCATCACCGGAACAATCGTCTGGACGCCGGTCAGGCCGGCTGGGCAATCCGGCCACGGCAGCAGCTTCTTTTCGCGCGCATGCGGCGCATGGTCTGAGCCAACGGTGTCCACCGTGCCGTCATTGATCGCGCGCCACGCCGCTTCGAGATGATGCGGACCACGTATCGGCGGGTTCATGACGCCGAAGCCGCGCAAATTGTCGTAGCAGTCTGGCGCCACCTGCGTCAGGTGGTTCACCAGCACCTCGCACGTCGCGATGTCGCGGAAGTCCTTCAGATAATCCAGCTCCTCCGCCGTCGAAACGTGCAGGATATGCGCTGGCCGATGCGTGGCACGCGCCAGCGTCATCAGTCGTCGCGTGCCCAGGAACGCGGTTTCCTCGTCGCGCCATTCCATGTGGCGCCGATACGGATCGCCTGATTTGAACAGATGTTTGCGTTCCTGCAGCCGGTATTCGTCCTCGGAGTGATAGGCGATACGGCGGCGCCCCGAGCGCATGACGCGTTCCAGGTGCTCGTCATCTTCCACCAGCAGATCACCCGTGGAACTGCCGGCGAAGATCTTGATCCCGCACACACCGCGGCCGAGTTCCAGCTTCGCGAGCTCGGGGATGTTCTGCTTGGTGCCGCCCACGTAAAGCCCGATGTCGCACCACGACTCGTGCTCGACGTAACCTTGCTTCCAGGCCAGTTTCTCGGCATCGATGATGGAAGGCGACGTGTTCGGCATGTCGAAAACCGCCGCCAGGCCGCCCAGCACCGCGGCACGCGTGCCGGTCGGGATCGTCTCGACTGCCTTGTCGCCGGGATCACGCAGATGCACATGCGGATCGATCAGGCCAGGCAGCACGTGCAATCCCTTGGCGTCGATCGTTTCGTCCGCCGTGGCGTCCGCGGGAACACCCAGCGCAGCGATACGGCCGGAGCGTACGCCGATATCGGTGGCCTCTATGCCCCAGGGCAGGACGCAGGCACCGTGGCGGATCAATAGATCGAAATGGGCTGGCATGGCGCGATTCCCTATGCTTGCCGCAACATAGCACCGAAACCAGCTATGCGAGAGGCCGACGGGAGAAGTCGATGGTTGCATCCACCCCCAGAGTAGCCGGTGTGCTGGAAACGTCGCTTTACGTCGCCGATCTGGACCGCGCCTGCGACTTCTACCAGCGCGTGTTCGGGTTCGAGCGCTTTGTGCACGACGGCCGCATGTGTGCCCTCGGCGTTCCGGGCAGTCAGGTGTTGCTGCTGTTCCACCACGGCAGCACCAATGAACCGGCGCCTGTCCCAGGCGGCGTTATCCCGCCGCATCACGGCAGCGGCGAATTGCATCTCTGCTTCGCCATACCTTTTGGCGAACTGGCTGCCTGGGAGGAGCATTTGCGGCGCCTGGCCATCGAGGTCGAGAGCCGGATCCGCTGGCCGCGCGGCGGCACCAGCCTGTATTTCCGTGATCCCGACGGGAACTCGCTCGAGGTTGCTACGCCAGGACTCTGGCCGAACCACTGAATGTCCACGCGATGGTTGCCACTTGCGAGCCTGATAGCGGTCGGGCTGTTGCTGTTCCTCGCAATCGGCACCGCCACGCTGCAGTGGATCATGCCGCAAGAGGATGCTGCCGCGCGCCGGCTCGCCGCAATCGCGATCTTCGCCACCAGCTACCTGGCGCTGGCCGTCGGCAAGGTACCCGGTCTGTCGATCGACCGAGCCGGGGTGGCGCTTGTCGGCGCGTGTCTGATGGTGGCGTCTGGGGTGATCTCGCTGGAGGAGGCGTATCAGGCCATCGATATCGGCACTTTGACGCTACTTCTCGGCATGATGATCATCGTCGCGAACCTGCGAATCTCTGGTTTCTTTGCGCTGGTCAATGACTGGGTAGCCCGCCGGATCCGTAGTCCGCTTCCGCTACTCGCTGCGATCGTAGCGATATCCGGCGTATTTTCTGCCTTTCTGGTCAATGATGCGATCTGCCTGGTAATGGCGCCACTTGTCGTGGAACTGACCCTCGGTCTGGGACGCAGTCCGGTGCCGTATCTACTGGCTGTCGCGATGGCGTCGAACATCGGTTCAGTGGCGACGATTACCGGAAATCCACAGAACATGATGATCGGGAGTTTCTCGCAAATCCCGTATCCACAATTCGCAGCCGCCCTGGCCCCCGTAGCAGTAGCCGGGCTGCTGCTGAGCTTCGTGCTGCTCGCCCTGATGCATCGACGCCATCTGCGCGGCGACGCGATGCAACCGCATTTACCGCGGCTGCGAGTCAATCGCATGCTGATGATGCGCTCACTGGTGGCGACCGCGCTGGTGGTCGCGCTGTTCTTCGCCAAACAGCCGCCTGCGAAGGCGGCGATCGTGGTGGGCGCACTTCTTCTGCTCACGCGGCGCGTCAAGAGTGCACGCGTTTACGCCGAGATCGACTGGTCGCTGCTGCTGATGTTCACTGGGCTTTTCGTTATTGTTGGAGCTGCGGAACACGAACTGCTCACGCCTGAGATCACAGACGAGGTAGGACGTATGCACCTGGCTTCGGTGCCAATCCTCAGCATCGTCACCGCCATCCTCTCGAACATCGTGAGCAATGTCCCGGCGGTGCTGCTGCTGAAGCCGTTCATCGCATCCCTGCCGCACCAGGTTCGGGCCTGGCTTGTCGTGGCTATGGCATCCACGCTTGCCGGCAATTTCACCATTCTTGGCTCGGTGGCCAATCTGATCGTGGTGGAGAAGGCGGCGCGCCGCGGCGTGATCATCGGTTTCTGGGACTATTTCCGCGTCGGCGCACCAGCGACGCTGCTAACCCTGCTGATGGGAACGCTGTGGCTCATGTGGCGTTGAGCATCCGGTACGCAGAGGAGGCCGCGATGAGTCGGATCAGGGTTCTTGAGGAGGGCCTCTGGCCGAAGGTTCCCGAGAATGTGATCGAGGAAGCCAAACTGGCCGCGCAAAGCGAGCCGAGCTGGATCGCCATGCAGGGCAATGGTCATATCGTTGCCACGGAACCGCCCGGCAGTCCGGACGCTGCGACCGGAGATATCATCTATATCGCGGAGGTCGGCCCGCTGAACTCGCCATAGCTTCATCGCGAGAGAGGTGATTCCAGTCAGCTTGAAGGCACTGTGGGCCGCTCCCCAGCGGCGAGCCGCGCATCGATCGCCGCGATCGCCTCGGGTAATTGCGCAATGCTGTCGATCACCAAGTCGGCATCCTGCAGTTCCGAGGCGGCATGCTGGCGCAAGCGTGCGCGCTCCGATTCCGGAAGTGCCGTCAGTTCGTCCGCAGAAAGCCCTACTGCATTGCCGCTCAAGGCAATCCCAACCGTCCACGTGCCGGCGGCTTTCCCCTCGCCGATTCCTGGCGCGGTGTCATCCACCTTCACCACTGACGCCGCCGGCCACACTCCTAGTCTCGCCATCGCATACCACATCATAAGTGGCGTTGGCCGGCCGGCGGGCAGGTCGCCGGCGCAGACGGTGAATTCCGGCGCATAGCCGGACTCAGCCGCAATCGGCTCCAATACATCCATGATCAGACGCGTGTAGCCGGTGGTGCCGGCGATGCGGATGCCCTGCTGACGCAGATGCTCGATGGTTGCGATGGTTCCGGGGATGATGTCCGCATGGTCGCGCACGGCGGCGATGTTCATCGGCTCGAACACCTGGAAGATCGCATCGACATCGCCTTCCGAGAAGTCGCGGCCATGCCTGGCGCGCCATGCAGCGGCAACGCCCGGAATTTCGCCCACCGCCCGGATGTGATCCCACTTCGCCATACCCATTGGCTTGCGCGCGTCAGCGATGCTGATCGTCACGCCGAAATGGGCGAAAGCACGCACGAACGCACCCATCGGCGCGCGACTGCCATGGTCCGCCACGGTGCCCGCCCAGTCCAGAATGGCGGCCTGTATCTTCACTACAGCGGCTTGAGCGGCGGCGATTCGCCGGCAGGCAGCGGCACGCCGTCAACATTCAGTATCATCGATACAAGGCTGTAGTAACCAACCGCGCCAATCAGATCGATCACGCCGCGTTCGCCAAAGCGGTTCTTGATACGCCCGAAGTTGGCGTCCGAGACATATCCGGTGGTCAGCAGCTCGGTGCAGAAATCGTACACCTCCGCTTCATCATCCTGCATTCCTTGCGGCCGCGTGCCGTTGGCAATCCCGTCGCAGATGGCGGGCTTCAGCCCTGCATCGATCGCCAGCTTGCGATGCGCATAGAATTCGTACTGCGCGGTCCATTTCCGACCGGCCATGATGATCGCCATCTCATTCAGCCGAGAGGGAATCGAACTGGAATATCGCACATAGGCGCCGACTCGCTGCACCAGATCGCACAGGTCCGGGCTTCGCAGCAGGGCATTGAACGGACCGCGCAGTCCGGCACCGCGCGGTCCTGCCTGGATGGCATCCGCAACCTTCTTCTGCTCCGGCGTCATGCTCTCCGGCGCAAGCTCCTTGAAACGTCGTTCACTCATCTCGTCGCTCCTCATATGTAGTTTCGGCGTCAAGGTGACGCCAGGATCAGGCCGCCATCGACAATGATCTCGGTGCCAGTGATGTAGTTGGCTTCGTCGGATGCCAGGAAAAGCACAGCATGCGCGACATCCCATGCCGTGCCCATCCGTCCCATTGGGGTTCGCGCATTGCGGCTGGCGATCAGAGCCGCGGCGTCGTTGCCGCCGACAGTGCGCGCCAGGCGATATTCGACCAGCGGCGTGTGCATCAGTCCGGGCACAACCGTGTTGCAGCGAACACCCTTCTTCACGTAAGCACCGGCTGTGGAGCGGGTGAACTGGATCACCGCCGCCTTGCTTGCGCTGTAGCCGACATGCACCCGACCACCATGGCCGTCGTTCCGAAGCCCCGCTACAGATGACAGATTGACGATGGCGCCCTTGCCCTGGGCTTCCATCACCGGCAGCACGTACTTGCAGCCTAGAAACACGGTCTTCAGGTTCATGTCGATCTGATGATCCCAGACCTCCTCAGTCATCGTCACGGGATCACCGGGTGCAGAGCCGCCGACATTGTTCACCAGAATATCGATGCGTTTAAAGCGATCGAGGCAAGCTTGCACCATTTCCTGCACTTGGGCGGCAACCATCATGTCACAGCCATGCACGGCACAGGTGCCGCCCTCGCCTTCGATGATCTGTCGCGTTTCGTTGGCCGCGGTCTCATTGATATCAACCAGGAAGACCGACGCACCCTGACGTGCCAGCAGTGTCGCAGTGGCTTTGCCGTTGCCCCAGCCAGGGCCAATCGATCCTGCACCAGTGACGATGGCGACCTTGTCCTTCATGCTCAGCATGCGTGCTGATCTCCTCAGGCGGTGGTGTGCGCGGGCACCGGCTGTTTGCGAGCCTTACGCCATTCCTCGAAGCGTTGGAACACGACGAAGAACGACGGCACGAACAACACGGCAAGGCACGTTGACGCGATCATTCCTGTAAATACCGATAGGCCAAGCGATGCACGGGAGTTCGCGCCAGCACCGGTTGCCAGCACCAACGGTGCGACCCCAAGAATAAAGGCGAAGGAGGTCATGATGATCGGCCGGAACCGCACCCGCGCCGCATCCGCCGCGGCTTCAAGGATCGATTCTCCCTCTGCCCGCCGCTCACGCGCCACCTCGACGATAAGGATCGCGTTCTTGGCTGAAAGAGCAATCAGCAGCACAAGCCCGATCTGGGTATAGAGATTGTTCGCGACGCCGAGGCCTGTGAGGGCAATCACCGGACCGATCAGCGACAGCGGAACCGCCATGATGACGGATAGCGGCGCGATCCAGCTTTCGTATTGTCCCGCCAGGCAGAGATAGACCAGCAGCAAGCCCAGTCCGAAAACATAGATGATCTGATTGCCGACAGCCTTTTCCTGATAGGACATCGCAGTCCAGTCGTAGCCCGTGCCGCGTGGCAACACCTTGTCCGCGATCTGCTCCATAATCGAAAGAGCCTCACCCGAGCTGAACCCATGCGCAGCTCCGCCATTGATTGTTGCCGTAGGATACAGGTTGTAGAGGCTGATCAACGACGGTCCGACGACATGCTTGATCTGCACGAGGGCGCCAAGCGGCACCATCTTGTTGCCATTCTGGCTACGCACATACAGCTTTTCGATATCGCTCTGCTGCAGGCGGTATTGTGAGTCGGCCTGCACATAGACCTGGAACACGCGGCCAAACTTGTTGAACTGATTGACGTAGCTGGAACCGATATAACCAGACAGGACATTGAACACGTCGCCGACAGAGACGTTCAGCGTCTCGGCCTTGGCCCGGTCCACCAGTACCTGCAACATGGGCACGCCGGCGCGGAAAGTGGAATTCAGCATCATGAGGCCGGACTGTGAATTCCCGTCCGTGACAATGGTATCGGCGATCTTCTGGAGTTTTGCCCAGTCAAAACTGCCGTCACGCAGCTCCACCTGCATGGTGAAGCCGCTGGCATTGCCAATCCCCTGGATGGGCGGCGGCACGATCACCATGCCTTGGGCATCCGGCAGCTTGGCCAGCCCAGCCGTCAGATTGAGATAGAGAGAGAGGAGATCAGCGCCGCTGCCAGAGCTGCGCTCGCTCCAGTCCTTCAGAATCACATAGGCCACGCCGGCATTTGCGAGCGTGGCGCTGTTATCCAGCACCGAGATGCCGCTGATCGTGACCACCTGGTCCACGCCCTTGGTGGCAAGCGCGATCTTGCTGACCTCCTCCATCACCTTCTGCGTGCGGCCGGCCGAGGCGCCGTCGGGTAGCTGCACTGCGAGCGCCAGATAGCCCTGATCCTCGATCGGGATAAATGCGGTGGGCAGGCGCGCGATGCCCCAGACACCCAAACCGGCGATGAGCAGCGCAATGATCACCATCAGGCCGCTGCGCCGTGTCATCCGGCCGATGATATTGACATAGCCGTTCTCGAGCGGCTGATAGATACGGTTGAAACCACGATAGAAGAAATTGCGCTTCTCCGGCGGCACTGGCGTGCGCAGCCATAAAGCGCACTGTGTCGGCTTCAGAGTCGCGGCGTTGATGGCGCTGATCAGCGCGGTGGCTGCAATGACCAGCGCGAACTGCGAATACATCTGGCCGCTGAGCCCTGGCAGGAATGCGGCAGGAATAAACACTGACATCAGCACCAGAGTGATGCCGATGATCGGTCCGAACAGCTCGCTCATTGCCTTGATTGCGGCATCATGCGGCGTCAGGCCGCGCTCGATGTAATGTGCAGCCCCTTCGACGACGACGATGGCATCATCCACCACAATGCCGATCGCCAGAATGATGGCAAACAGCGTGGAGAGGTTGACGGTGAAGCCCATGGCCCACATGGCGGCGAATGCACCAATGATCGTCACCGGCACCGTCGTCGCCGGCACGAGCATGGCCCGCCAGTCCTGCAGGAATACCAGAATGACGATGAGCACCAGGACCGCGGCCTCGATGAGTGTCTTGTACACCTCCTCAACCGACGCGCTGACGAACTTCGTCGTATCGAAGGGCACGTTATAGGCCAGACCCTGGGGGAACGACTTGGCCAACTCGGCCATCTTGGCGTTCACTTCTTTCGCCACGTTCAATGCGTTGGCCGTTGGCAACTGCGAAATGGCAACGCCCGCGGCAGGCTTTCCGTTGAGCTGCGAGGCCTGGGAGTAGGTCTGCGCGCCCAGCTCCACCCGCCCCACATCCTTTACCCGCGTGATCTGGCCGCCATTGGCGCTGTCCACCTTGACGATGATATTGGCGAATTGGTCCGGATCGGTCAGCCGCCCTTCGACATTCACCGTGTACTGGAAGTCCTGACTCGCAGGCGCCGGCGGAATGCCGATCTGACCCGCGGTGACCTGCTGGCTTTGCTGCTGAACAACGTTGATAACGTCCTGCGGTGTGAGGCCACGCGCAAACAGCTTCTGTGGATCCAGCCAGATTCGCATCGAGTACTGGCCGACACCGAACACGTTGACATTTCCCACACCAGGAAGGCGCGATAGTTCTGGGACAAGGCTTATCGTCGCGTAGTTGCTCAGGAACAGGCTGTCGTAGCGGCTGTCCGGAGAGGTGATCGTGACGATTTGCAGGATCGCCGTCGATTTCTGCTCGACAGTGACTCCCTGCACCTGCACCGCCTGCGGCAGCGACGCCATCGCGGCCGATACGCGGTTCTGTACCAGCACCTGCGCGAAGTTCAGGTCGGTGCCGATCTCGAACGTCACCGTCAGAGTGTATGTGCCATCGGCCGCGGCGTAGGATTGCATATAGATCATGCCCTCTACGCCGTTCACCTGCTGCTCGATGGGCAGTGCGACGGTGTTTATGACGGTTTCGGCGCTCGCTCCGGGGTAGCGCGTGGTGACCGAGATGGTAGGCGGCACCACGTTCGGATACTGCGCGACTGGCAGGACGAACAGCGCGACAATGCCGATAAGCACGAAGACGATGGCCAGCACGTTCGCGAGGACTGGCCGATCAATGAAAAATTTCGAGATCATCGTTTGGGATCGCCCGCTGTTACGACTTGCCGGGCGGCTCTGCCGCCGCATCAGCGGTTATCGTCGTTGTTTGGGGAGCGACTTTTTCGCCGGGTATCGCCTTCTGCGTGCCGCTGACCACGACCATGGCGTCCGGCGCGATACCTGACGTGATCACCCGCAGCTTGCCGACGAGCTGACCCGTCTGCACCGTCTGCTGTTGCACGACGTTGTCCTTATCGACGAGGAGAAGGTAATTGCCGCTCTGGTCAGCGCCAATCGCCGTGTCAGGCACCAGCAACTGGTTGGCCTGCTGGATCTGAAGCGGAATTCGAATGCGCACGAACATGCCAGGCAGCAAGGCGTGATCGGCATTCTTCAATATCCCCCGCGCGGTCAACGTCCCGGTCGAGGGGTCGATGTTGGGCGCGGCATAGTCGAGCTTGCCGACATGGGGGTAGCCGTCCTCATTCATCAGTCCAACCTGGACAGGCACATCGGAGATCTCCCTTGGGTTGATTCCGCGCTGCGCCATTGCGTGTTTGATACGGAGCACCTGCTGCTCGCTAACGGTGAAGCTCACGTAGATCGGATCGAGCTGGACGACGGTAGCAAGCTTGGTAGGACCGCTGACGCCGACCAATCCGCCGACAGAGACCAGATGGGCCGTCACCGTGCCGTCAAACGGCGCCGTCACGCGGGTATAGCCCAGATTGATTGCGGCGATGGTGACGCCGGCCTGGTCATTCATCAGCTTTGCCTGGTCGGAATCGCGCTTGGCCCGCGCCTGGTCCACGGCAGATTGTGACGCGAAGTCGCTCCTGCCGAGTGTGGACTGGCGGGTGTATTCCGCCTGCGCCTGGGTCAGGCTTGCCTGGGTGGCGGCTACGCTCGCCTGCGCCTGCTGCAACGCAGCCTGGTACGGCGCTGGTTCGATGACGAACAACGTATCCGCCTGTTTGACATCGTCACCGTCCTGATAGTTGATCTCTTGGAGGAACCCCTGCACACGGGCCTCGAGGTCCACCTGATTATAGGCGACCGCGTTGCCGGTGACATCGAGATTGGGCGTTACAGATTGCTGTATCGGCTTGGCGACCGCGACCTGGGGTGGTGGCGGCGGAACGTAGGCGTTCTCTTTCTTACAGGCTGCGATTGCCCCCAGCGTCAGGCTCAGCGCCGCCAGGCACCCTGGCCGAAACATTCTTCGCACCGATTTCCCCCATCGTCGTCGGCCGTAGTTCAGCCGATTTCGAGCCGCGGCGGAAGCGCATAAGTAACGAACCGATAAACCCGGCGGCGCCGTCAGGCATCAGGAACATCACGGCGATCAGGATCACGCCGTAAACGGCACCGGGCGCAGCCTTGGACACGGATTCGGCGAGGTTGGGCACGAACTCGATGAACACGCCGCCGAAGATCGCGCCCGCGATGGAGGAGACACCGCCGACAACAAGACCGACGAAAAAGTAGATGGAAACAAAAATGCCAAAGCTGTCGGGGGCGACGAACTGGATCACGATGGCGCCGAGTGAACCGGCGACGCCGGTGTACATCGCGCTGAGAGCGAAGGTCCGCGTCTTCAGCAGCGAAATGTCGATTCCCATCGCCTCCGCTGCCAGTGAGTGATCGCGGATCGCCATCATGGCCCGGCCGATACGCCCCCGCACGATGTTCCACGCAAGCAGGAACAATACCGCGCCAATCGTCAGGCTGAACATGTAGAGCCACTGGTCGGGCGACAGATCGAGGCCGAATGGCGGGTCAGGCTTGTCGATCACCAGCCCCTGCACACCACCGGTCCACGGCTCCAGCGCATTATGCTTCAAAAGCTGCGGGACCGCGACGGCGAGAGCGAAGGTGGTCAGCGCAAGGTACAGTCCGCCTAACCGCAGCGCGGGCAGACCGATGATGAATCCTACGACAGCGCAGACGATGGCCGAGACGGGGAGTGTCGCCCAGTACGGCACCTCGAAGTGGTACATCATGATGGCCGTGACATAGGCCCCAATGGCGTAGAACGCGCCATGGCCAAGAGAAATCTGGCCATTGAGCCCGGTCAGGATGACCAACCCCAAGATGGCGATCGCGTAAACCACCACCATGGTGAGCTGGAAGAGGTGGTAATCACTGAACAGGAACGTCGGCGCCAAGGCCGCCAATAGCCAGAGCAGGATGGCCAGGGGTGCATTACGTGCCATCGGCTAGACCCTGCTCATCACGGTCCGGCCCAGCAGACCGGACGGTTTCACGGTGAGCACGGCCACGATTATGATCAGCGCGACCGTCAGTTTGAGCTCGGTGCCGACAAGATAGGCGCCGGCGAGGTTCTCAATGATCCCGACGGCAAAGCCGCCCAATACCGCTCCCAGCGGATTATCAATGCCGCCCAGCAGGGCGCCGGCAAAGGCATAGAGCAGGATGCCGGCCATCATGTTCGGGTCCAGATAGACGATGGGTGCGACCATCATGCCGGCCACCGCGCCGATAGCCGCCGCGAGTCCCCAACCGAGCGCCAGCATCCAGCCGACGCGAATACCAACCAGGCGCGCCGAAACTGGATTGAAGGCGGCGGCCCGCATGGCAAGGCCAAGCTTGGTATGGCGGAAGAACAGGTACACAGCGACCAGCACGAGAAGCGTGATGAAGAACGCGCCGAGTTCATGCCCGGAGACGTAACCGGTGAACAGCACGGGACCGCCGGCAAACGGCGTCGGGAAGGTCTTGATCATATAATCGAATAACCAGCCGGTGGTGGCATTGATGATCAGCAGCATGCCGATAAACACGCCCACTGAGGCAAGCACAGGCGCATTCATCATCGGTCGCATCAGGATGCGTTCGATCAGCACCCCGATAATGAAGGACACCACAATCGTGATGACGAAAGCGACCCAATAGGGCAGGCCGGCGTTGATCAGGGTCAGCGCGATGTAAGTGGAGAACGTCGCCATCTCGCCCTGGGCGAAGTTCACGTGATGTGTCGCCTGGTAGATCATCACAAGCGCCAGGGCGACCGAAGCGTAGATGCCGCCGCTCGCAATACCCGACAGGACCTGGTGGAGCACGCCTTCCAAGTTCAGTGACTCCCCATTGTCAGTATCCCAAATAAGAACGTCTGATCGACTCGTCGCGGCTGATTTCCGCCGCCGGACCGGAGATCACGATCCGCCCGGTCTCCAGCAGATACGCCGTCTCGGCAATGTCCAGCGCAAGACTGGCGTTCTGCTCCACCAGCAGGATGGATACGCCTTCGTCAGCGCGGATGCGGTGCATGATCTCGAAGATCTCCTGCACGATCAGCGGCGCCAGGCCGAACGATGGTTCATCCAGCAACAGCAGCTTTGGTCGAAGCAGCAGCGCGCGGGCGATGGCAAGCATCTGCTGCTCGCCGCCAGACAGGGTGCCGGCCTGTTGCTTAAATCGTTCCCGAAGGCGAGGGAAATAGCCGAAGACCCGTTCGAAGTCGCGCGCAACACCCTCGCGATCGCGCCTTACATAAGCACCGAGGCGCAGGTTCTCCTCGACCGTCAGCTCGAAAAACGTGCCGCGGCCATCCGGCACGTGAGCGACGCCACGCTGCACGATGTCCTCGGTCGCCTTGCCGTCGATGCGCTCGCCGCCCAGCACGATCTCGCCGCTGGTGCGCAGCATGCCGCAGATCGCCCGCAGCGTCGTTGTCTTGCCAGCCCCATTCGCGCCGAGCAGCGCGGTGACACCGCCCTGTTCCACCGAGAAGTCGATGCCGTGCAGAACGCGCGTCTCGCCATAGCCCGCGTGCAGGGAACGGGCCTCAAGCAGCGCCGGCATGCCGCACTTCCTGGGTTTCACCGAGATAGGCGCGGATCACTTCGGGTTCGTTGCGCACCTCCTCCGGCGTGCCGTCCGCGATCTTCAGGCCGAACTCCAGTGCCACCACCTTGTGGGACACACGCATGACCAGGTTCATGTGATGCTCGACCAACAGGATGCTGAGCTCAAAGTGTTCGCGAATACGGCGCAGCAACTCCGCCAGATCATCCACCTCACCGTGGTTCAGGCCTCCGGCCGGTTCGTCGAGCATCAGCAGCTTCGGGCCTCCGATGAGCGCGCGCGCAAGCTCCACGCGCTTCTGGGTGCCGAACGGCAGGCTACCTGCCTCCCGCGCCGCCACGTCGTTCAGGTCGAGCAAGTTGAGCAGATCATGCAGCCGCTCGACCGCCACCTTATCCTCCTGCCGCACGACGGGCAGGCGCAGCGCATTGGTGACAAAGCCCGATCGACCGAGATGGTGGGCACCAACGAGGATGTTGTCGCGCACGCTCATGCGGCGGAACAGCGCCACGTTCTGGAAGGTGCGGCCCAACCCAAGGCCGGCCATACGGTGGCGCCCGAGGTTTTTGAGCGAGCGTCCCTCGAACAGAATGTCGCCGTCTGCATAGCGGTAGAAACCGCTGATGCAGTTGAACAGCGTGGTCTTGCCGGAGCCATTTGGCCCGATCAATCCGCAGATCTGCCCGTAATCAACATCAAACGAAACGCCACCGAGCGCGACAACGCCACCGAACCGCATGGCGACGTCTGAAACTCGCAGCAATGGAGACAGGGACGTGTCGAGCGGCATCAGGTCTCGCGCACGGCGTATCGGCTAACCCATTTGGCGCCGCGACGGCTGCCCATACGTCACTCCCTGTCTGGTGGCCCGCGCTGACGGCGGTTGGCTGCGAACTAGACGCAGGCGAGTGATCAAGTCAACCGCTGCCGGGTCTTGCAGGGGTTCTACCCGATGTGCTTAGTCGTGGCATACCAGAAGCAACGCCGTGCTGGGGTGCCAGAGAGGAGCTAAGTGTGCAGGAACCCGCGGCCGATCCGAACCCGCTGAGCATTGGGCTGCGCAAGCGAGCCTGTGAGGCGCTCAAGCGCGCAATCACCGAAATGAACATCTACGGGCATCCGCTGGAGATCCGGCTGGATGAGCGCCAGCTTTCGCAGGACCTCGGGATGAGCCGGACCCCGGTGCGCGAGGCGCTATCGGTGCTGGAGCAGGAAGGCTTCGTCCGCTCCGTCCCGCGGCGCGGGCTCATCGTGGTGCGCAAGTCCAAGCGCGAGGTGGTCGAGATGATCACGGTCTGGGCGGGAATCGAGAGCATGGCGGCGCGCCTGGCCGCGCCCCGCGTCACCGAGGCGGAGCTGGCCGAACTGCATGCCCTGGTGGACGTGTTCCAGGAAGACCCGTCCGAGCAGCTGAACGAATATTCCCGCGCCAATATGGAATTCCACAAGGCGATCATCCGCATGGGTGGCATCGAGCTGATGACGAGCCTGACCGAAAACCTGTTCATCCACATGCGCGCGGTCCGCGCGGTGACGATGGCTCAGGACAACCGGGCGCAGCGCTCGATCGTTGATCACCGCAACATCATCGGCGCGCTGGAACGGCGCGACGCTGATCTCGCGGAGAGGCTTGTGCGCGAGCACACAATGGGGCTGGCCGCGCATGTCGAGCAACACGGCGATTTTCTGGATCGGATAGCCAGCGCGGATGACGAACGGCGCCGGCACTACGCATAGGGGAGAAGACTATGTCCGCAGCACTTGAGCAGAAGGTCGAAGAACAAGAAGCCGAACTGACGGACGGCTTCCATCTGGTCATCGACGCGCTGAAGCTGAACGGCATCAAGACGATTTATAACGTCCCGGGCATCCCAATCACCGATCTGGGCCGTTTGGCGCAGGCCGAGGGCATGCGGGTGATCTCGTTCCGGCACGAGCAGAACGCCGGCAATGCGGCGGCAATCGCGGGGTTCCTAACCAAGTCGCCGGGCGTGTGCCTCACCGTCTCCGCGCCGGGCTTCCTGAACGGGCTGGTCGCGCTCGCTAATGCGACGACGAACTGCTTTCCGATGATCCTGATCAGCGGTTCGTCCGAACGCGAAATTGTCGATCTGCAGCAAGGCGACTACGAGGAGATGGACCAGCTCGCCATCGCCAGGCCGCTCTGCAAGGCGGCGTACCGCGTGCTGCATGCAGCCGATATCGGCATCGGCATTGCGCGCGCGATCCGTGCCGCGGTTTCGGGCCGGCCGGGCGGCGTGTATCTCGACCTTCCGGCCAAGCTGTTCGGCCAAGTGATGGACGCCGAGGCCGGCCGACGCTCGCTGGTTAGGGTGATCGATCCGGCGCCGGCGCAGATTCCGGCACCGGAGGCGGTCGAGCGTGCGCTGGATGTGCTGCGGGGTGCCAAGCGTCCGTTGATCATCCTGGGCAAGGGGGCGGCCTATGCGCAAGCTGATAACGACATCCGCGCGCTGGTCGAGAAGAGCGGCATTCCGTACATCCCGATGAGCATGGCCAAGGGCCTGCTGCCCGATACGCATCCGCTTTCCGCTGCCGCGGCGCGCTCCACCGTGCTGAGCGACAGCGACGTCGTGATGCTGATCGGCGCGCGACTCAACTGGCTGCTCAGTCACGGCAAAGGCAGGCAGTGGGGACCGCCGGGCGCGAAGAAATTCATCCAGATCGACATCGAGCCACGCGAGATGGACAGCAATGTCGAAATCGCCGCACCGCTGGTGGGTGATATCGGCTCCTGCGTGTCTGCGCTGCTGCGCGGCATGGGCAACGACTGGAAGCCTCCGCCAGCCGAGTGGACGCAGGCCATCAATGCCAAGAAAGAAACCAACATCGCCAGGATGGCCGCCAGGCTCGGCAAGAACTCGATGCCGATGGACTACCACTCCGCGCTGCGCGTGCTGCGTGACGTGGTCAAGGAGCGGCCAGACGCGATCCTGGTGAACGAAGGTGCGAACACGCTCGATCAGGCTCGCGGCGTGATCGACATGTATCAGCCGCGCAAGCGTCTCGACGTCGGCACCTGGGGCGTGATGGGTATCGGCATGGGCTTTGCCGTCGCGGCAGCAATCGAGACCGGAAAGCCAGTCCTCGCCATCGTGGGCGACAGCGCGTTTGGTTTTTCCGGCATGGAGGTGGAGACGATCTGCCGTTACAAGCTGCCGGTCTGCGTTGTTGTGTTCAACAACGACGGCATCTATCGCGGCGACGGCGTCAACCCGGGCGGCGGCACGGATCCCGCGACGACAGCATTCGTCAAGGGCGCACGCTATGACCAAATGATCGAAGGGTTTGGCGGGGTCGGCGTCAACGCGACCACACCCGACGAGTTGAAGCGCGCGGTCGACGCAGCGATGGACTCAGGCAAGCCAACGCTGATCAATGCAGTGATCGACCCAGCGGCGGGCAGCGAGAGTGGCAACATCGGCAATCTCAACCCAAAGAGCGCGCTGACGAAGAAGGCAGGAGCTTAAGATGTCGAAAGCACTCGACGGCGTTCGTATTCTCGACTTTACCCACGTGCAGTCAGGACCGACCTGCACGCAGCTTCTCGCCTGGTTCGGTGCCGATGTGATCAAGGTGGAACGTCCGGGCACCGGGGATATCACGCGCGGGCAACTGCAGGACCTCAAAGGCGTGGACAGCCTCTATTTCACGATGCTGAACCACAACAAGCGCTCGATCACCATCGATGCACGGAATCCACAGGGCAAGGCGGTGCTCGAAGCTCTGGTGAAGAGCTGCGACGTGATGGTGGAGAATTTTGCTCCCGGCGCATTGGATCGCATGGGCTTCACCTGGGAGCGCATCCAGGAACTGAACCCGCGCATGATTCTCGCTTCGATCAAGGGCTTCGGCCCTGGGCCTTATGAGGACTGCAAGGTGTATGAGAATGTGGCGCAATGCGCCGGTGGTGCTGCCTCAACCACCGGCTTCGATGACGGTCCTCCCCTGGTGACCGGCGCGCAGATCGGCGACTCCGGCACCGGCCTGCATCTGGCTCTTGGCATTGTCTCCGCGCTGTACCAGCGGAACAGCACCGGCCGCGGGCAGAAGGTGTCGGTGGCGATGCAGGACGGCGTGCTGAACCTGTGCCGCGTCAAGCTGCGCGATCAGCAACGCCTGGCGCACGGGCCACTCACCGAATATCCACAGTACCCCGATGGCGAATTTGGCGAGGCCGTGCCGCGCGCTGGCAACGCATCAGGCGGCGGACAGCCCGGCTGGATTTTGAAGTGCAAAGGCTGGGAGACCGATCCCAACGCCTACATCTACTTCATCGCCCAGGCGCCGGTGTGGGAAGCGATTTGCGACGTCATCGGCAAGCCGGAATGGAAGACCGATCCGGAATACGCCAAACCGCCGGCACGCCTGCCGAAGCTGAAGCAGATTTTTGCTACCATTGAAGAGTGGACCATGACCAAGACGAAGTTTGAGGCCATGGACATCCTCAACAAGTACGACATCCCGTGCGGTCCGATCCTGTCGATGAAGGAAATCGCCGAGGAGCAGTCGCTGCGCGACACCGGAACTGTCGTCGAGGTGGATCACCCGACGCGCGGCAAGTACCTGACCGTCGGCAATCCGATCAAGATGTCGGACAGCATCTCGGAGGTGAAGCGCTCACCCCTGCTTGGCGAGCACACCGACGAGATCCTGCGTGACGTGCTGCGCTTCGACGAGGCGCGGGTCGCCGAGATCAAGGCGTCCGGCGCTGTCGGCGGAACACCGACGCGCGCGGCGGCGGAGTAGCGGCAAAAGAAAGAATAACACGGAT
>CAYRTL010000060.1:0-31467 GCA_964427005.1 uncultured Acetobacteraceae bacterium
GGCGACGCCAACGTGCCGTTCTACAAGGAACTGGGCAATCAGGGCATCAAGGCGACCGACATTCCGGTGGTGGCATTCAGCGTCGGCGAGGAAGAACTCGCCGGCATTGATACGAAGCCATTGGTCGGCCATCTGGCTGCTTGGAACTACTTCCAAAGCGTCGATAATCCTGACAACAAGGCATTCATCGACGCGTGGCACAAGTTCATCAAGAACGACAAGCGCACCACGAACGATCCGATGGAAGCACACTACATCGGCTTCAACATGTGGGTGAAGGGCGTCGAAAAGGCCGGCACCGTGGCACCGGATGCAGTGATCGAGGCACTGATTGGTGTGTCCGTGCCTAACCTGTCCGGCGGCTACTCGACCATGATGCCGAACCACCACATCACCAAGCCGGTGCTCATCGGCGAGGTACAGGCGGACGGTCAGTTCAACACGGTATGGGAAACGCCTGGTCTTGTCGTCGCGCAGGAGTGGTCACCGTACGTCGAAGACACCAAGGACCTGATCGGCGACTGGCGTGCGCCGCTCTCGTGCGGGGCGTTCAACGTCAAGACCGGCAAGTGTGGATCAGGTGGCGGCAAGAAGGCTTGAGGGCCTGAGCTGACCATCTCAGCGGGGTGGCCCGGCCTCCTCCCCCGGGCCACCTCGCGCCTGTCTGAAAGCCTCACGATGAAGCGTCTCTTCTGCCTGTCGCTGTTCTTGCTGTCCCTCTTGCCGAACTCGGGGCGCGCGCAATCGGCGGATCAAGCGTTCGCCGCGCTGGCTTCGACCAGTTTCGAGAGCATCCGCCAAGGCGTCGAGACGCTGGCCCTTTCAGGACATGCGCAAGCAACCGCGGTCCTGACGGCGCTGCAGAACAATCGGCTGTTCGCCCGCACCGCGGACAAGACGCTGCTCATCAAGACCGAGGACGGCTCATTCATCGATGCGGCTACAGGCAAGCCCGATCCCGGTGTGATGGCGAGCGGCCTGAAGCCCGTGCGCATGAACAATGCGGTGCGTGGCGCGGTGGAAGCCGCTCTGGGCAGCCTGCACCTGTTCTCGCCTGACGCGGCAACGCGGTTTGCCGCAGCCGAGGCGGTGTTTCATTCGCATGATCCGGCGGCGCTGCCGGGCCTTGATCGAGCCCTTGCCAAAGAGATGGATGCGGGGGTGAAACGGCGCATGGAGCAGGCGCGCGCCGCTTCATTGCTGTTTGCCGATGGCAGCAAGGAGGCCGATCGCTTGGCGGCAGTCGCGGTGCTGCGCGCACGCGGCGATATCGACAGTCGCAGCCTGCTTGCTTCGCTCTCCAGCCAGCCAAAGCTAGTCGCCGATGCCGCAGCCAATGCAGTGACGGCGATCGACCGCAACCTGCAGCTCTGGGGTATCCTGCAAAGCGTGTACTACGGACTGTCGCTTGGGTCAGTGCTGTTGCTGGCGGCGGCGGGACTGGCCATCACCTTCGGCGTCATGGGCGTGATCAACATGGCGCACGGCGAAATGGTGATGATTGGCGCCTATACGACCTTCGTGGTCCAGCAGGTGATGCGCCAGGTTGCACCCAGCCTGTTTGGTGCCAGCTTGCTGGTCGCGGTTCCGCTCGCATTCATCGTGGCGGGCGTGATCGGCATTGCCATCGAGCGGACGCTGATTCGGTGGCTGTACGGCCGGCCACTGGAGACGCTGCTCGCGACCTGGGGCCTGTCACTGATCTTGCAGCAGGCTGTGCGCTCCCTGTTCGGTCCCAATAACCGCGACGTCAGCACGCCAGGATGGATGAGCGGCGCGACCGAACTCGGTGGCCTCACCATCACCTATAACCGGCTCTACATCATCCTGTTCGCCTTCGTCGTGCTAGCGGCCTTGATGGCAGCGCTGCGCTTCACCTCACTCGGCCTGGCGATGCGGGCGGTCACGCAGAACCGGCAAATGGCAGCGGCGATGGGCATTCGCACGCCCTGGATCAACGCGCTGACATTTGGGCTGGGCTCCGGCGTTGCTGGCATGGCGGGAGTGGCGCTCAGCCAGATCGATAACGTCTCGCCCAATTTGGGCCAGAGCTACATCATCGACAGCTTCATGGTCGTGGTGTTTGGCGGTGTCGGCAATCTATGGGGCACGGTCATGGGTGCGCTGACCTTGGGCATCGTCAACAAGTTCCTGGAGCCGGTGGCCGGCGCAGTGGTCGGAAAAATCGTCGTGCTGGTGCTGCTGATCCTGTTCATCCAGCGCAAACCGAGAGGCATGTTTCCGCTCAAGGGACGCGCGGCGGAGGCATGACGCTGAACCGCACCACGCTGCTGACGCTGCTGCTGGTGCTGGGAGGCGCCATCCTGCTCGCGGTGCTCAACCTCGCCATGCCCGCGGCTTCATCCATGCATGTGTCCACCTACGCCGTGGCACTCGTGGGCAAGTACCTCTGCTATGCAATGCTGGCAGTGGCAGTCGATCTGGTGTGGGGTTTCGCGGGTATCCTGTCGCTGGGTCATGCTGCGTTCTTCGCGCTGGGCGGCTACGCGATGGGCATGTACCTCATGCGCCAGATCGGTGCCCGCGGCGTCTATGGCAATGCCAATCTGCCCGACTTCATGGTGTTCCTCGGATGGCACGATCTTCCTTGGTACTGGCACGGCTTTAATTGGTTCGGCTTCGCGGCGCTGATGATTGTGCTCGTGCCGGGACTTCTGGCACTGATGTTTGGCTGGCTTGCCTTCCGTTCGCGCGTCACCGGCGTGTATCTCTCTATCATCACCCAAGCACTGACCTACGCGCTGCTGCTGGCGTTCTTCCGCAATGACATGGGGTTTGGCGGCAACAATGGGATGACCGACTTCAAGGACCTGCTCGGTTTCCCGGTGCAGGCCGAGGCAATACGCTGCACCTTGCTGGTGATCACCGCGCTGTTCTTGTGCGCGCAACTGCTTGTGGCCCGTTATCTCGTCACATCGCGCTTCGGCAAGGTGCTTGTTGCTGTGCGCGATGCGGAGGCCCGCACGCGATTCCTGGGTTACCGGCCTGAGTCATACAAGCTGGTGGTCTGGGTCATATCCGCGGTGATGGCCGGCATCGGCGGTGCGCTTTACGTGCCGCAGGTCGGCATCATCAATCCGTCGGAGTTTTCCCCAGCTAATTCAATTGAAGCAGTGATCTGGGTCGCGGTTGGTGGCCGGGGCACGTTATCAGGTGCGATCCTTGGCGCTGTGCTGGTCAATTTCGGCAAGACATATTTCACCAGCGCCCTGCCGTCCCTCTGGCTGTACGCGCTGGGCGCGATCTTCATCTTCGTCACACTGCTGATGCCGCGGGGGATCATGGGACTGTTCACCCGCCCATCACGTCTGGATAGATCGCAGTCTGTCCCGGCGCAGATCACGCCTCGTGAGGCTATTGGATGAGCGACGTCCGAGCAGATTTGCATGATACGCTGCTGTATCTGGACGGCGTCAGCGTCAGCTTTGATGGCTTCCGCGCGCTGAATTCGCTGTCGCTGGTGCTGGAAGCGGGCGAAATGCGCGCCGTGATCGGCCCGAATGGCGCTGGCAAGACAACGATGATGGATGTCATCACCGGTAAGACGCGACCGGACGAGGGCAGGGTGGTGTTCGGCCGTGACGCCGACCTCACCCGGCTTGATGAGCCCGCCATTGCGTCACTCGGCATCGGACGCAAGTTCCAGAAGCCGACGGTGTTTGAATCACACACGGTCTGGGACAATCTGCTTCTGTCGCTGGCCGAAGATCGCCGGCCCCGCTTTACATTATTTGCACGGGAGATCGCGGCAGAGCGGGGGCGAATCGAAGAGATCCTGGTCACGACGCGGCTTATCGATCAGCGGGATCGGCCGGCTTCGGGCCTGTCGCACGGTCAGAAGCAGTGGCTGGAAATCGGCATGTTGCTTGCACAGGAACCACAGCTTCTGCTGGTCGATGAACCGGTCGCCGGGATGACAGACGCTGAAACCGAGCAGACCGCCGAACTACTGCGCGAGATCAACCGCACGCGCAGCGTGATGGTGGTGGAGCACGACATGGCGTTCGTGCGTGCTCTCGGCGTGAGGGTGACGGTGCTGCACGAAGGCGCGGTGCTGTCTGAAGGCTCGATCGACCATGTCAGCGGCGATCCACGCGTGGTCGAGGTATATCTGGGACGATGATGCTCTCACTGGCATAACGATGCTTGAAGTCGATCATGTCGATCTGCACTACGGTGCCGCTGTTGCCTTGCGGCAGGTGTCGCTGACCGCCAGGGTTGGCGCAGTGACGTGTCTGTTGGGCCGCAATGGTGTGGGAAAGACCAGTCTGCTACGTGCCATCACCGGCGCGCATCCCGTGAGCGCGGGTGCCATCCGCTGGGAAGGCGCGGACATCACGCACCTGCCGATGCACGATCGCGCCCGGCGGGGTATCTCCTGGGTGCCACAGGGCCGCGACATCTTTCCCTTGCTCACGGTGCGCGAGAACCTGGAAACCGGATTCGCCGTGTTGCCGCGGCGCGAACGGCACGTGCCGGATGAGGTGTTTGAGTTGTTTCCGGTGCTGAAGACAATGTTGCGACGGCGCGGCGGCGATCTGTCAGGCGGACAGCAGCAACAATTGGCGATTGCGCGCGCCCTCGTGATGCGGCCGCGGCTGTTGGTGCTCGATGAACCGACAGAAGGAATCCAACCGAGTATCATCAAGGATATCGGCCGCGTGATCGCGCTGTTGCGGTCTCAGGGCAGGATGGCCATTCTGCTGGTGGAGCAGTATTTCGATTTCGCCCGCGACCTTGCGCAGACGATTGCGGTAATGGATCGCGGCGACATCGTGGTAGCGGGACGGCGGGAGGACCTGAACGAGGAGGATGTACGACGCCGTCTCTCTGTCTGACGCACCGGTGCTGCAGCGCGCAGTGGGGGAACTGCGTGTCGAGCTGTGCCAACGCGATGGCCGCACGGTGCTGGCCGGACTGCGCCAGGTGGGTTGCCTGAAAGCCCGCTTTCCACGGCCAAGCACCGACGATTCGCTGGACGTGGTGACGCTGAACACGTCAGGTGGAATCGCTGGTGGGGACGCGCTTCGGAGCATATTTGTCATGCGCTCGGGCACGCGGAGCACAATCGCTGCACAGGCGGCGGAGAGGTTCTATCGCGCGCTTCCAGGCAGCGTGCCATCACACGTAAGCACGCGGATCATCGTTGACGATGGTGCGGCAGCGGAGTGGCTGCCGCAGGAGACAATCCTGTTTGACCGTTGTGCGGTGCGACGCCACTTGCGGATTGAACTGGCGGAACGTGCGCGGTTTCTCGGTGTGGAAAGCCTGGTGTTCGGCCGAGCAGCAATGGGCGAGGTAGTAGAGCAAGGATCGGTGCATGATCTGATCGAAGTGCGCCGTCTGGATCAGTTGTCGCTGTACGATGCAACCAGGTTGGATGGCGAGATTGCCGCCACCCTCCAACGGCCTGCTGTTGCACGCGGTGCCCGTGCCGTGGCGACACTTGTTCATGTCGCACCCGATGCCGAGAGCCAGCTCGATCCATTGCGCGCGTTGTCAACAGACCACGAGCTGGGCGCCAGTGCGTGGGATGGCATGCTGATCGCACGCCTGCTTGCCGCAGATGGCGCCGCGTTACGGGCCGGCGTGATCGCTGCATTGAACGTGCTCCGCGGCGGGCGCGCGCTGCCGCGCGTGTGGATGTGTTGAGAGGAAACGCATGAACCTGACCCCTCGAGAGAAGGACAAGCTGCTGATCAGCATGGCAGCCATGGTTGCCAGACGCCGTTTGGAGCGTGGGGTTAAGCTCAACCATCCGGAAGCCGTCGCACTGATCACCGACTTTGTCGTCGAAGGTGCGCGGGACGGTCGCAGCGTTGCCGAACTGATGGAAGCCGGCGGCAAGGTGGTTACGCGGGCGCAGGTCATGGAAGGTGTCGCTGAAATGATCCATGACGTGCAGGTAGAGGCGACCTTTCCCGACGGCACGAAACTCGTCACCGTGCACGAGCCGATCCGATGATTCCGGGTGAAATCCTGACAGCCGGTGGCACGATCGAGCTGAACGCCGGGCTCGATCGCACCACGCTGACTGTCGCGAACACTGGTGACCGCCCGATCCAGGTCGGCAGCCACTACCATTTCGCCGAAACCAATCCAGCGCTGTTGTTCGACCGAACCGGCGCACGGGGCAAACGCCTCGATATCGCGGCCGGCACGGCAATCCGCTTCGAGCCTGGGCAGACGCGCGAGGTCACCCTGATCCCATTCCGCGGCAAGCGCATCGTTCAGGGCTTCCGGGGCGAGGTAATGGGAGCACTCGATTGATGGCGCATATTCCACGCGCTGCGTATGCTGATATGTTCGGTCCCACCACGGGCGATCGCGTTCGCCTCGCGGACACAGAACTCATCGTCGAGGTGGAGCGCGACCTCACGACCTATGGCGAAGAGGTAAAGTTCGGGGGCGGCAAGGTGATCCGCGACGGCATGGGCCAGTCACAGGCGTCGCAGGCCGAAGGCGCCGTGGACACGGTGATCACCAATGCACTGATCATTGACCACTGGGGCATTATCAAAGCCGACATCGCCATCACCAACGGCCGCATCGCGAAGCTCGGCAAGGCGGGCAATCCCGATGTGCAGCCGGATGTCGATATCATCATCGGCCCAGGCACGGAGATCATCGCGGGCGAAAGCAAAATCCTGACAGCCGGCGGCATTGATGCCCACATCCATTTCATCTGCCCGCAGCAGGTGGAAGACGCGATCGCATCCGGCATCACGACGCTGATCGGTGGCGGCACCGGACCAGCCACCGGTACAGCAGCAACGACCTGCACGCCTGGTCCCTGGCATCTCGCGCGCATGCTGCAGGCAGCGGAAGGACTGCCGGTGAATCTTGCGTTCGCTGGCAAGGGCAACGCCTCGCGTCCGGCCGCGCTGGAGGAGATGATCCGCGCTGGCGCCGCGTGCCTGAAGCTGCATGAGGACTGGGGCACGACACCGGCCGCCATCGACTGCGCGCTTGGCGTGGCTGACAGATTCGATATTCAGGTGATGATCCATACCGACACATTGAATGAGTCGGGATTCGTCGAGGATACGATCGCCGCGTTCAAGGGCCGCACTATTCACGCATTCCATACTGAAGGCGCGGGTGGCGGGCATGCGCCCGACATCATCAAGGTTGCATCGCTCCCCCATGTGTTGCCGAGTTCAACCAACCCGACCCGGCCCTACACGATAAACACGCTCGACGAACATCTGGATATGCTGATGGTCTGCCATCATCTGGATGCGTCCATACCCGAGGATATTGCCTTCGCGGAAAGCCGGATCCGCAAGGAGACGATAGCGGCCGAGGACATACTGCATGACCTGGGCGCGCTTTCGATGATGTCGTCTGACAGTCAGGCGATGGGCCGCGTCGGCGAGGTGATCATTCGCACGTGGCAGACCGCGCACAAGATGAAGGCGCAACGTGGCCCACTGGCCGGCGACAACGACCGCAATGACAATGCACGGGTGAAGCGCTACATCGCGAAATACACCATCAATCCTGCAATCGCGCAGGGCATGGCGAAGGAGATTGGTTCGCTGGAGGTCGGCAAGCTTGCCGATCTCGTGCTGTGGTCGCCAGCGTTCTTCGGGGTGAAGCCGGACCTGGTGATCAAGGGCGGCTCGATCGCATGGGCGGCGATGGGTGATCCCAATGCATCGATCCCCACGCCACAGCCGGTACATTACCGGCCGATGTTCGGTGCGTTCGGCCGAGCGTTGCCGGAGAGTTGCCTCACCTTCGTCTCCGCTGCCGCGCTCGACGCGGGGATCGACAAAGTCCTTAGGCTACAACGTCGCTTGGTGCCGGTGGCCAACACGCGTGGTGGCATCGGCAAAAAGTCGATGGTGCACAACGACGCAACACCGGCAATCGAAGTGGATGCGGAGACTTATGAGGTTCGCGCCGATGGCGTGCTGCTGACATGCGAACCGGCTTCGGTGCTGCCGATGGCACAACGGTATTTCCTGTTCTGATGCGCGCCGAGGCGGTACTGCCGGCCGGCACCTGGGACGAAGCAGCGGAGATCGATCGCGTGCTGATCGACTTCGATCGCCGGCATCGGCGCCGCATTCTGTTGCGGACGGAGCAGGGCAGGGAGGTGCTGCTCGATCTGCCCCAGGCCGTGCGGTTGCGCGACGGCGATGGTCTGGCAGTACAGGGCAGCGTGGTGCGCGTGTGCGCCAGGCCGGAACCGCTGCTGGAAATTCACGCGCACGACGCAGCGGAACTGGTCCGGATCGCATGGCATCTCGGCAATCGGCATTTGCCGGTGCAGTTGCTGGGCGATCGGATACGCATACGGGCCGATCATGTGATTTGTGAGATGGTCGAGGGTCTTGGCGGCCACGTCGAAACGATTGAGGCGCCATTCGATCCAGAGCCCGGCGCCTATGCCGGCGGCCATCATCACTATGACGAGTGACGGCGAGGTCAGTGGGAGCTCGGTGCGTTATGGATGAAGCGGCTCTTCTGCATCTGCTGACCTGGCTATCGCCGGCGTTCCCTACCGGCGCATATGCGTACTCACACGGTCTGGAGTGGGCGGTGGAATGCGGCGACATCACCGATGGCGAGACGCTCCGGCATTGGCTGGAGGATGTGCTGACTCATGGCTCCGCTCGCAATGATGCCATCCTGTTGCGCCATGCTCACCGCTCCCCCAGCGACTGCGCCTCCCTCAACGAGCTCGCTGCCGCAATAGCGCCGTCACGGGAACGCCGGTTGGAAAGCTTCGACCAAGGAACCGCCTTCGTCGCAGCAGCCGCTGCCTGGCACCCCCCGGCACTGCCGGAGCGTGTCGCGTATCCCATTGCAGTAGGCGCTCTTGCCGGCCAGCACGGCATCGCGGAAGACGCAACCACTGCCGCTTACCTCCAAGCCTTCACAGCCAACCTGATCTCCGCGGCGGTCCGCCTTGTGCCATTGGGGCAAAGCACAGGCTTGCGCGTTCTCTCCGAACTGGAACCGATCATCCTGCGAGTGGCCGATGCATCCCGTTCCGCGACCTTGAATGATTTGGGCGGCTGCGCCTTCCGGATGGACCTCGCCGCCATGCGCCACGAAACCCAGTACACGAGGCTCTTCCGCTCATGATGCAGTCACGCCACGGCCCGCTGCGAGTTGGCGTCGGCGGTCCGGTCGGCACCGGCAAGACGGCGCTGATGGATGCGCTGTGCAAGCGGTTCCGCGCCACCTACGACATCGCCGCGATCACCAACGACATCTACACGAAGGAGGATGCAGAATTCCTCACCCGTGCCGGCTCGCTGCCACCTGAACGGATCGTCGGCATCGAAACCGGTGGCTGCCCGCATACGGCGATCCGTGAAGACGCCTCGATCAACCTGGCTGGCGTCGCCGATCTGAACCGCCGTTTCCCCGAGTTGGACCTGATCCTGATCGAATCGGGCGGCGACAACCTGGCCGCGACGTTCAGCCCGGAACTGGCTGACCTGACGATTTACGTCATCGACGTCTCGGCAGGTGACAAGATCCCGCGCAAGGGCGGACCGGGAATCACGCGCAGCGATCTCCTGGTGATCAACAAGATCGACCTGGCCCCCTTCGTCGGCGCAAGCCTCGAAGTGATGGATCGAGACGCGCGGAAGATGCGCGGCGAGCGGCCATTCGTCTTCGCCAATATCCGTGCAGGCACCGGTGTGCCTGAAATCGCCGCGTTTATCGAACGGGAAGGCGGTCTGCGATCACACAGCGCTGCCTAGCGAAACGCGCCAATATCCGCCACCCTCGCGCTGCACCTGGCGCATGGCCTGGCTGGCGCGACGGGCCAAGTCGCCGTAGTTCTCTCCGGCCTGACGCGTAGCAATACCGATCGAAAAGGTGACCTCGGGGGCCGTTTCGTTAGCAGGGACGATCATCTTGCCAGGCGCCTCCAGACACAGATCCTCGGCCCGTTCCGCGGCGGTCATGTGATCGGCGCCACTCAGCCATACGGCGAACTCCGCGTCACCCACGCGTCCCACCAGATCAGTCGGCCGTACGACACTACGCAGAAGCATCGCGGCACGCCGCAACACCTGATCACCGCCGTCCGGGCCGAGCAGGCGGTTGACACTCTCTAAGTTATCCACTTCGGCCAGTATCAATGTGCCGGGCACATTGTCGCGGTCCAGCCGCGCGATATGCCGGTTTGCTTCTGCCACGAACGTGCGCTGGCTGAGCAGCGCAGTGAGCGGATCTATCGGGATTGCATCCGCGTCGTGCTGAGCCACATCTCGGTCGAGCAGCAGCCAGAGAATGCCGGCAGCCGAATCGACAAGGCCCACGTCGCCAGCGGCCCACGCGCGCGCGCCGCGCCGCCGCCATAGAACCAATCCGATTTTCTGGCCGCCACTGCCGCGGCAGACCGCAGCCACGATCGGACGACCGTTCGGCTCCAGCGATAGCGCCGGCGTCCCGATCTGCGCACGCGATAGCAGCAGATTGGCTGTCAAAGTCGTCACGCCGGTGGTCCCGGCCTGATGCAACACGTGGGCCTCAGCAGCGGCCGATCCTGGAACGCTCCTGATCACCGCGATGCCCTCGGCACCCACGGCCAGCATGATGCAATCAAGTGCCTTGGCCATTACCTGGGGGCCGCGTCCTGCCTCTTGGCGCAGGACACGAAGTATTCCTGATAGCTCCATATTCGTTCGGAACGCGGCGGTACGTTCACCTTGCGTCGTCATCTATCCTGTCCGGCCTTGTTTCGGGGAGCGTTGCGCTTGATCAGCAGGCTGGCCCAACGTTGGTTGCAATGGCGTTTCCTTTACCCGAGTCGCCCTGCGGACCGCCAGTCGATCCAGTATAGTGACGGCATGGCTCCGGAACCACGCGCGAACCCCCTGCTTCTCGGCCACGAGCGAGCTGAGAGCACCCTGATGGAAGCCATACGCACAGGGCGCATCCACCACGCTTGGTTGATCACCGGATCGGAAGGTGTGGGGAAGGCGACTCTGGCGTACCGCTTTGCGCGCCGCCTGCTCGCCGGGAGGACGGCAGCCACCGACACGCTCGAACTGGATACCAACCATCCGGTCTTCCGCCGGGTCGCCGCCGGTTCGCACGCTGATCTGCAGACCGTAGAGCTCGCCTACGACGAGAAGCGGAAGCGGATGCGAACGCAGATCGCCGTGGACGATATCCGCCGCATCGGCAATTTCATGAGCCTGACGCCCGCTGAAGGCGGCTGGCGGGTGGTCGTGGTCGATGGAGCGGAGGAGCTGAACCAGGCCTCGGGCAACGCACTACTGAAAATACTTGAAGAACCACCGCCTCGTGCACTCCTGCTGCTGGTGTGCGCGGCGCCGGGCCGGCTGCCGGCGACGATACGAAGCCGTTGCCGCCGGCTGCGGCTCGATCCGCTGGGACAGGAGTGCATGGAGCGCCTGCTGGCGAACTATCTGCCTGACCTCACAGCCGACGAACGCGGCCGTCTGATCACTGTAGCTGAAGGTTCGCCGGGTCGTGCACTGCTTCTGGCGGAAGAGGAGGGATTGGCGATTGCCGGCCTCGTCAATGAAGTCCTTGCGGCGTTGCCGGGTCTCAAGCCGGCGCGCGCCTATGCGGTGGCTGACTCTGTCACGCGTGGAGAAACCGCTTTCACCAATTTCATGACTCTGTTGCGGGCGGGTATTGCAGGAGCGGTGCGCGACGTGGTTCGAGGCCGCGCGGATCCCGAGCAGTCGCGGCTGGTTGCACTGCGTCCCCTTGATGCCTGGGGCGACGTGTGGCAGGCGCTCACTCGGCTTCAGGAGGAGACGGAGCGGTTCGCGCTGGACAAACGCCAGGCGATTGTGGCCGGGCTCGGGATGCTCAGCGGAAACATGTCATGAATCAGCGCTATTACGTCACTACCCCAATCTATTACGTCAACGGCGCACCCCATATTGGGCATGCCTATACCTCGATCGCGGCTGATGTGATGGCACGCTGGAAGCGGCTGGACGGGTTCGACGTGTTCTTCCTCACGGGCACCGACGAACACGGACAGAAGGTTGAGGCTGCGGCGCGCAAGGCCGGAATGGACCCACAATCCTTCACTGACAAGGTGTCAGCCGATTTTCGTGACATGTCGGACAAGATGGGCGTGTCATACGACCAATGGATCCGCACCACAGAGGAGCGGCACAAGCTGTCCTGCATGGAGCTATGGCGGCGGATCGCGGCCAACGGGCACATTTATCTTGGCCATTACGAAGGCTGGTATGCGGTTCGTGATGAAGCCTTCTATGACGAGGAAGAGCTCAGCACGCGGCCGGACGGCACCAAGGTGGCGCCAACCGGCGCGCCGGTGGAGTGGGTGAGGGAGCCCTCGTACTTCCTCGACCTTTCCAAGTGGCAGGACAAGCTGCTGGAACTGTACGAAACCCAGCCCGACTTCATCCTCCCGGCGTCGCGCCGCAACGAGGTGATCAGTTTCGTCCGCAGCGGGCTGCGTGACCTGTCGATCAGCCGCACTAGCTTCACCTGGGGCATACCGGTGCCGGATGCGCCGGGCCACGTGATGTATGTCTGGGTGGACGCGCTGAACAACTACGTCACCGCGTGCGGCTTTCCGGATGAGACAGCACCGCGCTGGCAATACTGGCCGGCGGATGCGCATTTCGTTGGCAAGGACATCATCCGGTTCCATGCCGTCTATTGGCCGGCGCTGCTGATGGCGGCCGGCTTGCCGGTGCCCAGGCGGGTCACCTCGCACGGCTGGTGGACGGTCGACGGCGAGAAGATGAGCAAGTCGCTGGGCAACGTCATCGAGCCGCGTGCGCTGGTGGCCGCGTTCGGGCTGGACCAGGTGCGCTACTTCCTGCTGCGCGAGAAGCCGTTCGGCGGCGATGGAACGCTATCGCACCAGGCATTGATCACGCGCATCAACGTGGAGTTGGCCAACGATCTGGGAAACCTGGCCCAGCGTTCGCTGTCGCTGATTGCGCGCAATTGCGATGGCAAACTGCCGGGGAGGGGAGCACTGACCGCCGGTGACACGGAACTCCTGCAAGCTGCGGAAGCTCTACCCGACCTGGTGCGCGAACGGCTGGAGCGGCAGCTCTTCCATGAGGCGCTCGAGGAGGTCTGGAAGGTGGTTCGCGCGGCGAACGGTTATATCGATCGCCAGGCGCCCTGGGCCCTGCGCAGAACGGATCCGCCCCGCATGGCAATCGTACTGCGCGTCCTGGTGGATACGCTGCGAGTCATCGCGACTGTTCTACAGCCCTTCATGCCGACGAGCATGGCGAGGATGCTGGATCAGCTCGGGGTACCTGCCAATGCGCGGCAGCTCGCCGATCTCGCAACGCCGCTGCCCGATGACATCGCACTGCCGGCACCGCAGGGCGTGTTCCCGCGTTACGTGGAGCCGGCCGCCTAGAGCACGATGCTGATCGATTCCCACTGCCATCTTGACTACTACACCGAGGCCGAGCGGCCGGACGTGGTGGCCCGCGCCGCGGCGGCCGGCGTGGGCGAGATAGTGACCATCGGCACGACGCTCGCCCAATCGAAGCGTCTGCCGGAACTGGCGGCGGCACAGCCGAATGTCTGGTGCACAGTCGGCGTCCATCCGCACCATGCAGCCGAAGCGCCAATTCCTTCGCCGGAGGATATTGCCGCGCTAACCCACGATCCGAAGGTCATCGGCATCGGTGAGTCCGGCCTCGACTATTTCTATGACCGCGCCCCACGCGAGGTTCAGCAGGCCAATTTCCGCGCGCATATTCGGGCCGCGCGTCTCGCCGGATTGCCGCTTGCCATTCACGCACGCGACGCGGATGAGGACATCGAGCAAATCCTTCAGGACGAAAAGGATGGAGGCGGAGAGTTCGCGTTCCTTCTGCACTGCTTCAGCTCGTCGCGCAGGCTGGCAGAGGCGGCCGTCGCAATGGGTGGCCTGGTGAGCTTCTCCGGCATCCTCACCTTCCCGAAATCCAGCGAACTACGCCAGATCGCGCGTGATCTTCCAGCCGACCGGCTGCTGGTGGAGACGGACGCGCCCTATCTCGCCCCAGTACCTTTTCGCGGCAAACGCAATGAACCGGCCTATGTTGCCCATACCGCCAAGGTATTGGCCGATGTTCGTGGCATGACACAGGAGGCCTTGGCCGACCTCACGACCGAGAATTTCCGGCACTTGTTCCGCAAGACGGCATGAAGCCGGCCCGCGTCATTCTTCTGGGCACCGGGGGTTCCGGCGGCGTGCCCTTGATCGGAGGGCCCGACGGGACCGGGAAATGGGGCGCCTGCGATCCTGCCGAACCCCGCAACCGGCGTACCCGCACCAGCATCATCGTCGAAAGCGATGAAGGTATGAGACTGCTGGTCGATACGGCGCCGGATATGCGGGCCCAGTTGTTGGCCTGCCGCGTGCCGGGTGTGGACGCGGTCCTGTACACGCATCCGCATGCCGACCACATCACCGGCATCGACGACGTGCGGGAGTTGAATCGGATCGCCGCACGGCCGCTCGAAGCGTTCGCCACCCGGGCCACACTGAACGAACTGACGCGGCGCTTTGCCTACGCATTCCAGCCATGGCAGCCGCCGGGGTTCTTCCGGCCAGTGCTCGTGCCGCAGGAGATAGTCCCCGGGGAAACCATCAGCGCCGCAGGCCTGCCGGTGCATGTCTTCGAGCAGGACCATGGGTTCTCGCGTTCGCTGGGCCTGCGTGTCGGCGGCTTCGGCTATTCGACGGACGTCATGGGACTGGACGATACCGCGCTCGCGGTATTGGACGGGGTGGATACCTGGGTCGTCGGCTGTTTCCTTCGCCGCGGACCCCACAGGACGCATGCCGACTTGCCGCGCGTGCTAGCGTGGGCGCAGCGAATCCAGGCGCGGCGGACAGTGCTGACGCACATGGGTACCGATATGGACTGGGACTGGCTGGTGGCGAACCTGCCGCCAGGCGTAGAGCCTGGCTACGACGGTCTGGTCCTCGACTTAACATAATATATATTATGCGGCTAATGGCATGACACGGAAACCACCCACTCCCTTCGAGGCCGAAGCCGAATTGCGGCGGCTGCTGGAGATCATGGCGGCGCTGCGCGATCCCAAGGACGGCTGCCCATGGGACAAGGAGCAGACCTTCGCCACCATTGCGCCCTACACGATCGAGGAAGCCTACGAAGTGGCGGATGCAATCCTGCGCGCCGACTTCGACGCGCTACCGGACGAACTCGGCGACCTGCTGTTCCAGGTCGTCTATCACGCACGGATGGCGGAGGAAGCCGGCCGGTTTGACTTCGCCGACGTGGCCAGGACGGTCGCGGACAAGATGATCCGGCGCCACCCGCACGTTTTCGGTCAGGCAGAAATGCGAGACGCCGCCATGCAGAGCGCGGCCTGGGAGGCTCAGAAGACCGAAGAGCGCGCCGCCCGGACCGAGCATGGAGTGCTGGCAGGTGTCCCTATCGGTCTCCCTGCCCTCACGCGTGCTGCCAAGCTCACTGCGCGCGCGGCGCGGGTGGGATTTGACTGGCCCAACGCAGCTGCCGTCCTGGACAAGCTGGATGAAGAGGTTGGTGAACTGCGCGCCGAGCTTGCGGCTGCTGACAGCGAACGTCTGACCGACGAAGTTGGCGATCTTCTGTTTGTTTTGGCTAATTTGGCAAGAAAACTTGATCTTGATCCTGAGGCATGCCTGCGGCACGCGAATGCGAAGTTCGCCGACAGGTTCACTAAAATGGAAAAGAATCTGGCTGGTGCAGGGAAGTCCTTATCTGAAATATCACTTGATGAGATGGAGGCTATTTGGCAGAAAATAAAACAAAACCACGCCTAAAGCCGCCATCTCAACACACCCTGATCCGCATCGAGAGGGTCCGTCGCTCCCCCGGCTGAATCAGCATCAGCCCCGGCTTGTCCAGAAACTCGCCGTCGAAGTCAGCCGGGCTGGCCGTGCCGTACCATGGCTCGATGCACAGGAAGTCCCCTCCCTCGCGTGACCACAGCCCAAGTTGCCGGAATCCTTCCCACGTCACCTCGACTGTGGGTGCGCCATGGGCGGTAAAGCGAACCGAGTTGCTGGCCGGAGCCTCGAGGATGATCGCGTCGGCGGCGAACAAATCGGGATCGAGCTTCAACGTCTGACCGGCGATGGGTGTGGGCTGCGGATCAGGAAGGAGCAGCCCCTGCTGGAGCCGACGGACAGGTCCACTCTCAGGCATGGCAAACTCGAGCACATGCGCCGACTTGTTCACTCCCTCCGCCAGCGGCCAGACGAAGCCAGGATGCCCACCGAGTGAGACAGGCAACACGCCGCGGCCCGGATTGGTCACCGCGAAGCTCGTCTCCAACGCATCGTCGTCCAGGGCGAAAGCGATCTCCAGCCGGAACGCAAACGGAAATACGGCGCGGGTCTCGGGATCCTCGCGCAAGACAAGCCGGCATGAGGTGGAGCTCCGGTTCAGCCAGGCGAAACGGCGGTCGCGGGCAAAGCCGTGCTGGGTGAGGCGATACGACTTCCCTTCGTGCCGAAGAGTGTCATTCTTCAGCCGGCCCACAATCGGGAACAATACGGGCGCGTGCCGCGGCCAGATCGGTGCGGCTTGCCAGAGCATCTCTTCGCCGCCCGCGTCGCGCAATGAACAGAGTTCCGCCCCTTCCGCCTTGATCGTTGCGGATAGCGTCCCGTTCGACAACACATGCCGATCCATCATCGAAATCAGCAGCGGTTTGACCGTAAGAAGATAGCTTGTCCGATGCCTGCTGACGACTCCGACCGACAGGGCCGATCAGCCGTCCAATTCAGCCCGTACGGCCTCGCGCAACTCGCTCATCCGGAACGGTTTGCGCAAGAAACGCCAGTCCACCTGTTGAGAAACGAAGTAGCCCGAGATCAGGACAATTTTGACGTCCGGCCTCTGGCGAGTTGCGAGTTTAGCGAGCTCGATCCCGGACATGTCCGGCATGCGAATATCGCTTATGATCATGCGCAGATCGACCGCTTCCGCCAGCAGCTCCAGCGCCCTCGCGCCGCCCTCTGCTTGCAGAACATCGTAGCCGAACTCCTCCAGGAACTCGGCGACCACGAGCCGAACCTGTGGATCGTCATCCACAATCATAAGCTTAGGACGTTCCGCAGCCCCGGTTTCGGACGCGGCAGTCTCGTTATCCCCGAAACAGGACACCGTCGCCCCCCGAATACCCAATAGGGAAGCCTTGGAACTCCCCTGCCATGCTCTACGAACCATGTCGGGCTAGCCACAAACAGCGGGGTGCATAGCACCACAGGACGGTCACACCCTATCGAGATCACGTTGATGGCCTGTCACGATCCATCACAAACTTGCGAGCGAGCACACGACGCCAGCGATACTGGTTGAACTCGACGCTTGATGCGATCCGTGCGATGCCTCGAAGGCCAACGCCGCTTAGAGGATGCCGCCGTGGAATCTCAAGGCAACCCGGGCCCCCTCGCCCGCTTCAAAGTGATCGATCTTTCGCGTGTCCGCGCCGGCCCGACAGCCGTGCGCCAGCTCGCCGACTGGGGCGCGAACGTCATCAAAGTGGAATCCCCGGAAGGCGATGGGGGCATGGGGGGCGAACGGCACGGCCCCGACTTCCAGAACCTGCATCGCAACAAACGCAGCATGACGCTGAATCTCAAGTCACCTGAGGGTGTGGAGATTCTCAGGCGATTGGTCAGCGAGGCCGACGTGCTGGTGGAGAACTATAGGCCGGATGTGAAGTTCCGGCTAGGCATCGATTATGAAACGCTGCGGCCAGTCAACCCGCGTCTGGTCTACGCAAGTATATCGGGCTTCGGCCAAGACGGACCCTACCGTGAACGTCCCGGCTTCGATCAGATCGCTCAAGGAATGGGTGGGTTGATGTCGATCACCGGCCTGCCCGGCCAAGGACCGGTCCGCGTAGGAATCCCGGTAGCAGACCTGACCGCCGGCATCTTCTGCGCAATGGGCATCTTGATCGCTCTATTGGAACGCGAGCAATCAGGCCAAGGGCAATGGGTTCAGAGCAGCCTTTTATCCGCGCAGATCGCCATGCTGGACTTCCAGGCGGCGCGTTGGACGATTGGCCAGGAGGTACCTGGGCAAGCCGGCAATGATCATCCGACCAGCATTCCGACCGGCGTCTTCCCGACATCCGACGGCTACATGAACATCGGTGCCGCCGGCGAGGCGATCTATCAGCGATTTTGCAAGGTGATCGATGCGCCGGAACTGGCGGCAGATCCCGATTTCGCCACCAATGCCAATCGTTCGAAGAACCGCGCCCGGCTGAATGAGGCCATCAGCGCCATCACGCGTAACCGCACCACGTCCGAATGGATCGATCTCCTCAACGAGGCTGGTGTGCCGTGCGGCCCGATCTACAAGATGAACGAGGTGTTCGCCGATCCGCAGGTGAAGCACCTCAACATCACGCGTCGTGTGCAGCACAAGGTGCTGGGCGATGTCGAGGTGGTTGGCCAGGCGGTTGAGCTGTCACGGACACCATGGAGCGTACGCAGCGCCACGCCGGAGCCCGGCGAGCACACCGATCAGATCCTGCGTGAACTGGGCTACGGCACTGCAGAGATCGCGGATTTACGGCAGCGAAAAGTCATTTAGCCTGCCTTGTCATTTGCGAGGAGCGCAGCGACGAAGCAATCCCCAACACGAGGGGGATTGCTTCGTCAGCTCCGCTTCCTCGCAATGACAGTACTATCGCGTATAGCGCGTCGTGGTCGTTGGCCGTGTGCCGGCGCGGGTGATGACGACAGGTTCCGCGGGCAGCATGCGCGGTTCGCCCTGCCCCTCCCAGAGCCAATATTTGTTGTCGCCGGCGCCGTTGACCGCGACCACCTTGTGATTGCCTTTGGTGTCGATCGCATGGATGGTCACGCGGCTGATCAGCCCGCCCTTCAGCGCGCGCATGTCCTCGACCGCCTCACCAACAGCATCGGCGACGCTCGCACCCTTCTTCATGTACAGCACAATGGAACGTGCCGTACAGCAGCGTATCGTCATCTCGCCGGCACCCGTGCAAGCCGCGGCGCCATAGCGCGTGTCGGCGTAAGAACCGGCACCCACAATAGGGCTGTCGCCGAGCCGGCCTGGATATTTCCATCCCCAGCCTGACGTGCTGGTGCCGCTGCAAACGTTGCCTGCCTGATCGTGCGCAAGAAATACCGTTGTGTCGCGACCGACTTCAGGATCAATGGCGTGCCTGCAAAGCTCGGCGAGCGGCACATTGGGCCACGCCTTCTTCTGCGCTGGAGGCACTTCATTGTCGAACCATGCCTGCCAGGCGCGCCGCGAGTCGGGGATCAGATTGTCCGCCTCTTCGGCGCCGACCTCGCGTGCAAAGCGCGCGGCACCCTCCCCTACCAGGAACTCGTGTGGCAACCGCCGCATGATCTCGCGCGCCACGCTCACCGGATGCAGATAGCCCTGTAGCGCACCGACAGCGCCCGAACGCAGCGTGGTGCCGTCCATCATACAGGCATCGAGTTCCATCTCGCACAGCAGATTGGGCCAACCGCCTCGCCCGACCGTACGCACCGAAGGATCGGCCTCGATCAACCGGATGCCAGCCTCGATCGCATCCAGTGCATGCGCGCCTTGCGACAGCATGCGCGCGGTGGTCGGCACGCCGAGAGTGCCTTCGTTGTTGGTAACCAGGATCATATGACGCCTTCTTCCGCCAAGCGCTCGACATCACTGCGCGACATTCCCAGCAGTTCGGTCAGCAGCCACTCATTGTCCTCGCCATAGCACGGCGCTCCGCGATTGATCGGTCCGCCGATATAGGCCGGCGTACGGGTGAACTTCATCGGCAGTTCGTACACGGGCCATGTGCCAATCTTGGTTCCGGTGACCTCCGTCAGCCAGTTCAGATGCCGCAACTGCGGGTCATGATCGCAGCGGTCTTCCGCGTTCTGGCACACGCCAGCCGGCACGCCTGCATGCTGTAGCTTCATCATGCAGTCATAGCGATCCTGCGTGCGGGTCCACGATTCAACCGCCGCGTCCAGCGAGTCCTGATGCAGCAGCCGATGTTCCAGCGTGTTGAAGCGATGATCGTCCAGCCATGCTCCTTGCCCCGCCACCCGAGCCAACGCACGCCACTCCGCATCCGTGAAGCAGGCGATCGCGATCCAGCGGTCCTTGCCCGCGCAGCGATACGCTCCGTGCGGTGCGGCCGGCTTGTATGGCGAGCGGTTGCCGTAGCGCCGCCACACGCGTTCATTGGCCGACCAGTCGAGGATGGTTGCGCCCGTCAGGAACAGACCGGATTCGCACTGCGAAGCGTCGATCCACTGCCCCTCGCCCGTGCGCTCGCGATGATACAACGCGCCGAGCAGCGCAAGGGCGTATCCATACGCGCCCATCCAGTCGAGATATGAGTATCCCCAACCGACCGGCATCGCCGGCTCAGGCAGACCCGACATGTCGCCCTGTCCGCCGAACGCCGCGGCAACCGGACCGACGGTGCGCATCCGGCCATACATGCCATGCGCGCCCATGCCGGACTGCTGGATGTAGATGATGTCCGGCCGGATGCTCTTCATCACGTCATAGCCCAGACCCAGCCGCTGTAGCACACCAGGCGAAAATCCCTCGGCTACGACATCACAGATGCGCACCAGGTCCTTGGCGATCTGCAATCCTTTTGGATGCCGAATGTTCAGCGAAATGCCGCGTTTGCCCGCGTTCTTGTTGTTGAACTGCCCTCCCATGTCGGGGTCCTTCACCCCTGGCAGCGGTCCTGTCGCTGCATCGCGTGCCGCTCGTCCCCCGACCGGCGCCATCGCCGCGAGCCGCGTATCAGGATTGTCCTTCCACTCGACCTTGAAACTCTCAGCACCCATCGCAGCGAGGAAGCGCGTGCCACCAGCGGATGCAAGAAACCACGCGAAATCCAGGATCTTCACGCCCTGCAGCGGGAACGGCTTGTTGTGTAGCGCCGACAGCTTCGGATTGGTCACACGCCGGGGCTCTGCCGCGACACCCGGCCGCCGCATAGCCGCACCCAATACAGCCGCGGTATCCTCACCCAGCAGCGGCGCACGCCGCCCGACCTGCCAGCTCGTCTTGTTACTCAGCCATTTGCTGGTCGGATAACGGAAGCTGCGGCCGTACTCCGGATGATGTATATCGGCGAAGCTTTTGCGCTTCAGCCAGTGCTCATCCAGCGCGTTCTCATGCGGTTTGCGCAGCGGCGCCCATAGCAGACCGGCTTCCTGCGCCTCGCGCCACGGCATGTCAGCATAGGTCCAGGCGCGGATGAAGCGTTGCACCACGTCCAGCATATGCGCCCGCGCCTCATCGCCCGCCGCCGAGCCAGGCACCTGGCGCGCCTTCAAATCCGCATCTGGCGGCGGTGGCTGCAAATCAGCCTGCATGCCGTACTTGCTGAGCAGCGGCACCAGGTTCTTCAGATCGCGAGCGCCCATGCCGTGCGAAATGAACCAGCGACCATCCTTCGTATGGCAGATACTCGGCGAATGGTTGGGCGTCTCCACGGCGTGCCGGTTTGTCAACCGCCACAGCGGCACGCGCCGCATCACCCAATGCATGATGTCAAGCTCGGGGTTCTTCGACACCGCCTCGTGGATCGCCACCGATACATCCTGTCCTTCGCCGCTGCGATGACGATGGATCAGCGCCGCGATGACGCCGGTCGCAAGCTGCTCGCCAGCAATGTGATAGGCGTGCCAGATCTGCGGCGCTATCGGCGGTGTGTCGTACTCCAGGTTGGGATCGGGATCGTAGCCGCAATTCATCATGATCCCACCAAGGGCGAGATGGATGAGGTCGGAACTCTTGAGACCCTTCCACGGTCCATCATCGCCGAATGGCGTCATACGCGCTGTCACCAGCGATGGAAACCGCGCATTCATCGCCGTGCGATCCAGACCCAACGCCTCGTTCAGCGCGCCACAGCTTGCATCCAGCAGCACGTCAGCGCCTTCCAACAGACGCAGCATGTGCTCGCGCGCCAGCGTCTCGCGCAGATCGAGCACCACCGATTTCTTGTTGCGATTGTAATTCCAGAAGAACAGCGATCGCTCGAGCCCAGGCTCATCCTCCAGATAGGGACCGATCCGGCGCGTTGCATTGCCCTCGGGCGGCTCGATCTTCACCACCTCGGCGCCAAGTCCGGCAAGCAGCAATCCTGTATACTCAGCGCGTTCGTCCGCCACCTCGATCACGCGCAATCCGGACAACATGCCTGGGCCCGCATTGCCCATCATGTCGCCCGGGCCAGGTTCAATCTGCGTTTGCGACATGACATGTTCTCCTCGGGTAGCGCCGTTACGGCCTGGTCCGTTTCAGCATCTCCAGCAGCATCGCATTGAACTGCTCCGGCGCCTCGTACGCCACCCAATGCCCGGCACCCGGAATCATGCGGACATCGGCATCCGGCCGCAGCTCACGCAGCGCGGTAATACGTTGGGGAGCACGCGGATTGGCCGGTGCATCGCGCTCGCCCCAGATGCCGTTCACGCGTGCCACCACTCGCTTCAACGCATTAGGCAGCGCGCCACTGCGCGACAAAGTCGGCGTCTTCAATCGTGAGTGCCGTGTGTTCCATTCCTGGATCGCCAGCGCCAGCTCATCGATCTTCGTAGGATCCGCGATCATGAGCCGGTTGAGATTCGTGCGATGTGCTGCGACGCGCGCCTCGCCCATCAGATGCCGCACCTTCAGCAGCTCAACCGCACTTCCCGCCGGCCCCACGCCGCTCGAACCGATAATCGTCACCGACCGCACACGCGCGCCGTGGATCGCGCCGACACAGGTTGCCATCGTGCCGCCAAATGAAAACCCGGCCACGTCGTACTGCGCATGGACGCCAAGAATGATGTCGATGCCGTGTGCGACGACTTCCGCGACCGCCATTGCATCGTCGCCACTCGGCGGAAACGCCGACTCCCCGAGTCCCGGCAGATCAGGGACCAGCAGCCGGTAACGCTGTGACAGCTCGTCAATATTATGGGCCCAATGGCGCCACGAGCCAGCGCCGCCGTGGAAAAGCACCAGAACCGGCCCTTCGCCCCACGAACGCCAGACCATCGTTCCGTCGCCGCATGGTGTCTCGGTTCGCCACGCAGACCTCTCCAGCCGGTCCAGAAATGCCGCCGGCTCCACCCCGACCCGATCGTTCATGCTGTTTCCATGCGCGGATAATCGTGGAAGGCTAGGGATGCCGCCGCGACATCGTCAAGGTCAGGCCCAGTCGATACGGAACGTACGAAACCATGACGATTGTCTTCATCGGCGACATTCATCAGCAGTGGCACAGCGTCGAGCGCGGGCTCGCATCGGTTGATCCGTTGCCGAAGGCCGCCGTCCTGCTCGGCGATATCCAATGCGATCGTCCGCTGGACGACCTGGCTGCACCGCTGCTGGACCGCGGCATCGGCGTGCACTGGATCTTCGGCAATCACGACAACGATGGCGGCCCGGAAATGTGGGCCAATCTCGTCGAACCGGAGCGCAACCCGCGGACCACGCAGGGGGCGCTGCACGCGAAAGTTGTCGAGATCGCCGGCGTTCGTATCGCCGGTCTCGGTGGTACGTTCCGCCCGCGGATATGGGAGCCACCGGAGCCACCACGCCTGCATCGGCGCGAACAATTGCCCGAAGACCTCGCCAGCCTCGGTCCGGGCTGGAGCAAAGACCACATCGCAGCGCTGATCCATTCGCTGGGCGCCACCGCGATCTGGCCAGAGGACTACGACTACCTCGCCAGTCAACGCGCTGACATCCTGGTGACGCATGAAGCGCCCCGTAGCCACCCATCAGGCAACGCGGCGTTGGATGCTCTGGCACGCGCGATGGGCGCCAGCCTGATCGTACACGGTCACCATCATGTATCCTACCGCGCGGTCGCTCCCGATGGGCTTAGGGCGATGGGTGTTGCCGCTGCCTGGGGCGCCACGCTCGACGGCGAGTTGCTTTGGCCCGGGGAAGCGCCCCGCCATCTCGGCAATCTGATTGCCGGGTGGTCGCTTGAGGCCCAGGCAATCAACCAGTAAGACTGACGCAAAAGGGAGGCATACGAACCAAGTGGACCTGGAAGTCCTCATCGAAAACACGCTGAATGCGCTTGCCGCCGGCATCACCATCGGTTGCATCTACGGCCTGATGTGCATCGGGCTCGGCCTGATTTTCGGGATCATGCGTATCGTCAATTTCGCCCAGGGCGAACTGCTGATGCTCGGCATGTATGCCAGCTTGTATCTGGTGACCGGCGCCGGCGTCTTCGCGTTCCTCGGACCGTATATCGGCCCGTTCATCGGCGCGATGTGCGCCGGCCCTATCGTGTTCGTCGGTGGGGCTCTGCTGCACAAATTCCTGATCGCACGTGTCTCCGGGTTACGGACGGCGGGCAGCATCGATGACGGGCACTTCGGTCAGCTTCTCGTCACGTTGGGTATCTCGCTGATTTTGCAAAATGGCGGACTTATCGTGTTCGGCTCCACGCCGGAAACAGTACGCACGCCGCTCGCCTCAAGCGCATTTGCGGTTGAAGGCTTCTACGGCGACGCCACGGTGTTCCTGAACAAGGCGCGTCTGATCGCCTGCGCGGTCGCGATCATCACCGCGATCGCGCTCTATTTCGTGCTGGAATACACGCGCCTGGGCAAGTCATTACGCGCCGCGGCCGACAATCCAACCGCCGCGACCTATATGGGCATCGATGTCGATCGCGCCTACCGCATTGCCTTTGCACTCGGCTGCGGTATCACGGCGGTGGCGGGCGGATTGATGGCAACGTACTTGTCGTTCGGTCCCTTCATCGGCCTCGACTACGTCATCATCATGTATTCGGGCGTCGTTCTGGGCGGCATGGGCAGCATCCTGGGCGCGTTCTGGGGCGGCCTGACGGTGGGCTTCGTGCAGCAATGCTCCGCGCTGGTGCTGCCGCCGCAGTTGCAGAACGCCGCCATCTTCGTCGTGTTCCTGATGATCGTCTTGCTGCGTCCGCAGGGCCTGTTCGGCCGTTCGGCGGAACGCGCATGAGGCAGGGAGCCAGCACACGACTCCGTCGGGATGGCATCGCACTCGCGATCATCACCGTCGCTTATCTGGCGATCTCGACTTTCATCACCAACAGCTACTATCAGTTGATTCTGACGCTGGTGCCGATCTGGGCGGTGTTCGGCGTATCGTGGAACATTCTGTCCGGCTATGGCGGCCAGTTATCGTTCGGCCATGCGTCTTTCTTCGGCATCGGCGCCTACACCGTCACCTTGGCGCTGGTGTATTGGGATCTCACACCGTGGCTTGGCATTCCACTTGGGATGGCGGTTGGCGCGGTCGCTGCCGTCGTCATCGGCGTGCCGACGTTCCGGCTGCGCGGCCATTACTTCGCGCTGTCGATGCTCGCATATCCGCTCTTTATCCTGTACCTGCTGAATTACCTGGGCTTCCAGGAAATGTCGCTGCCGATGCACCGGGATCATCCCGCGGCATATCTCGAATTCACCGATCAACGGCTTTACACCGTCGTGGCCGTGGCGCTGCTCGCAGCCAGCGTGCTGGTCTGCATGCTGGTGGAGAATTCCCGCTTTGGTCTTGCACTTCTGGCGATCCGGCAGAATGAGCTGGCCGCCGAAGCAGCCGGCATCAATGCGCGCCAATGGAAGATGCGGTCGCTCATCACGTCAGGCATCATCGCGGCGGCCGCTGGCGGCCTCTATGCGTGCGTGCTGCTTGTCGTCACGCCGGACTCAGTGTTCGGACTTCTGGTTTCCGCGCAGCCGGTCGTGGTCACGCTGTTCGGCGGCGTTACCTCGATCTGGGGACCGTTGATCGGGGCGGCCGTGCTTGTGCCCTTGGCAGAGTCCCTGAACGCTCAGCTCGGCAACATCATTCCCGGCATCCAAGGAGTCGTATACGGCGCGGCAATCATCGTGATCATCCTGGCTGCTCCCGACGGGCTCTACTGGACAATTCGCGATCGCTGGTTCCGCCGGGCGATGCCACCGCCACCCCCTGCCCTGCCCGCGACACCGGTGCCGCACCGCGATTACGCCACTGCCAACGCATCATCTCCGTTGCTGCAGGTCGAGAACCTGTCGCGTTCGTTTGGTGGCTTGCGCGCTGTCAGTCAGGTCAGCTTCACCATCGATCAGGGTGAGATTCTCGGCATCATCGGTCCGAACGGTGCCGGCAAGACAACGCTGTTCAACGTGCTCAACGGTGTGCTGTCAGCCGACGAGGGCAGCGCAATGCTGGCCGGCGACTCCATGCTTGGACGCAAGGTGTACCAAGTGTGCCGTATGGGCGTCGGCCGCACATTCCAGGTGGTCCGCAGCTTTCCGCGTCTGCCTTTACTGGACAACGTCGTTGTCGGCGCCTACGGCGCAGGCCTGCCGGACCGCGACGCCGTTGCGGCGGCAGAACTCGCATTGCAGCGTGTCGGGATGCTGCAATTGGCCACACGTAGTGCGGGTCAGCTCACCAACAAGCAGCTGCGGCTGATGGAACTGGCGCGTGCGCTCGCCGGCCAGCCCCGTCTGCTGCTGCTGGACGAGACACTGGCGGGACTCGGTCGCGACGAATGCGACGAGGTGCTGGATGTACTGGCCAAGTTGCGTGACGAAGGCATGACGATAGCGATCATCGAACATACGATGCATGCGATGATGCGGCTGGCCGATCGCTTCGTGGTGCTGGACCACGGCGCAGTATTGGCAACAGGATTGCCGCGCGATGTCGTGGAGGATCGTTCAGTGATCGAGGCGTATCTCGGCAAGAAGTTCCTGGCGCGGCAGAATGCTTGAAGTCCGCAAGCTTTCCGTCGCGTATGGTGGGCTGCGTGCGCTGACTGACGTGTCGCTGTCGGTCGAGGCAGGCCGGTTCGTCACTGTTGTCGGCCCGAACGGCGCCGGCAAATCCACGCTGTTCAAGACCATCTGCGGCATCGTGCCGCCTGTGCAGGGCAGCATCAGCTTCCTCGGCCAGGATCTGCTCACCATGCCTGCCGCCAAGCGCGCACATCTCGGCGTCGCGCACGTGCCGGAAGGCCGTCAGGTATTCAAGACCCTGACGGTGCGCGAGAACCTTGAGATGGGTGCCTACACCAAGGCAGGCCGCACGCAGTGGACGCATACGCTCGAGCGCATCCATGCGCTGTTTCCCATCCTGGCCGAGAGGGCAACGCAGCTCGCGGGCACGCTGTCCGGTGGCGAGCAGCAGATGCTGGCGATCGGCCGCGGCCTGGCTTCTGTCCCGAAGCTGCTGATGCTTGACGAACCATCCATGGGCCTGGCGCCTGCGGTCGCCGACACGATCTTCGAACGCATTTCCCAGATCCATCGCGAGGATGGCGTCACGATCCTGCTGGTCGAACAACGTGTGGCCGAAGCCTTGGAATTGTCTGACCACGGCTATGTTCTTGAGACGGGACACATGGTGCTCGACGGCACCTATGAGACACTGCTCGCCGACGATAGGGTACGTCGTTCCTATCTCGGGCTGACGGATGCCTGATAACGAACGCATGGGAGAACGCAAGATGACGAACACATCCTCGATCGGGCGCCGTGGCGCATTGGGATTGGGGCTTGCCACCGGAGCAACAGCGCTGGCACCACGGCGTGTTCGCGCACAGGCACCGAAGGAAGTGAAGATCGCCATGCTGGTGCCGTTGTCGGGACCATGGGCGCGCCAGGGCATCCTGGAGCAGATGGGCGCGCGCATGGCGATCGACGACATCAACAATGCCGGCGGCATCAAGGCACTCGGGGGCGCAAAGCTGCGTCTGATCGAGTACGACACCGGCGATTCGGCCGAGAAGGCGAAGGACGCCGCGCAGCGCATGATCGCGCAGGAGCCTGATCTCGTCGGGGGCTTCGGCTGCTGGCTCTCGACCTTCACGCTTGCGGCTACCGAGGTGACCGAACGTGCCGAACTGCCGTGGCTGACTCTCTCCTATTCCGATCTGATCACCGGCCGTGGATACAAATATGTATTCCAGTCCTCGCCAACTGCCGACTCGCAAGCCGAAGACGAAGTGCCGATGGTCGTCGACATGGCGACGAAGGCGTCGGGCAAGCGGCCGACCAAGGTAGCCGTCGTTGGTGACAACACCGCGGCGTCGGTCAGCTTCATGAAGCCGATACGCGACCACGTGCTGAAAAACCTCAACCTCACGCTGGTCGCAGACGAGGTCTACACGCCACCGCTGACCGATGCGACCACCATCGTTCAGCACGTTCGCTCCGGGCGGCCGGACTTCGTGATCTTCCAGTCCACCAACGTGCCGGATGACAAGCTGCTGTGCGACAAGTTCGCCGAGATGAACCTGAAGAGCGACAAGCTGCCAAAGATCGGTGGCGGCGGACACTGGTGCGTGCCGGAGTTGCTGAAGGTCGCCGGCGCCGAGAACCTGGAGGGCGTGCTGGTCGGTCTGGCCAATTGGCCGGGCAAGGCGGTCGAAGACGTATCGAAGCGATTTGTGGAGCGGACCAAGGAACCATGGTTTGGTCATGACTCGGTGTTCGCCTATGTCCACGTGCTGATCCTGAAGGAAGCGGTCGAGCGCGCGGCTGTGGCGGAGCGGCACAAGGTGATGCAGGCGATCCGCTCGCTCGACATGAAGAATGAAGGTCCGGCGCTGTTCTTCCCCGACAACACGCTGAAATACGACGAGAAGGGCCGCCGCGTCGGCGCAAAGCTATGCATCGTGCAGTGGCAGAATGGACGGCCGGTCGCGGTGCATCCTGAGTCGATCGCGGCGTCCCAGGTGAGCTGGCCGAAGGTCTCCTGATGCCGGAGCCGTACGAGGTCTATGCGGTCCACTACGCGCACAACCCCAATGCGCGGCGGGCCAACAACTTCATCGGCGGCGACCCGCATGACGGGCCGATGCCGCTCGACTACTTCGTCTGGGCGATCAAGGGTAACGGATGCGCCTTCGTGTTCGATACCGGTTTCGACGCGCCGATGGGCGAGAAGCGGCAGCGGCAATTCGTGCGGTCGCCTTCGGTGGGGCTAAAGGCCATCGGCGTTGAACCAGGCGACGTGCGGGATGTGATCCTGTCGCACATGCACTACGACCATTGCGGCAACTACGATCTGTTCCCGCACGCGCGCTACCACGTGCAGGACATCGAGATGGCTTATGCGACCGGACGGTGCATGTGCCATGCCGGCCTGCGCGGGCCATTCGAGGAAGAGGACGTGGTGGCGATGGTGCGCAAGCTGTTCGCCGGCCGCGTGGTCTTCCACGACGGCGTAGACGAGTTGGCGCCTGGCATCACGTTGCATCACGTGGGCGGCCACTCGAAGGGGCTGCAAGTGATGCGCGTAAGGACGCAGCGCGGCTGGATGGTGCTGGCGTCGGATGCCAGCCACTTCTACGCCAACATGGAGGAAGGCCGCGCCTTCCCGATCATGCACAGCCACGAGGACACGCTGCGCGGCTACGAGACGATGCGGAAGCTGGCGGACGGACCGAACGTGATCATTCCAGGCCACGATCCGCTGGTGCTGCAGCGCTACCCCGCGGCGAAGCCTGGGCTGGAAGGAATCGTCGCGCGGCTGGACGTCGAGCCGAAGACGTAGTCACCACCTGCTGTCATTGCGAGCGCAGCGAAGCAATCCCAATCCTGCAGGGATTGCTTCGCTTCGCTCGCAAATGACAGCAGGAGAGAGTCTCACCAGCGCCTCGTTTCTCGCGCAGCCATGGCGAGTCTCCTGCCAGTGGGACGATCGAGCCCGCGCAGGCATACAAGGCGGTCGGATAGCGAGGCATTGGGAAGACGTCGGTTAGTCTACCATGGCATGGAAAGCCTTGCCGCAAGTCAAAAACAGCGCCTAATCCAAACAACGGCCGTACTGCTGGGGAAGCCGTAGATTCATCGGCTACACGGAGGCATGGCCAGAACGACGCTGACCAGACGATACGGCTCCATAATAAGAAAGGGAGGGATCGCATGGCCGTCTCCGTCGAATGGGAAATCAAGGCCACCGAATTCGCGAATTGCAACTGCATTTACGCCTGCCCCTGCCAGTTCAATGCGCTACCCGACAAGGGCTTTTGTGAGGCGCTTGCGGGCTACCAGATCGACATCGGACATTTCGGCGATGTCCGCCTCGATGGGCTGCGGGCGGCCGCAATGTGGCGCTGGCCGGGCGCGGTGCACCAAGGCAACGGCAGCATGCAACTCGTCATCGATCAGCGGGCAGATGCAGCGCAGCGCGACGCGCTGATCAAGATACTGTCCGGGCAGGAGACCGAGGACATGGCCACGGTATGGTGGATATTCAGCGCCATGAGCCCCACCAAGCACCCTCCGGTCTTCCATCCGATCACCCTCGACATCGACGTTGAGGCCCGCCGGGCGCGGCTCGATATCCCGGGCATTGCCGTCTCTGTAGGGGAACCGATCCGGAACCCGGTGACCGGCGCGGAGCACCGGGTGCGCATCGACTTCCCGCAGAGCTTCGAGTTCAAGCAGGCCGAGATTGGTAGTGGCACCAGCAAAACCACTGGACCGATCGCGCTCGACCTGAAGGATACCTACGGCCAGTTCGCGCACATTCATCTCAGCCACAAGGGACGAATGAACTAGCCGGCTCTCTCAACATGCTGCGCGCCTTGCTCCAGCGCGATCGAACAGTTGTGCTGGTTGGCCTGCTGACCGTCATCCTGCTTGCCTGGGGCTGGCTGTTGTTTGGCGGCGGGATCGAGATGGAACAGATGGACATGGGCGGCGGCCAGATCATGCTCATGGCGCCTGAATGGTCCGCCGGCTATGCCGTCATCATATTCTTGATGTGGGCCATCATGATGATGGCGATGATGCTGCCCAGCGCCGCCCCGGCCATTCTGCTGGCCGCCGCGCTGATGGCGCAACGCAATGGCAATCGCCTGTTTGGACCGGCGGGGCTGTTCGTCCTAGGCTACCTGCTCGTCTGGTTGGGCTTCAGCCTGGCCGCCACGATCCTGCAATTCGGCCTCGACCGGGCCGATCTGCTGTCAGCCGACATGGCCAGCGCCAATACCAAGCTGGCCGCTGTGCTGCTGATCGTCGCGGGCATCTACCAGTGGACACCGTGGAAACAGGCCTGTCTTGTCCAGTGCCGCTCGCCGGCAGAGCAACTGACCCGATTTTGGCGCCAGGGCACGTCCGGGCCGCTCCGGGCGGGCGCGATGCACGGCTTGTTTTGTCTCGGTTGCTGTTGGTTGCTGATGGTACTGCTGTTCGTCGGCGGCTTGATGAACCTGCTCTGGATCGCCGCCCTCGCGTTGCTGGTCTTGCTCGAGAAGCTGCTCCCTGGCGGGCCGCGCGTGAGCCGGCTGACGGGCATTGCGCTTATCGTATGGGGTGCGGTTGAAGTTTTTCGATAACCGTCGAGCGGTCTCAGCTTTCCTCGCACTGCAACCATCTGCACGGTACTCCGTCGAACGTCTGCGTTCGAGCGACCGAGAGGCGGCCTGGAGCGACAGCCATGGGCACAAAGGCGTCACCACTAG
>CAYRTL010000061.1:0-15610 GCA_964427005.1 uncultured Acetobacteraceae bacterium
TCCCCGGCGAGCAGCCGCGCGTCGCCAATCTGGTGAAGCTCAACACCAACGAAAGCCCGTTCGGTCCTTCGCCACTCGCGCTGGACGCGATGCGAGCCGCCGCTTGCGACACGCTGCGGCTCTATCCCGATCCCGAGGCGACGGAGTTGCGCGAGGCGCTCGCCGCCCATCACGGCGTGACGCCCGAACAGGTCTTCGTCGGCAATGGCTCCGACGAAGTGCTCGCGCATGCGTTCGTCGCGCTGTTGAAACAGCCGAAGCCGCTGCTGTTTCCGGACGTGACCTACAGCTTCTATCCCGTATGGGCGCAATTGTTCGGCCTCGCCTGCGAGACCGTGCCGCTGGACGAGGCAATGCGCGTCAGGGTCGAGGATTATCGGCGCGACGCGGGGTCGATCGTGATCGCCAATCCCAACGCACCGACCGGCATTGCGCTGCCACGCGCGGAGATCGCTCGGCTGCTCGAAGAGCATCGCGACATCCCCGTGCTGATCGACGAAGCCTATGTCGATTTCGGCGGCGAGAGCGCGGTGCCGCTGATCGCCGAACATCCGAACCTGCTGGTCGTGCAGACGATGTCGAAGTCGCGCGCGCTGGCCGGCCTGCGCGTCGGCTATGCACTCGGCGACATAGGGCTGATCGAGGCGCTACGTCGCGTCAAGGACAGCTTCAATTCCTATCCGCTAAGCCGCATCGCCCAGGCGGGCGCGACGGCTTCAGTTCGCGACGATGCGTATTTCCGCGCAAGCTGCGCCAGGATCATTGCCGGCCGGGACGCGATGACGCGAGAACTGATCGGCCTCGGCTTTGACGTTCTGCCGTCGAGCACGAATTTCGTCTTCGCCCGGCATCCGGCGCGGGGCGGCGCGGAACTCGCGGCGGCGCTGCGCGAACGTGCGGTGCTGGTCCGGCACTTCAACAAGCCCCGCACAGCGCCCTGGCTGCGCATCACTGTCGGGACGGAAGACGACACAAGACGGCTCATCACGGCGGCGGCGGACATCCTGGCCTGACGGCACGGCAGCGTCCGTGTAATCCGTGCCAATGGATTGCCCTGCGATCCATTCCGTGCCGTCCGTGTTATTCTTCCTTTCCGAGCCCTCGATAGTCAGCCGCCCCCGCCGGTGCTACTGACCTTCGACCGATGCCCGAGCCCGCCACCCCTACCCCCAGGGTCCGCACCAGCCACCGTACACGCCTCACCGCGGTCATCGTCGCCTGTGCGATGTTCATGCAGAACCTCGACTCCACGGTGATCGCCACGGCGCTGCCCACCATGGCGAAGGCGTTCGGGGCCGATCCGGTGCATATGAACGTCGCACTCACCTCCTACCTGCTTTCGCTGGCGGTCTTCATCCCGGCGAGCGGCTGGATCGCGGATCGGTATGGCGCGCGCACGGTGTTTCGTGCCGCCATTGCTGTGTTCACCATTGGCTCGATCTTGTGCGGTCGCGCGGACAGCCTGGCATTCCTGGTTGCCGCGCGAGTCCTGCAAGGCATTGGCGGCGCGATGATGGTGCCCGTGGGCCGTCTCGTCCTGCTGCGCACCGCGGCGAAGCAGGAACTTGTATCGGCCATGGCGTGGTTAACGGTTCCCGCGCTCCTGGGTCCGGTCCTCGGTCCGCCCGTTGGTGGCTTCATCGTCACCTATTTTTCCTGGCCCTGGATTTTCGACATCAATGTGCCTATCGGCGTCCTCGGCATCGTTCTGGTCAGCATATTTGTCGAGGACATACGCGAACCGCCGCGCGGCCGCTTCGATGGCATTGGCCTGCTGCTGTGCGGCATAGCACTCTCGGGCCTGATGTTCGGGTTGGAGACCGCCGGCCGCGGCGTCGTGCCACCGCGGGTCACGGAAGCGATGATCGGCGTCGGTCTGGTCGCGATAGTCGGCTATCTGCTGCACGCGAGGAACCACCCTGCCCCATTGCTCGATCTGTCGCTGATGCGCCTGCCGTGCTTTGGCGTCGCGCTCTCGGCCATGATGCTGTTCCGCACCGGCATAGGCGCGATCCCGTTCCTGCTGCCGATGATGCTGCAAGTCGGCTTCGGCGATTCGGCCGTGGAAAGCGGACTGATCACCTTCGCCAGCTCAGCCGGCGCGCTGGTCATGAAACCCGCCACGCAACGCGCGCTGCGCCTGTTCGGCTTTCGTGACACGTTGGTATGGAATGGAGTGATCTCCGCGGTGATGATCGCGATATGTGCCGCGTTCCGCCCCACCTGGCCGGCCGCGGCGATCTATGCCGCGCTGCTCATCGGCGGCTTCTTCCGGTCGCTGCAGTTCACCGCGTACAACACATTGGCTTACGGCGACGTGCCGCGCCCCCGCATGAGTTCCGCGACGAGCCTCTACGTCACGTGCCAGCAGCTCGCCGCGACCATAGGCATATCGGCGGGTGCGGTATCGCTGGAAATATCCATGGCCGCGTCTGGCCATGTCACGCCGCAGCCCAGCGACTTCAGCCACGCGTTCCTGGTGGTTGCCATGTTCACGCTCATTGCCGCACCTATCGCACTCTGGATGCCGCGGGATGCGGGCGATGAGCTGACGGGAAGACGCTCCGCAACGCAGCAACCCGCACGCGGTGCTGCCGATTAATTTAATTCACCGCAGAGGCGCAGAGTTCGCGGAGTTAAATCCGACCTCTGCGTGCTCTGCGCCTCTGCGGTGAATTTTCCTTCAGTTCACTCAGACCGGTCCGCCCGAGCGTTGAAGGCTTCCGTCAACCCGACCAACCCGCCAAGGCTGCTCGCCATATCGGTGGGGATCAGCACGGTCGTTCCGCGCTCCTTGTTCATCTCGTACAGCAGATTCATCTGCCGCAGCTTCAAGGCGTGCGGATCCCGGCCGTACAGCGCAGCCGCCTCCAACACCTGCTGTGCGATCTGCTTCTCGGCCGAAGCCAATATCACACGCGCATCCTTCTCTCGCTCCGCTTGCGCCTGACGGCTCATGGCGTCCTGCAGCTCGCGTGGGATCGATACGTCCTTGATCTCCACGCTACGCGCGACGACGCCCCAGCTATTGGTCTTCTCGCTGATCGTGTCGCGCAACTGCGCATTTGCCGACCTGCGATCCGATAGCAAGCGAGAAAGCTCGGTCGCGCCGATCATCTCCCGCAGGCTGGTCTGCGCCACCCGCTCGATAGCTTCCCGGTAATCGGCGATGTTGATCGCAGCGGCTTCGGCGTTGTCCACCTGCCAAAACACGATGGCGTCCACGACCACCGCCACCGTGTCGCGCGTCAGCGCCTGCTCGGCGGTTATCGTCGTCGTCTGGATACGGAGGTCCACAGTCTGCGCGACATGATCGATGACGGGAAACACCAGATACATTCCGGGGCCCTTCACCTTGTGGAACCGCCCCAACCGAAGCACGACCGCGCGCTGCCACTCCGCGGCGATGCGAAGCGAGCGCGCGACAATGACCAGCAGGATAAGCAGTACGATGATCAGGATGATCTGCATCGCCATAAGGATGCTCCGACAGTGGACGCAGTTTGCTCAGTGCCTCGCCAAGGCGCGCCGCATCGTAGCCAGCTCGCGTGCGCCCGCTTTGGCGGCAGCCGTCTCCAGATCACGATAGGCTGCCAGTAACCGTCGGCCCAGCGGTGTCAGCGTCGCACCGCCACCCCCGGCGCCGCCTTTGGCCGCATCCACCAGCGGGCCGGTGAACATGCTGTTCATTTCCTCCACCAGCAGCCAGGCGCGCTTGTAGCTCATGCCCATGCGGCGGCCCGCTGCCGCGATGGAGCCGGTATCGGCGATACCTTCCAGCAGCTCGACCTTGCCCGGTCCCATGGCCACCGCGCCGTCCAATACGACGCGTAAATGCAGGCCCAGCCGTTCCGGATGACGCACGCGCTTCATGCGCCGCATTCTCGCCGCCAATCGTTTTCACGCAAGCAGGAACGATGCGAGGCCGCGATTTGCCGATATGGCCGTACGGGGATATGGTCGTGCGGACATATCGGAGCGTGATCATGGTCCGTCTGCTCGCGTTGGCGCTGCTGCTGCTGTTTCCGTGCGTCGCGCATGCCGAACCACTGACTGTATTCGCCGCGGCGAGCCTGACTGACGCGATGAAGGACGTCGCGGTCACATGGCAGAAGCAGGGTCACGCACCTCTTCGCCTGTCCTTTGGCGCGAGCTCGACGCTGGCGCGGCAGATCGAACAGGGTGCGCCGGCCAATCTGTTCGCCTCGGCCGATGAACAATGGATGGATTATCTGGCCAATAGCGGCCTTATTGTCCCAGGCACGCGGCGTGATCTGCTGTCGAACAAGCTTGTCCTGATCGTGCCAGCAAACCGCGCGCGCCATGTCGCCATTGCCCCAAATTTCGATCTCAGCGGACTGCTCGGCAGCGACGGCCGGCTGGCCACCGGCGATCCTGCGCATGTGCCCGTGGGGCTTTACGCAAAACAGGCATTGCAGAAGCTGGGTGTGTGGGACGCGGTGCAGGGTCGCCTCGCACCCGCTGCCGATGTGCGCAGCGCGCTGCTGCTGGTGGAGCGCGGCGAGGCGCCTGCCGGCATCGTCTATGCCACCGATGCCGCAGTGTCGCGTGGCGTCAGCGTGGCGGGCGTGTTTCCCGACGACAGCCACGACCCGATCACCTACCCATTCGCCTTAACAAAGGCCGGCGATAAACCAGAAGCAGATGCGCTGCTCAGCTTTCTCGGCAGTTCCGAGGCGCGCGCGATCTTCGTCAGCCACGGATTCTCGGCAGAATAAGTGTTGTCCGCGGAGGAATGGCAGGCGGTCAGCCTGACACTCGACGTCTCTGCGCGGGCGACGCTTGGCTGCCTGCCGATAGCGATCGCGCTGGCCTTTGCATTGGCGCGTGGCCGGTTCCCTGGCCGTGTATTGCTCGATGCGATGGCTCATCTCCCGCTGGTGCTGCCGCCCGTAGTCGTTGGCTGGCTGCTCCTGCTGCTGTTCGGACTGCACGGCCCACTCGGTGCCTGGCTGTATCAATGGTTCGGCGTCCGGCTCGTGTTCACCAAGGCAGGTGCGGTACTGGCCTGTGCGGTGATGATCCTGCCGCTGATGTTGCGCGCGATCCGGCTGTCGCTCGAGGCGGTGGACCCGGGCCTGGAGCAGGCGGCGCGCACGCTGGGAGCCGGCGGCCTGGATCGCTTCGTTTCGATCACGCTGCCGCTGGCCGCGCCAGGCGTGCTCGTTGGCGCGATCGTCGGCTTTGCCGCGTCACTGGGAGAGTTCGGAGCAGTCATCACCTTCGCCGCGAACATTCCCGGCGAGACACAGACGCTGCCACTGGCGATCTACAGTGCACTGCAGGTTCCCGGCGGCGAAGCCACGGCGGCGCGGCTGTCCCTGGTCTCAGTCGCGCTGGCGGTCGTGTTCCTGATGGCAGCGGAATTGGCCGGCCGCCGCCTGCGGGCGCGGGTCGGCCGGTAGATGCCTCAGTCCACGCCTTCCACGATGCGCATGTCGCGTTCGGCACCATTGCCGAGTGCCGCGAGCGCAGCCTGGTAGCCGGGACTGTCGTGGGTGGCGATCGCCTGGGCGACGCTGTCGAACTCGATCAGCACCGTGCGCTGGTTGATGCCAGCCTCGTATGTCTTGGCCGTGCCGCCCCTCGCCAGGAAACGGCCGCCGCCCGCGGTAATCGCGGGGCCGGCAAGTTTGGCGTAGGCCGCCAGCGCGTCGGGATTGGAGATCGAGCGGTAGCAGGCGATCCAGTATGCCTTGGCCATGATGTTCCTCTGGTTCTCTCTTCGGACTGAGGAGCATTTCACGGCATGACCTTGTCGGTTGCAATCCGCCACGCTGTCCCGGACTTCACTCTCGACATCGCCTTCGACGCCCCTACTCCCGGCACAACCGTCTTGTTCGGCCGTTCCGGCGCCGGCAAGTCCACCATCGTCGGCGCGGTGGCGGGCCTGATCAGGCCCGCCGCATGCCGCATTGCGATCGACGGTACGGTGCTCGCCGACACCGAGCAAAACGTAGTCATCCCGCCAGAGCGGCGCCGTATCGGCCTCGTGTTCCAGGACGACAGGCTGTTTCCCCACATGAGCGTGGCTGACAACCTGCGCTACGGGCTGCGCCGCGCCGGTGAAAAGTCGATTCACTTCAATGACGTGGTCGAGCTCCTCGGGATTGCACCGTTGCTCGCCCGGCGTCCGCACAGCTTGTCCGGAGGCGAGAAGAGTCGCGTGGCCATTGGCCGGGCCCTGCTGTCCCAGCCCAGGCTGCTCGCGATGGACGAGCCGCTTGCCAACCTGGACGCGCAGCATAAGGCCGAGATTCTGCCGTATCTGGCGCGCCTCAAGCATGCGCTGCGCCTGCCGATACTGTATGTGACGCATTCGCTGGATGAGGTCGCGCGCATCGCGGACACGCTGGTGCTGATCCGTGCCGGCAAGGTACTCGCCGCCGGGCCGCTGGAACTCATCGCGGGCCGCGGCGATCTGCCGTTGGCGGCGCGTGACGATGCCGCGGCCGTGCTGCCGGCGCGGGTGGTCGGGCATGATGTGGCACGCCAGCTCAGTGAGCTCGACGCGGCGGGGCGGCGCTTTCTGGTCCCGCTGGTTGATGGAGCACCCGGTACTGAGCTGCGACTGCGCATTCCGGCGCGCGAGGTGATCCTGGCAGCCGCTACGCCGCAGGGCATCAGCGTCCATAACGTCATTGCGGGCACGGTGCATGGTATCGTCCAGGACCCAGGCCGGCACGCCGCGATGGTGGAGGTCGCACTCGACGGCGCCGGCCTGCTTGCACGCGTCACGCCGGATGCCGTTGCGAGGCTGGACCTAGCCGTGGGAACGCCGGTCCTGGCGCTGGTCAAATCGATGGCGATCGAGGTGCTGGAGGACTGAGCCGCTGCCATGGCTTGCCCTGCGCGCGGGTTTATGCAATTGCAAGTCATTCTCATTTTGTTTGTTCACCAAGAGGACCGAATGCGCCTTCCGACCCTCGTCGCAGTGCTGGCCATATCCACAGTCCTTCTCAGGGGAGCCGATGCCGCTGAGCAGGCCGAGGCGTCTCTCACCGTGCGCAATCGCGCGTTTGAGCCGACGGAACTGCAGGTGCGGGCCGGGCAGAAGATTGAGCTGCGTGTGAAGAACGCTGACTCGGCGCCTGCGGAATTTGAGAGTGCGACTCTGCACCGCGAGAAAATCGTCCCTGCTGGCCAGGAGGTCACCATTATCATCGGCCCTCTGCGTGCCGGCACATACGAGTTCTTTGACGATTTCAATCCGCAGGCCCGCGGCCGCATCATCGCGCGTTGATCATCGTGGTCCGGTTCGCAGTCGGCCTTGTGCTGTTCGGCTGGCTCGCGCTTCGGCCGGCGCACGCCGATCTGCAGGTGCGGATGCCGACTGTGGAGTACCGCGAGCTGGAGTTCGAGCACAACGGTCTGATTACATTCGATACCAAAGGTTCATCGCTCAGCCGCGCCCAAAGTTACACCAATGCCATCGGCTACGGCGTACTGCCGTGGTGGCGGATCGAGCTGGAAGGGGAAATGTCATCGGGCGGCAGTCAGCATCTGAACTGGGATGCTGTCACGCTGGAGAATACGTTCCAGCTCACCGAGCCTGGTGAATACTTCTTCAACGTGGGCTTCTTTCTCGAATATTCACAATCGACCGCGCGCAGTCAGCCCGGGGCGGTGACCTTCGGTCCGATCATCCAAAAGGAGCTGTATGACTTTCTCGGAGTGGACAGCGTGCACACGCTCAACCTGTTCCTGTCGCGCGATGTGGGTCATGGTGCGACCAAGGAGACGGGTTTCTCTTATGCATGGCAGTCGCTCATCTATACCCATCCGCTGATTTCACCCGGTGTAGAGTTTTACGGTTTCATCTCAGACATCGCGCATGCGGGCCCCACCTCCCAGCAAGAACATCTCGTTGGCCCAGTGCTGGCCGGCGCGGCGAGTCTCGCGCCTTTCGGTAAGCTGAGATACGAAGTCGGGTACCTGTTCGGCCTCACCCCTGCTTCTGGCCACGGCGCTGTGCGATGGAAGCTGGAGTACGAGATCGCGTTCTAGCGAAGCCTGGAACATTGATGCCGGCCCGCATGCTCAGGAGCCATCGCAACATCGATACTGGGTGCAACCTACTGTCCGGGTCAGTCATGTGACGGACCTCTGGCGCGGCTGATGCGAATACGCTCGCAACGCTGCGCCGGCGCTCACGAGCCGGCGTGCCGTTTCCGCCAATCCTCGATCATGGCGCGCGTCACCTGGGTCGGATAACAGATCGGCCGGGGAGATGTGGTGATCACCTCATGGCGGTGCTTGCAGGAGTGTCCGCTGGTATCTCGGGTCTGATACGGACAGACGCAGCGTCCAGCATAGGGCGCTTGGCTCTGCTGCATGATCTTCTGGCGGATATGCGTGTCGGATAATGCCTGGAGCGCCTGGGGCTTAGCACTGGGAAGGCTAGGATCATGCAGAACCTGTTCGGCGTGAACTGCGGTTGTCTGGGTCAGCACCAGAACCACGCAACAATAGCGAGTAGAGCGTCGAAAACTGCGGCCACTCACCCGGCGATTTCCTCCGCACGTCCGAGTGCCTCGTTGGCAGCCTCAGGTACTGCGGCATTGATCTCATCGCCCGTTCGCAGGGTTTCGATGCGGGCTGTCTCCGCGATCTCTGCCACGACGAATTCAATGCCAACCACGACCTGCGCCAAGTTTACCGTGGCCATCACCGCCCCTGGAACCGGCGTCCCGAGGTAGTGTTTCGTCTGCCACGCCTGATCCACACCGTCCGGGACACCCGCGTGGTCGAGCAATACATCGGCCAAGACGACGCCCGTGGACGATTCGTGCAGAGCAGCAATCGAAGTGATCCTCAGGACGTCGCCCGTGCTCAGCAGCAGCCCAAACTTCCCGCGTTGGCCAATCATCCTGCTCAGCCACGCTGGCAGTGTGACTGCGGCCTGCTCGGAATCTGTGACGCGCGTCCAAGTCATTGCCCGCCTCCGGGCGCTCCAGAATCAGGCGCCATCGGCAAGCTCATTGAGCTTGCTGACATAAGGGCCGAAACGCCGCCACGAGAGCTTTCCGTCTCCGACAGCGCCGCCGGCTCCAATCTTGGTCCGCTTTGGGAGAGCCGTGCAACTCTAGTGCGTATGACCGATGCGCCGCCTTCATCGTCATGGCCGGCGCAGGCCGGCCATTCACGTCTTGCTTTGCCACAGTTGGCAAAGACGTGGATGGCGGGGCCAAGCCCCGCCATGACGTGAAACAACCGCCCGACACGTGCGTGCCAGTCTCTTATTGGCCGATGCTGCTATGCAATCAATTTGTGGTAGTTGACTATTAAGCTGCTGTTGTAAGTGCTGGGGGAGTCCGGTGTGTTCTTCGAGACTCGGCAGATGACCAGAATCGCGCCGTTAGGGCGCGATCAGCAATTTCCGGCGTGCTCGCGAGCAATCACTCGGCGCTCGGTACTCGGCGCCACTCTGCTGCCTTTGCTGCCCGCTCTGATATTGCGGGACACACAGGCGCTCGCAGCCGAGTTGGTTCGCATCGTCTACGATGTCTTCGAGAACGCACCGCTCATCTACGGCAATGGCACGGCGATCGACCCGGTCAAGCCTGGCCTGACGATTGAGGTGCTGCGCATGGCTGGTGAGCGAGCCAATGTTGCAGTCGAATTATCCCGGACGCCATGGCAGCGCGGGCTCTATCTGATCGAGGCCGGCCAGGCGGACGCCATCTTTGCCTCGAGCTATGTCGAGGATCGGCTGCGGTATGGCGTCTACCCCATGAAGAACGGACGACCAGATTCGAGCCGCAAACTGTTCGATCAGTCTTATGCCTTATACGTCCGCGCCGGATCGGGCGTCGGCTGGGATGGCAAGACTCTGAGCAATCTGTATGCGCCGGTTGGCGCCACCACAGGTTACGCTGTCGTACCGGTTCTGCGCGCGATGGGTGTGACGGTCGAGGAGGAGCCGAGCCATCTCGCCAATCTGCGCAAGCTCGTTGCCGGCCGGCTCGACGCCTACGCTGAGCTCGACACCCACATCCGGCCGCTGCTGCGGGCGAATCCAGAGGAGTTCGGCAAGATCGTTGAGCTGTCGCCGGCCGTCCTGGCCAAACCGTACTACCTGATGTTCTCGAAAATCTTCTATACAAGATCGCCCGAGGTCCCCGAACGAATCTGGGATGCCATTGCCGCCGTCAACGAATCCTCCGCCTACCAGGACTTGCTACATAGCAAATATGCGGGCTGACCCGTAATGGCCGGTTCAATCGTGAATCGATTGTTCCGCGTAGCGTTCGGCTTCTACGTTATCGTCGCAATCGTCCTGAACGTCCTGCTGGTGGTGCAGGAATACGCTGACACCAAGGCGACCATACAGCGCGAACTGGAGATGTACCAGAAAGTATTCGCGGCCCCCCTAGCCGACGCATTGTGGGCAATGGACATCAGCAAGGTTGACGCAATTGCCCGCGGGATTGTTGCGATTCCTGAGATCACCGCGCTGCGGGTCAGCGATCCGGTCAACGGCCACCTGTTTGTCGGTGCGTTCAACCAAGACGGCGCCATCACCGTCGGTCATAGCGGGTGGGACGCAGGCAATTTGACGAAACTCGCAGACGCTTCGGGTTCTAGCCATCACGGCTTCGACCTTGTCTACCACCACCAGGCTGGCAACACCGTTGTCGGGCATGCCGAATTCATCTCTGGGCAACACTATCTGCTCGCACAGATCAAAGGGCGGGCAATCGTGATCATTGGCGTCGCGGTGCTCAAGGAAGCAGTGCTGTGGGTCATCTTCCTGTTCGTCGGTCGTCGCATCTTGCGCCGGCCGCTGACCGCTCTGTTCCGCGCGATTGACGCGACCAGGCCGCAAAACCCAAAGCCGATTGTGCTGGATCGATCGGACGAACGGGTGATCGCCGGAACTGAGCTCACCGTCATCCGCGACTCGTTCAACGCGCTGGTCGCACGGATCGAGCGCGATCGAGGTCAGCTTGCGGCACTCAATACTGGCCTCGAGCAGAAAGTCGCCGAACGCACAGTTGAGCTCGCACAGGCGATGGAGCGTGCCGAAAAGGCACGAGAAGTGGCGGAGGAAGCAAACCGCACCAAGAGTCAGTTCGTCGCCAACATGAGCCACGAGATACGCACCCCCATCAACGGCGTGCTGGGGATGAATGGGCTGCTGCTTGATACCGCACTCAATCAGGAACAGCGGGACTACGCTGTGATGGTGCAGCGCTCCGCCAAGGCACTGTTGCGCATCGTCGATGACATCCTGGACGTTTCCAAACTGGACGCTGGGAAGCTGGAGCTCGAAATCATCGATTTCGACCTCAAGGAGGCCGTTGAAAGCGCGACGTTGTTGTTCGAGCCGCAAGCGCGCGCAAGAGGCATCGAACTGGCTGTCCAGATCGACCCGGCGATGCAGCAGTCTCGCCGTGGGGATCCGAGCCGTCTGCGCCAGATCCTGTTGAACCTTGTCGGCAACGCCATGAAGTTCACTGAAGCGGGTAGCGTGTCGGTGCGAGTGATGCCTGCGGCGAAAGAACTCGTGCGGTTCGAGGTGACCGATACCGGTATCGGCATCGAGGAAAGTGAACAGACCCGCTTGTTCGAAAGATTCACTCAGGCAGACAGCTCGGTCACCCGCCGTTACGGCGGCACCGGTCTCGGCCTCGCCATCTGCCGCGAACTCGTCGCATTGATGAGCGGACAGATTGGTGTATCGAGCCGGCGCGGCGCCGGTTCGACCTTTTGGTTTGAGCTGCCGTTGGCGAGTGCCACGTCCGACGCCGCGCTGTCCTCGGAAGCGCCGCAGCCCGCACCGCCCGTGTCGTCACGGAAGCTGCGGATTCTGGTCGCCGAGGATAACACGATCAATCAACGATTCATAACCGCTCTGTTGCGGCGCAGGGCAGGCCACGACGTGACTGTGGTTGAGAACGGGCATCAAGCCGTCGCTGCGGTCCGTGACGGCGATTACGACGTCGTGCTGATGGATGTGCAGATGCCAGATCTCGGTGGTGTCGAGGCCACGCATCAGATCCGCGCTTTGCGCTCACCGAAAAACCAGGTTCCAATCATCGCACTGACAGGGCATGCGATGGCCGGGGCGAGAGAGGAGTACCTGGCCGCCGGTATGGATGATTTCGTATCGAAGCCGATCAACTCGGCGCTGTTACTGGGAAAGCTTGCCCGCTTGTCGGCATCGAGCCGTGCGGAGCCCATCGTTGCCGAACACGATGACTATGGCCCTGTGTTCGACCTGGCCCGGCTCGAGGCTCTTGTGGGGTTCCTGGCGCCCGAGCAGCTGCGTGACTTCGCTGGTCTCTATCTGGAGCATTCTATCGGCTGCGCCGGCCGTATCGCCGCGCTGGCCGCCAAAGGCGATTACGGCGCGATGGGCCGCGAGGCGCACCAGCTCGTCGGATCTGCCGGGAATGTTGGTGCGTTGGAGACGTACCGTCTTGCCGAGGCGCTCGTTGCGGCCGGCAAGGCTGGCGACGAAGCTGCCTGCCGGCGGCTCGCCGCCTTGTTGCCGCCGGCGACGGAGCGGGCCGCGAGCTGGTTGCGAGCCTGGCTCACCGATCCGCACCCGAGTGCAGCGGCCCTGCAGGAACTGGCGGCATCCACGGGCTGACGAGAGTCGCGGCAAGCGGTGTGCAGAGCGCAGCGAGATGCCGCTCCCGACAGCTCATGACTCGCCTTGTGGTGCATGGGCGGCGTGTCCCGTCGCGCGTACGCGGCCGGGATGCTCCTCCGGCAGCGCGGCGATCTGTTGGTCGCGCAGCCAGTTCCCAAGGCGTTCGTCTGCGGTGACCACACAGAACGGAATCGCGAACAGAAGCCCGCCTGCAAACGGCAGCGCCCATAGTATCTGCACCCAGCCCGCAGACCCGAAGCAGACGAATACCAGCAAGCCGATAAGTGTCTGCCGCCACAGCAGCCGGCTGGCTTCGCTCCACGTAATGCTGCGCGCAGCGCGGTTCTGCGGCATCCAGGCGGCGCGCATGCCAAACGCAATTCGCAGCATGGCACCGGTCTTCGCGACGGCCGAAATCGCATCCAGCATCAATGTGAATGCGAATTCCGCCAGCGCTCCGGCCGTGAAGCGGACGAGCCCGCCGTAGCGTTCGCGTTTGTCCGGCGACAGGGCGATCTCGAGATAGCCGAGCAGCTTCGGCGCATACAGTGCACAGAGCCACCCTCCGGTAAGGTGCAGCGCCGGCTCAGCGGGGAACGGAGATGCTGCGTCGGTGGCAGCCGCCAGTGCGGCCGCGAGCAGGAACAACAAATAAAGCGGCGCGCCCGAAAACAGCAGGACGGCCAGACCAAGTTGGCAGCGACCCATCGGCCGCAGGCCAGGCAGACCGAACAGATGGAGATACTGGAAATTGCCGGTCAACCATCGCAGCTCGCGGCCGAGAAACTCCGGCAAGGCGGGCGGGTTCAGCTCCCACGAGCCATCCTCATCGGGCAGCACGCGCACACCCCAGCCGGCGCCGCCAAGCAGCGCCGCCTCGATCTGGTCATGCGAGAGAATGTGCTGGCCGTTGGGCAGCTCAGGCAAGCGGGCATGCGCGCGGAATGGCGCGATGCGTACGATGGCGTTGTGTCCCCAATAGGGCCCTTCATCGCCTTGCCACCACGCCTGTGCCGTCGCCCAGATACGCATGCCCGCCCGCATACCGAACTGGAACAGTCGCGGCAAAGCGGAAGACGCCGGCAAGCCAACCGTCAGATGCTGGACGATCGCCAGCTTCGGATTCGCTTGCATCGTGTCCACCAGGCGCAGCACCGCGCGTGCGGACATTTGCGAATCGGCGTCCAGAACCAGCATCAGCTCGAAGCCATCGGCATGGTGATCCAGGAAGTCCATGAGATTGCCGGCCTTGAAGCCGGCATTCACCGCGCGGCGGCGGTAGTGGATGCGCGACGGATCGCGGTCCTCGGCACGGAACGCTGCTACCGCCCGCTGCTCATCCTTGCTCGCGAGTGCATCCAACGTATCCGACAGGACGAAGACACTGAACGAATCGCCGGCTCCGGCGAGATCCAGCTCATGCAACAGGCGGCGCAAAGGGGGCAGCACCTTGCGCATGTCCTCGTTTCGGACAGTCACCGCTATAGCGGTCTGAGGAATGGAGGAATGATCATTCTCGCCCATCGCTGCCCGAGCTCGCAGCAGCGAAAACCCGATCAGTCCGTTTGCGAGGCACAGCCCGGTCCACGGCGTTGTACCGGCGAAGGCCGCGAGCATCACAAGCTTCGGGATGGTCCATCCACCCGGACTCAGCACCAGCCACACCAAGTGGATGAGCGCGCCGGCCGTTACGGACGCAAGAAGCAGCACGCAGGCGCGGCGGGTCGCCATCCAGGCAGGCTCCAGTGCTGGTTGATCAAGCGCGAGGGAGATGCCTCACGATTCAGTCATCAGTGTGTCCTGGGCAACATGGCCCCATGCCGCGATTCGGCAAGCCCGGCTACTTCGGACGGGGGCCGGCGCAGAGCGGCCCACGCGCCAGCATCGAGCCGAACGGCTCGGTCTTCAGCGAAGTAGGCCACGACCAGGTCTGCAACCTCTGCCAACCTTCGGGAGCATGCCGCAGCATAGAGGCGGTTCCGTCAGCCATGCAGGAGACCAGTGCCAGTTCGTAGCCAGCCGCCGCAGCGGAGGGCAGGGCGTCTGTCGCGGCGTCAGTTTCCGTGCGGATGTGAAGGCCGGGCCGCCGAGGCGGGGTGAACATCAACACGCCGCGCAAGTAACTCCCGACCGAGTCGTCTGTGTCGTTTGGCAGCACCAGCGCCAGCCGATCACCCGGTCGCAGATAGGCGGCGGCGTTGTGGGCGAGGTCCCACAATTCCGGCTGAGGCGTCTCCCGGTCAAAGCGCAGCAACGGAGCCGTCCCAATCGGCAGGAGCAACACGAGCGTGACTACCCCGCGGGCAGCCAGTTTCGGTCTGTTGTGTTCCGTCAGCCAGCCCGCGATCCATGGCCGCAATCCCACCACCAGCCCGAGCATGACCAGCAGCGATACTTGCGTGTTGTAACGAAAGAAGGAATGCGCACCGAGTGCGATTTCCTTCGGGAAGTGCGCCACATAAGTGAACAGCAGGAAGCCGTTGAACAGAACGACGACGCAGGCGATCAGCATCAAGAGCCGCCCCTCGAAACTCCTGCGGTTCTGGTGCAGCACCGCCAGGATCAGCACGCCAGCCACACACAGGAAGAAGGTCGCCTTCCGAAAGGCGGCAATCAGCATCGCCACGACGATCTCCGGCAGCACGGCCCAGTTCCAGTCGGCGAACGGCAGCGGCTGCAGTTCGCCGGCTACAAAGCCGCTGTGCAGGACGAAGGCGCGCCAGAGCAGGTAAAGCAGCAGCGCAGGAGCCAGCGCCGCCCCGATTGCGGTGAGCGCGCGACGATACGGGATCTGCGGATCAGTAAGAGCCAGCACCAGCGCACTGACGCCGATTGGCAGCAGCAGCCCGATCCCCGATTGCTTGATGTTCACCAGGGCCGCCAGAACGAGTGCCAGCGGGGCCAATGATCGCGGCCAGCGGGAGCCGCTCGCCAGCTCGCTGAGTAGTTGGGCGGCGAGCCACACTCCAAGCAACGCGGTCACGGCCA
>CAYRTL010000061.1:15710-30657 GCA_964427005.1 uncultured Acetobacteraceae bacterium
GTACGGCGCGACCGGCAGGAAGGAGAAGCTGGGTGGCCGCGATGCAGCCGGCAGCAGGTCGTGATCGAACAGGTAGGCCGCATTCGGCAGCAGGTTGAGCCAGGTGTCGATCTGCGAAGGCCATGCGGAAAGCATGACAAGCCACAGCGGCGAGGTGAGCAGCAGTATCCGCCCAAGCCCTCCCCAGGCGGCAATGCGCTCGCGACATCCCGGACGGGCGAGCCAGCCTGTCGCGCCAACTGCCAGTGCGGCGGCCGGGACTCGCAGCGGCCACGGTGTCAGCGCACCCCATGCGGTCAGCGCCAGGCAGGCGAGTCCCCAGCCCGCTACCAACCGGACCTCGGGCAAGGTCCGGCGGGAAGTGACCGCGCTGCCAAGCGCCAGAAACAGGACCAGCGTGGCTGCCAGACCGGCCACGCCGAACAGCTCATGCGATGTCGGTAGGTAGGACAGCATCTCGGACAGGTATGGCGGCAAACAGATAGCCGGTGGCCGCCATAGCGGCCCACCAGGAGTCGGTCATGACCTCGAAGTTCACGCACGAAACGGCGATGGCGGAGCCGAAAGCAGCATAGGCGAACGGCCTGGTCGCACTCGCCAGCCGCCGAATCCGCGCCAACACCAGCAGGGCAAGCACAAGGCCCATCGCTGCTCCGACAGCGCCGGTCTCGACCCAAAGCTGGAGCCATTGATTGTGCGGGTAGATCCCTGCGCCACCTTGGATGACGTAGTGGCTCATCTCCTCCTGTGTGATCGGCACGACGCTGGCATCCGCGATACCCCAGCCGAGGAGCGGGCGCTCCGCCACGCGCGCAGTCATGAAGTCCCAGATTTCCAGCCGATGCAGACCCGATCGCTTCAGGTGAGACGCGAATTCCATCCGGTGGCTGGCCGCCAACCGCAATCCCATTGGTAAGCCGGCCGCCAGCAAGACCGTGCCGCCGGTGAGCGCGGGCCCGATCAGGCGAGGCAGCCACCACGCCAGGACCAGGACCAGCGCTCCAACCGCCGCCGCGAGCTGAGCCGCCAAACTCAGACCGAGCCCGACGACGATAGCCAGGCACACCGCAAGGATCACGCCGCGCCGCCAGTCGCGACGCTGCGCCATGAACGCCAGTTGTGGCCAGGCGATCAGCACCAGATGGTCGATGCCGCGGTTGTATTTGGCGCCCGGATCAGGGTGCGGCCGCCCCAGCAGCAGTAACTGCAGCTTGTAGCCAACGGCTGTGTCGATCACGAAGATCATCGTCCCCGCTATCGTCGCCGCTGCCATGACCCGGAATACCCGCTCCGCCGCCTCATCGGTCAGTGGCGGCGTCGTCAGGAACAGGAGAGCTCCTGCCAGCACAAGGGTGGTCTGCAAGGCAGCATGCTCGCTGCGCGGTGGGTCGATCGACCACATCACGCTGGCCCAGCACAGCGCCGCGAAAGCCAGGCCGAGCAGGCCCAGATATGGATCGACGCTGCGCAGCCGGCGCTCCTTGGCGAAGCTGGTTATCGCCTGGACGAGGCCCAGGCCGAAGATCAGCGCCGCGTAGGAGGGACCGGCGATCAGTCCCAAACTCGGCAGTGCGCCGAACACCGCTATCGTCAGCCATTGCGGGTTCGGATTCGGCCACATCATCCGGGCCTTCGATACCGATAGCCGCGCGGACACACAATCCATGCCCTGCACAGAGGGCTAGTGACCCTATGTTAGCGCCCTGCCAGCCTGTGGCTGATCCATCACGGCCGCCCTATATTACCGCGCAACAGGAAGTCGGAGTTGGCGTGATGGCGGATACGGAAACCGAGGCGCAGGTGCCGGTGACAGTGCTCACCGGCTATCTCGGCGCCGGCAAGACCACGTTGCTGAACCGCATCCTCACCGAGCAGCACGGCCGCAAATACGCGGTGGTGATCAACGAGTTCGGCGAACTGGGTGTGGACAACGACCTCGTCGTGGACACAGACGAGGAAGTCTTCGAGATGAACAACGGCTGCATCTGCTGCACGGTGCGGGGCGACCTGATCCGCATCGTCGGCGGGCTGATGAAGCGGCGCGACAGGTTCGACGGGATCATCATCGAGACCACCGGCCTGGCAAATCCGGCACCGGTGGCACAGACGTTCTTCGTCGATGAGAACGTGCGGGCGAAGGCCAGGCTGGATGCGATCGTGACGGTGGTGGACGCGAAGCACCTGCCGCAGCGGCTGGAAGACAGCCACGAGGCGGCGGACCAGATCGCCTTCGCCGACGTGATTATCCTGAACAAGACAGACCTGGTGACCCCTGAGGAGCTGGAGGCCGTCGAGCAGAAGATCCGCGCCATCAACCGCTTCGCGGTGATTCACCGCACCGAGCGTGCGGCGTTGCCGATACAGCAGGTGCTGAACCAGGGCGCGTTCGATCTCAATCGCGTGCTGCAGTTCGCGCCGGATTTCCTGGAGGACGACGAGCACGAACACAACGAAGACGTGACGTCGGTGAGCTTCGAGCTCGACAAGCCAATCGATCCGGAGAAGTTCAACGCCTGGATCGGCGCATTGCTGCAGATCGAAGGGCAGGACCTGCTGCGAACCAAGGGGATTCTGTCATACGCGAACGATGACAGACGGTTCGCCTTCCAGGCGGTGCACATGATAGCGGATGGCGATTTCATCGGCACATGGAAAGAGGGGGAACCGCGGGTCAGCCGCATCGTGTTCATCGGGCGCAACCTGAACCGGCCGCGGCTGCGGCGAGGCTTTGAGGGATGTGCGGCCGAGTGACGCGATGAGCGATGCCCTCGGCCAATATCTGCTCGAATCGCGCGGTACCACGCGCAACATCGACGCCTTCGTGGTCGCCGCGTGCTTCGACCGTGCTGGCAAGACCCTCGCCTTTGCTCTGGGTGACGGCAAATTGTGGCTGGTCCCACTCGCAGATCGCGCGAACTGGAAGATGGTCCAGGTCCACGATGGCGCTATCCTGTCGCTCGCGCCCGATTCGAACCAGACCGGGTTCATCACGGGCGGCGACGATGGCAAGTTCCGCCGCACGACCGCCGATGGGACGACATCCGACTTGGCCAACTTCCGCTCGAAATGGGTGGAGCATGTGGCGAGCCATCCAGGAGAGAAGGGCAGGGGGCTGCTGGCCTGCGTTGTCGGCAAGTCGATCCATCTGTTCGACCACACCGGTGAGAAGCTGAAGGAGCTGACGCATCCTTCGACTGTGACCGGCCTGACGTTCGACGCACGCGGCAAGAGGATTGCCGGATCGCACTACAATGGCGCCAGCCTCTGGTTCGTCAACGCCAAGGAAGACAGCCCGCGCAGGCTCGAGTGGAAGGGTAGCCACGTCGCCATTGCGATTCATCCGGACGGCGACGCGGTGGTGACCGCGATGCAGGAGAACGCGCTGCATGGCTGGCGCCTGTCCGACAACCAGCACATGCGCATGAGCGGGTATCCGGCGAAGACGGAGGCGCTGTCCTTCCTCAGCAAGGGCAAGTGGCTCGCCACCAGTGGCGCGGACGCGATGGTGCTGTGGCCGTTCTTCGGCGGTGGCCCAATGGGCAAAGCACCAATCGAGCTGGCGGGTGGTGATGGCGTCGTGTGCACGCGCGTTGCGGGACATCCGCAGCAGGAGATGGTAGCGGGTGGCTTCGCCGATGGGCTGGTCGTGCTGGCCGATGTCAATTCGTCGCGTATTCTGCCGATAGCGCCGCCGGGACGGGGACCGATTTCGGCTCTCGGCTGGAGCCCGGACGGAAGCCAGCTTGCATTCGGCACAGAAAAGGGCTTCGCAGCTATCGTTGACCTGTCGAAGCGCTGAGGGGGAAACTGAGAATGAAACGACGCACACTGCTCACGGGAGCAGCCGCCGCGCTTGCCGCCACGCCGCTGGCGCGGCCCCATGCACAGAAGCCTGTGACGATACGCTGGTGGTACCACTTCGATGATGCGAGGGCCACGCCCGACGAGTTGGTAGGAGCGTTCGAAAAGGAACATCCGGACATCAAGATCGAGGCTGAGAACATCCCCTGGGGCGGTGGCGGCGACTACGACAACCGCCTGTACACTTCCATCATCGCCGGCAACGGTCCCGACACCGCAATGGTGAAGTTCAACAATCTGGCGCGGTTGATGGAGATGGACGCCATCAGACCGCTGGACAAATGGATCGACGCATGGCCGGGCAAGACGGACATCAGCGACGATCTGTGGCGGCTGCACACTGCCCCCGACGGCAAGCGCTACTACATGCCGCTGGCCTACGTCGTGCTGTATCTCTACGTGCGGCTCGATCTGCTGGCGAAGCACAATCTCAATCCACCGACCAACTTTGACGAGTTCCTCACCGCCGCGAAGGCGCTGACCGGCGGCGAACAATGGGGTTTTGGACTACGCGGCGGCTCGGGTGGCCATGATTCGTGGATGCCGTTCGCATTCGGCACCGGCGCCAAGCCGGTGAAGGGCGGCTTCATCTCGCCTGAAGCAATGGCGCAAAACCGCTTCTTCATAGACCTGCATCGCGTGCACAAGGTTACGCCGCCCTCCGCTCCCACCGATGCGTTCCTGCAGATCGTCAACAACCTGAAATCGGGCCGCGTGGCGATGACGGTCCACCACATCAGCACCGCCAACATGATGGTGGAGACGTTCGGCGACGCGATCACCGCGGTACCCGTGCCGCGAGGGCCGAAAGGCACCGGCTTTGCCACCTTCGGCGACGGTGCCACCGCGGTGTTCAGCGCCAGCAAGAATCCCGAGGCGGCTTGGCAGTGGATCTCATGGCTCTCCACCGCACGGGGCAATCTGTTGTACAACAAGGCGGCAGGCCAGATGACTGTCACCACGTCGGGTGCGGCGAACTGGACTCTGCATCCGAAGCGCTTCGTCGATGCCACCGTGCAATCGCTGCCGATGGCAGGCGTACTGCCGAACCTGCCGCAGACCGCCGACTTCACTCGCGTGGTGTGGCCGCAGAACACTCAGAAGGCGTTACTCGGTCAGATCAGCGCCGATGAGATGATGCAAACGTTCGAGAAGCTGTTCTTCGGTTGAGACTGCGACAGGCCGCCACGCCGTGGCTGATGCTGGCACCGGCATTGACTGCGGCGGCAATCCTGGTGCTGCTGCCGGTGCTGGACACGTTGTGGCTCTCGTTCCACGACGTGATCCTGTACCGGCCGCGGTCCCGCCCGTTCACCGGCCTGGCCAATTATGCGCACGCGCTGGCCGATCCGGTGTTCTGGGAGAGCCTGGGCAATTCGCTGGTCTGGGTGATCTGTGCGGTGTCGCTGCAGTTTACGCTCGGGTTCGCCACGGCGTTGCTGTTGAATCGCAGTTTCGCCTGGCGCGGCATCGCGCGAGCACTGGTGGTGGTGCCCTGGGCGCTCCCGTCGGTGATCATCGGGCTGATCTGGACGTGGATGCTCGACTTCAATCTGGGTGTGCTGAACAACATCGGCGTGCAACTCGGGATTCTGCCGCACTCCGTTGCCTGGCTGGCGCAGCCGAGTACCGCGATGATTGGTGTGATTGTCGCGGTGATGTGGCAGGGCTTTCCGTTTTTCGCTGTCACGCTGTTGGCAGGGCTACAGGCTATTCCGGCCGAATTGTATGAGGCCGCTTCCATCGATGGCGCAGGTGTGTGGGGAAAGTTCCGGCATATTACGCTGCCTGGCCTCGCCGGAGTCATCGCGACCGCGCTGCTGCTGCGCATGATCTGGGTCGCGAATTCGCTTGACCTTATCCTTGTGATGACCGGCGGCGGGCCAGGCACCGCAACGCAAACTTTGCCGCTACACGCATTTCTCACCGCGTGGTCGGGCGGCAATTACGGCCAGGGTTCCGCGCTCGCCGTTCTGCTGACACTGCTGCTGCTGGGCGTGGTGGTGACGTATGTCTGGCGGAGTCGAAAGGAATGACGCAGCCGATTGTCATTGCGAGGAGCGGAGCGACGAAGCAATCCCCAACCCGCGGGGGATTGCTTCGCTTCGCTCGCAATGACATCAGACGCTTCCTCGGCACCGAGCTGCCGATCATCCTGATTCTTGGCTTCGCCCTGCTGCCGTGGATCTGGATGATGCTGTCGTCTATCCGCCCCGATTCTGAACTCACCCACTCGCCAATCGCCCTGTGGCCGCATCAGCTCACGCTGATCCACCATATCGAGCTGCTCAAGCGCACCAGCTTCGCGCAGAACCTTCGCGACAGTCTCATCGTCGCATGCGGCGCGGTCGCACTCGGTCTGACGCTGGCGCTGCCCGCCGCCTACGCCTTCTCGCGCTTCCGCTTCCGCGGCCGGAATTGGCTGCGCACGCAGTTCCTGGTGATCAACATGTTCCCCGTGGTCATGCTGATCCTGCCGTTGTTCGTGCTGATGCGTGACTTCGGTTTGCTGGACACCTACTTCGCCTTGATCGCCGGCCACGCCACCTTCACGCTGCCATTCGCGATCTGGCTGCTGACCAGCTATGTCGATGGCATCCCGCAGGAGCTGGACCAGGCCGCGATGATCGATGGGGCAACACGCGTGCAGGCGATGCTGTGGGTCGTGCTGCCGCTCGCCATGCCTGGCGTCGTCGCCGTGGGCATTTATCTGTTCATCACCTCGTGGAACGAGTACCTCTTCGCGCTGATGATGACAGGCCGCAACGTACGGACGGTGACGGTGGCGCTGCAGCTTTTCATCGGCGAGAATCAGATCCAGTGGGGGTTGCTGATGGCTGGCGGCACGCTGGTTGCGCTGCCTGCCACGATCCTGTTCCTGTTTGCGCAGCGCCGCCTGGTCGGTGGCCTGACGGGAGGTGCGGTGAAGGGATGAACCCGATTGGCGTGATCTCGATGAGCTATGCGCGGCCGTTCACGACGGCGCATTTGCCGCTGTTCGCGCGGATGAAGGCGGCGGGCATGGACTTCTGCGAACTGCTGGTGCCCGAAGAGGGCGAACTCGATCTGGCCGCAGCCCGCCGCGCTGCACGTGACGCTGGGCTGTTCCTGCAGCTTGCGGCGCGCGTGAATCTTCAGCGCGACCTTGCGTCGGACGATGCATCGGCGCGCGCGGCAGGTGTGGAGTATCTGCGGCATTGCATCGATGTGGCGATCGCTCTCGGTGCGACCATCGTCGGCGGTCCGCTGTATGGCACACCGCTGGTGTTCGCGGGCCGCGCGCCTGCGCCAATCGGCGAAGCCTCGCGCCGCGAACGGGTGAAGCGTGTCAGCGACGGACTGCGGATCGCTGCGGAGCACGCGGACGGAAGCGACGTGCGGTTTGCCGTCGAGCCAGTGAACCGGTTCGAAACCGATTTTTGCAACACCGCGCAGCAGGCGTTGGCACTGTGTACGCTGGTCGATCATCCCGCTGTCGGCATCATGCTGGATACATTCCACATGAACATGGAGGAAGACGATCTGCCGCAGGCGATTCGCCTCGCCGCGCCACTGCTGATTCACTTCCAGGCGAACGAGAATCATCGCGGCTTTCTCGGCACCGGTCATATCGATTGGCCTCCGATATGCCGCGCGCTGACAGAAATCGATTATCAGGGGGCGATCACGCTGGAGCCGTTCCGCCGCACCGGTCATCTGCTGTCGCTGCCATTGGCGCAATGGCGTCCGCCAACACACGACGAGGATGCCGACTTACGCGCGAGCGGCGATTTCCTGCGCGGCGCGCTGCACGCGGCAAGACGGCTGTGATGGCCGGATCAAGTCCGGCCATACGTATCGGCTGGATCGGTTGCGGCACTCATGCGAGCGAGATGCTGCTGCCACAGCTTGTGCGGCTCGATGCGCGGCTGGCGGCGGTGTGCGACATTGATCCGCTCCGGCTTGCGCTGATCGGTGACCGCTACGGCATAACATCTCGCTATACCGACGCGATGGCTCTGCTGGCACATCCGGATCTTGATGCCGTTGGCATGGCGGTAGGACCGGCACAGCATATGGCATTTGCGCAGGCCGCACTGGAACGCGGCCTACCGGTGTTTATCGAGAAACCGCCGGCAGCCGATGCCACTGGTGCACAAAAACTGGCCGAGGCGGCGCAACGCGCAGGAAAGCCGTGCGTCGTAGGCTTCATGAAGCGCTATTCCACAGCAAACCGCATCGCATCGAACATCCTGCGCTCAGCCGAGTTCGGCCCCTGTATCAGCCTGCTCGGTGAGTACATGACCGCGCCGACGTATTTCGTCGGCAACCCGGACTACACGGGGTTCTTTCTGCACCACTGCGTGCACGCAATGGACCTGGTACCCTGGCTCATGGGCGAGCCAGTGATCTCGGTGGAGACGCGGCGGTTCGAATCAGCGCCAGGGCGACTCGCGCTGCACGTCGCGTTCGGTTTCGCCTCTGGTGCGCTGGCCACCGTCGTTCTCGGCACGCACCAATCTCGTGGCACGCCGATGGAATGGTGGCAGGTGATGGGCGATCATCGCCGCGTGGAAGTCCGCAATGTGCATGAGGTGCGCTACTACCGCGCGCCGCGATTCAAGTTCGCCGAAGCGGCGGCCATGCTCGACCCGACTCAGGACACGCTGGTGTGGGAACCAAACCTGACGGCCGCTGCCAATGAGGACCACAAGGGCTACTGCGCGTTGCTGTCCGCGTTCCTGGCACGGGTTCGCGGCGAGCCTTCGGATGCGCCGGACATCGAAGATGGCGTACGCGCCATGCAGACGCTGGAGATGATGATTCGGTCTATGCGGCGGTAGCTATGCCCCTGGCACGTTCCCCGATTGCGGCGCCGGTTCCACCATCTGCGGCCCGCCGCGCTCAATGGCGAAAACGGCCAAGGCACGCCGTACCTGCCCGTCCGACAGCAGCGCGAACCAACCATCGGCACCGATGAACCCAGCCGACTGCGTCAGCGCGCCGACGGAGAAGCCGCGACTTCCCAGGACGCGGGCGATCGAGGCTGCGTCGTAAGCCAGGTCCGCAACGGGCGAGGGGGGAGAGCCATATTTTGCCGAGTAGCTCTGTTCGAAGCCGCTGCGCGCCGCCGGGTCCGGTGCGGCATACCACGCGCCCGGCAACTGCCCTGACCCGCTGCCTGAGGATGCCCATAACGCGGGCCCGAGTATCTGCACCGCGGATCGATCTACATCATAGTAGGGCAGGACCGCGGCGATCTCGGCCAGCGCCTCGCCGGTATCCGCCAGAAGCAGCGCGTTGAAACTCGGCGGTGGGATCGCGGTCCGCGCCAATTCCTGCGCTTGGCGCCGACCTTCGGGCGTGCCGAGGGCGCGCGCCGCCCGAATCTGCGCATCCACTGGTCCGCGGCGGTTGGCATAACCCGACAGGTCGCGCGCGGCTGCGTTGATTCCCGCCATGCCGGTCGCGTGGAACCGCACGTTCGGCTGTGGGAGGCCGCTGGTCGTGGCGGCCTGGCTGAGCGCCTGCCCCATCGCGTGCCCGAAATCCGTGTCAGGCAGCAGAGCGGCGATCTCCGTCTTGCCCTGCGCCTGCACCGCCGCCACCAAGCGCCGCACCTGCTGGCCGGGCGTGATCCCAAGCGTCCATACGCCCGGCTGCGCCTGCGACGGGTCATTGGTGAATGCGAGCACGGCAACCCCGGCCGATCGGGCGATCGGCGCCACGGCAGCCGTCTCGGGCGAGGTAAGCGGACCCAGAATCAGCCCCGCCCCTTCGGCGATCGCCGACTGGGCAGCAGCCGCGGCACCTTGTGGCGTACCGCCCGTGTCTTTGGCTTCCAACGGTGGCGCGCCCGGTGCATCGAGGGCAAGCTGCGCAGCGTGCAGCATGGCCTGTCCGATATCTGCGCGGGCACCCGACAACGGCAGCAGGATGGCGACGCGTTGGCCAGCCGGACCGGCTCCTCCGCCAGGCTGCATGCCGCCCAGCGGAAGCGGCGCCCCTCCGAAGCCGCGCGGCCCGTATCCACCGCCGCAAGCCGCGAGTGCTAGTGTGCCGAGAAGGAGCACGAATGCCCGACGAAGCATGCGCCGCATCTCCTGAGCCCAGGCTGGACGGACAGCCCGCCCCGCCGACAGGTCTTGTGCTGGTTTCCACGCCGATCGGCAACCTCGGTGACCTTTCACCACGAGCGCGTGAGGCCTTGCAGGCGGCCGATGTAGTCCTTTGCGAGGACACCCGACACACCGCGAAGCTTCTAGCGGCCATTGGGGTCAGGGCGAAGTTGCAGCCCCTGCACGAGCATAATGAGGATGCTGCCATCCCCAACGTGCTGGATGCGCTGCGTCACGGGCGCCGCATCGCGCTGGTGTCGGACGCGGGCACGCCGCTGGTGTCGGATCCTGGATACCGCCTGGTGCGCGCTGCGCTCGCAGAGGGGCTGCCGGTTGGCGCAGTGCCCGGAGCCAACGCTGGAACCATGGCCCTGGTGTTGTCCGGTCTGCCGCCTTTGCCGTTCCTGATGCTTGGCTTCCCGCCACCGCGCCATGCTGCACGCCGCGCCGCTTTCGGCCGGATACGTGCCGCCGAGAGGGCGGGCCTCGCGGCGACGCTGATCTGGTACGAGGCGCCGCACCGGCTGCTCGAAACACTGGCCGACCTGGCAGACGCTTTCGGTGACCGGCAGGCCGCGGTGGCGCGTGAACTGACCAAGCACTTCGAGGAGGTGCGGCGCGGCGCTTTATCCAAGCTTGCTGCGCACTACGCCGCCAATGAAGCCCGCGGCGAGATCACCATCGTGGTGGGCCCGCCTGAACAGGACGACATTGAGGACCTGGACGCGCGCCTGCGATCGGCGCTGGCGAGTAACAGCGTGAAGGATGCAGCGGCCTTGGTCGCCACAGCCACCGGCCTGCCACGCAAAGTGGTGTATGCGCGCGCCCTGGCTCTGAGCCGGCGCTAATTGCCGTAGCGCGCGACCAGCGCCTGCCAGAGTGCGGAGAGTTCCAAGGCCGCAGGATCAGCCGAGGGTTTCAGCCGCACCGCCGTGTGCACCAGGACAAGCTTGGAGGCAGGATCGATGAAGATCGCCTGGCCGTGCACGCCCCGCAGGGAGAATTGGCGCCGTGGGCCGGGCTGCAGCCAGACCTGGTAACCATAACCAAGACGCGGAGGCGCCACACTCGGCGCCAGGTAAGGAGCAGCGGCTGTTGTCGCATCGAGGACCCACTGGTGAGGGATAATCTGACGGCCATTCGATGCGCCGTCGTGCGCCAGCAGCAGGCCGAACCGCGCCCAATCGCGCAGGGTTGCGTTAAGTTCGCCGCTGGCTATCTCCGCACCGCGGGAATCGATGATCCAGGTGGCGTCCGCTTCCGCCCCCATTGGCTGCCAGATGCGGGTCTGCAGGTACTGCGCGAGCGGCATCCTCGCCGCGTTGGCGATGACCAATCCGAGCACCTGTGTCTCGGCGCTGGCATAGTGGAAGCGCGTCCCGGGCGGTGCCTCGCGCGTGTTGAACATGGCGAGTGCCTTTGCCGCACCGGGATTAGTGGCGCCATAGCGCATGCGGGAAAGCTTCGCGATATCGTCGGTGCCGTCGTACACCTCGGTGAACGCGACGCCTGATGACATATGCAGCAGGTCGCGGATTGGCGTGCGGCCATATTCGCTACCGGCCAGTTCCGGCACATAATCCGCCGCCGGCTGGTCAATTGAGCGGATCGCACCCTCTGCCACTGCGATCCCGAGCAGCATCCCGGTCACGGTCTTTCCCATCGACCACGAGATGAACCGGTCGCGGTCCGTGCGGCCATACTGGTAGTGCTCGAACAGGATCGTATCGTCCCGCGCAATCAGCAGGCCTGTGGTGGGGTTGCGGTTCAGATAGTCGTCCAGCGTGTAACTGGCGCCCTGGTAGCGATAGGTGAGCGTGATCTCCTCGCCCGTACGCCGCAGTGTCGATGGGTTCGGCCCTTTGGCGACGAGGTGGAAAGGATAGAGCGTGTCGTAGCGGGTGTAGTTCCCGACGAGATAGGCCTGCGGCATGGCGGCACTACTGCCGCGCATCGCCGGATAGCCCTGCGCCGCGCCATAGGCCGCGGCGTCCGGACCCAGCTCGGAGAAGACCGGCCCCGCTGCCGCACCGGCCTGAAGCGGCGCGAACAGAACCACGACTGCAAGGGCCTGCACGGCACGTCGTCGCATGTTTACGCGTGTCCTTCGTGATGCCCAGTCTGCTACAGTAACGGCGAGGCAGTGAAGGTCGGCTGATGTTAAGTTGGCGTGCAACTCTTGGACTGGCCGCAGTCGCGGCGGTACTTCTGGCCTTGTTGCTGCCCTGGCCCGGTCGCGAGCCAGCTGTTCGCATCGCGCCACCCGCGCAAGGCGCGTCGCAGCCGGCCGCCGAAGTATTCCAGGGCATGATCAGCGTGGAGGGAAAGCAGGTGCCCCTGCCTCCCGGCGACTGGCAGATCGCCGGCCGTGCCGTCTCGACCAACTCATCGAGGAGCGTGCTGAGCGTAGCGCTGGTCCACCTGCGCGGCGCGGATGTCGACGCGGCGGTGCTCGTCCAGACCAACAAACTCGACACCGATCCTGCCTGGGGAAAGGCGACAGCGTGCGACAGGACGGATCTGTACTACGCCGAGGTCCGCTACGCCTCGGATCATGACGGATCATGCGCCTACGCGGCGTATGTCGACGCCAATGTCAAAACCGACAGCCTCGATCCCGCATGGCAGGCAGCGGTGCGGCACAGCGCAGGGAAAGGCTGGCACTTACCACGGCAATGGCTGGAAGCGGCGTATCGCATCACTGATCCGCGCGACGCCATCCAGGTCCGTTACCTGTTCGATCCGCCCAACGGCGCGGACCGAGCCGCGGTGCGCGCCCTGGTGTCGTGGACCGAAGCGAGCTGGCGCACTGTCGGCACCGGTTTTCGCAATCGTCTCGGCGTGGAGGACGGATTGCCCGATTGGCGACAGTCCAACGTGACCAATGCCAGCGCCGTACTGCCAAAGGCAGGTGAAGAGGAGAGCAAGGTCGAACACCTCGGCACCAAGATGATCACCTACCGCATCTTCGGCACGATGACGGACATGAGCGTGAACTATCTGTGGCTCGGCAGCCTGCCCTCCGCCGGCGGCCTCGCCGTCGTGGGCGCCATCGCCAGTAGCGTACTGTATTTCGTGCACGAACTGGTATGGAGTCACTTCGAGCAGCAGCCGGCGCTTGTCGGCGATCTTCCTGGTGCCGGCATTGAGAAGCCGGGACCGGCATAGGTCCATACGTCAGCGCACGATGGCAGCAAGCAGCGCGTCGAGGCGGAGCCGCCCCGCCGAGGTGGCGACAAGGGTTTCACCTCGCCATTCAAGATAACCCTCACTGAGCGCCTGATGCAGCATAGGCGGATCGAGGGCCTGATCGAGCGGCATCCCGGTTCGCGCGAGAAAGCGGCCGCGATCAACTCCCTCAGTGAGGCGCAGTCCCATGAGCAGCATTTCCTGCGCGCGCTCTGACCTGGCCAGCGCCGTCTCTTCGACAAGGCCTTGGCCGTCGCGCTCGACGCGCTCCGCCCAGGGCTCCGGAGCGCGATGCCGACGCGTGGCGGTAATGCGGCGCGGAGAAAGTGTAATTCGACCATGCGCGCCGGGCCCGATGCCGGCGTAGTCGCCATAGCGCCAGTAGGTGAGATTGTGCCGGCTCTCGCTGCCAGGCACCGCGTAATTGGAAACCTCATAGGCCAGCAGGCCAAAGCGCGCGGCCTCCTCTGCCGTAGTTTCGTACAACTCGGCTGCGGTCTCATCGTCCGGCAACACGATCTCGCCGCGGCGGTGCAGCGTTTCGAACTTGGTGCCCGGCTCGATGGTGAGTTGGTAGAGCGACAAATGGTCGGCTGCGAGTGAAAGCGCCTGGCGCAACTCGCTCCGCCATGCCGCGGGCGTTTGCCCCGGGCGAGCATAGATCAGATCGAACGAGATCCGCGGAAACGTTGCGCGTGCGGTTTCCAGCGCCGCGACGGCTTGCGGAGCTGAATGCTGCCGGCCCAGCTGGTGCAGCGCCACTGCGTCTAGGCTCTGCACGCCGATAGAGGCGCGGTTCACCCCGGCATCGCGAAAAGCCGCGAACCGGCCGGCTTCGACACTGGTCGGATTGGCCTCCAGCGTGATCTCGATGTCATCCGCCGGGTCGAAAAACTGGCGCGCATCATCGATCAACGTGGCTACCGTTTCGGGGTCCATCAGGCTTGGTGTCCCGCCGCCAAAGAAGATCGATGTCAACCGGCGCCTGCCGAGACGTTCCGCCTCCCACGCGAGTTCGCGGCGCAGCGCGGCCCGGAAGCGCGCCTGTGGGATGCGGTCCCGCACATGCGAGTTGAAGTCGCAGTACGGGCACTTGGCCAGGCAGAACGGCCAGTGGATATAGAGCGCCAGAGATTCCATTGCGGGAGATATAGGATGTCCGCCTCGGATAGTGGCGGCTCAGTGGAGCGCGTGCGTTCGGCGCTGCTCGCGGCCGGTCACCGGGACACGATTACGCAGTTTCCGTCCGGAACGCGCACGGCAGCCGATGCGGCTGCCGCCGTGGGCTGCACGGTCGCGCAGATCGCGAAGTCCATCGTGTTCCGCTGCGGTATGCGGGCGGCGGTGGTGATCACGTCCGGTGCCAACCGGGTTGATCCCGCGAAGGCTGAGGCAGCACTTGGCCTGAAGCTGGGGAGGGCGGATGCCGATTGGGTGCGGCAAACGACCGGCTTCGCGATCGGTGGCGTTGCACCTGTCGGCCATCTAACCCCACCGCTCGTGCTGTTGGACGAGGACCTGCTGGCGCTGGACCCGATATGGGCGGCAGCCGGCTCGCCGAGCCACGTGTTTGAAACTTCCGCTGCAGAGTTGGCGCGGATCACTGGAGCGCTGGTGGCGGTGGTTCGGGCTGAGCAAAAATAAGAATAACACGGATGGCACCGATTAAGCACGGATTGCGCGGACACCGTGAATCCGTGCTCAATCGCGGGTAATCCGTGTTACTCGTTACCGCACACATGCGGCCACGAATTGTGCCAACGCTCGGGCCCGATGGCTGACGGCATGTTTGTCGATAG
>CAYRTL010000062.1:0-6763 GCA_964427005.1 uncultured Acetobacteraceae bacterium
TCGGCGTCGCCACCTGCTGGAACGAGGCGGCCCCCTGCAATATCGCCCTCTCGCGCCAGGCGCAGTCGGTGAAGAAGGGGGTGAACGAGGCCGGCGGCACGCCGCGCGAATTCACCACCATCACGGTGACCGACGGCATCGCCATGGGCCACCAGGGCATGAAGTCCTCGCTGGTGTCGCGCGACCTGATCGCTGACAGCGTCGAACTGACCATGCGAGGCCATTGCTACGATGCAATGGTCGGCCTCGCAGGCTGCGACAAGTCGCTGCCCGGCATGATGATGGCGATGCTGCGACTGAACGTGCCCAGCGTGTTCATGTATGGCGGCTCGATCCTTCCCGGGAAGTTCCAGGGCCGTGATGTGACGGTGGTCGATGTATTCGAAGCCGTCGGACGCCACTCCGCTGGCACCATGTCGGATGCGGAGTTGCACGAGCTGGAATGCGTCGCGTGCCCATCAGCGGGTGCGTGTGGCGGACAGTTCACCGCCAACACTATGGCGATGGTCAGCGAAGCCATCGGCCTGGCGCTGCCCGGTTCCGCCGGCGCGCCCGCGCCTTACGAGGACCGCGATCGCTGGGCGGTCGAGTCGGGCCGAGCGGTGATGGCGCTGCTCGACAGCAGGCTGCGCCCGCGGGACATCGCCACGCGCGAGGCGTTCGAGAACGCCGCGGTCGTTGTCGGCGCCACCGGCGGGTCCACGAATGCCGGCCTGCATCTGCCGGCCATGGCGCACGAGGCTGGCATCCGCTTCACCATGGACGACGTGGTGGAGATCATGCGGCGTACGCCATACATCGCCGATCTGAAGCCCGGCGGGAAATACGTCGCGTTCGATGTCCACCGCGTCGGCGGTATCCCCGTTGTGCTGAAGGCGCTGCTGGATGCCGGCCTGCTGCACGGTGACTGCATCACCGTTACCGGCAAGACGTTGGCCGAGAACCTGAAGGACGTGGTGTTCCCGACCGATCAGGACGTCATCTATCCGGTGTCAAAGGCGATCTCGCCTACCGGCGGCGTAGTCGGCTTGCGCGGTAACCTGGCGCCCGAAGGCGCGATCGTGAAGGTCGCCGGCATGCACAAGCTTCGCTTCGAAGGCACGGCGCTGTGCTTCGATTCCGAGGAGGAGGCGTTCGAGGCGGTGCAGAATCGCGCCTACAAGGCCGGCGACGTGATCATCATCCGTTACGAAGGTCCGAAGGGCGGTCCCGGCATGCGCGAAATGCTGTCCACCACCAGCGCGATCTATGGCCAGGGCATGGGCGAGCAGGTGGCGCTGATCACCGATGGCCGCTTCTCAGGCGCGACCCGTGGCTTCTGTATCGGCCACGTGGGGCCCGAGGCCGCGGTCGGTGGCCCGATCGCGCTGCTGCGCAATGGCGACAAGATCGTCATCGACGCGGAGAAGGGAACGATCGATGTGGCTCTGTCTGAAGGCGAACTGGCCGCGCGGCGCGCTGCGTGGAAACCGCGCAAAACCGACTACAATTCCGGCGCAATCTGGAAGTACTCGCAACTCGTGGGCCCGGCGTATCTCGGGGCGGTGACGCATCCGGGTGCGGCGTCAGAGACCCACTGCTACGCGGACATCTGATCAGGACAGCCCCGCTGGACTTAAACCGATTCGAAACCGCATAATTAACGAGTCGGGGCAGCGCACGGCAACTTGCCGTTTGAGGAGCTCGAGTTGATGAAGCGATTGATCACCGCCGGAGCGGCGCTTGTGCTGCTGGGTTTCGGCGTTGGCTCAGCGTTTGCCCAGCCACCGATACCCTATGGGGCGGTGCCAGAGCCTCGATATGAACCGGTCCCGCCGCCTCGCTCGGGCTATTACTGGCAACCCGGGCACTGGCACTGGAACGGTTATCGCTATGTCTGGAACGGCGGCCATTACGTCAACGGCGGCCCCCGCTATGGCCACTGGGTGCCCGGACACTGGCACTGGAACGGCTACCGCTACGTTTGGATCCCGGCGCACTGGGGCTGACCCCAGGGTCGAGCTCGAGGGGGAGGCCGCTCAGCGCAACTCCACGACTACGGGCACATGATCTGACGGCTGCGCCTGGCCCCGCTCCTCCCGGTCAGGGGCAGCGGCGACCAGTCTCTCCGCCAGGGTAGGCGACAACAGCACGTGGTCGATGCGCAGGCCGCAGTCGCGCTGCCAGGCGCCAGCCTGATAATCCCAGAAGGTGTAAATTGCGCCATGCGGATGCACCGCCCGCACCGCGTCGGTCAGCCCGTTCCAGATCAGGCGTCGAAAGCGGGCTCGGCTCTCTGGCCGCACCAGCGCGTCCCTGGCCGACAATGAGCCTGGCGCCCAGTCATCATCGCCAGGGCAGACATTGAAGTCGCCAGCGATCACCAGCGGCTTGTCGTCCGCCAACAACGATTCGGAGCGTTGAGCAAGCCGATCGAGCCACGCCAGCTTGTAGGCGAAGCCCGCATCCCCTCCGGAATTTCCGTTGGGGAGATAAATGCCAGCGATGGTAACACCCTCGGCCTCTACCTCGATGTAGCGCGACTGGACATCGTCCGCGGGCAGGCCGGGAAGGGCGCGGTAATTGACCGTAAACGGCACGCGCGAGAGCACGGCCACGCCGTTATAAGCCTTCTGGCCGACTGCCTCGGCCCTATAGCCGAGCCCGTGATAGGTGAGGGTGGGAAACGCTGGCGCTTCGCACTTGATCTCCTGCAGCAGCAGGATGTCCGGCTGGCATTGCTCGAGCCAACGGGCGACGTTCCGCTCCCTCTGCCGGATCGAATTGACGTTCCAGGTCGCGATTTTCATGCACCGTCTGCCGCCATCTTCGGCCCATGAGCGAGAGCGTTGCGCCACTCACCTTCGGTGTATTTTCGGGACGTGCCGAAGTAGATCGACTGTAACTTCCGGATCAGCGCGTCGGAGATGTGAGTCGCACCAGCGGGCAGAACCGCATCAATGCCGCATTTTGGACAGAGCGCCGTCTGCCCATCGTCAATCCATCGGGTGACCTGTTCCGCATGGAATGTCTCCAGGCAATAGAAACATTGGCATCGGGCCCCCGGCACCATGAACCGCCTTTGCAAGCGCGACTGCCGCGCTGGCGCAGCCGGTTCATCATGTGGATCGACATATCCGGCATACCGAATGTGTCGAAGTACGAGGGCATTCGCCCTCATACGCGCCCGCAGGTTAATCAATGGAAAAGCTGGTTCCGCACCCGCAGGCGGACTTGGCATTGGGGTTGCGCACAGCGAAGTGGCTGCCCATCAACTCGTCTGTGTAGTCGAGTTCGGAGCCGGCCAGCAGGTCCAGGCTCGCCGGGTCCACCAGCACCTTCGCTCCAGCACGTTCTATGACGAGGTCGTCTTCCTGCTGGGTCTCCTCCAGCTCAAAGCGATACTGGAAGCCGCTGCATCCCCCGGCCAGCACGGCGACGCGCAGTGCGGCCTGACGCCCCTGGGCGGCGACGATTTCGGCAATACGGGCAGCTGCCCGCTCGGTCAGCGCGAACTGTTCCATGGTTGACAAGATAGGGCGCCCCGGCGCGGAATTGAAGCCGTCAGCCGGGGGGTGTAAGCCCCCTGACGATGACGCGTGGTGCCAACCTGGCGGCGTATGCCGTGCATGCCGTCTCCTCGCGAGGGCGGCTGCATCTCGAGCCGGAATCGCCCACACGCTCGCCATTCCAGCGGGATCGGGACCGCATCATCCACTCGTCTGCCTTTCGCAAGCTGCAATACAAGACCCAGGTTTTCGTAAATCACGAGGGCGACTTCTTCCGCACGCGCCTGACGCATTCCATTGAAGTGGCGCAGATCGCCCGTTCGATCGCCCGAGAACTCGGCCTGGATGAGGACCTGACCGAGGCTCTGGCCCTGGCGCACGACCTCGGCCATCCGCCATTCGGACATGCAGGCGAGGAGGCGCTGAATCTGGCGATGAAGCCGTACGGCGGATTTGATCACAACGCGCAGAGTCTGCGTGTGGTGACGCTGCTGGAAAGCCGCTACGCCGGCTGGGACGGGCTGAACCTGACCTGGGAGACGCTGGAGGGCCTGGCCAAGCACAATGGCCCGCTGCGCAATCCGCCGCCCTACATCGCGGAATACAACGATCGGCACCGGCTTGAGCTGAGCACGCATGCCAGCGCGGAGGCACAGGTTGCGGCATTGGCGGACGACGTCGCCTATCACAGTCACGATCTGGACGACGGACTCCGGGCACGGCTGTTCGGACCGGATGACATTGCCCATCTCCCTGTCGTTGGCGAGGCGCTGTCCGCAGCGCGGCTGTCCAGCCTGGATGTGCCGCCGCCTCGGTTGCGGCACGAGACGATACGGCGGGTGATCGACGTGATGGTGACCGACCTGATCACGGAGACGCGCCGGCGGTTGGACAAACTTGCGCCGCGCGATGCGGATACGGTGCGCAAGGCGAAGCAGAAGGTCGTGGCCTTCAGCCCGCCGATTGCCGAAGCGAACCAGGTCATCAAGGATTTTCTGAATGCACGAATGTATCGACACTGGCGGGTCAATCGAATGACGACGAAGGCAAGAGTGCTGACGTCTGAACTGTTCCGCCTGCTACATTCGGATACGTCGCTGCTGCCTGACGACTGGCGCGCGCGGGCAGGGGAGGCGGGTACGCAGCGTGCGGCCAGCGTCGTTGGCGACTACATTGCAGGCATGACGGATCGCTATGCGATGGACGAGCATCGGCGGCTCACTGATCTGTCGGTGAGTGGATGACGGTTGGGGTCTAACAGCATGACCGCGGACATTTATTCGCAGATGCGCGACACAGTTATTGGCGCGCTGCCAAGCTCGCTTGCTTTGAATGACGACATCAAGGCGCGGATTACCGTCGGGCCACCGCGTGATCCCTCACACGGCGACATGACGACGAACGCTGCGATGGTCGTTGCCACGCATGCGCGTAAGAACCCTCGCGAGCTTGCATCAGTGATCGCGGAAAAGCTGCGGCAGGACCCACGATTGATCGGTGTTGATGTCGCAGGTCCAGGTTTCATCAATATGCGCCTGGACGCCATCGCCTTTCATAACGTGCTGCCCGACATCCTTCGCGCCGGAGAAGCGTACGGCGACAGTGCGATCGGTAACGGCACGCGCGTCAACGTCGAGTATGTGTCCGCCAATCCCACAGGGCCTATGCATATCGGCCATTGCCGCGGCGCCGTGGTGGGAGATGCGCTGGCCAATCTACTGGCCAAGGCCGGCTATGACGTAACCAAGGAATACTACATCAATGATGCTGGCGCGCAGGTGACCGCGCTCGCCTGGGCTGCGTATTGGCGTTATCTGCAAGCCATTGGAACGCCGCTCAGCGAAGCGGATTTTTCCGACGAAGTGCCCGGCGGTTTGCAATATCGCGGCGAGTATCTGATCCCGATCGGCCAACGTCTTGCCGAACTGTACGGCACATCGCTCGCGCAGCCGGATGGTGATATCGCTGCACCCGAAGTCTGGCTCGACATCGTGCGCGACTTCACGATCGAGGCCATGATGCAGGAGATCCGCGAAGACCTGCATCTGCTTGGTGTCGATCAGGACGTGTTCGGCTCCGAGCGCGCGATGATCGAAAGCGGCGCAGTGGACGACGCGATCGATTGGCTGCAAACCCAAGGACTGATTTACGAGGGTGTGCTTGACCCGCCGAAGGGCAAGACACCAGACGACTGGGAGCCGCGTCCGCAGACGCTGTTCCGTTCAACGCAGTTCGGTGACGATGTCGATCGGCCGCTGCGCAAGTCCGACGGCTCAAACACGTATTTCGCCAACGACATCGCGTATCACGCGGACAAGGTGAACCGTGGCTACGATGTGCTGATCGACGTACTCGGCGCCGATCACGGCGGCTACGTCAAACGGATGAATGCCGCGGTGAAAGCGCTGTCGGGCAACAGGAACGTCGAATTCGCGGCGGTGCTCTGCCAGATCGTGCATGTGGTGCGCGGCGGTGAGCCAGTGCGCATGTCGAAGCGGGCCGGCACATACGTGACCTTGCGCGACCTGTTGGATGAGGTGGGCAAGGATGCGGTGCGCTTCACGATGCTGACGCGCAAGGCCGATGCCCAGATGGAATTCGATCTCGACCAGGCGGTGGCGCAGACCCGCGACAACCCGGTGTTCTACGTCCAGTACGCGCACGCTCGCTGCCGATCGGTGCTGCGGGCTGCCGTCGAGATGTTCGGGGAGGAACAGGTCGCGGATACGGCCCTCGCCGAAGTGGCGCTGACCAGCCTTACCGCGGACGCGGAACTGGCGCTGATCCGTCGTCTGGCGCAGTGGCCACGCACCGTGGAGAGCGCCTCACAGGCGCGTGAGCCACATCGAATCGCGTTTTTTCTCTATGACTTGGCGGCTGATTTTCATATGCTGTGGAACCGAGGCAAGGACGATGCCACGCTTCGATTCCTGCAGCCCGACCGGCCGGCGGAGACGCTGGCCAGGTTGGCATTGGTGGCGGCGACGGCGGTGGTCATTCGGTCTGGTCTCGCAGTGATGGGCGTGGAGCCCGTCGAGGAAATGCGCTGATTCAGCGAAAGCAGGTCCCGTGTCAGACGATATGAGCATCCCGAGTCCGACCTACCGCGTTCCCAGGCATTCGCGCGGGATGGACCCCGGCACGCGGCGCCTCGCGCTGATCGCCTGCGGGTTGGGTGGTACCCTGGTCGCCGTCATCGGGGGATGGACGCTGATCGGCCACCGGAGTTCAGTGGTGCCGGTCATCCAGGCCGACAGTCGTCCAGTGCGCGTCAA
>CAYRTL010000062.1:6863-30461 GCA_964427005.1 uncultured Acetobacteraceae bacterium
ACCGGAGTTCAGTGGTGCCGGTCATCCAGGCCGACAGTCGTCCAGTGCGCGTCAAGCCCGACAATCCAGGCGGTATGCAGGTTGCCGGCGCGAATGAGGACATCCTGTCTGGCGGTTTCGAAAGCAAGGACGGCAAGCTGGCGCCTCCTCCCGAGGCACCCGCACCTCAGGCGCTGCGCAATCCGCCACCTCCATCGCCTGTCGCCGTTGCGCCAGTTGCCCCAGTTGCCCCAGTTGCCACGCCGGCTGCGTCACCGGCGGCCGCCAAGCCCGCCACCCTCCCAAAGCCAGTCGCTGTCCCGGAAAAACACGCGGCTACGGTTCCAGCCGCTACCAGTTCAGTTCCGGAGCGTCCTGCTCAGGCAGGAGCCAAGGGCGTTCTGGTGCAGCTCGCCGCCGTGCGCTCCGAGGATGCCGCGAAGTCGGAGTGGGAGAGGCTGAGCAAACGGATGCCTGATCTGCTCGGCCAGCACCATCCTGCGTTCAGCAAGACGGAGCGCGATGGTCAGACCTTATGGCGCGTGCGGACGGGCGGCTTCAATGACGTCGCCCAAGCCACGCAGTTCTGCGAGCGCGTCCGCGCCAAGGGCGCCGGCTGCTCGGTGGCCGACTTCTGAAGGCCGCGATCGTCGGCATCGCCGGACCGGCGCTGTCGGCCGAAGAAGCCGGTCTATTCCGCGCGCATCCTCCAGCCGGGGCGATTCTGTTCGCGCGGAACATCGAATCTCCGGAACAGCTTCGAACGCTGGTGATGGAACTGCGCGGCGTATTACCAGACGGCGCGGTCCTGATGGTCGATCAGGAGGGCGGCCGTGTGGCGCGTCTGCGGCCGCCGCACTGGCGCGCACATCCGCCAGCCGCGGCCCTGCGCGGGTTACGCGCGGCTTGGCTGACAGGCGCACTGATTGGAATTGACTGCTCCACCGCCGGTTTCGACGTCGTAGCCGCGCCTGTGCTGGACCTCGCGATCCCCGGCGCGCATGCGGTGATCGGCGATCGAGCGCTGGCGCAGGAGCCCACTATGGTTGCCCGTTTGGGACGCGCGCTCGCAGCAGGCCTGCTCGCGGCCGGCATCCAGCCAGTTGCCAAGCACGCACCGGGTCATGGGCGGGCACGCGTGGATAGCCATCTGGCGCTGCCTCGGGTCGAAGCGAACGATCTCGATTCCGATCTGCTGCCGTTTGCCTTGAATGCCGACATCCCCTGGGCCATGTCCGCCCACATCGTCTATCCCGCGTGGGACCCTGTGCTGCCAGCGACGTTGTCGCCGACTGTGATCAAGGCGATCATACGCGCGCGGATAGGCTTTGAAGGAGTTCTGGTGACTGACGACCTGGCGATGAAGGCGCTGACCGGCTCGCCCGCCGATCTGGCGCGGCGGTCGTTGGCGGCTGGTTGCGATATCGCGCTGTATTGCAGCGGCGAGTTCGCGCCGACGGCCGAATTGCTGCGCACCTGTCCGCCGCTGACTGAAGCCGTCATCCGACGGATGTGCGCCGCCAGTAGCCTTGCTCTTCGGCGACGGCTCGTACTGGATGGGAATGCACTGGCAGCCGAGCGGGATCGGCTCCTGGCGTGATCGATATGCTCCTTCAGCTTGCTCTGGCGGTGATCCCCGCGATCCTGGCGATCACCCTGCATGAAGCCGCTCATGGCTACGCGGCGCTTGCCCTTGGAGATGATACGGCGCGGCGTGCGGGACGGCTGTCGCTCAATCCGCTGCGGCACGTGGACAAGGTGGGAACCATTCTGCTGCCAGGCTTCCTGCTGATCTTCCAACTGCTGACGATCCACCGCGTGGTCTTCATGTTCGGCTGGGCCAAACCTGTGCCGGTATCCGCGTACAAGTTCCGCGACCCGCGGCGAGGCATGGCCTTGGTCGCGATGGCCGGACCCGCGATGAACTTCTTCCTGGCCTGGGTTGCGGCGTTGCTGCTGCCCGTGCCCGCGGCCGACAGCGGCGCCGATTACCTTGAGTCAGCCGTCGCGCAGGAGCCGCTGGTCGGCTTGTTCCTGTTCTACTTCATGCTGACCAATCTGGTGCTTGGCCTGTTCAACCTGCTGCCGATACCACCGCTGGACGGCGGGCGGATCGCCGTCGGTGTGCTGCCTTTGGGGTTGGCGAGGATGTGGGCCGGTTTGGAGCGTTACGGCATCCTGTTGGTGATCCTGGTCGTATTCCTGTTGCCTCACCTGATCCCTGGTTTCGACCCATTCGGCGAAGCGCTTAATACCGTCGTGCCTTGGGCAATCAATCTGCTGCTGCGTCTGGCGGGTCACGACATTGGCGGAGCCGATGTCCGGATCTGAGGCCGACAGCCTGGTCCTGCGCCTCGAGGGATTCGAAGGTCCTCTCGATCTGCTGCTCGACCTGGCCCGCGCACAAAAGGTCGATCTCGCCAAGATTTCCATCCTGGCCTTGGTGGAGCAGTTCCTGGAGGTCATCGAGGGTGCGCGCCGCGTTCGGCTGGAGCTGGCGGCGGACTGGCTGGTTATGGCGGCGTGGCTGACCTGGCTGAAGTCTCGCCTGCTACTGCCGGAAGGTGCGGAAGCCGAGGAAGGCGAGCAGGCAGCGGACGCACTGGCGGCACGGTTGCGGGACCTCTCGGCAATCCGAGCGGCCGCGCAGTGGTTGTCGGCCCGCCCGCAGCTGGGCCATGAAGTGTTCGCGCGTGGTGCCCCCGAAGATCACACCGAAATCGACCGCTCCCGGCTGGCGCTGGACCTGGCTTCGCTGGTGCGCGCCTACCTTCTTGCGATGCGGCGGCGAGTGCGGCCCACCCGCTACCAGCCGCGGCCGGTGACGCTGTGGAGCGTCAAGGACGCGCTGCACCGGCTGGGCGCTCTTCTGGGCAGCCTGCCGGACTGGACCAGCCTGGACCGGTTCCTCCCTGAGTCGCTTGGCGGCCCTTTGCAGCGGCGTGCCGCGCTGGCGAGCACTTTGCTTGCCGGCCTGGAGATGGCGCGCGAAGGAGCCGTGCGCCTGCGGCAGGAGCATGCATTCGGGCCCATCCTGGTGCGTCGTGCCCCAAACGTGCGAGAGGAGGGCGCATGACCGAAGAAGAAGCCCTGCGGCTGGCCGAGGCGCTGGTGTTCTCCGGCGCTGGTCCGACGAGTGCACGCGCACTGTCGCAGCTCCTGCCGGAGGACATGGACGCGGACGCCGTGATTGCCGCATTGCGCGAACGCTATGCCGGCCGTGGTGTCGAACTGGTCGAGGTGGGTGGCGGTGTGCAGTTCCGCACTGCGCCCGACCTGGCACCGCTGCTGCGCAAAGTGATCGAAGTCCCCCGCCGCCTGCCGCGCGTGGCCATGGAGACGCTGGCGATCATCGCGTACCACCAGCCGGTCACCCGGCCAGAGATCGAGGAGATCCGCGGCACAAGCCTGTCGCAGCAGACGCTGGACGCGCTGCTGGAGGCAAACCTCATCGCGCCGAAGGGGCGCCGGGAAAGCCCGGGCCGCCCGACGCTCTGGGGCACCACACCGCAGTTTTTGGCGCAGTTTGGCCTGAAGGACTTGCGCGAACTGCCGCGGCGCGAAGACCTGCTGCTCGAACCGCTTCCCGTAGTCAGCGAACCGGTGAGCAGTGGTCAGGACGAGTCAGAACCCCCATCTGAGCCACTGGCCAGTGACCACTGACCACTGCTAACTGACTCCATGTTTGATTTCGCCTGGTCGGAAATTGCCCTGATTGCCGTGGTCGCATTGATTGCGATCGGGCCGAAGGACATGCCGGTCGCAATCCGCACCGTGACCGGCTGGATCAAGAAGGCGCGGCGCATGGCCGCTGAGTTCCAAACGCACGTCGATGAGATGGTGCGCGATGCCGACTTGAGTGAAATCCGTTCGTCGATCAACGAAATTCGCAATTTCGACATCAAGGGTGAGATCGAAAAGACGATTGATGCCGATGGCTCGATCCGCTCGACGTTTGCGTCCAATCCACTTGAGCCGACGGCCACTGCGGTAGCGGCAACGTCGGTCGAGGAGATTGCGATCAGCGAGCCGGCGGTTGCCGAGATCGCTCCTCCTCCGGAGGAGCCGACCGTCGTGCCGCCCACCTGCACGCCGCAGGCCCCGGCATTCGTGCCGCCGAACGTGGTTCGTGCGGCGTCGGACAACACCGTGTCCGACGCAGAGGCGCCGGCATTCATCCCGCCTGATGTCGTACGGCAACGCCATGGCTGATATCGAAGACGATCCAATCAACGACAAGCCGATGCCGCTGCTCGATCACCTGATGGAGCTGCGGCGGCGGCTCATGTGGTCGGTCGTCGCCTTCGCGCTCTGCTTCATGGGGTCGTATTACTTCTCGAGCCGCATCTACTTCTTCCTCGCCGAACCGCTGGCAAACGTGCTGCGCGAGATGGGCAATCCTGACCCGCATCTGATCTACACACAGCTCTACGAGGCGTTCTTTACGCGCATCAAGGTCGCGTTCTTTGCCGGTGCGTTCATCTCGTTCCCGATCATCGCGAACCAGATCTGGTTGTTCGTCGCGCCCGGTCTTTATCGCAGCGAGAAGCGGGCACTGCTGCCATTCCTGGCAGCGACGCCGGTGCTGTTCATCCTCGGTGCGGCGCTGGCCTACTACTTCGTGTTCCCGTTCGCCTGGCGGTTCTTCGCCAGTTTCCAGGATCCCACTGGCGGTGGCGGCGTTCCGATCGAGCTGTTACCGCGCGTGTCGGAGTATCTGGATCTGGTGATGAAGCTCATTTTCGCGTTCGGCATCACCTTCGAGCTGCCGGTGCTGCTGACGCTGCTGGCGAAGGTGGGAATCATCTCGTCGAAAGGGCTGAAGCGCTTCCGCCGCTATGCGTATGTCGGCATGTTCGTCATCGCCGCGATCCTGGCCCCACCCGATGTCATCACGCAGACCGGATTGGCGCTGCCGCTGATCGCGCTTTACGAAATCTCCATCGTGGCGGCGAAGATGGTGGAGCCGAAGCCGGTCGAGGTATAGCCGAAAGGAGAGATGCGACCCGATGCATGACATCCGCGCCATCCGTGCTGACCCCGCCGGGTTTGATGCTGCGCTGGCGCGGCGCGGACTGCCGCCCGCATCGCCGGAAATACTCGCGAAGGATGCGGAACGGCGCGCGGCGCTGACGGCACTGCAGGAGAAGCAGGCGCGTCGGAACGCGCTGGCGCGCGAGATCGGTCAGGGCAAGCGCAGCGGTGCCGACACCGCGGCACTGGAAACCGAGGCCACGTCGTTGCGCAGTGAGACAGAGGCGCTGGAGAAGCGGGCAGGCGAGTTGGAGGAGGCCATCAAGCGCGTGCTTGAGGGCTTACCCAATATTCTCGACCCGGATGTGCCGAATGGTCCGGATGAAAGCGCCAATGTCGTGCTGCACCAGCGCGGCGAGCCGCGCGATCTCGGCTTTCAACCGAAGCAGCATTTCGAGCTGGGTGAGGCGCTGGGCATGATGGACTTCGCCACTGCGGCGAAGCTCGCCGGCGCGCGCTTTGTCGTGCTCCGCGGTCCGCTCGCGCGGCTGGAGCGCGCACTTGGCCAATTCATGCTCGACCTGCATACGCGCGAGCATGGCTACACCGAGATGGTGGTGCCCTCTCTGGTCAATGACGCGACGCTGTACGGCACTGGGCAGTTGCCAAAATTCGCCGAGGACAATTTTCGCACCACCGACGGACGCTGGCTGATTCCAACGGCAGAGGTGCCGCTGACCAATACGGTCGCCGGCGATATCGTTGCTGAGAAGACGCTGCCGATCAGATTGACCGCGTTGACCGACTGCTATCGCTCGGAAGCGGGAGCCGCGGGGCGCGATACGCGTGGCATGCTGCGCCAGCATCAGTTCCGCAAGGTCGAGATGGTGTCGATTACACACCCCGAGCAGAGCGCCGAGGAGCACGAGCGAATGACGCGCTGTGCGGAGCGCGTGTTGACACTGCTCGAAGTACCATACCGGCGCGTCGTGCTGTCATCGGGCGATACGGGGTTCGGCGCGGCCAAGACGTACGACCTGGAGGTTTGGTTGCCAGGTCAGCAGGCTTGGCGCGAGATCAGCTCCTGTTCGAATTGCCGCGATTTCCAGGCACGCCGCATGAATGCGCGTTTCCGCTCCGCCGACGGCAAGACAGTCGCGCACGTCCATACCTTGAACGGGTCCGGCATCGCCGTGGGCCGCGCGCTGATTGGCGTGATGGAAAACCATCAGCAAGCGGATGGCTCGATCCTGGTACCCGAGGTGCTGTGGCCCTACATGGGTGGCAACAGCGGCAGCGTTGAGCGGATCTCTCGGCCATGAACATCACGTCCCTGGATGCCGGCCTTTACCGCATTGCATTGCCCGTCGCGCTGTCAGATTCCACGCACGGCACGATCACGCATTTCGAACTGATCACGGTCCGGCTGCGCGATGCGGATGGAGCGGAGGGCGTCGGCTACACCTACACGGTCGGTGCGGGTGGCGCGGCGGTGCACGCGCTGATCGACCAGGGTCTGCGTCCGGTGCTACTCGGCGCGGATGCCGACGCCATCGAGGCGCTGTGGCAGAACATGTGGTGGCGGCTGCACTATGGCGGCCGTGGGGGTTCGGTAAGCCTCGCCGTCTCAGCTTGCGATATCGCCCTTTGGGACCTGAAAGCGCGGCGGTTCAACACGCCGCTCTGGCGTCTGCTCGGCGGCTTTGATCCAGCGGTGCCGTGCTATGCGGGCGGCATCGACCTGGACTTTCCGCTTGATGCGCTGCTGCGCCAGACCGACGACAACCTCGCCAAGGGTTTCCGTGCGATCAAGATGAAAGTCGGCCGTGCTCGCCTATCGGAAGATGTGGAGCGCGTGCGTGCCATGCGCGCGCATCTCGGGCCGGACTTCCCGCTGATGGCCGACGCCAACATGAAATGGAGCGTGGATGAAGCCATCCGCGCCGCGCGCGCATTCCAGGAAAGCAATCTGGTGTGGCTCGAGGAACCGACGATACCCGATGATATCGCCGGTCACGCTCGCATCGTGCGCGACGGCGGATTGCCAATAGCCACCGGCGAAAATCTGCACACGCTGCACGAGTTCAAGGCGATGATCGAAGCCGGCGGCGTGACGTTTCCGGAACCAGACGTGACAAATTGCGGCGGCATTACCGTGTTCATGAAAGTCGCGCATCTGGCCGAGGCGTACAACCTGCCGCTCACCTCACATGGCGTGCATGACCTGACGGTGCACCTGCTCGCCGCGGCACCGAACCGATCGTATCTCGAAGTGCACGGCTTCGGGCTGGATCGCTACATCGCTGAACCGCTGGTGATTCGTGACGGCAAAGCGACCGCGCCAGATCGTCCTGGCCACGGCGTCGCGTTCGACTGGTCAGCGCTGGAGAAGCTGGGCGGCTAGACGCGTGGACGCGCCGCGATCTCCGCAAGCTTCTCGCGCATGTCGAAGAACACCAGGATCAGCTCGCAGTAGATCCGCCACAGCAGCGCGACGACGCAGGCGCCGATGAGCGGCAGGATAATCCCGCCGAGAATGCTCAGCTCCCAGATGCCGATGACGATGCGGATCAGTGTGACGATCGCGATCAGCAGCAGGCCGAGGGCAAAGACAACGCGGATGATGCGAGGCGTGATGAAGGTATCAAAGGACAGGAAATCCGACATGGCGGGCTCCTTCTCGCTTGCCGGATGTCAAGGCTAACCACCGCCTGTACGATTCGGAAAGGAAAATCCACCGTTTCAGCCGGCCTTCACCCCCAGCCGGCCAGCCAGATCCTGGATGAACTGCCACGCTACACGGCCGGAACGCGAACCGCGGGTCATCGACCATTCGATCGCCTCGGCGTGCAGCGCCTCGGTTACTATCGGCAGCTTCATGCTGGCCGCGTATCCGTCCACCATCGCGAAGAAAGCGTCCTGGTCGCAGTTGTGGAAGCCAAGCCACAGACCGAACCGGTCGGACAGCGAGACCTTCTCTTCAATTGCCTCCGACGGATTGATCGCGGTGGAGCGCTCGTTCTCGATCATGTAGCGCGGCATCAGGTGGCGCCGGTTCGACGTGGCGTAGAACAGCACGTTGTCCGGGCGGCCCTCGATACCGCCTTCCAGGATCGACTTCAGCGCCTTGTAGTCGGAGTCCTCGCGCTCAAAGGACAAATCGTCGCACAGTATCAGGCAGCGGCGAGGCTTGCCGCGAAGCACGTTGAGCAGATCCGGCAGCGAACGGACATCCTCCCGATGGATCTCCACCAGGACGAGGCAACCGGGCATCTGTTCATTCGCGACGGCATGCACGGCCTTGACCAAGGACGACTTGCCCATCCCCCGCGCGCCCCAAAGCATCGCGTTGTTCGCCGGCAGGCCGCGCGCGAAGCGCAACGTATTGTCGAGCAGGATCTGTTTCTGCCGCTCCACGCCTTGCAGCAGCGCAATATCCACGCGGGAAACCTTGCTCACGGGCGCAAGATGCGGCGGCGAGGGATGCCAGACGAAGGCATCGGCCACCGCCAGGTCCACTGCCTCGCGGGGTGGCGGGGCCAGGCGGTCCAGCGCCTCGGCAATGCGGTTAGCCAATTCGATCAGGCGCTGGTCCATCCATTCAGGTCCGGGAAGCTTGACGGGAAGGGGGCGCAAACTATGGTCCCGCCCCAATCCAGGCAACCCAGGAACCGTGCCGATGCTCATTTCCCCCGCCTATGCGCAGGACGCCACCGGCATGCTCGGCAGCGCGACGCAGTTCCTGCCGCTGATTCTGATCTTTGTCGTCTTCTACTTCCTGCTCATCCGTCCGCAGCAGCAGAAGCAGAAGGAGATGCGCCAGATGCTGTCGGCATTGAAACGAGGTGACCGCGTGGTGACCGGCGGTGGTATTATTGGGACCGTGCAGCGCGTGCCCATGGTGTCCGACAAGGACGGAAAGCAGGTGCCCTCAAACGAGATCGAGGTCGAGATCGCGCCCAACATTCGCGTGACGGTGCTGCGCGAAACGATCTCCAGTGTGGTGCGGCCGACTGCGGCGAATGATTCGAAGCCGGCGAAGGCAAGTTAGATCCTCTTCTCGAGGAGTGGCACCGACGAAGCGATCCAGGGGGCTGGATTGCTTCGTCGGTGGACAGATTGAGGTTACGCCGACTTGAACTGCGCTTCGGCGTGTTCGTAGTTCGCCAGGTTGTCCAACCAGTTCTGCAGATAGTCAGGACGCCTGTTGCGGAAATCCAGGTAATAGCTGTGCTCCCACACGTCACAGCCGAGCAGCGCCTTGCCTTCCCCGGTCGCGAGCGGGTTCACGCCATTCGGCGTCTTTGTGATCTTCAGCTTGCCGTCCTTGCCGACGACAAGCCACGCCCAGCCAGAGCCGAACTGGCTGACCCCCGCCGCCTTGAAGGCGTCCTTGAACTGCGCGACGCCGCCGAGATCCTCGTTGATCTTCTTCTCCAGGGTGCCTGGGATGCGGCCGCCATTCGGGCTCATGCACTCCCAGAAGAGGATGTGATTCCAGTGCTGACCGGCGTTGTTGAACACGGGCGCCTTGTCGGGCTTGTTGTATGTCATCGTCACGATCTCTTCGAGAGACTTGCCCTGCAATGAGGGATCCTTCTCCACGAAGCCGTTCAGCGCGGTGACATAAGCCTGATGGTGCTTGCCGTGATGCAGGTCGAGAGTCTCTTCACCCATCCCTTTTTGCGCGAGGGCGTTCTTGGGATAGGGGAGGGGGGGAAGTTCGAATGCCATGGAGCGTCCTCCGCTGGTTGCAGTAAAGCGATACCGTTCGACAGGAGTGGCCTCTAGCTATGACCCGTGCTGGAACGCGTCAAGCTGGCACGGGTTGGCCGCCGATGCCACCTCCGGCGCATGAATGAGGCGATAGGCGAGATTGTGCGCCGGCATGATCCTGACCGGTTCCTGACCGCACTGTTTGCTCCGCCTGAGAAACGCGATGCTCTGCTCACGCTGTACGCGTTCAACCACGAGTTGGCGCGGGCGCGCGAAGTGGTTTCGGAGCCTCCGCTGGCGCTGATCCGTCTGCAATGGTGGCGGGAGGTGGTGGAGGGTGCGCGGCGGCGGCACGGGATCGCCGAACCGCTGAGTACCGCGATCCAGGCGGGTGAACTGCGGCGGGATGATTTGATGGCAATCATCACGGCACGCGAAGCCGAAGCGGAGCCGGCGATCGAGACTTTGCCGGCGTGGCTGGACTATCTCCTTGGCACCGCCGGCGGGCTCGCAGTCGCTGCGGCATACCTGCTGGGCGCGCATGACCCGGAGCGGCTGCGGCCACTCGGTGCTGCCTACGGGGTCGCCGGCGTGCTGCGCAGCGTGACGGCCACGGCTCAGCAGGGTCGCTGCCTACTGCCGCTGGACGTGCTGGCGGAGCACGGCCTATCGCCTGAGGCAGTCATCGCAGCGCCGGATGCTGAACCGGTGCTTTCGGTGCTTCGGCGTCTCGCGCTGGAGGGGCAAAGCCTGCTTGCCCAGGCCCCGTCACGCCGGCTGCCGCGGCAGGCGATCGCGGCTGCATTGCCGGCGGTGCTTGCGCGGCGCGATCTGAAGCGCGTTCCTTTCAACCCGGTACAGCGAGGCCTCGGGGATCGGCTGGCGGTGGTGGCAGCCGCTATGACCGGACGCGTTTGAGTGCAGGAGCGGCGATGATGAGAGCGAAGCCGAACAGGCGAGGACAGTCTGACGCTTCGTCAGGCCGGCGTGTCTGTGGCCGTTGTCTGTGTGGCGCCGTAGAGATCGAGATAGGTTTTCCTGCCTTCTGGGCCTGGCATGACCACTCCGAGGCCAGTCGCCGCGCTCATGGCGCTGCCTATGCGACCTATGTCGGCTGCTGGCGCAAGAATGTCCGTATCGCCAAGGGCGCGAACAACGTGACCCGCTTCGTGGAGGCCGCGACGAACGCGACGCGGACATTCTGCTCCCGCTGCGGCACACCACTGCTGTATGAGCGCCGGCGCTCGCTGCACATGGTCAATATTCCACGCGCACTCTTCTCGACCCGCACCGGCCGTGAACCGCGCTATCACCTGCACATCGAAGAGATGTGCGAATGGGCCTATACCGGAAAGACGCTGGCGCCGCTGAAGGGCTACGCCGGTGTCGTATGGGAGCGCCCGAAGCCACGCAGGCACCCTTCGCGTCAGCTATGATGTCGGCAGCGCCTATGCGCGTCGTCGCGCCTTCCGCGTGGCACGCATCAGCAGAGGCGCCAGGAAACGCCCGGTATGGCTCTCGGGGTTGTCGACGATGTCCTCTGGCGTGCCTTCCGCGACTATGCGTCCGCCACCCTCGCCGCCTTCCGGGCCGAGATCGATAATCCAGTCCGCGGTCTTGATCACTTCCAGGTTGTGCTCGATCACCACGACCGTGTTGCCCTGATCGACCAATGCGTGCAGCACCTCCAGCAGCTTGCGTACGTCCTCGAAATGCAGGCCGGTGGTGGGTTCATCGAGTATATACAGCGTGCGCCCAGTGGCGCGCCGCGCGAGCTCCTTGGACAGCTTGATCCGTTGTGCCTCGCCGCCGGACAGTGTCGTGGCCTGCTGGCCGAGCGTGATGTAGCCAAGGCCGACCTGTTGCAGGATGCGCAGCCGATCGTGAATGCGGCTCTGCGCGCTGAAATAGGGCACAGCTTCGTCGACTGTCATCGCCAGCACATCGGCGATCGACTTGTCGCGGAACTTGATCTCCAGCGTCTCGCGATTGTAGCGCTTGCCCTTGCACACGTCGCAGGTGACGTAAACATCGGGCAGGAAGTGCATCTCGATCTTCAGAACGCCGTCGCCCTGGCAGGCTTCGCAGCGCCCGCCCTTCACGTTGAAGCTGAATCGTCCCGGCTTGTAGCCGCGTGCGCGTGACTCCGGCAGTTCGGCGAACCAGTCGCGTATCGGGGCAAACAAGTCGGTGTAGGTAGCGGGATTGGACCGCGGCGTCCGGCCGATGGGCGACTGGTCGATGTCGATGATCTTGTCGAGCAGTTCGAGGCCCTCGATTCGGTCATGCGGTGCTGGCACTTCGCCAGCCCCCATGAGCCGCCTTGCCGCCGCCTTGTACAGCGTGTCCACCACAAGAGTGGATTTGCCGCCACCCGACACGCCAGTCACGCAGGTGAACGTGCCAAGCGGGAAACCCGCGTTGATAGACTTCAGGTTGTTACCTCGCGCATTCACCACGCGGAGGATGCGATCCTTCTGCACTGGCCTGCGCATGACCGGAACATCGATCCGCCGCCGCCCTGCAAGATAATCGCCGGTCAGCGACTTGGGGTTTGCCGATACCTCCGGCGGTGTGCCTTCCGCGACAACGCGGCCACCGTCGACACCAGCGGCTGGTCCCATATCAATCAGATGATCAGCCGCCCGGATTGCCTCCTCGTCGTGCTCGACAACAAGAACGGTGTTGCCGAGGTCACGCAGCCTGCGAAGGGTGCCCAGGAGACGCTCGTTGTCGCGCTGGTGCAAGCCGATTGAGGGTTCATCGAGCACGTACAGCACACCTGTCAGCCCGGAACCGATCTGGCTGGCCAATCGGATGCGCTGGCTTTCGCCGCCTGACAAGGTTGCGGAACTGCGCGACAGCGTCAGGTAATCGAGTCCCACATCCACCAGGAACTGCAGACGCTCGCAGATCTCGCGCAGGATGCGCCGCGCGATCTCCTGCCGCTGCGGCGTCAGCATGTCGATCACTGTGCTAAACCAAGACAAGGCCGCGCGGATCGAAAGCTCGGAGGCCTCGGCAATGTTCTTGCCGCCAACGCGCACTGCTAACGCCTGGGGCTTCAGCCGGGCGCCGTTGCACGCCGCACATGGCTTTTCGGCCTGATAGCGCGAGAGTTCCTCGCGCACCCACACGCTGTCGGTTTCTTGCCAGCGGCGCTGGAGATTCCGCAGCACGCCTTCGAACGGCTTGGTCACCGTGTAGGCACGCACGCCGTCCTTGTAGGTGAACGCCACCGGCTCCTCGCCTGTGCCGTTCAGGATCGCATCCCTCACCTTCGCGGGGAGATCCTGCCAGGGGGTGCTGGTCGTGACCTTGAAGTGCCGCGCCAGACTTTGCAGCGTCTGGTCATAGTAGGGACTCTGCGCGCCGGTCCACGGCATGATCGCGCCATCCTTCAGCGACAGCCGCTCATCGGGCACGACCAGTGCCGGATCGAAGAACGTCTCGACGCCCAGACCGTCACACGCCGGACATGCACCATGCGGCGAATTGAAGCTGAACAGGCGCGGCTCGATCTCTTCGATCGAGAAGCCGGATACCGGACAGGCAAAGCGCGACGAGAAGACAGTGCGCTCAGCGGTGTCGGCATTCTCGGCATAGACAATGCCGTCCGACAGTTGAAGCGCGGTTTCGAAACTGTCGGCCAAGCGCGGTGCGATGCCGTCGCGCACCACGATGCGATCCACCACCGCCTCGATCTCATGCTTTATCTTGCGATTGAGCGACGGCACTTCGCCGATTTCATACAGCGTCCCGTCCACCTTCACGCGGGTGAAGCCGCGGCGCTGCAGCTCCGCCAGTTCCTTGCGATACTCGCCCTTGCGGTCACGCACTACGGGTGCGAGCAGCAGCAGACGCGTCCCTTCCGGCATAGCCATCACGCGATCGACCATCTGCGACACGGTCTGCGCCTCGATTGGCAATCCGGTAGCGGGCGAATAGGGGATGCCGACACGCGCCCAGAGCAGGCGCATGTAGTCGTGGATTTCGGTTACCGTGCCGACGGTGGAGCGAGGATTCCGGCTGGTGGTCTTCTGCTCGATGGAAATCGCCGGCGACAGACCTTCGATCGAGTCCACATCGGGCTTGCCCATCAGTTCCAGGAATTGCCGCGCATAGGCGGACAGGCTCTCGACGTAGCGCCGCTGGCCCTCGGCATAGATGGTGTCGAATGCCAGCGATGACTTGCCGGAGCCGGAAAGGCCGGTGATGACCGTCAGCTTATCGCGTGGGATCTGTACATCCACGTTCTTCAGGTTATGCTCGCGTGCACCGCGAACGTGGATGGAGCCGGCCATGCCGCGTCGTCCTACGCTTGTTCTTGGGATGTTCTCAGTCTATATGGCAGTTTTCTGGGGTCTTGGAAAGGTCTGTTAATCGAGGCCGTCCAGGATGGCAGCGTGTGAAAGCGGGGGCTAGAGTGCCTCCTTTGCTGGGGGATCGAGGCGATGGCTGGCAGCGTCAACAAGGTGGTCCTGGTAGGAAACCTGGGCAAGGATCCGGAGGTGCGCACCACGCAGGACGGCCAGAAAATCGTTAATCTCACGCTGGCTACCAGCGATTCCTGGAACGATCGGCAAACCGGTGAGCGCAAGGAGCGCACCGAGTGGCACCGCGTCGTCATCTTCAATGATCGAATCGGCGATGTAGCGGAGAGGTTCCTGCGCAAAGGCCGAAAGGTCTATGTGGAAGGTTCGCTCCAGACCAGGAAATGGACTGATCAGTCGGGGCAGGAGCGCTACTCCACGGAGGTCGTGGTTGGCCGTTTCAAGGGCGAACTGGTCCTGCTCGACAGCAATCGCGGCGAAGAGGGCGGGATGGGCGAAAGCGGCGGCTATCGCGAACGTCCGCCGGCGCAGCGCGCCACGACGGGAGCGTCACGCAGCAGCGGGCCGTCCTGGGATGCCCCGAAGGGCGGCGACCTGGACGACGAGATTCCGTTCTGAGTCGATCCGACCGTCGGCATGGGACAGGAAGCGATGGTCGATACCACTGTCTACTTCGGAACCAATCGCAAGGCGAACACCGAGGCGCCAGGCGGGTTCAGCGCCGACATCGTCGCTGATCCGAGCCAGGTCAGCTACGCCGTCGTTCCCGTAACCAACATCAATCTTGGCGACGCGAACAGCGGTCAGCTCGGGCAGATCACAGGATTATCGCCAGGAAATTTTGCCAGCACCGTGCAGGCCGAACTGGAAAACACCGGTAAGAACCTACTCGTCTTCGTCCACGGTTTCGCGAACAGCTTTCTGGACGCGATCAAACGTGCCGCGTTCAACAGGGCTTGGTTTGCCGACTCGGGCGTAGCGGAGGCCGACACAACCATCGTGACCTTCACTTGGCCTTCCAGTGGCGACCTGCTGGGAAGCCTGCCCGATCCGGACTCGGCCTATGAGCAGGACCAGAAGATGGCGGGCCTGTCCGGCCCTCATCTCGCAGCCTTTCTGGCCAATGTGCTGGCCCTCGTTGAGCAGACCCGCCGCGCGAACAAGCGCGCTTTCCTGCTGGCGCACAGCATGGGTAATCACGCCCTGGCAGCAGCGATCGCCAGCGGCGTGCCAGCCGGCACGGAAAGATATAACGACGTCATTTTGGCTGCCGCCGATGAAGTCGCGAACACCCTGCAGATAGCGAACGCCGGAATGTACGGCCTGCGTGACCTGGCCGAGCGCATCTCGGTTTATTCCAGCCGGCGCGACGTCGCGATGGATCTGAGCCGTGCTGTGAACCGTGACCAGCGCCTGGGGTTCGACGGCCCGACAGATAAGAACAATCAGCAGACGTACCCGCCGCAGGGATTCCGCTCCGTCGATTGCACCGAGGTGTACGATTTCTTCGGCCTGGTGCCGATTGACGCGACGCACCAGTACTACCGCCGCTCAAAGACTGTCCGCACCGACATCGTCAAACTGCTGAGTGGTGCCCCGGTAGCTCCCGGCGTTTCCTCGCTCTCCGCCTACCTGCTGGCGTAGCCTACTGATCTTGAATGCGGCTGAACGCGCGAGCCCTGGTTGGGCAATATCCGCCTGCGACGATTTTCTGGGGTTTTCTCATCCTCCACGTCCTCACGTGGTCGCTGCTGCCGCCGCTGCTGCAGCACAACCTGCCGCTGGACGTGATCGAGCAGCTTGCCTGGGGGCGTGAGTGGCAAATCGTTTATTTCAAGCATCCTCCGTTGCCGGCATGGATCGTCGAATCGATTGCGGTGCTGTCCGGCCGCTGGCCGCCCGCGCTGTATTTGGCTGGTCCGCTCTCTTCGGCTTTATCGCTGTTTGCGATCTGGCGCCTCGGCTGTGCGATGCTTGGGCCGCAACGGGCGCTGCCTGCGGTTCTTGCTCAAGAAGGCGTAGTTTATTTCACGTTCTTCACGCCTGAGTTCAACCACAACGTGGTGTTGCTGCCGATATGGGCCGCGCTGGGCCTGGCTGCGTATCGCGTCTTTTTCCCATCCGAGCAAAGGCAGGTCCTGCCGTGGATCTGGCTGGGTGTGCTGGCTGCACTCGGGATGCTAGGGAAATACACGACCGCGCTGTTCCTGCTGCCTTTGCTGCTATTGGCGCTGTTGCATCCCCGTCTGCGGCGCCTCTGGCATGGCATCGGCCCGTGGCTGGCACTCGGCGTCGCGTTGTTGCTGCTGCTCCCGCACCTGCTTGGACTTTGGCGAATCGGCTTCACGCCGCTGCTGTTCCCGTTCGAGCGCGCGCCGGGGCCCTCCCACTGGTACGACCATTTCGTCAATCCGCTGATCTTTTCAGTTTCGCAATTCGGCGACATGGCCGCGGCCCTGTTGGCACTCGCGCTGCTCGCATGGCGCGGCCAAGGTGAGAAGCTGGCCGTGCTGGCTCCGGCGCACCTGCCGCCGGAGCAGCGCGCGTTCTTGTGGACGATCACCTGGGCCCCTGCGGCCCTCGCGGTTGTCGCATCGCTGATTCTCGGACTGCACCTCAAGGACATGTGGGGCTACCCGATGTGGTGCTTCGTCGGGCTGTTCCTGATGTCGGAGGTGATCGGACCGGTGACCGACGGTGGCCTGCGCCGGTTCTACGCCGCCGTGCTGGGCATCATGATTGTCACCTCGATCGTGTTCGTCGTACAGCAGACCGTCGGCGGACGCCTCATGCCGAGGGCGACCCGTGGGCAATTCCCGGGTCCGGAACTCGCGCGTCTGGTCGAACAACGCTGGCACGCCGTAGTGGGCGAGGCGCCACTGTCCATCGTGGCAGGCGACGTGTGGATTGCCGGCAACATTGCGTTCTATGGCGCCGATGGTCCCGCCGTGTTGATCGACGCCGATATGCGCAAGAGCCCATGGATCACGCCGGCCCTTCTGGCCCGTAAGGGGGCCGTGCTGATCTGGCCGGCATCCCAAGGCCAGACGCCATGGCTCGATGGTTTTCCGACGGCGGTGATGCAGCCGCCTATACAACTGGCCAACGTGCCACCTCTTGGACACGACCCTGTCCGACTAGCTTGGGCAATCTTGAGGCCGGAGGCTGAAAATACCCCGGGCGAATCCGGCGGTAGCCGGTAGGCTGGATGGCTTGCGATGCCGGCAGATCACCTATTACGATCGAACACCGAACGAACATCAGGGAACCTATGCGGTGAAACATCGTGCTTTGCCAGGTGCGGGATTAACCGGTGTGGCCGTGCTCGGGCTGCTCCTTTCGGGCTGCGCGCAGACACCCATGGGACCCACCGTGCAGGTCATGCCCGGGCCGGGAAAACCCTTCGACGCATTCCAGTATGACCAGATCGCGTGCAAGCAGTTCGCCGAACAGGCGGTTTCCGGTCAGGCGCAGAACGCGAACATGCGCGCCGTTGGCGGTGCTGCACTGACCACTGCGCTTGGAGCCGGGCTGGGGGCGGCGATCGGTGGCGGCCGGGGCGCCGGCATTGGCGCGGCCAGTGGCGCTGTGGGCGGCGCTGGTCTGGGCGCGTTGGGGAGCTCGGGTGCGCAGGGCGGCATTCAGCAGCAGTACGACAATGCGTTCGCCCAGTGCATGTACGCCAAGGGCAACATGGTGCCTGGCTACGGCCCGATGATGGTGAATGCTCCGCCGCCGCCGATGTCGGATATGGACCTGACGCGTGCCGTGCAGATGCAACTGATCCGGCTCGGGTATCTGCGCGGTGGCGCCGATGGGGTCATGGGACCGATGACTGCCAGCGCTATCAGCCAATACGAGTCGGTGAGCGGAATGCCGGTTGATGGCGTGCCTTCGCCGCCGCTGCTCGCACGTCTGCAGGGGACGCCATAAAGGAAAGGTTCCACACCGAGAGCACGGAGACAAAGCCACCGAGAGCCACTGAGGAAATTGAAACGTTTCGCGGGAAGCGCACTGTTTGTTCCTCAGTGGCCCTCCGTGGCTTTGTCTCCGTGCTCTCGGTGTGGAACCTTTGCCCGCCCCTCGCTATTTGGCCCGAATCAGCCTATCTAAAGGCTCACGCTGCGGTGCAGCGCCGGCCTGCTGGCGCGCCCTGCCGAACCACTGAATTGAGCCTTTTTTGAGCGATACTCCTGACGACTTGCCTCCGGGTCCACCCCGCGACACCCAGCCTGTGACCCTCGAGGAGGAAATGCGCCGTTCCTACCTCGATTACGCCATGAGCGTGATCGTGGCGCGCGCGCTGCCTGATGCTCGCGACGGGCTGAAGCCGGTGCACCGGCGGATCCTCTACGGCATGCAGGAGGCCGGCTACACCGCCGACAGGCCATACAGAAAATCGGCTCGCGTCGTCGGCGATGTGATGGGCAAATACCACCCGCACGGCGACGCGGCGATCTACGACGCCATGGGGCGCCTGGCGCAGCCGTTCTCGATGCGCGTGCCGCTGATCGACGGGCAGGGCAATTTCGGCTCGGTCGATGGCGATCCGCCGGCGGCGATGCGCTACACCGAGGTGCGGCTGGCGCGCGCGGCCGCGCTGCTGCTGGACGACATCGATCAGGACACAGTCGATTTCCAGCCGAACTACGATGAGACCGAGAAGGAGCCGAAGGTCCTTCCGGCGCGGTTTCCCAATCTGCTGATCAATGGCGGCAATGGCATCGCCGTCGGCATGGCGACCAACATCCCGCCGCACAACCCCGGCGAGATCATCGACGCGACACTGGCGCTGATCGCCGACCCCGACATGCCGCTCGATGAGCTGATGCGAATCGTGCCTGGTCCGGATTTTCCCACCGGCGGCATCATCATCGGTCGTTCCGGCATCCGCTCGGGGTTCGAGACGGGGCGCGGCTCGATCACGATCCGTGCCCGCGCCGAATTCGAGGAGATCCGTCGCGACCGCGAAGCCATCGTCATCACCGAGATTCCCTACCAGGTGAACAAGGCGACGCTGCTGGAGCGTATCGGCGAATTGGTACGCGCCAAGCAGATCGAAGGCATTGGCGAGATGCGCGACGAGAGCGATCGCTCCGGCATGCGCATCGTGATTGAACTGAAGCGCGATGCCACGCCCGAGGTCGTGCTGAACCAGTTGTTCCGCTTCACCCAGCTTCAGGTCAGCTTCGGCATCAACATGCTGGCGCTCGACGCCGGACGGCCGCGGCTGATGGGGCTGAAGGACGCGCTGCTCTGTTTCATCGCGTTCCGCGAAGAGGTGATTCTGCGCCGTGCGCGCTTCGAGCTCGCGAAGGCGCGGGATCGCGCACATCTGCTGGTCGGTCTCGCCATCGCCGTCGCGAATATCGACGAGGTGATCAGGCTTATTCGCGCGAGCAGCGATGTTGCCAGCGCGCGCCAGGCGCTGATGGAACGCGACTGGCCGGCAGGCGATGTTGGTGCGCTGCTGGCCTTGATCGATGAGCCTGGCAACGTGATTACCCCAGAGGGAACCGTGCGTCTGACCGATGAGCAGGCGCGCGGTATCCTGGATCTGCGCCTGCAACGCCTGACCGGACTGGAGCGCGAGAAGATCCAGGAGGAGATGACCGAAGTCGCGGCAAAGATTCGCGAACTGCTGGAGATCCTGGCCTCTCGTCCGCGTCGCATGGAGGTGATGCGCGAGGAGCTGCTGAAGGCGCGCAGCTCGATCGACACGTCACGCATGACCGACATCATTGAAGCTGAATCGGATCAGGACGATGAGAGCCTGATCGAGCCTGGGCAGATGGTGGTGACGATCACCCGGGACGGCTTCATCAAGCGCACAGCGCTGGAGACATTCCGCGCCCAGAACCGTGGCGGGCGCGGCCGCACCGGCGCGTCGACCCGCGGCGATGATATCGTGACGCGCAGCTTCCACGCGCACACACATCAGTGGGTGCTGTTCTTCTCCTCGGGCGGCAAGGCGTTTCGCGAGAAGGTCTGGCGTCTGCCGGAAGCCGGGCCCGCAGCAAAGGGCAGGGCACTGGTCAACCTGTTGCCGGAACTCGGCTCCGATTCAATCACCACCGTGCTGCCGCTGCCGCAGGACGAGAGCTTGTGGGACAGCCTGCATCTGCTGTTCGCAACCGCTTCGGGGAATGTGCGGCGGAACCGGCTATCCGATTTCCGCAACGTGCGTTCCACCGGGCTGATCGCCATGAAGCTGGACGAAGGCGACCGGCTGATCGGTGTTGCAACATGCCGGGAAGGGCAGGACGCTTTCCTGGCAACGCGCAAAGGACGCTGCATTCGCTTCGAGCTGTCCGATGACAGAGTGCGGGTGTTCGCTGGCCGGGATAGCTCCGGCGTTCGCGGCATCCGGTTGGCAGCAGGCGATGAGGTGATCAGCCTGTCAGTGCTCGAACATGTGCCGGTCACCAATGAAGAGCGCATCGCCTATCTGAAGCTTGCGAACGCGAAGCGCCGTAGCAACGGCGATGATGAGGCTGACCCAAGCGATGGTGAGGAGGTGGTTGCTGATGTGCAGCTCGATGAGCGCCGTATTCAGCAACTGGAGCAGGCAGAGGAATTCCTGCTGACCGTCACCGACGCGGGCTTTGGGAAGCGTTCATCGGCATACGAGTACCGGGTGACCGGCCGGGGCGGGCAAGGGATTGCCAACATCCTGTTGAGCCCGCGTAATGGCACTGCTGTCGCCGCTTCATTCCCGGTCCGGCAGGGTGATGATGTCATGTTGGTCACCGATGCCGGACGGCTGATCCGCGTTCCGGCCGACCAGGTGCGCATCACCGGTCGGCAGGCGATGGGGGTCACGCTGTTCCGGGTGAATGCTGATGAGCACGTGACCAGCGTGTTCCCGGTGATCGAGGGCGCGGGCGACGAGAACGGTGCGTCGGAGGACGAGGAGTAGATGGCTCAGCCGGTCAAGAAGCTGCGGGTCGGTCTGTATCCCGGAACGTTCGATCCGGTGACCAATGGCCATCTCGACGTCATCGCGCGAGCCGCGCGGATGCTGGACAAGCTCGTCGTCGGTGTGGCCATCAACACCGGCAAGGGACCGCTGTTCACACTGGAGGAGCGCGTCGAGCTTGTGCAGGCCGAGATTGCCCGCATTGCCACGCAGAACGGGATGGTGATCGAGGTAATGCCGTTCGATACCCTGCTGATCGATTTCGCCCGAAAGGTCGGTGCATCGATGATCGTGCGCGGTCTGCGCGCGGTATCCGACTTTGACTACGAGTTCCAGATGGCCGGCATGAACTACCGTATGGCACCGGATATCGAAACCGTGTTCCTGATGGCAAGCGAGCGCCACCAGTTCATCGCCTCGCGCCTGGTCAAGGAGGTGGCCATGCTCGGCGGCGACATCTCATCCTTCGTGCCGCCGCTGACCCTGGAGCGGGTGCTGCAGCGCATCCGCGGCTAAACGCTACCCACCATCACGACGTTAAAGGAGGGCGCCAATGCACCGACGCACCCTGATCGCGGGCGCCGCGATCGCAACCCTGGCAGGGGGAGTTACCATGAGCGACAACGCGAACGCCCAGACCAAGTCCGATCCCGAGAACACGCTGTACATGGACCTGAAGCAGGGCCGTGTGGTGATCGAGATGTTCCCCGACATCGCGCCGAAGCACGTGGAGCGGATCAAGCAACTCACCCGCGAGGGTTTCTACGACAACACGCCCTTCCATCGGGTGATCGAGGGCTTCATGGCGCAAGGCGGGGATCCGACCGGCACCGGGACCGGAGGATCGAAGCTGCCCGATTTGCCGGCGGAGTTCACCAACAAGCGGCATTTCCTGCGCGGCACCTGCGGCATGGCGAGGACCTCCAACCCGAACAGCGCCAACAGCCAGTTCTTCATCATGTTCGCGCCGGCGCCGCATCTGGATGGCCAGTACACGATCTGGGGCCAGGTGACGCAGGGGATGGAGTTCGTCGATCAGATCAAGCGCGGCAGCGGGTCGGGCGGGACGGTGCAGAACCCGGACCGGATCGTGCACATGCGGGTGGCGGCCGACGTCAAAGGTTGACCGCCGCGCCGGCTTGGCGCTCTAAGGCGGCCGGCGAGCCCGTAGCTCAGGTGGTAGAGCACGAGACTTTTAATCTTGGGGTCGTGGGTTCGAGTCCCACCGGGCTCACCATTAACATCTTGTCCGGTCCGGTCTCAGGACTCGCCCGCGGGCGGAGGTACTCCCTTGCGTGGCGCAGCACCGAACCTGGAACCAGCCCGACCTGCGCGTGTTTTCCCTTGATGTCCGGACCGCCCGAATCGAACCCCTCTGATCGAGACGAGACCCGGTGTTTACAGCGGTATCTGCGCATCATCCGCGACTTCGGGCGGGTGGCGCTGGATAGTCTGGATGTTGCGGTATTGCTGCGCCGCTGCGTTGGCGAGGTATCGCGGGGCACCGGCATCCGCCGCGTCAAGATCATGCGATTCCGTAAGAATCAAGGCGATCTGCTGGTAGAGGCTGGGATCGGCTGGAACCCAGGCGTAGTCGGGAAGGCGCGGTTTGGGATCGACATTGCCTCGCCCGCTGGACGTGCCTGGCAGACCGGCGAGCCAGTGGTGATTGAGGACATCCGGCAAAATTCCGAATACCGCATTCATCCGGTACTGGCCGAACACGGCATCGTGTCACTCGCGAACGTTCCGGTCAGCTTCAACTCAAAAAGTTGGGGCGTCCTTGAGGCCGATAGCGAGCAATCGCAGCAGTTTCGCAGTATTGATTTGGAGTTCCTCCATGCAATGGCCGCTCTGCTCTCGGGCGCATTGCAGCGAGCCGATGCTGAAACGCGTTTGGAGGCGGCCACCGCCCAGGCGGCGGTGCGTCTGGAACGTCAGACCATGCTGTTCAACGAACTTCAGCACCGGACGAAGAACAATTTCCAGATTGTGGTCAGCATGCTGGCACAGGAGCGGCGCGCGGTAATGGGCCAGTCGGCCGCTGAACGGTTTGGTCGAGCAATCGACCGTGTTACCGCGATTGCACTGGCGCACGATCGACTCTCATACTCAGGGGCGGAGACGGAGACGGCTGGGTCGGCAACAGACCTGCACGGGTATTTGACTGCTCTGCTCAGTGCGCTTGAGCTCAGTTTTGGGCCGCGGATAGGCGTGGAACGCGAACTCGATCATTGCATGCTGCCACTCGACAAAGCGGTTGCGGTGGGGCTGGCGACTAACGAACTCATCACCAATGCGGCAAAGCACGCCTATGCCGAGGATGAATCAGGTGTGGTGCGCGTATCATTATCCTGTGATGCAACCCGCACCGAAGGGACGCTCACGATCGCCGACGACGGCAAGGGCATGAATGCCATGGCTCACGCCGACCAAAGGAACGAGCGGACAGGCCACGGGCTCGACCTCGTCTTGTTGTTGGCGCGACAATTGGGAGGCGATGTAGAGCAGCAGGCGCAGGAGCAAGGAACGAAAATCTCCCTGCGCTTCCCCCTGGTTATGTAAATGCCAAAGCTTATGCTTGTACCCAATGACCCGTGCGCCGCGTTCATCGTCATGGCGTCGGGGCCAATCCCCGACATGACGGGTCGCATTTGCCGGGCATTGGTATTATTC
>CAYRTL010000063.1:0-30165 GCA_964427005.1 uncultured Acetobacteraceae bacterium
TCTCAACAGCTGTTGCTCGCGGCGTCGCACGTACAGCCAGGCTCCGGCCAGGGCGGCAATCACGATGACACCCATGCCGATTGCGACAGGCCCTGCTACCTGCTTTGCCTCCTGACCGAGCAGGTAGGCACCTCCACCATACAAGGCGGCCCACACCGTGCTGCCGACGATATTGGCAAGCATGAACGGGCCGAATGGCATACGGTTGGCTCCAGCCAACAGGGCCGCCAGGGTGCGCAGAAACACGACGAAGCGTGAGGCGATGACAACTTTCACGCCATGCCGCTGGAACAACGCGCGGCCATAGGCCAGGCGTTGTTCGGTCAATCCGATATAGCGTCCATAGCGCTTGAGCAGGCGAAAGCCTACGGCCCAGCCGATACCGTAGCCGGCGGCCTGACCCACAATGGCGCCGATTGCCGCCGACAGGATGACGAAGCCGATGTTCAGATCATGCGTTGTCCCAGCGAGGATGGCAGCCGCGATCAGCAGACTCTCGCCGGGTAACGGTAGCCCGACGCTTTCCAGGGCGATCACAGTGCCGAGGAGCCCGTTGCCGTAAGCGTGAAGAAGCTCGATGAGATGCTGTTGCGAGAAGAATGACATGCACGAACCCATAGGTACGAGGCTGCTATAAGGCGGCAGAGCCGGTATGTAACAAGGTATGACGTCAATGGTTGATCGGTTCGACGTGGTGGTTGTCGGTGGTGGGCATGCTGGATGCGAGGCCGCCGCTGCCGCTGCGCGCGTTGGTGCACGGACATTGCTGCTGACCCACCGGCTGGACACGATCGGAGAGATGTCCTGCAACCCCTCGATCGGTGGGATCGGGAAAGGTCATCTCGTACGCGAAATAGATGCCCTGGATGGAATCATGGGTCGCGCGGCCGATGCGGCGGGCATCCATTTCAAGCTGTTGAACCGCAGCAAGGGCCCGGCGGTGCGCGGCCCCCGCGCTCAGGCGGATCGGGTGCTGTATCGGAAGGCAGTGCAGCGTGCGCTTGCCGAAACTCCAGGGCTCACGGTGCGTGCGGCCTCGGTTGAGGACCTGGAAATCGGCGCTGATGGACGCTTGAAGGCCGTGCTCTGCGCCGATGGGGCGGCGATACCTTGTGGTGCGGCAGTGCTGACCACCGGAACCTTCCTGCGTGGCCTGATCCACATCGGGGAGCAGCAAATTCCGGCCGGCCGTGTCGGGGAGGGACCCGCAGTGGGTCTGGCCCAAACGCTTGCGCGCCTTGGACTGCCGTTGGGGCGCCTCAAGACAGGCACGCCGCCTCGGCTGGATCGGCGCTCAATCGACTGGTTCGGGTTACAAGCTGATCCGGGCGATGTGGAGCCAGAGCCATTCAGCTCGCTGACCGAGCGGATAGCCAACCCGCAGGTAGAGTGCCGTATCACCGCAACCACTGCGGCGACTCACGAGATCATCCGAGCCAATCTGCATCGTTCGGCGGTGTATGGCGGCCGGATCGGAGGTGTTGGCCCGCGCTACTGCCCTTCGATTGAGGACAAGATCGTGCGGTTTGCGGGGCGCGACCGCCACAACATCTTCCTTGAGCCAGAGGGCCTCGACGACGAGACGGTGTATCCCAACGGTATTTCCACCAGCCTCCCAGAGGACGTGCAGCGCGCGCTTCTCGGGACAATACCTGGTCTGGAGAGCGCTCGGATGCTGCGGCCGGGATATGCGGTCGAATATGATTACGTGGATCCTCGTGGGTTGAGCCCGGGGCTCGAGCTGCGGCGCCTGCCGGGCCTTTTCCTGGCCGGCCAGATCAACGGGACCACGGGCTACGAAGAGGCAGCCGCGCAGGGTCTCATGGCGGGGATCAACGCCGCGCGTCTTGCCGGGGGAGGAGCCTCGGTAGGGCTTGACCGCTCGGAAGCCTATATCGGGGTGCTGGTCGACGATCTGATTACCCAAGGTGTCAGCGAGCCTTATCGGATGTTCACCTCACGTGCCGAGTTCCGGCTGACGCTGCGTGCCGACAATGCCGACCTCCGGCTGACGGAAAAGGGACGGGCATGGGGGTGCGTCGGGTCGGTGCGCGCCGCTGCGTTCGCCCGCCATCGGGCGGCCGTCATTGCGGTGCGGGAGAGGGCGCAAGGGGAGGGTGCCTATCCTGCCGACCTGGCGCGGCAGGGCATAGCGGTCCGAGCCGACGGCCGATGGCGCTCCGTTCTTGAGCTGCTGGGGCACCCGGAGGTGCGTTTTGAGCAACTTGCCTCCGCGTTCCCGTGGTTGCGCAGCGCGCCCCCGAGGGCCCTCGGTCAGCTCCTTACGGAAGTGCGTTACCAGGGGTATCTGCCGCGCCAGCAGGCGGATATTCGAGCCTTCCAGCGGGAGGAGGAGGTCGAGCTGACCGGGGTGGAGTTCCGCGATGTGGCGGGTCTGTCGGCGGAACTCGTCGCCAAGCTATCGCATCTTCAGCCGGACACCTTGGGGGCCGCGTCGCGGATGCAGGGGATGACGCCGGCCGGCTTGGCGGCCATACTGGCTCACGTCCGCAAGCAGAGCGGCCCAGTGCCAGCCGCCGCCGAATAACGTTTCACGTGAAACGCCCAGCGGCATCCGACCATGTTCCACGTGAAACAAGCGAAGCCCTCCGGCGGTTCGAGTCGCTTCTTCTGAAATGGAACAAAAGCCTCAATCTGATCGCCCCAGGCGATGAGCCGATCCTCGGGAAACGGCATATCGCCGACTCCCTCCAACTCGTCCCGCTGATGCAGCCCTTTCCGGAACGGGCGATTGACCTAGGGTCGGGGGCCGGCTTCCCCGGGCTGATGCTGGCCATCGCCACAGGCGTTCCCTTCGAGCTGATCGAGGCCGATCAGCGGAAGGCCGCCTTCCTCCAGGAAGCGATACGGCAGACCGGCGCACCTGCTCGGGTCCATGCGGTGCGAATCGAAACAGCGCGCATAATCCCGGCGCCACTGATTACTGCGCGCGCCCTCGCACCGCTGCCCAAGTTGCTGGCTCTCGCAACTCCGCTACTCTCTCCCGGTGGGGTTTGCCTCTTCCTGAAGGGCGCAAACGTCGAAGCGGAATTGACGCACGCGGCGGCGGAATGGCACATGCAAACCGAGCGCATTCCAAGCCGAACCTCCCCCGAAGCCTGCATCCTGCGGATCAGCAATCTCAGTCGTGTCACTTCCCCAGCCTGACGCCGTTCTGTCCGCTTCAACCCGCCTCGGCGGCCGCGTGCGGATTCTCGCGATCGCCAATCAGAAGGGCGGAGTAGGGAAGACCACGACCGCCATTAACCTGGCCACCGCGCTTGCAGCGGTGGACGAGACGGTCCTGCTTGTTGATTTGGACCCGCAGGGCAATGCGTCCACTGGCCTTGGCATACCCCGAACCGACCGGGCGACAGGCAGCTACCGTCTGCTTACTGATCAGATGCCCATAGAGGCCGCTGTCCGGCAGACCCACATTTCGAATCTCTCGCTGGTCACGGCCGAAGCCGACCTGGCTGGCGCGGAAATCGAGTTGGTCGGTCTGGATCGCCGGGAATTTCGCTTGCGCGATGCTCTGTCTCCGCTTCGGGAGGCCGGGTCGCCCTACAGCTTCGTTCTTATCGACTGCCCTCCGAGTCTGGGATTGCTGACGCTGAACGGGCTGGTGGCGGCAGACGCCGTCCTGGTACCGCTGCAATGCGAGTTCTACGCTTTGGAGGGCATCAGCGGCCTGGTCCGGACCATCGACATGGTGAAGCGGGGCCTCAATCCGGAGCTCAGACTCCAGGGGATCGTGCTGACAATGTTTGATAAACGGAACAATCTATCCGACCTGGTGGCGGCTGACGCGCGGGGGTTCTTCGGCGACACTGTCTATGAGACGGTGATTCCCCGTAACATCCGCATCTCTGAAGCGCCGAGCCATGGCAAGCCGGTGTTGCTATACGATTTCCGCTCGCCGGGTGCGCAGGCTTATGTGCGGCTGGCCGGCGAGGTTTTGCGACGGGAGCGCGCGGCCTCGGGAACTCGCGCATGAGCGGAAGGCGCGAAGCCGGCCCCAGGCTCGGGCGCGGACTGGCTGCGCTGCTCGGGGACGCCGCCGTCCAGGCGCCGCCCCAGAGTGCGGGAATCCAGAAGCTTCCTCTCGACCTGCTGGAACCCAACCCTTTCCAGCCACGCACCACGATGGATCCGGTGGCGCTCGATGAGCTGACCCAGTCGGTCCGTGCGCGCGGTGTCCTGCAGCCCCTCCTCGTCAGGCCTCACCCTTCCAGTCCGGGCCGCTACCAGATCGTTGCCGGCGAACGGCGGTGGCGTGCAGCCTCCGCCGCGGGCCTGCACGAGGTCCCCACGCTGGCGCAGGAGATGTCGGACACTGAGGCTGCGGCGATCGCGTTAGTCGAGAACCTGCAACGACAGGATCTCAACGCGATCGACGAAGCCGAGGGCTATGACCGGCTCATCAAGCAATTCGGGCTGACGCAGGAGGCCTTGGGACAAGCCGTCGGCAAATCGCGCGCCCATGTCGCGAATACGCTTCGGCTGCTCAACCTACACCCCGTGGTGAAGGAAGCTTTGCGCAAAGGCGACATCTCCGCAGGGCATGCTCGCGCCTTGCTGGCGCATCCTGACGCTGAGGCGGCCCTGCGGGAGGTGCTCGCGCGCGGGCTGTCGGTGCGACAGACGGAGGCGCTGGCGTCGCGCGAGCAGCGTCCAGCGGAGAGTGGCGATCGGAGCTTTGAACCGGACCCGGACGCGCTAGCGCTGGAACATCAGCTGGCGGAGCAACTTGGTCTCAAGACCAAGGTAACCTTTAACGGTAAACGTGGAGTAGTGCAGTTCTACTACAACAGCCTCGATCAGCTCGATAGTTTATTGAGTAGACTGCTCCCCTCCAAGTAAAAGCAAATATTCAGGCGTCCTGCCTTCTCGCACGGCGCGCCAGCGCAAGCACCGCGTTTCGCGCCAGCACGTCATCCGGCGCCCCGGTGCGCTTGCACGCGCGTTCTGCCTCCGACAGCCCCGCCATTGCCGCCATCAGCGCAGGCGATCGCCATAGCGCAAGCGCCCTGGTGAACGCTCCGACACGGCGGAAGAATACCGGCGGCCGCGCCGATTTCACGGCATCCGCGGCACTCAACCCCTCGTCCACGGCCAGCCGTACCCGGTGGAGCCGCTGCAAATGCTGTAGCGCCGCCCTCAACAAGCCGACCGGCGTCGCGCCCTCGGCGATCGCCAGCTCGAGCGCCCGATCCGTCCGCGCCACATCCCCTTCGGTTGCGGCAAACAGCGCGTCGTCGAGCGACAGTCCGGCGAGATCGCCAACGCAGCCCATTGCCGCGTCCAGATCGACCCGGCCGCCAGGCCCAGCATAAAGCGCCAGCTTCTCAGCTTCCTGCCGCGTGGAGACCCGATCGGCTCCCAACTGATCCGACACCCACGCCAAGGCATCCGCATCGATTCCCACGCCCGCTTCCGTCAGCACGCCCCGGATGGTGTCAGCCAGCGCGCGTCCTTCCTCCGGATAACAGGCAATCGCCACCCCATCCGGCGCGCCGTCTATCAGGCTGCGCAGGCGAGACCGCGTCGCCAGACCCGGTGCCTCAAGCACCACCAGTGCCGGCGCGGCCCCGTTCAGGATTGTCGTGACTGCCGCCAGCGCGGAATCGGTGGTCTCCCGCAGCCGCACCACACGGCGGCTTCCGGTCAGCGCGAGGGATGCCGCCTCCTCGGCGAGCCGCCCCAACTCGTCCCGACCCAGTTCTGTGACCAGGAACGGATCGTCCAGTGAGCCGGCCACCGCACGCACCAGCGAGGCGGCGCGATCCCGGATCATCCCGTGGTCCTCGCCGTAAAGCAGCACGACGCGGCAAGCGCCTGGATCGCGCAGGAACGCAGCCACGCGCTGCGGAGCGAGCTTCACGCGGTCTCAGCCACTCTGAGCGGCGCGCTTGCGAAAGAACATCGCGAGTTGGATGGCGATCTGGTCCGCGAGCGCCTCGGCGAGGCGCCGCTGCACCGCCTCGTTCTCCAGGTCAGCCGCGAAGTACTGCTCATTGAAGATGTTGTAGCCGTCTACCGCGCGCGCCGAGCCGCTGGTCAGCCTGGTGCGGGCGGGGTCCATGGCCAGCAGGGTCCAGGTGGCGGTCCCGATCGTCCGAATGCGTGTGGCGGTAGTGTCAGGCTGGATGGCGAGGCCCTCGCCTGCAATCCCATATCCCACGGTCAGGTCATAGCGGCGGGCTACGCCGCTGGAACCGGCCTCAAGCCGGTCCTGCAAGGCCTGGCGCAGCAATTGGCCTGGGCGGTCAGGAATCAACCCGACGTGAATGGCAGCCAATTCGCGCCGCGCAACGCCCGCCTGGCCTGAAGCCGTCGGCATATAGACCGGTTGAAAGCCACAACCGCCCAGCCATGCGCCATTGGCGAGTGCCAGTAGCTGCCGGCGCCGCATCATGCGGCCACGAAGTTGATGATGCGATCCGGCACGTAGATGGTCTTCCTGATCTGCTTTCCTTCCAGAGCGCGTGCCACATTCGGCTCTGCCAACGCCGCCGCCGTGTTGGCTTCCTGGCCCGCGTTCGGCGGCCGCACAATAGTCCCGCGCAGCTTCCCCATCACCTGCACGGCTATCGTCACCGTGTCCGCCGCGACCAGGTTCGGATCAGCCTCTGGCCAGGCAAGCTCCGCGACCAGTGGAGTGGCACCAGGATTGAGCCGCGCATAAACCTCTTCGGCGAGGTGCGGCATCATCGGCGAAATCAGCCGGGCGAGGATTTCGATCGCTTCGCGACGCGCGGCAAGCAGCTCTCCCCCGCCGCCGGCTCTCTCGGCATCGGCAATGGCATTGGTGAACTCGTACAGACGCGCCACTGCGACGTTGAAGGCGAAGCTCTCCAGAGCCTCGGTAACCGCGGCAATCGTGCGATGCGCCGTGCGGCGCAGCGACCGTGCGGCATCATTGGCGCTTTCGCCAGACGCGGAGGCCTCGATAAGGTTCTCGACGAGGCGGAACACCCGCTGGGTGAAGCGATACGCACCGGCCACGCCCGCCTCGGTCCATTCCATGTCCCGTTCCGGCGGATTGTCTGACAGGATGAACCAACGTGCCGTATCAGCTCCGTAGCGGGCGATGATCGCCTCTGGGTCCACGGTGTTGCGCTTCGATTTGCTCATCGCCTCGACACGGCCAACCACGACTGGCTCGCCGGTGTCGCGATGTACGGCCGTGCCATCCGTTTGCTTCACCACCTCATCCGGATAGAGCCACGTGCCATTCGGGCCCTGTGCGGAACGGTAGCTCTCGTGCGTCACCATGCCCTGCGTGAACAGGCCAAGGAACGGCTCATCGACATCGACATGGCCGGTGCGCCGCATCGCCCGCGTGAAGAACCGGGAATAGAGCAGATGCAGGATCGCGTGTTCGATGCCGCCAATATACTGATCAACCGGCATCCAGTGATCGACGGCCGGACGCAGCACCGGTTGATCCGCCTTGGGACTGCAGAAGCGCGCGAAGTACCATGCGCTATCGACGAATGTATCGAACGTGTCAGTCTCCCGGCGCGCCGGCGCTCCACAGCGCGGGCACGCGACATGCTTCCATGTCGGATGATGATCCAGCGGGTTGCCAGGACGATCGAACGTCACATCATCAGGCAGTTTCACTGGCAACTGTTGGTCAGGAACCGGCACCACGCCACAGGCGTCGCAATGGATCACTGGAATTGGGCAGCCCCAGTATCTCTGTCTGCTCACGCCCCAATCGCGCAGGCGCCAGTTCACTTCACCATGGCCGACGCCCAGGCGTTCCAGTTCCGCAGTGACCGCGCGCTTGGCACTCTCGACGTCAAGTCCGTCGAGGAATCCTGAATTGAAGATCGTGCCCGGCCCGACATAGGCCTCGTCCCCGACGGTGAAAGTCGCGGGGTCCGCGCCAGGCGGCAGCACCACCGGCACCACACTGAGTCCGTATTTTCGTGCGAATTCCAGGTCCCGCTGATCGTGGGCCGGGCAGCCGAAGATAGCGCCGGTGCCGTACTCCATCAGCACGAAGTTGGCGATCCATACCGGGAAGGAGACGTCCTTCAAGAACGGATGCCGCACGCGCAGGCCCGTATCATAGCCGCGCTTCTCCGCTGTCTCGATCACGGCCTCCGATGTGCCCATCCGCCGGCACTCGGCAACGAATTCGGCCGCCTTCGGATCGCGAGCCGCCACGGCCGCGGACAGCGGATGCTCAGGCGCCAGGGCGAGGAATGACATGCCGAACAGCGTATCCGGCCGGGTGGTATAGACTTCGACCTTGTCGATGCCGTCCGCGGGGGTTTCGAGCGAGAAGTTCAGCCGTGCGCCTTCGCTGCGGCCGATCCACTTGGCTTGCATCAGGCGCACGCGCTCCGGCCAGCGGTCGAGCGTGTCGAGCGCGTCCAGCAGTTCCTGCGCGTAGGAGGTGATCTTCAGGAACCATTGGCTGAGCTGCTTCTTCTCCACCAGCGCGCCCGAGCGCCAGCCGCGGCCATCGATCACCTGCTCATTGGCCAGCACGGTGCCGTCTACCGGATCCCAGTTGACCCAGCTCTCCTTCCGCTCGACCAAACCGGCACGCAGGAAGTCCAGGAACAGCTTCTGCTGGTGGCCGTAATACGCGGGATCGCAGGTGGCGAACTCGCGCTCCCACTCGAGCGACAACCCCATGCGCTGCAATTCGGAGCGCATGGCGGCGATGTTCTCCCAGGTCCATTTCGCCGGATGGATGCCACGTTCGCGCGCCGCGTTCTCGGCTGGCAGTCCGAACGCGTCCCACCCCATTGGATGCATCACCGCGAAGCCGCGCGCCCGCTTGTAGCGCGCCACAACATCGCCCAGCGTGTAGTTGCGCACGTGCCCCATGTGGATCTTCCCGCTCGGATACGGGAACATCTCCAACACGTAGTATTTCGGCTTGTTGTCAGTCGGCACGTCTTCGACACGGAAGCAGCCGCGCTCGGCCCAGGCCTGCTGCCAGCGTGGTTCGGCCTTGCGGAAGTCATAACGCGGCACGTCGGCCGCGACGGTCACGCCTTCATTCATACGGAATGTATCGTGCCACGCACGCTGCTGCGCAAGCCTCAGCCAAGATTCACCGCAGAGGCGCAGAGTGCGCTGAGGTTCAACTGATGCGCTCCGCGCGAAGCGGTTGATAAGAGACTCAGCGCGCTCTGCGCCTTTGCGGTAATCTTTTCTTTAGCTGCTGGCCTGTGATTGCTCGCGAAGTTCCCGGGCACGGGACAGGACCTTGTTCTCGATCTCGCCGACGGTAACCGGGCTGACCGGCGCGTCGAGCCACTGGCCATTCTGCAGCACCTGCCGGAAGATGCTGACGCGCACGCCATCGCTACGCAGTTCTCGCCCGAGGATGTAGGCAGTTGCCTTGAAGCGCTCGCCGTTCGCCGCCTGGGGCGTGTACCAGTCAGTTATGATCACGCCGCCGAAGGGATCGGCCGAGGCCAGGGGCATGAAGCTTAACGTGTCGAGCGCGCCGCGCCACAAGTAGGCATTGACCCCGAGAGCGCCGCCGCCGGCGTCGCCACCCCGAGCCCCGGCCCCGCCAGGACGATCCTTGGCCGTGCCGAACACCAGCGCTTGATCGCCCAGGATGCTGCCGCCCGGCATCGAGCCGCTGCTCGTCGGGCCTTGCTGACCGATATAACCTGGATCAGTTGGGCTTGGCCTTGTGTTGCTGCCGCATGCGGCGAGGAGGCCTGCGGCGACCCCCAGGGCGATGACAGGCTTCAGACTGATGGGCATTCTGAAAAACTCACGAAGAGACAAGATTTTCTTAGCAGCCCTGCAATTGAGTCGCCAAGCGTCCGCGGGCCGCCTCGGGCACAAACGAAAAGGCGGCGGGAATTTCGTCCCGCCGCCCGTTCCGCCGCAGTCGCGACTGCGATCAGAAGTTGACCACGTTGCCGACCAGGAAGCCCTGACCTTTGAAGTATGCGCCAGTCTGGCGCTGCTCGTTGTAGAGGTATTCGGTAAAGACGCTGAAGCCAGGTGCAACTGCGTAGTTGAAGCCGATGTCGATGCCCTGGGCCGTATGCTGCGAGATGCCTGTGAGTGCCACGTTGCCCTGATCCCAATATCTCATCGCCGCTACGCCGGCGGTGAAAGGACCAGTCACATACTTGGCACCAAAGATGACGCCAATCTGGCTAGGTGCACCTTGCGGCGCCAAAGAGACGTATCCGTTCTTGCGGCCGCCGATGACGTTACCAGCCACCGTGAAGCCGGCGTAAGTCAACGCGATACCGCCGCTGCCGATGCTCAGGTTGTCGTAATTGCCCGTGTATCGGCTGCCGGGCAGCGCCGAGATGCCGAGATTGGCCCGCCCGGCAGCCGTGAGGGAAGTCGGTCCGGTATAGTTGGCGTGGCCGCTGAACTCATAAACTCCATATGCCAGCACGCCCAGGTCGCCAAACTTGCCCTGGTACCGCACGCCAACCGCCGTCTCGTTGAGGATTCGCGAGCCGTCCAAAGCGCCTGGCCCCGAACTCAGATTGGGACATCCGGTGTTGGCCACTGTGCAGTTGATGCCGGTGCCACTGCCGGCACCCGTGAGAGCGGCGGACAAACCTCCCGCGCTGCCGCTGATCCCGAAGCCGTTCGAGAGGTTCGGCGCATATTGCAGGCCGAAGTCGAAACCGGCGATCTGCGGCGAGATGTAGACAATCTTGTTGTTGCCATACTCGCCGCCAGCCTGGGACATCCAGACCCATGTCGGCGGTACACTCGTCGGCATGAAGCTCTGTTCGTCGCCGCCGTTGAAGTTGCCGGTCGGCAGGAACTGCATCGTGGTGACGCCATTGTCGAAGATGCCGATCAGACCGTCAGCCTGGCCGGCGCGCACGATACCCCAGTTCTCACCCGCAACATAAGTAAAGGCGCGACGCACGAACAGCGTTTCCAGCGACGTGTATGTGCTCGCGCTGGCAGAGCTTTGATGGCCCGTGAAGTTTTCGCGTATTTCGATAGCCGCGCCGTAACGCAGGCCGTTGGTGGCCATGCCGTCGCCGCCGAAATAGAGGCGCGCAAAGGAGCCGACGACCTGTGGCGCCAGCTTCACTGGGCCGACCACTGGCGAGGTGGTGGTTGCCGGGAGCGTGCCAGCAAAGCGCGAATCAACGTTTGTCCAGTTGGCGCCGAAGTCCACCTGCACTTTGCCATTCACGTGGACCACGATCGTGCCCGGGGTAGGGTTGGCCAGCGCGCCGGGTAGAGCTGGTGCCTGATAGTTATTGTTGTTGTTGACATAGGCGGTCGGGTTGGCGGCCGGATAGGCGACCTGGCCTTGGGTCGGTGCACCGACCGGAGCCGCCGGAGCCTGCGCGAAGGCCGCGCCAGCCAATCCCCCAGTCCCCAGCGTGGCTACGCTCGCCAGCAGAAACTTACGCATTCGGTCCTCCTTTTTGCGCCGGCTGACCGGCGACGTTCAGGTGCGCGGACCATATCGTCGCTCTCATCTCGTGCAAATAATGTTTGTATATTCGTCACAGCATTAGTGAGACACCGTGACTTACGTACAACATAAGTACTTGATATTGCAGCACTAATCGATGAAAATACTTTAGGCGCACAATATAGCTCTATATTGCACGCACAAGAAAAGGTCACAGATTTGGCATGGCCGCTCGTCTTCGAGCGGCCTCACGTTCGTTCCTGCTAGGTGCTGGCCATCTCCATTGCTGATGCCCACGCCATTCGCGACGCCGCGTCGTGACCGCGCGGTTGCTGTCTGGTCTGTGGGTTTGGTTTGATGATCTGTGCGCCTGGCCACGCGCCGCGTTCGGCCAGCGTGGTCATCACCTCGCGGACAATTCCGGCGAATGTCGCGACTGCTGAATTGGAAGCCGCGCGGTGGAATGCGATGGCTCGCGTAAACCGCAGCGCAGGCTGACCCATCGGCCTGAAGACCAATGCGCCGCGCGTTATTTCGTCCTGTACGGCCGCATGCGGCAGAATCGTGTAGCCGAGGCCGCTGCGGACCATGATCTTGGTCAGCGCGACACTGTTCGCCTGCAGGACGGGATTGAGACGAGCGCCGCTTTGCTGCGCGGCCTGATCAAGCCGGCGGCGAATCCAGTGCGGCTCGGCGGGAAGGATGAGCGAGTCGCCAGGCAACTCGCGTATGGAAAGCGGGTGTGGGTCCTGGACCAGCCGCGACGGCGGTGGCGCGATCAGTCCGAGTTCCTCGCTGAGTAGCGGGAATATGTCCAGTTCGGGCAGCGCCGGCGGATCCTGCAAGATCGCCAGATCCACCTGACGATGCAGCACCCATTCCTCGGGGTGGGGGCCATCGCTTTCGCGCACATCCAGCGTCGTGTCGGACCAGCGTTCGCGGAACGCGGTGACGAGAGGCGGGACCAGAGCGGCACCGATATCTGGCGGAACCGCGATGGACATCGTCTGCGGTGCGGTATCCGCTGCCTCGTCGTCCAACGGCGAGGCAAGGATCTTCATGACTGTTTGCAGCCGGTCACGGAGGCAAGCGCCTGCCGGCGTCAGCGTGACGCCACGCCCATGCCGCAGCAGAAGCTGAGTCCCGAGCCCCTCTTCCAGCTTGCGAAGCTGTAGTGAAATTGCCGGCTGGCTGACGTTCAAAGCGCGCGCCGCACGACCCAGATTGCCGGTGTGTGCGACGCTCAGGAAATAACGCAGGTCCCGTAGGCCAAGCGCCTTTTCCCGCGCCTCGCTTTGCAGCGAGACGAGATCCACCGGCAAGGGAAACGTGACGGCATTCATCCGCTAACACCCCCTGCGCCGCGTCGTGCGGCGCGCAGCCGAGGGCCCAAGCTCCGGGCTCAGCCGCAGCGGGAAGGGAGCGTTAGTTCAGGGTTGCCAGGTAGCCGGGAAGTCCCGTGCCATCTGAGGGGATTAGCGTCCGGTGGATGTGGGGAGATTCACGGACAGCGAAGCTGCCGCAGAACTCGCCTGAGATACTACTCGCTCAGCCAGCCTTGATCCGCGGCATAGCGGACCACGTCCACACGGCTGCGGAAGCCAAGTTTCTCCATAGCCCGCGCCTTGTAGGTTTCCACCGTTTTCACACTGATGCTCAGGCGTGCGGAGATCGCCTTGTTGCTGTGACCGCCTGCCACCAGGCGAAGCACGTCGGTTTCCCGATCGCTGAGTTCGGCACCCGGCGCGCCTCGTGAATGTCCGGTACCAGTCGGAAGCCGTCCCACCGCCTTTCCCGCGATGGCGGGATCGAGATACACGCCCCCAGAGGCTACGGCGTGGATCGCCCGGAGCAACTCGTCAGCCGCCGACCTCTTCAGCAGGTAGCCGCCAATACCAAGCTCGAGAAGCTGCCGCAGATAGGCACGCTCCTCATGCACGGTCAGAACAAGCAGACGACACTCCGGGCACGCGGTTCGGAGCGCTGCGGCCAGTTCCACGCCGTTCATCTCGGGCAGCGAGATGTCGAGGACAACCACATCGGGCGCAAGCTGAGTTGCCAACCTCAAAGCGCTGCGTCCATCCCGCGCCTCGCCAATGACAGCCAGACTGGTATCGGCGCTGACGAGAGCCTTTAGCCCGGCGAGTATGACCGGGTGATCATCAACCATCAGGATCCGGATAGGTTGCTGCGCCACCTGCTTCTCACAATGGTATTCGGACGTAGATAGCCGTGCCCGTCTCATGGCTGGATTCCATCTCCAGACTACCCCCGACCAACGCAAGTCGCTCTCGGAGCCCAAGCAGTCCAAGACGGTTGGTTCCAAACTGCTGTCCGGGGGTGTTGCCCGTGAGATCGAATCCCCTGCCATCGTCCTCCACGATCAGCGTCACTTCGTCATCCGTTGCCTGAAGCACCACGCTGACGCTAGCGGCACCCGAGTGCTTCAGAACGTTCGTGATTGCTTCCTGCAGGACCCGGAACAACGCGGTTTCGACCGGCTGCGGCAGCCGGCACTCACCAAGCTTGATTTCGAGGTCGATTTGCAGGCGGGACCGTTCGGCCCACTCCTCCAAATACTGAGTCACCGCCCCGCGCAGGCCTAAATCGTCGAGGGCCAGCGGTCTCAGCTCCCACGCAATCCGGCTGAGCTCACGGCCGAGATCGTCGGTCAGATTCTTCAGTTGAGTGAGACGCTGCTGTGCCGCCGGAGTGCTCGCGCAGACCGGTTCCACTGCCCTGAAACCCAGCCGGAGCGCGGTGAGATACTGGCCAAGACTGTCGTGCAACTCGCGTGCGATGCGCTTCCTTTCGGCTTCCTGAGCGGTCACCGTCCGGTGCAGCAGAACCTCGCGCTCGTGAGCACTTTGCTGGAGCCGCTCGCTGGCCAGAGAGAGCGAGCGAGCCACGGAATCGGTCTCCCGAATGCCGGTAGGTGCCAAGGCGATGCGCTCACCCTGACCGACGCGCCTGGCATTATCGACCAGCATCTTGATGGCGCCGGCCAGGCGCCGGCCGATCAGCATGCCGAGCAGCAAGGCGAGCGTCAGCGTGATCCCGCCAGCCAGCATCAGTATCCAGGTCGAGCGCCTGACCGGTGCGAACAGCACCGCGTCCGGAATGCCAACTGCAATCACCCAGTCGGAGAATTTCGCGCGAGCGAAGGCGTTGTAGATCGGAATCCCTTCGCGTGAGACCAACGGCGCCCAGCCCTCGTCAGCCTCGCGGAACCGATCGATCACTTCTGGACGGCCCATTTGACCGACGAAACGCTCCGGTTCGCGACTCCGTGCGATCGTGCGGCCGACCCGGTCGGATATCGCCACCAGCCAATCGGGTGGCAGGTTCAGGTCCGCGATCATCCTGGGGAGCATTGGCGCAACATCGAGGCTGAGGACGTGGGTCACCGCACCACGCCCCATCACCGGTACACTCAATGCAAGGAAGAACTGCCCGGTGAGCGGGCTGCGCACCAAACTCGAGACATATGGCATCCCCGTTGCGGCGACATGCCCGATACCGTCAAGGTCCAGGGACCTGGGCAAAGCCTGGCCAGGTTCGGCACGGGTATTGACCAGTTGCTGCCCCGACAGATCGCTGAGGACCACAGCGAGGCCATATGGCTGCACCGCTTCAATGGCTTGATCGCGGAAAGCAGCAAAGTCCCCGGACCGCAGATAGTGCGATCCCGATAGAATGAATAATCGGGTCCTCAGTACGCCGAGTTCATGATCGATGCTGGCGGCAGCTTCCCGGGTACGCTGGCGGACGCCCGCTGCTATGACATCCTGCTCGTGGCCTGCCGAGCGCAGCACGAGGAAGGCACTGAACGCGAGCAGCGGTCCGATGATCGCCAGGATCAGGCCGGCGACGTGGCCGCGGACGGAAAGCCACGACCGCCAACTGATGGGCAGGCGTGTGACGCGCGCCCAGCGCGCCGCGGCGAATCCGCGACTTGCGGTCGTTGCCTCCCCCATGAGGCGTCTTTAGCAGTGGGGGTCACCGCTGGCCACTGCTGTATCCGAATGAAAAAGGCGGCGGGAATTGCTTCCCGCCGCCCGTTCCGCCGCAGTGGCGACTGCGATCAGAAGTTGACCACGTTACCCACCAGGAAGCCCTGGCCGTGCAGATTGTTGTTCGCAGCCGAACCCGCCGCCGTGCCAACCGCACCGGTGATCAGGTTGTTCGCGCTCTGCTGCACGTCGTTCCACAAATACTCGCCAAAGATCTGGTAGCCAGGCGCCACCGTGTAGGACATGCCGGCGCTGATGCCGCGGCCACGCCGCTGGCTCACACCGGTCAGCACCACGTTACCCTGATACCACCCCATCTCGCCGACCGCGCCGATGGTGAACGGTCCGCTCACATACTTCACGCCGACCAGGTAGGCGAGTTCGTTCACACCGCCCTGCGGCCGCAGGGCAAGCTGGCCATTCAGGCGGCCACCGATGACGTTGCCGCCCACGGTGAACCCGGCAAAGGTCAGCGCCAGACCGCCGCTGCCGAAGCTCAGCCCGTCATACTTGCCGTTGAACGTGCCGGTCGGAACCGACGTGCCAGGACCGGCGCCGAGTACCGCCGGGGCTGTCGAGCCAGTGTAGTTGGCGTGCCCGCTGAACTCATACGCGGCATAGGCCAACACGCCCAGGTCGCCGAACTTGCCCTGGTAGCGCAGACCCACTGCCGTCTGGTTCAGGATGCGCGAGCCGTCCTGGATGCCAGGACCCGACGACATGTTCGGGCAGCCCGAGTTCGCCACGGTGCACCCAAGGCCGGTGCCCGTCCCGCTGCCGGTGATCGAGGCGTTCAGCGCGTTGTTCGCGCCCGTCTGGCCGAAGCCGTTCGAGGTGTTCGGCGCATACTGGATGCCGAAGTCGAACCCGGCGATCTGCGGCGACAGGTAGACGATCTTCGCGTTGTCATACTCGTTGCCGGCCTGGCCCAGGAACCAGAACGGCGGGGTCACGTTGCCCGGCATGTTCTGCAGGTCGCCACCGTTCAGGTTGCCTGTCGGCAGGAACTGGAAGGTGGTGACGCCGTTGTCGAAGATGCCGATGATGCCGTCGCCCACACCGGCGCGCACAATACCCCACTGCTCGCCGGCGACGTAGGTGAAGGCGCGGCGGACGAACACAGTGTTGAGTGACGAGTAACCGGAGGCACCGGAGCTGGCGTTATTGCTGATCTGGCCAGTGAAGTTCTGCCGGAGTTCAATCGCGGCACCGTAGCGGAGGCCGTTGGTGGCCATGCCGTCGCCGCCGAAATACACACGGGCGAAGCTGTTAATGCTCTGCGGCTGCAGCTTGACGACGCCGGTGCCGTTGTTGCCGAGGATGGCGCCAAGTGTGCCGGGGGCAGGGGCGGTCGCGACGCGCGAATCAGCGTTCGACCACACGCCCATGAAGTCCACCTGCACCTTGCCGTTCACGTGGACCACGATCGTGCCCGGCGTAGGGTTGGCGAGGGCGCCCGGCAGCGCAGGGGCCTGATAGTTGTTGTTGTTGTTGACGTAGGCTGTCGGGTTGGCGGCCGGATAGGCGACCTGGCCCTGGGTCGGCGCACCCGGAACCGCCGGCGCCTGCGCGAAGGCCGCGCCAGCCAATCCCCCAGTCCCCAGCGTGGCTACGCTCGCCAGCAGAAACTTACGCATTTCGTCCTCCTCTTTGCGCCGAAGAGCCCCGGCGTGTCCTTCGGCGCGGAGTATGAAATGACCGCTCCCAATCCCGCAACGGGCGATAAGCTTTCCTCATGGCATTTCCGAAACACTGTGTCCCATCGGACACAGAGACTTAGGCCAGGGCCTCGATTGCCCCTATGGCGTGGCAGGTCCGCCGAGCCAGTCGCCGGATTCTGGTGCCATTGATTCCACCGAGGGCTGCCACGGGTAGCGGCGCCGCCCGCGCCAGCCGCATCCATCGGACCGGGCCAAGCGCACTCGCCTCGGGATGGCTCAGTGTTGGAAAGGCAGGTGAGAGGAACGCGAGCGCTGCGCCGGCGCGCTTCGCCCGCAACAGATCGGAAAAGCAATGGGCCGAGCTGGTAACAAAGCAGCGTCGTCGTATGATGCCCGGCCAGCGGCCGGCCCGAAGATGCGCGCCGGCTCGGAGCGCAGCCGCCAGCCTGGTGTCGCCGGCCACCACCAGCACCAGGCGGCGCGTCCGGCATATCCGGGCGATATCCCTCCCAAGCCCGGTCCGGTCTGGGTCGTCATCATGGCGCAGCACCACCCCAGCCAGGCCAATCGGCAGCCGCGCCACAGCGGCGCGTGGATCGGGCAGGCGTCCTGAGTCAGTGAATAGCCAGAGTGCTGGCAACCTTGGGTGCAGTCGTCGCGACGCGTGCGCCCATTGCAGCAGCCGGCTATCCATCGTGCGGCGCCGGAGTGTGTGCTAACGGACAGCGCATCATGAGCAAACGGAAGCACGCAATCGAGGCGTATTTCCAGAGCGGCGTCCGCCTGCATGGCGCCGGGCGGCTACAGGAAGCCGAGTCCGTGTACCGGCAAGTTCTGGCGGCTGTTCCCGATCACGCTGACAGCCTGCACATGCTGGGTGTGCTTGCCTCGCAATGTGGCCAGCCGCAGGCGGCACTCGGCTGCATCGATCAGGCGATCGCGCTCAGGCCGTCCGCGGCCTTGTTCCATGTGAACCGTGCGGGCGCGCTGCTGGCCCTCGGCCAACTGGATGCAGCGCAGGGCGCCTGCCAGGAGGCGATCCGGCTCAAGCGGAACTGCGCGGAGGCCTATCAGGTCTTGGGGCATGTGCTGAGCGACATGGGTCGGCCGGAGGAAGCGATCGCCGCGTACCGGGATGCACTCCGGCAGAAGCCAGACCTGCCAGACCTCTATAACAATATGGGTCTCTCTCTGCGCCAGGCAGGCCGCCTCGAGGAAGCGGTCGTGGCGCTGCGCCAGGCCGTCAAGCGAGCACCGCGCGATCCGCAGGCGCAGGGGAACCTCGCGGGTGTGCTCAAAGAGCTGGGTCATCTGAGGGAGGCAGAGGACTGCTACCGACAGGCACTGCGGCAACACCCAGGCGACGCTGTGCTGCATCTGAACCTGGCTCTCGTCCTGTTGCTGGGCGGCAAGCTTGATGAAGGCTGGCGCGAGTACGAGTGGCGGTTCCAGGCCGGCGCGGCGCAGGTCCCGCCCTCCACGCAGCCACGTTGGGATGGCGGGGAGCTCGCGGGCCGGACGCTGCTGATCCGCGCCGAGCAGGGCATGGGCGATACGATCCAGTTCTGCCGCTATGTGAGGCTGGCCACCGCGCGAGGGCGGGTGATCCTCGAGGTGCAGCGAGGCCTGGTGCGCCTGATGCAGAGCCTTGCGAGCGAGGCCATCGTGGTTACCGTGGGTGACGCCCTGCCCGCGTTCGACGTCTGGTGCCCATTGCTCAGCCTGCCGTTCCTGTTGGGAATGCAGGCGCCATCGCCTCCCTATCTGGCGGCCGATGCCGAACGCGTCGCCCGCTGGCGAAGTCGTATCGGCACGCATGGCCGCAAGATCGGAATAGCGTGGCAAGGCAATCCGTCGAGCGCCGCCGAACGCGGACGATCAATCCCGCTGCAGGAATTCCAGCCTTTGGCGCAGATAGAAGGTGTCCGGCTGATCAGCCTGCAAAAGCATCATGGCCTGGAGCAACTGGCCGCCTTGCCATCGGGGCTGCTGATCGAGACCCTCAGCGTCGACTTCGACTCAGGTTCGGACGCCTTCGTCGATACCGCCGCGGTCATGCAGTGTCTCGACCTGATCATCACCTCCGACACATCGGTCGCACATCTTGCCGGTGCGTTGGGTCGGCCTGTGTGGGTTGGCCTGCAGCATGTTCCGGATTGGCGATGGCTGTTGGAGGGTGAGGATTGCCGCTGGTATCCCACGATGCGCCTGTTCCGTCAGACGGCACGCGGAGACTGGACAGGCGTGTTCACGCGAATGGCGGAGCAGCTTCGCGCTTCAGCATGAGCACTGACCCTCCTCTCATTCCAGTTTCCTGGGGCGAATTGATCGACAAGATCACCATCCTGGAAATCAAGGTGGAGCGGCTCGATGTGCCCGGTGCGGTAGCCAATGCCTTGCACGAGCTGGCGCTGTTGCGCAGGACACTCGGCGCATTGGGAGATCCGCCAGGCGCGCTGGAGATGCTGCGACGCCAATTGAGCGATGCGAATCGCAGGCTATGGGACATCGAGGACCAAATCCGACAGAAGGAAGCATCGCGGTCATTCGATGCGGACTTCGTTGCCCTGGCACGCGCGGTCTATCGGACGAATGACGAACGCAGCCGGATCAAGCGCGCGATCAACGAACTGCTGCAGTCTGGTATCATCGAGGAGAAGCAGTATGTCGATTACGGAGACGCTCCCTGACGCTGCGACAATAGCCGACAATCTGCGCCGCGTACGGGAGCGGATTGCCACTGCGGCGATCAAGGCGGGACGCAAGCCCGAGGATGTAACTCTGGTTGCCGTCTCGAAAACCAAACCGGTCGAGGCCGTGCGTGCGGCGTTGGTCGCGGGACAGACCGTGTTCGGCGAGAATCGCGTGCAGGAAGCCGCGGCGAAATTTCCGTCGCTGCGCGCAGAGTACCGGTTTCAACTGCACATCATCGGCGGATTGCAGACCAACAAGGCGCGTGACGCAGTGCGGTTGGCCGACGTGATCGAAACGCTGGATCGGCCGCGGCTGGCCGACGCCATTGCCGCGGCGGCCGCAAAGGAAGGGCGGATGCCAACGTTGCTGATCGAAGTGAACACGGGGGAAGAGCCGCAGAAGTCTGGTGTCTCCAGGGCGGATGCCGACGGCTTCATCGAGGAGTGCAAGGCGCGATTCGGTTCGGCATTGGCAGGGTTGATGTGCGTGCCGCCGCTCGATCAGGATCCGCGTCCGCATTTCGAATGGCTGGCGGAACGCGCTGCGCGGCACGGGCTCGGTGTACTGTCGATGGGCATGTCGGCGGACTTCGAAATTGCGATCGCCTGCGGGGCGACATGGGTTCGGGTGGGCAGCGCGATATTCGGACACCGCGTGTGAACAACTGCCTACCGCTTACATCGTGCCGGACAGGTTCCGAGCGATAATGCGTGCCAACATCTCGCATCCGGTCTGATCGCTTTCGTCGAAGCGGGCGAGCCGCGGACTGTCGAGGTCCAAGACGCCTAGCAGTCGATCGTCTGCCAGGAGCGGCACGACCAGTTCCGAACGGGAGGCCGTATCGCAGGCGATGTGGCCGGGAAAGGCTTCAACATCGGGGACCAGGATGGCGCGGCGTTCGGCTGCGGATGTGCCGCAAACCCCTTTGCCGAGTGGAATGCGCACACAGGCGGGGCGGCCCTGGAACGGTCCGAGGACCAATTCAGCGCCGCGCAGGAAGTAGAAACCGGCCCAATTGAGTCCATGGATCGAATGGTAAATCGCCGCGGCGGCGTTGGCTGCATTGGCGATTGGATCCGGCTCACCGGCCAGAAGTGCATCCAGCTCTGCCGCAAGCTCACCGTAGAGCGCGGTCTTGTCAGCCTCGCGGTGGACGGTTGTCCAAGGCGCGGGGCGGAGTGGATCGTGCATCGTAACCTGTCCCTTCTGACAGCGGCCGATGTTACCGCCATCGGGACTGTAACGTCAGTGTGTCGCGGCGCGCACCTCGTTGCCCGAGCGCTGGCGTCCGGCCGGTGCTGGCTCTGCCGTAATGCGCATCGCCGATGCTGCATCACGAAGAATCGTCCGCAGCTCACGCAGGAAAGCCATGCCGGTCGCGGTCCGCTGCACGAGGACACTGCGGCGATCGAGCGGATCGGTCTTGCGTCGAACCAGATCGAATTCAGAAAGACGGTCGAGCGCGCGCGTGATAGCAGGCTTCGATACGCCAAGTTTCGCCGCGAGGCCGCGCACCGTCTGAGCCTCGGTCTCCAGATAGCAGGTGAGGAAAACCCCTAGTTGCCGGGCGGATAAATCGGGGCCATCGCGGCGGACGAGTTCGACAATCGCAGTGCGGAGAATCCCAGCCAGACCATCGCTGACTTCGTTTGTAATCATCGTTCAGACCTTTCCTGAACTGGAATGGTGGCTTCACGCATGATGGCGTGTTACCGGGTATCGGAGCCTGTCATAATCCGCGGATTCATGTCGCGTAACGAGTGGGTTACTTGAAATCAGAACCCATTACCGCTGTGAGTATTTGCCGCTTCATGATGGTCGGCTCGACCAGGTTACCATGCCGCCAGGGGAGCAGCAAAGCAACCCGATCGTGCCGGCCAACACCCTGCGCCTCCCAGCGGCAGGGCGCGCATCGTGCATCACCTCGCATGTCGCCATTCATGCCGGCACATTACGAAGTCGTCAGGACGCGGACCGGTGAGTACTGCGTTAAGTAAACCAGGAGCAGGCGATTTAATATTGAGCGGTCATTTCTTCTCTGAGCGCCGGATCAGATCACGACCCTTACACCCAACTCCACCACACGGTCGGCGGGAATTCGGAAGAACTCAGTCGCTGGGACCGCATTCCGGGCGAGCACCAGGAACAGCCAATGCCGCCACCAGGGCATCTTTGGAACTGTTCCTGCCACAAGCACGTCGCGCCCAAGGAAGTAACTCACCTGCATGGGATCGAACGCGATGCCGATCTCGTTCAGGTCCTCGAGCGCGCGTGGGATGTTCGGGCTTTCCATAAAGCCATAGTGCAGGATGACCCGGTGGATGCCCGGCGCGAGCTCCGATACCTCCATCCTCCGAGCCGTTGGAACCTCTGGTTCATCCGCCGTCTGCACGGTCACGAACAGCACGCGCTCATGCAGCACCTTGTTGTGCTTGAGGTTGTGCAGCAGGGATGTCGGTACATAGTCCGGGTTGCCGGTGAGGAACACGGCGATGCCTGGCACCCGCACCGTGCGCGATTGCGGCAGGCGAGTGAGGAAAGGGGCCAGCGGCAGACTGTCCTGCTTCCATTTCGCGAGCAGCAGGTCACGCCCGCGCTTCCACGTGGTCATCACGGCGGTCAACGCGACACCCAGGACCAGCGGCACCCAACCGCCCTCCAGCACCTTCAGGGTGTTGGCGGAGAAGAACACGAGGTCTATCAGGAAGAACAATCCGAATACGGTTATCGCGGCGGCGCGCGACCAGTGGAACTGCCGGCGGAACACCACTACGGCGAGCACGCAGGTGCAGAGGAATGTGCCGGTCACGGCAATGCCGTAAGCCGCGGCGAGATTGTCCGATGTCTTGAATGCGAGCACGAGGATCAGCACGCCAATGGCGAGCATCGCATTCACCTGCGGCACGTATATCTGGCCCTCTTCGGTCGTGGATGTGTGGCGCACGGTCATGCGCGGCAGAAAGCCCAATTGCATGCACTGTCGCGCCATCGAGTAGGCGCCCGAAATGACGGCCTGGCTGGCGATCACAGTCGCCACAGTCGCCAGGATTACCATCGGCAGCCGCAACCATCCTGGCGTCATCAGGAAGAATGGATTCGTGACCGCACTGGGATCACTGATGGTGAGCGCGCCTTGGCCGAAATAGTTAAGCACCAGGCTTGGGAGGACGAAGAAGGTCCAGGTCAGCCGGATCGGGTGCGCGCCGAAGTGACCCATGTCGGCGTACAGCGCTTCGGCACCTGTAACGCACAGTACCACCGCGCCCAGCACAATGAACGCCAGGCCTTTGTACTGCACGCAGAGCCCGACGGCGTAGCTGGGCGAAATCGCCAGCAGCACGAACGGATGCTGGACGATTTCGGCAATGCCAAGAACGCCGATCACGACGAACCAGAGCGCCATCACCGGGCCGAACACGCGACCCACGCTGCTCGTCCCGCGGGATTGCACGGAAAACAGTGCCACGATGATCACGACGCTGATCGGCAGCACGTACTGCTGCAACTCGGAGGTGGAGACTTCCAGACCTTCCACCGCTGATAGTACCGAGATCGCCGGCGTGATCACGCCGTCGCCGAAGAACAGACAGGCGCCGGCAATGCCGACGAGTGTGAGAACACGGCGGATACCGGTACCGACGGAGACACGTTGAGCCAGCGCCATCAGTGCCAGGATGCCGCCCTCACCGCGGTTGTCGGCGCGCATGATGAGCATCACGTACTTGACGGTGACGATAAGCACGAGTGACCAGAATATGAGCGAGAGGATGCCCATGACCTCGGTCGCAGCGATGGGTACACCGGAAAAGAGCTGCATGCTTGCCTTGAAGGCATAGAGCGGGCTGGTGCCGATGTCGCCATACACAACGCCGAGGACAGCAAGCAGCATCCCGATGGCGGGTGCCGGCCTGCGAAGTCCAGCAGTCGCGGCAGCAACCGTCATTGTGCGGAATGCTCTTGATTCATGGGCTGCCCCATACGCGTCCGGCCCGCACGAAACAAGCGTGGTGGGCCTGGGGTTGCCCTGTGGGCCATTCCGTTCTTAACGTTAACGGCATGAGCGACATTACATCCCCCCGTGTCGGCCCGCGCCCCACCATCGGATGGGGCTGGTTCGTGGCTCTCGGCATCGTCCAGCTAGTGCTGGGTGTGATCGCCTGGTTTGACGTGATCGCCTTCACGATTGCGGGCGTCATCTTCATCGGCGCACTGCTGCTGGTGGCGGGCATTTTCCAGATCGTGCATGCCTTCATGGACCGCGAGTGGGGAAGCTTCGCACTACATCTGCTTGTCGGCGTTCTATACGTCATTGGTGGCTTCCTGCTCATGGCTGAGCCGGTGCAAGGATCTATCGTCATCACGATCCTGGTAGCCGTCGCGCTTATCCTAGGGGGCATCCTGCGCATCGTGATTGCCGTGCAGCACCGTCACATGCCAGGCTGGGGATTGTTGCTGGCAGGCGGCATCATCAGCCTCATAGTCGGCGTGATGCTCTATCTGAGCTTGCCGTGGTCCGGGCTATGGGTCGTCGGCACGCTGATTGCCGTTGAGCTTATCATACACGGCGTGTCCTGGATTCAATTCGGACTGGCCCTGCGGCGGACCGCCTAGCTGCTGCTGAGTCCAAGGACGGTCACAAGAGTCAGCTCATGATCGCTTAGCACGCTGGCGTCATCGCCGAGTGACGGGACCATGGCAGGGTCGCGAACCTTCAGGCCGCGTGTGCAGAACCAGTCCAGTTGACGCGAGCCTTCGCTCTTGCTCCAGGTGCTTGTCTGCGTACTGGAGTGCGAACAGCGGTTCCGATGTATCGTCGTGCCGACCTGGACCGACATGGGTGTTCAGATCTCCGCCGATAATCACCGCGATGACCCAGCATATGCATCAAGTGCGTCAAGCAACGTCAGCATCTGCAGCACGCGACGCCGAGCACCATCTCAAATATGCACCGACTTCTGGAAGTCACGCAGCACCTTGTTCCCGCGTTCCACCGCGTTATCGAGCGCCTGTTGGGCGCCCTGCCGGCCGGCCAGCGCCTTCTCGCACTCTTCCTCGATGATGGTGCGGATTTCTGGCATGCGGCCCAAGTGGAACCCGCGCGAATTATCGGTAATCTGCCCGCGTGTGAGCTGCTTGACTGGCACGTCCGTACCAGGGTTCTGCTCAAACCATCCCTGCTTTTGCAGCAATTCATAACCCGCATGGGTAACCGGAATGTAGCCGGTGCCTGTGCTCCACTGCGCATCTTGCTGTGGCTGTCCCAGGAAGTGCAGGAACTGCGCGACGCCGCCATACTCGGCCATATCGCGATTCGGCGCGGTGAGCACCCAGAAGCTGGCACCCCCAATGGCTGAGTTTATCGGCTCACGGATCACCTCGGGGTCATAAGGCAGGAACGCCGGTGCCCAGCGGAACCTGGCACTGCGCTTCAGATCCCCGCGTAGCGCCGAGGTGCTGCATGCCATAGCCGACTGGCCGTTGAGGAATGCGCCGTCACCGACACCGTCTCGGCCCGTGTAATGGAACGAGTTGTCTTTGGCCATGTCGATCAGGCGTTGCAGATGCTTGACGAAGTCTGGGCTGTTGACCTTCAGCACAGCGTCCAGACCCTTGAAGCCATTCGCCTCGGTGGCGAAGGGCAGGTTGTGAATCGCACCGTATTGCTCGAATTGCGACCAGACAACGGAGGCTATCGTCACACCAAACGGTGCGGCGTCCTTTTGCCGCACGGCGTGCATCGCAGTCTCCACGTCCTGCCAGGTGGTCGGCAGCTTCTGCGGATCGAGGCCGGCTTTCTCCAGCACGTCCAGGTTGTACCAGGAGATAGCCGTGGAGGAATTGAACGGCATTGACGCAAGCTTGCCATCAGGCGTGCTGTAGTAGCCGCGCACTGCCGGGATGTACGCGTTCGGATCGATTGCCACACCGGTCTCTTGCGATAGCTGCCAGACCGGTTTGATAACCGGCCCGGAGCTGAGCATCGTCTGGGTGCCGACTTCGAAAACCTGCGCGATATGCGGTGCCTGACCGGCGCGATACGCCGCGACGACAGAGGTCAGCAGGTCCTTGTAGGCGCCCTTGAACAGACCGATGACCTCGACGCTGTCCTGGCTGGCATTGAATGCCGCGATCAGCTTGTTCAGCTCATCGCCAAGCGTGGCGCTCATCGCGTGCCATAGGGTGACACGAATCTTCTCGGCACCGCGGGTCTGGGCGGCGGTCAGTGTGCCGGCGGTAGCCAGCAGTGTGCGTCTGGTTATGGCCATCGTTTCCTCCCACGGGGCCGATGCTACCGCAACTCCCAGGAGATTCACCACAGAGACACGGGGAGCGCGGAGGAGTAACATCTTCCCTCTGCGTCATCCGTGTCTCTGTGGTGAATTCTTTTTGAGAGGGAAATGCCATGGCCCGACTGGTGGCAGGCTTCGGTTCATCCCACAGCCCGATGCTCGCATCGCGAGTCGAGGACTGGCAGACCGGATTTCTCGCCCGCGACCAAGCCCGTCAGTTCGTCGATTTCGACGGCAACCCGTGTGACTACGATGCGCTGCTGTCGCGTGCACCAGCCGATGCGATGGAGCGAATCGCGCCCGAGCATCTGGCCCGACGGCATGCCCAGGCGATGGCGGCTATGGCGCGGCTGCGCGACGACGTGGCGGCAGCGCGGCTGGATGCACTGATCGTGGTGGGAGACGATCAGGAGGAGCTGTTCCATCCTGACAACATGCCGGCGATCGGCATCTATTACGGTGAAACGATCTTCGGGCGGCTGCCGTATCAGAAGGAGGTCGTGGAATCGCATTACAAATGCGATGCGGCACTGGCTCGGCATCTGATCGCGTCATTGCAACAGGATGGCTTCGATCTGTCGGTCATGCGCTCGCTGCGGGAGGGACAGCGCGAGGGGCATGCGTATTCATTTGTCCATCGCTTCTACCTGCCGGATGGCAATGTGCCGATCGTGCCGGTGTTCCTGAACGCCTACTATCCACCCAACCAGCCATCGCCGGCACGCTGTCTTGCGTTAGGCGAGTCGCTCCGGCGTGCCATCCAGGCATTTGCGGGCGATGCTCGCATCGGTGTCATGGCATCCGGTGGTTTGAGCCATTTTGTGGTGGATGAGGCGTTCGATCATGCCTTGATCGAGGCGCTTCGCGATAAGGACAGCGCGTTCTTCCGTAACGCGCCGCTGACCAAGCTGATGTCCGGCAGTTCGGAGATGCGGAACTGGATCTGCCTGGCGGGCACGCTGGGTGAGTTGGAAATGGCGTGGGTCACTTATGTGCCTGGCTATCGCACGCCAGCTCTCAGCGGCACCGGTCTTTGCTTCGCGAGTTTCAGGTGAGGAGGGACCGTTGTCATTGCGAGGAGCGCAGCGACGAAGCAATCTCCAGCGTCGTGTGGCGCTTGGATGCGTACTATTGAGGGGGATTGCTTCGCTTCGCTCGCAATGACAAGTAGCGCACGAACAGGTCGTTGATTATCTGTCTGTCGTCCATGCCTGCTCCGCACCGCGCCTCGCTTGCCGAGTCGAGCCTGCGCGCACTAACGTCTGCGCATGACCAAGAGGGGAGGCGACCGATGGTAATCGAAATGCGCACCTACACGCTGAAGCCGGGCAACATCCCGACCTTCGAGGAACGCTTCGCCAGCGCACTGCACATCCGCGAGAAATTCTCCAAGCTTGCGGCGTTCTGGCATACCGAGGTGGGGCCGCTGAACCAGGTCATCCATGTCTGGCCCTATGAGAGCCTCGACCAGCGCGCCAGCGTGCGCGCGGCGGCATCGAAGGCAGAGGGCTGGCCGCCGAACACACGCGAGCTTACCATCGAGCAGAAGAGCGAGATCTTCCTGCCCGCGCCATTCTCGCCGCCGCTCGAGCCACGGCAGCTTGGCGGCATCTACGAAATCCGCATGTACACCTACGCGCCTGGCACGCTGCCGGCGGTGATGGAGCGTTGGGCGGAGAAGGTGCCGGAGCGCATCAAGCTGTCGCCTCTCGTCGGCGCCTGGTACTCGGAACTCGGCGGTCTGAACAAGTGGTGCCACATCTGGGCGTACAAGGACGCGGCAGAGCGCCAGCGCATTCGCGGCGAAGCAGTGGCGAAGGGCATCTGGCCGCCTGGTTCACCGCCCGGCGCGCTGCTGAAGCAGGAGAACATGCTGGTGGTGCCCGCGGCGTTCTCGCCCCTGAAGTAGTTCTGGTACGCTTCATGCTCTGCCTCCCGCGACACTGGTCACGGGAGGCATCTCATGTTCCCACTCGTTGCCATCGGCGGCGTCATCGGAGCCGCTATATCGATCGCCAAAGGCGCGTCCTGGGTCGCCGAGCAGCTCGATTCGACGCAAACCAGCGGCTCTGCCGGAGGTAAGGGTGAGGCCAAGGCGGCCGCGCCGTCGTTCGCAACGGCGCTCGCGGCACAAGTTGCCGGGCAGAGCGTGCCGCCGGCTGCCACTTCGGCCGCCACATCGACGACGATGATCCCGCAGTCGCACACCGCCGATTATGATGCGCTCGCTCGCATGAAGGCCGGCGTGCTTGCCTACAGCCATGTCGGCCAGCATCACGGCAACCATCATCCGAAGTCCTCGCCGGCAGCCGGGGAGGACAGCTCCGTTACCCGGTCGTAGCGCTCAGGCTCGCTGCGGAGCGCGTGCGGTGAGCAGAGGCAGGATGAGGCCGACGCCGATGCCCCACACCGCGTGGATGACCAGCACCACCAGCATCGTCCGTGGCACCCACCCGTTGGCGATCGGCCGGCCCTTGATCGGCGCCACGACGAACCAGAGCACGAGCGTGGCGATCACGCCCAGGATCAGGCCGGACTGCCAGCCCGGAATGGTAAACTTCGGCTCCAGCAGCGCATAAACCACGCCGTAGAGGCCGCCCCAGAAGCAGAAGCTGATCGTGGCCGGCACACCCCACGGCGGTGTTGGCGCCATTGGGAAGGGCGCGGGCATCAGGCCCGCCACATGGAAGATTGCCCACGCGCCCTGATGGAATATCAGGACGGCGAGTACGCCAGCGACAAATCCAAGGACAGCACGCCTCAGAGAATCGGTGGGACTCATGGCTCCCCTCCCCATATTGCGTTTGTGTAAGAAACTGGGAAGACAGAGACATTTGTCAATCTCTGTGCAGGGTGACAGGACCTGTCGATTTATGTGACCGTCCCGCATCGACAATTTGGGGCGAGGCGATGGACGAAGTTCACCAACGCGCGGATCAGCGATTCTGGCAGCGCGCTCGGCGCCACATGCTGGGCTATGGCGGCGACTTCGTGCCGTTCGTGCCTGAGCGCGCCGAAGGATCCTTCCTGTATGACGCGTCGGGTCGCCGGGTACTGGATTTCACCTCAGGCCAGATGAGCGCCATCCTCGGGCATTCGCATCCGGAAATCGTCGCGACCGTGCGGGAACAGGTCGGGCGGTTGGACCACTTGTTCTCCTCGATGCTGTCCGAGCCGGTCGTCGCGCTTGCCGAGAAGCTGGCGGAGCTGGTGCCGGACCTGCCGCGGGTAATGCTGCTTTCCACCGGCGGCGAGGCGAACGAGGCGGCGATCCGGCTGGCCAAGCTGGTCACCGGCAAGTGGGAAATCGTCGGCTTCGCCCAGTCCTGGCACGGCATGACCGGAGGCGCTGCCGCTGCGACGTACAAGGCGGGGCGGCGCGGGATCGGGCCGATGATGCCGGGCAACTTCGCGATCCCGGCGCCAAATGCGTACCGGCCACGCTTCGCCGGTGTGGGCTGGCGCGAGGAGCTGGACGATGCGTTCGAATGGCTGGACCGGATGTGCACCGGCAATCTCGCGGCGTTCATCGCCGAACCCGTGTTGTCGAGCGGCGGGATCATCGATCTGCCTGTCGGCTACCTGAACGCGCTGGCGGAGCACTGCCGCAAGCGCGGCATGATGCTGATCCTGGACGAGGCGCAGACCGGCGTCGGCCGCACCGGGCTGATGTTCGCGTTCGAGCGCGACGGCGTGGTGCCGGACATCCTGACTCTATCGAAGACGCTGGGCGTGGGCCTGCCGCTCTCGGCGGTGATGACGAGTGACGCCGCGGCGAAAGAGGCGGAGCGTCGCGAGTTCCTGTTCTACACGACGCACGTCAATGATCCGCTGCCGGCGGCGGTTGGGCTGAAGGTGCTGGAGATCGTGCAGCGCGATGGCCTGGCGGAGCGGGCAAAGGTGATGGGTGCCCGATTGGCGGCGGGGCTGCGCGGCTTGCAACAGCGCTTCGACTGCATCGGCGATGTGCGCGGGCGTGGGCTGTTGATGGGCCTGGAGTTCCGCAATTCCGGCGGACGGGATGCGGCGGAGATCTCCGATGCGGTGACTGATGTGGCCCTGGAGTTGGGGCTGTCGGCGAATATCGTACGCGCCGGCGCGTCCCAGGG
>CAYRTL010000064.1:0-16469 GCA_964427005.1 uncultured Acetobacteraceae bacterium
GAGCGTCGCTTTGGCCTGGTGGACCAGTTGCCCAGGCCGATTCAGTGGCTGTCTGACAATGGCTCGCCCTATACCGCCTCCGAAACGCGTGCGCTGGCGAAGCCGATCGGTCTGGTTCCGCTGACGACGCCGATCGAGAGCCCGCAGTCGAACGGCATGGCCGAGGCTTTCGTGAAGACCTTCAAGCGCGACTATGCGCAGATCCATCCGCGACCCGACGCAGCGACGGTGATTGAACAGCTCAATAACTGGTTCGAGCACTACAACACCGCCATCCGCACAAGGCACTCGGCTATCGGTCACCCCGCGCGTTCCGAAACTGCGCAAAGAATGGCGCGGCCGATCTTGCGGTCGGCGCGTCGCGTCGACCGCATCATGGCAGGCCGTCCACGGACGGGATCGGGTCAAGCCCGCCAGCCGCGCGCAGCGCGGAGACGCGAAGCGGCTGGCTTGACGCGAGCTCGGCCGTGGACCACCGATAACAACGGCATCCGGTCCGGTTATTCGGGGGCAACTACAATACCGCCCTGGAAGCCCTCTGCCGGCGCTACGGCATCCGCCGGCTGTCGCTGTTCGGTTCCACCCTGAAGGGCATGGATCGGCCGGACAGCGATGTAGACCTGCTGGTGGAGTTCCAGCCGGGCGCCACCCCAAGCCTGTTCACGATGGCCGAGATCGAACTGGAACTTTCGCCGCTGCTGGGTGGCCGCAAGGTCGATCTGCGCACCGCCGGCGATCTGAGCCGGTATTTCCGCGACGAGGTCGTGCGGATGGCGGAACCGCAATATGAAGCCTGACGACCGCATCCGCCTGACGCACATGGCCGAGGCCCTTGGCCACGCGATCCAGTTCGTTGAGGGGCGCAGCCGCGTGGACCTGGACAGCGATCAGATGCTGACGTTCGCGCTGCTGTATGCTCCAGACGGTCGGCGAGGCCGCCAACAACGTCAGCCATGACACGCGCCGCCAGTCGCCGCAAATCCCGTGGCCGGTGATCATCGGCATGCGGCACCGCCTGGTGCACGCCTATGCGGACATCGACCACGACATCCTGTGGACTACGGCCACCAAGGCCGCACCGAAGTTGCTGGAGCAGGTCAACCCCGCGCTTGGCTTGGACTAAATCATTCCCCGCCGCACCGGAGCCGTGAACGTGATGCATTCTTCAACGCGAGAGGACCTCTTCCCAGTGCCCAATTTCATCGCACCCGGCACGCCATAGGCTGCGCCAGCCAATCTCGCGCCTTCAGCGCGCTCGCCTGCCAGGCGGATGTGGCCGGTATTCATACTCAAACCGGCCCTTGATCATGCGATTGACATAGCTGCCCTTCGACTCCGCTGCCGACAGCCCAGCAAAGAGTTCGCCGGGGACGCCCTTGTAGCCATAAGCCCCAGGCCGGGTGTGATACTCCACCCAAAGCTTCTCCGAAGCTTCGTCGTAGCCAATTGCACGAATACTCGTGGATTTAACGTTGTGCATCCTGACCACTGGACGCGTCCCTGTTTGTCGAACAAAAAACGCATCATCGCGCTAATACCCAATCTCGCTGACAATGACCCATGCGCTGCCTTCATCGTCATGGCCGGCGCAGGCTGGCCATCCACGCCTTGCCTTTGCCAGAGTCGGCAAAGACGTGGATGGCGTGGCCAAGCCCCGCCATGACGATGTTCCCTCCCGGAGGTCCTCACGTCCTACCGGTGTTCTGGTATGTCAGACAGGCCGGTCGGGGCAATGTGCCATCGGCCGGCAGGTGGGGATGATCTCGCTCTGTCGATTCCCTTCATGATGGCATCCACATTCCTCTGGACCTGTGTTTCGCCGGGTCGATTCCGCTCTGTTGTCTGATCGCCTTTGACGACGAGAGCCTCCAGCATCTGACAAGCTGCTCGTTGACCGTCAGCGCAATCTTGCAGGCTGCGCACCAGAAAGTTTGGCCTCTCGGGTTGGTTCTGGCACCCGATCACTGTCAGTGTGAAAAGGAGCATGAGCAAGGGTTGCAACATCGTCCTCGTCCTGCGTGGCCGCACGCATAAGACGAGCCCAGAAGGTGCCAGTCATTGATCTGGGTCAAGGCAGGCGATGAAGCCAAGTCCTGAGCGTGATAGCTCAACGGTTCCTTCGCAAACTCAGGATGTAGTTCACGATCTGATCGAGTTGGTAATCAGTCGCGTTCATCACCGGCATATTGCCAGGCTGCGTCATGGAACTGTGTGTGCCCCTGACAAACTTATGGAGTGATTCGGAAGTAGTCCCCGGCCTGTTCGCTATCACTGCAAAGGAGGGAATCTGCTGCGCGTGCATCGGTCGGCGTGGTTGATCCGAAGCCACAAGATGGCAATCAGCGCACAGCGTCAGGGCAAATTCCCGGCCTCGGTTCTCGCCGACGACGCCCGGCTGTGCAGCAGCCCCGGCGACCATTGAGACGTAGAGTGAGTAACCAAGGGCCAGGCGGAGCGACTTCGACATACCTGCATGCCTCATCTTATGTAGTTACTGGCAGAGACTGAGCAGTTCAGCTCGTTTTTCAGCAAGCCACGCCGCCGATCGTTGTGGGGGCGCTCTTAGTTAGCACCAAGCCATGACATGCGGAAATTTGCCAAAGCCCTGCCTCCACTGGGTGCCAGTTCGTCGTCGCTCAAAAGCTTGCGACATACCGGCCGATACCGGAGCCAAGCTCTGGAGAATGGTTTGGATGGTACCTGTTCATTTCTGACACCGTCGGGAGGATCACCCATGACTGACCAAACTGCGAATGCCCTACAGGTACTCGGCCGCGTGCTGCTGTGCGCGATATTTGTGATCTTCGGCTTTTCCAAGCTGATCGCGCCTGCTGCTTCAGTCGCCCAGATGGCTCAGGAAGGGGCGCCAGTCCCCCAACTTGCGCTTGTGGTCGCGATTATTGTCGAACTCGGCGGCGGCTTGTTGTTGCTGGCCGGGCTGTTCACCCGAACGGTCGCTGCGGTCCTTGGCGTCTGGTGCATCGCCACTGCGCTGGTTGCCCATACCAACTGGGCTGATCTCGATATGCAGATTCACTTCTGGAAGAACGTGGCGATGGCAGGTGGCTTTGCCTACGTCGCGGCGTTCGGCGCAGGCGCGTACAGCCTGGACGCCGTGCTGTTCCGACACCGGCTCTCGACAACGATTTGATCGTCAGCAGAGCGGTGACGATATAACGATAGAGTTACGATAACTTCCCGCCACGTTGGACGCTTGTCGATTAACCAACGCTTCGAGTTCGAATCGGAGCCAGGTTCTACATGGGGGTGGAGAAGAGAATGCCTCGGATCGCCGGCTGGGTTGCGATGGCGGGTTTGGTGCTAGGCTTGGCTGGATGCGGCTACGACCGCGGTGACCGTGCGCTGTCCGGCGGCCTCATAGGAGCCGGCGGCGGCGCAGCCATTGCAGCATTGACAGGAGGCGCTCCGCTCGTCGGCGCGGCTATCGGTGGTGCCGTCGGCGCTGTTGGTGGAGCCGTGACGAGTGGCCATTCCGTCAACCTTGGTCGCCCAATCTGGCGGTAGTCCCGCGCGTCGGTATGCTTCACCTGATCGTGTCGAGAGGCTTCGCGTAACGAGGCCCCGCGGGAAACGTGTCGCGACAGGCGCGTGGCTGACCTCTTTGATACTGCCACATAGCCCGGCCTGCACGAGCGAGTAAGCGACGTCCTTTTCTGATAACCGCCCTCTGGCCGCCGATGTAGCATCTCGCTGTTACACAAAACACAGGGGGACTCCATGTTATTCTGCATCACTGCCGACTACTCGCCGCAAGCGATCAGCGCCATGCGGGAAAATCCAACGACCAATCGCCGTGAAGCAGTGGATAAGTTGCTGGAAGCCGCAGGTGGCAAAGTCGTGGCCATGTATGGCCGAATTGCAAACGGCCCCGGCGCCCTGGTGATCTTCGATGTGCCGGAACCGCCCGCTGCTGCAGCAATCTGTGGTATCGTCGCTTCCTCTGGGAGCGTTCAGAACGTCAAGCTCGAGCGTCTGCTCGCGCAAGACGAGATTGTCGGGATCCGGCAGAGGGCGGCAAAGCTGCATGGTGCCTACAGGCCGGCCGGTCAGTAATCGATTCGGGGCGGCGCCTATGCCGCCCCAGCCATCGTTTGCGCGGGATGCGCGACGGCTCAGACTGCCGGCGGTCGCCTGAGTTCGGGTTCGATGAGACGCTCAAAGACAACGTCTCCTGCTGCCTTCACCCGATCGGCGCCGATGGCTAGGCGCGGATCATCAGCATTACGCCACAGCTTGTATTCATCCGTGTAGGGCAGGCCCATCGCTTCCGCCAGCAAATGAATCCAATTGACGACGCGAATGGGGCGCCCCCGCTCCAATGCTACCGCCTCGCGATGGCAGGAATGGAACACCGTTGCCAGCGTATCCGCGCCGACATCTTGCATGGCTGTCAGCGTCTCCCGATGCGCCCGTGCCAGTTCGCCGGGGACCGCGGCGATTGCGGAGCACATGTGACCGGGAATGCGCAACTCGTCGTCGAGCAGGGTTAGGCTGGGGATCATCCCCAGCAGCATCGGCACGTCGCTGTTGACCGGTACACGGCTGTGGAAACCGTGGTGCGCATGGAGAAGAACGCGTGCGGGAACGCGGTTGGTCAGCAGCGGGCGCAGTCGTTCGGCGCGTGCGGCCAGCAACTGTGTGATATGTTGCGTCTCGAAAGCCGCTTCGGTTACCGGCGACATGAAGTCGTCCATGTTCATGTGACATGACGGGCACCAGGTCACTACGCTGTCACGGCCAGCCTGATTGAATTTCTCGACGGTGCGTGCCGCCATACCGGCAGCGATTCGCGCGTTCGCCTCCTGCGGCGAGCCGCAGCAATAACCTGGCCCGCCAGCGGGCGCTGCTTCGACACCCACGGCTGCAAGAATCTGCGTGACAAGGCGGATGATCTCGCCATGCCGCGCCATGTTACAGCCATACCAGAAGGTGACGCTGATATCGGTCCTCACAGCCATCGAGCCTGTTCCTCTTCGCTCATGGTCAGGCGCGCGAAGGCTTTGACGCGCGAGGACCAGTTCGGATCATGTTTCGTCGCCACGCGAGCTGGTTCGCCCAGAACGCCGCGGACACGCAGTGATGCGAGGCGCATCATGAATGCGGCATCAAGCTTCTCCGGGCATGCTGACGTGCACACGCCGCTTCGGGTGCAGGCGCCGGCAAAGGCGATAGCTTCCTGGGTGCCGGCTCCGTCACGCAAGATGTCGCGGATTCCTGTCATCACCGCTTCTGGCGCTGCACCTTCGAGGGCGGCCGTGCGCGAAACCATGGGGCAGACGCCATAGCATCGTCCGCAGGCCGTACAGGCCGCCGCGAGGTGTGCTGCGTTCTCGCGGATGTGATCGACCAAGCCTCGTTCATTCTCAGGCGTCAAAACGGCCACTCCGACCCCGTGCGGACCCCACCATTCTGGCGACGCTGCTCGGCATCGTGAACAGGTCGTGCATCAGTTCGTGAATTCCGTTCGCGAAAAGCTGCCACATTCCGTTGGATCGTTTCATTACCCCGGGCACCTCGGTGATGAGGGGACAGGCACAGTGATGAGTACGAGGCCGTACGGATAGCCGCCTGGAACATTGAGAGGGAGACGATGCTGGAGTTTCGCTATTATTGCTTGGACGCCGAAGGCAAGATCGCCAGAGGGAGACACTTGCTCGCCCCCGATCTGGCCACCGCGATTCAAGCCGCCTACGAGGATTGCGGATCGCACCCAACCAATCGGTCGACACGCGTCGAGGTGTGGCAAAGAGGCCGCTGCCTCTACACCAGCCCCGAGAGGGCGCGGGAATAATGCCAGGCGTCCGCGTCACTACATATCCACCACTGATCCATCCACATGCGGCCGCATTCGGATCGGCCGCGGGCGGTAGGGGAATCGCTTCTCCACATCCTCGACCAGCTCCACGCCGATACCCGGTGCGCTGGGGATGGCGATGAAGCCATCCACCTGCTCCTCCAACCCTGTCGCCAGGTCGTTCCCGAGCAGTGCTTTTCCGCCGTCCAGATCAGGTGTCCGCGATGGATATTCCTGGATCGCGAAGTTCGGGATGCATGCAGCGATCTGGAGGCACGCCGCCGTCGAAATCGGCGAGAGCGGATTGTGCGGCACGACCCAGGCGTCGTGCGCCTCGGCAATGGCCGCGACCTTCTTCGCCCCGGTGATACCGCCAACCAGGCATACATCCGGCCGCAGGTACTGTACGGCATTTCGCGTCAGCAGCGTCTGGAACTGATAGATCGACGTGAAGCGTTCACCCGTCGCGATAGGGATATCGATGTGCCGCGCCACATCCGCCATGGCATCGAAGCTGTTTGGCCGCAGCGGGTCCTCGTAGAACATCGGAGTGTACTTCTCGATCCCGCGTGCCAGCGCGATCGCCTCGGGCGGTGTCAGGCGCCGGTGGATCTCGATGCACAAATCCACCTTGGGCCCGACCGCCTCGCGCAGCCGGCGAACATTGTCGATCGCCTCCTCGATCTTGGCTGCGTGCGGCTTGTAGTAAGGCTCGTCTTCGCTCTCATCCAGCAGGGGATTGAGATGTCCCAGGGCGGTGAAACCTTCGGCCTTCAGGCGCACCGCTTCCTCGACCAGCTTTTCAATCGTCCGGCCTTTGACATGCCCGTAAAGCCGCGCCTTGTGCCGCATCCGGCCGCCGAGAAGCTCGTAGACCGGCACGCCGAACGCCTTGCCCTTTATGTCCCACAGCGCGATGTCGATCGCCGAGACGGCGCCGGTGATCGCGCCGCCGGTGAAGTGGTTGGCCCGCAACATGACGTTCCAGTGATGTTCGATCGGAAACGGGTCTTTGCCGATAAGGTATTCGCCGTATTTGGCTATGGACGCCGCCGAGGCTTCGAGCTGGCCCCAGGTCCCCGACTCCCCGATGCCGGAGATGCCTGCGTCCGTGCTGATGCGGACATAAAGGAACCGGTCGAGCAACAACGGTTCGACCTTGGTTATCTTCATGGCGGCCCCTCCTTCGAACTCACCAGCTTCCGACACATGCCGGCACCCGTCCAGCGGCCGGCGATTATGGAATAAAATACCTGTCCCCTCGTCTTATGCGCGGGGAGTCACACGAGGTCAGAGCCGGAGACGCGATTGGCGCCAAACCCCTGGCTTATCAGTAGAGCCCGACCGGTTGCGCAGGTGCACCTGTGGGGGGTGCCGTGACCGTCACTGGCGTTCTGACCCGTATTGAAGCCTGCATTCCGGCGCTGCGTCGTTATGCCGCGGCCCTGTTGCGCAACCGTGAGGACGCGGACGACTTGGTGCATGACTGTCTGGTACGCGCGCTCGACAAGCTACACACCCGGCGCGACGACGCGGATGTGCGAGCGTGGCTGTTCGCCATCATGCACAACCTGTTCATCAGCCAGTTGCGGCGGGCGAAGGCGCGCCCGGCCGGCGAGGCACTCGACGAAACGCATGAGGCGGCGGTGAGTCTCCGTCCCGATCAGGAGAACAACCTGCAGTGGCGGGACCTGATACGCGGACTCAACCGATTGCCGGTTGAGCAGCGCAGCGTGATCCTGCTGGTTTCGGTGGAGGACCTGTCCTACGCGGAGACAGCCCAGGTACTTGGCATTCCCATCGGCACCGTCATGTCCCGCCTGGCACGCGGCCGCGAACGGCTGCGCCAGTTACTGGACGAGGAGTCGCTACGGCCGGCGCTGCGGAGGGTCAAATGAGCGACCCGATCCGACCGATCGCCGAGGAAGAGCTGCACGCCTATGTGGATAACCAATTGGACCCCGAGCGTGTGCCCGCGGTGCTGCGCTATCTGCAGGAACACCCCGAGGTTGCGCGACAAGTCGCCGATTGGCGGGCCCAGCGGGAGGCTCTGCGGGCGGCCTTCAACGGAGTAGCGGCCGAGCCGATCCCTCCGCCTCTCGGTCTGGAACGGCTGATCGAGGGACGGTTGGGGCGGCGCTGGGTGCCCTGGCGTGTCGCGGCCTCGGCTTTGCTGGCCTTTTCTCTTGGCGGTGCGGGCGGCTGGTTCCTGCATGGTGGCCTGCAGCCTCCGGCCGCGACTATCACCCTGCTGGCCCAGGAAGCGGTGGCCAATCACGTCGTCTATACGGCCGATCGGCGGCGTCCCACCGAACTCGGTGCGCAACAGCGGGAGGATTTGGCCCGCTGGGTCTCGAACCGGCTGAACCACCAGGTGGCGCCGCCCGATCTGTCCACGGAAGGCTACAACTACATCGGCGGCCGCCTGGCAGCCACGCCGGACGGCCCGGCGGGCCTGTTCATGTACGACGGACCTCAGGCGGTGCGACTGACCGTGTTCGTCCTGCCGTTGCACACCGCCCCGGAGGTGCCGATCCAGCACATCGACTTCGCTCATGTCGACGGATGCGCCTGGATCCATAAGGGAGTCGGCTACACAGTGGTGGGCAAGCTGCCACCCCCCGAACTCAAGCGGCTCGCCGAAGTTGTACGCCAACAGCTCAGCGGATCCACCTGAGGCTCCATGGATGCTTCACTGACGTGGCCAATGAGGCCTAATCCGGAATTCATCTGATCCAGATCAAGGCAGCCGCGGCAGGAGCGGCGCAGCATCGCCTCCAGCAAGGAGGCACTGCCATGGCAAGACCGCTTACACTTCGCATCGTCATCGCCGATGGTGAGCACGCACGCATCGTCCAGCCGGATTCGGACGATGTGCTGCGGACGGTGAGCAGCATCGATTCGACAACTGCGCACCTGCGGTCCCGCGACATCGGCACTGATCGGCCGGGGCGATCATTCGAAAGCGCTGCTGCCGCTCACCACGGAGTCGGGCAACGCCATGACCTGCACACGATGGAAAAGGAACGGTTTGTTCGATTCGTAGCCCAGCAGCTTAATGACTCCTCGGATCGAGGCGAGTTCGACGAATTGCTGCTGGTCTCCCCGCCGCGTGCGCTGCATGAGTTGGCAGACGCTTTGGATGCCAAGACCAGGGCAAAGCTTGTGGGAACGCTTGAAAAGGACCTGGTGAAGACGCCGGATCACGAGCTGTGGCCGCATCTGAGTCAGTGGGTCAGCGCTCCGGTGCGCCGGCCGATCGCTTGATCTGGGTCAATGCGAGCCTGCCGTCTGGACGGCAGGGTTTGCCAGCCAAGTAGCAGCTCATTGAAAGGAGATCGTCGATGGCAAGCACACCTGTCGAAGTGAAGAAGTCAACTCCTGCCCCCACGGGTGCTCCCGACGCGTGGCGCTCCCTGCGCACCGAGATGGACCGGTTGTTCGATCGATTTGCCAGCGGCTGGGGAATGCCGTCGCTGCGCCGCATGTTCGATGTCGAACCCACATTGCGTTACGAGAGTTCCTTCAGCATGCCGACGCCGGCGATGGATATCACCGAGGACGAGGCCGGCTACAAGCTGACGGCGGAACTCCCGGGCATGACCGAAAAGGAGATTGAGGTCGTCCTGGCCGATGGCATGCTGACGCTGAAGGGCGAGAAGAAGGCCGAGAAGGAACAGAAGGATAAGAACTTCTACCTGTCCGAGCGTTCCTATGGCTCATTCCAGCGCAGCTTCACGCTGCCGGACGGTGTGGATCGTGACAAGATCACCGCCGACTTCGCCAAGGGCGTGCTGACCATCGCCATGCCGAAGACAGCGAAGGCGAAGGAAGCGGAAAAGAAGATCGAAGTGAAGGCCGCAGCCTGAACCCCTGTCATTGCGAGCGGAGCGAAGCAATCTCCATCATGGGCGCGTACCTACGATGGGGATTGCTTCGCTCCGCTCGCAATGACAGGGGTTACTTGGCTTCGACGAGCTCGGGTGTGAATCCGCCCGACTGCCGGCGCCACAGCCGTGCGTACGTGCCATTGTGCGCCAGCAACTCTGCGTGCGTGCCTGATTCGACAATGCGCCCATGGTCCAGCACCACCAGCCGATCCATTCGCGCGATGGTGGACAGCCGGTGTGCGATCGCGATCACCGTGCGGCCTTCCATCAGGCCATCGAGCTGACTCTGAATCGCCGCTTCGACTTCCGAGTCCAGGGCCGAAGTTGCCTCATCCAGCACAAGTATCGGCGCGTCCTTCAGGATGACCCGCGCCAGCGCCACTCGCTGCCGTTGTCCGCCCGACAGCTTCACACCTCGCTCACCGACATGCGCGTCGTAGCCGCAGCGGCCGTGCCAATCTTCCAGCCCAACGATGAACTCGTGCGCTTCAGCGCGCCGAGCGGCATCCTCGATCATGGCGTCACTCGCATGTGGCCGGCCGTAGCGGATGTTGTCGCGGATCGATCGGTGGAGCAGCGACGTGTCCTGCGTCACCATGGCGATCTGCGTACGCAGGCTCTCCTGCGTGACGGTCGCGATGTTCTGCCCATCAATCAGGATGCGGCCGCGTTCCGGGTCATAGAAGTGCAGCAGCAGGTTCACCAGCGTCGATTTACCCGCTCCTGATGGCCCAACCAGCCCGACGCGCTCACCCGGCGCGATGCGCAGGTCGATGCCGTGCAGGACACCGCCACGTCCGGGGTGGGGCAGACGCCCATAGTCGAAATGGAGGTTCTCAAACCGGATCTCGCCTCGGATTACGCGAAGCTCGCGCGCATCGGGTGGATCGGGCATCTGACGCTCCACTGCGATCGACTTCATGCCGTCCTGCACAGTGCCGATGTTTTCGAAGATCGAGGTGACGCTGCGTGCCACCCAGCCGGCCATGTTGGTGATCTGCCAAGACAGCGGCAGTACCATCGCGACCGATCCGAGTGCGATACGGCCGATGCTCCACTGCCAGATCGCGAGCGACGCAGTGGAGACGATGAGCGTCGCATTCATCAGCGACAGCAGTACGACATAGCCCGTGATCATCCGCGTCTGGTCGCGGAACGAGGCTGTGTGCAGGTCGATCGCCTCGCGCACGAATGCGTCCTCGTCACGTGCCCGGGAGAACAGCTTGACGGTCAGAATATTAGTGTAGCTGTCCACCACGCGGCCGGTCAGCATGGAGCGCATCTCGGACACGGCGCGCGAGCGTTCGCGCAGGCGGGGCACGAAGTACCACAGAATGCAAGCGTAGCCGCAGAACCACAGCAGGATCGGGGGTGTGAGGCGCCAATCGGTAGAGGCGAGCAGCACAAGCGCGCTGCTGCCGTACACGAGGATGTACCACGCCGCGTCGAACGCCATGACCAGGCTTTCGCGCACTGCCGGTCCGGTCTGCAGCACACGGTTGGCGATGCGTCCGGCAAAATCGTTCTGGAAGAACGTCCAGCTCTGGCGCACCACGTGCCAGTGGTTCTGCCACCGGATCATGTTCGACAGGCCGGGGTTCACGATCTGGTTGATCAGCACTACATGGCCGAGAAACACCATCGGCCGCACCAGCAGCAGCACACCGGCCATGATGGTGAGCTGCGGCCATGCCTCGCGGAATAGTGTCTCTGATGTGTGTGTCGAGACCAGTCCCACGACGCGGCCGATGAATGCGGGGATGGTGACGTCCAGCATCGCGATCAGCCCGCCAAATACGAAAAGCGCGACCACAAGCCAGCGTTCCTGGCGGATGAAGTGCTGGTAGAACGGCCACAGCCCGCGCGTCGGCGGCGCCTCGGGCGGCCGGGCGGTCGGATCGAGCAGGGCTTCGGCGCGGCGGAGCATGGTTGCGGCCGGGACTCCATCTTGTGCCCGCGTCAGCTTGGCCGCGCGGGGCGGGATGGGTAAGGCCGGGCGGACATTCAGTCAACGAAGCTCGCGCCTGATTCTAATGGCGCCCCCGCCACCCGGAGCCAGCCGCAATTCGATTGTATCATTTTGGTCCACCGGCATTTCCGTAAGCGCAAGCGAGGCCGGAGTGTCTCCGTCGCTGTAAATCGCTGCGATGAACCGGCCTTGCCCGAGGAAATTCAACGGCACCTCGACCGTTCGTTCCAGTTCGTTCGCCATCGCTCCCATGAACCAATGGCTCGCGCTTCGCCGAGCGATGACAATGAATTGGCCGATTTCACCGGCAAGGAAGCGTGTTTCATCCCATGTCGTCGGCACGGCACACAAGAAGTCCAGACCGGGCTCGCCTCGGTAAGCGTCAGGCGTGTCAGCGAGCGAAACGAGCGGGCTGTCGTATACCACATACATAGCCAGACCGTGCGCACGCGTGGTCTGCACAAGCGGCATGGTGTTCCGAGCGACGAAGTCCTTCGCTGGCACATTCCGGAAGCCGCCCGGCGTGTAATCCATCGGTCCCAGCAACATGCGCGTGAAGGGCAGGGTGACGTTGTGGGTCGCGGTGACGCGGGTGCTCCACTTGTTGTACTCGGCACCCATCACGCCCTCCTGCGTCAGCAGGTTCGGCCAGGTCCGCGACAGACCGGTGGGCGGATACGAACCGTGCAGATCAACCAGCAAGCGATGCCGGGCCGCCTTCTCGAGTACTCGATGATAAAAGGCGACCATTTCCTGGTCGTTGCGATCCATGAAATCGACCTTGATTCCCTTCAAGCCGAGCCGCTCATACAACGCGAGAGCTTCGTCCATTCGGGTGTTGAGCGCCCTCCAATGCATCCAGACAAACAGGCCGATCTCGCGTTGCCTGCCGTATTCTACGAGGGTCGGCAGATCGATGTCGGGAATGCTGCGGGTAACATCGCCCGCAGCTTCATTGCCATCCGGCGAAACGTACCAACCACCGTCGATCAGCATGTATTGGAGACCGGCTTCCGCGGCGAAATCGATGAAGCATTTCATCGCTGCGTCGTTCATGCCGCGTTCGACGCCATCGATGACGCCGTTGCTCCACCAGTCCCAGGCGTATTTGCCCGGCCTGATCCAGCTTGTGTCCTCGATCCGAGATGGCGGGTTAAGGCTGGTTATCAGCGTTGAACAGGTCAGATCGCCCGCGCGATCGGCGATCATTACGACGCGCCATGGCGACAGCAGATCTGAACCGGGGTCACCTCGCACGGCAACGGTCGGATCATCCAGTCGCGGCGAGAGCCTGGCCTGAACGCCTATCCCGTCGCCGTGGCCGCGTAGATACAACCCCGCGAAGGCCTTCAGGTCGGCTTCGGCAATGGCGAACGCCGCAGTGTTTGTCTGGCACACCAGGGGAATGTCGAGCAGGTCGCTTTCGCTTATCGCGGAGGCGCGCATGAAGCGGAACTCGCCTTCATGGCCGGTGTCGAACCTGCCCAGATTTAGCGCCCAGCAGTCATAATCGTGGGCGAAGTTGAAGCGGGTCAGCTCGTCTTCGATGACAATGGTCTCGCCATCGAGTTGTGGCGCTATGCGATGGCGAAAGGCGATGCCGTCATCATAGGCGCGGAAGATCAGTCCCAGCTTGCGCCCGCTGTTTGCCTGCTCAAGCTCCAGCGTGAGTTGATTGTAGTGATCACGCGCGTCGCGCGTCTTGCCGACAACCAATGTATATGGCTGATCGACGTGACTCCTGACGGTTCGCACGAGGCGCACGCTCTCTGAGAAGCCGAGTGGCGATGCCGTGATCAATGGATTGGAATCGAACGAAATAGCATAGGTGAGGCGGCCGTGCGCATCCAGCTCCAGCACGGCCTCGATACGTCCGTTCGGCGAATGCAGTGTCTTCATGCAAGAAAGAGTAACACGGATTGCACCGATTAGCGCACGGATTGCACAGAGCGTTAATCGGTGTAATCCGTGCCATCCTTTTGAGAGGGCAAGCTTGGCCGTCACCGCAAGGGTCGTCTCCGAAGACGAAGCGGACATCCGCCTGGACCGCTGGTTCCGCCGCCACTTCCCCGGCCTGAGCCAGGGCGCCATCCAGAAACTGTGCCGCACAGGACAGGTGAGGGTGGACGGCAAGCGTGCCGATGCCGCGACCCGCCTCGCGGCCGGCCAATCCGTACGGATCCCGCCGCTGCCGGAAGCACCGGAACCAAAGCCCCTACCCGAGATCGATCCGGCCACCGCGCGCGACCTCCAGCGCTTGGTCATCTACCGTGACGAGTACGTGCTGGTGTTGAACAAACCGCACGGGTTACCGGTGCAAGGAGGTCCCGGCATCACCCGCCACCTCGACGCACTGCTGGACGCGCTGCGCTTCGGCTCGGAGCACCGGCCGCGTCTGGTCCATCGCCTCGATCGGGACACGTCCGGTGTATTGCTGCTGGCCCGTACGCCGGGCGTCGCGGCGAAGCTGTCCGCAGCTTTCCGCGGCCGCGAGGTGGAGAAGATTTACTGGGCCGTCGTCGCCGGCCGCCCCGTTCCGCCTGAAGGCCGTATCGACCTGCCACTACGGCGCATCGGCGGCGCTCGTGGCGAGCGCACCGAAGTCGCCGATCGCGATGACAGGGACGCCGCACGCGCGATCACAGATTACCGGACGCTCGACCATGCCGGCCAGAAGCTGGCTTGGCTGGACCTGCGCCCGTTGACCGGCCGCACGCACCAGCTTCGCGTGCATTGCGTCGCAATCGGCGCGCCTATCGTGGGCGACGTGAAATACGCACGGCCCGACCAGAATAACGCGTTCAGCGCCACCGTCGCAGGCCTCTCAAGCGAACTTCACTTGCACGCCCGTGCGCTACGGCTGCCCCATCCCGGTGGCGGAACATTGCTGGTCGAGGCGGACCTGCCGCCCCACATAGCGCAGACATTCAGCACGCTGGGTTTTCATGCACCTAAGGCGCAGCCGGCCGAGAGGCGGTGAACGAGGAAATGGAGGGTAGATGAAACTGCGAGCGCTCGCCCGCCCTGTACGCATCGGCTTGTGGGCAGTGGCCGCCCTGCTCATCGTCGTCATTGCAGGCGGCCTTATCTTCGCGCTCAGCTTCAACCCGGAAAGCCTGAAGCCGCGCATCGTTGCCGCGGTGAAGCAGCAGACCGGGCGCGACCTGACGCTGCAGGGGCCGATCCGGCTGGGGTTGTCACTCCAGCCGACATTGGTCGTGCAGGATGTCAGTTTCGCCAATCCGCCTGGCTTCTCGCGTCCGCAGATGGCGACGCTCCAGGAGCTCGATCTGAAGCTGGCGCTGATCCCGCTACTGAGCCATCGCGTCGAGATCAACAAGCTCGTCCTGGTCAAGCCGGATGTGATGTTGGAGACCGACTCGCAAGGTCATGCGAATTGGCAATTCAAGCGCGACGCGCATTCGTCCCTTCCGCAGGCCACGTCACCCGGCTCGTCGCAGGAGGGAACGCGAACACGCGTCAGCATCGAGCAGGTGCAGGTACAGGACGGCACCGTCGCGTGGCATGATGGGCGAACAGGCAAGACCACAGTGATCGGTCTGAAGAGCCTGAAAGCGAATGCATCCTCGCCTGATGCGAACCTGCACCTCGCCGCAACCGCGAGCTACAACGGCGCGCCGTTCACCGTCGAGGGCGATCTCGGTCCGCTCTCCCGACTGGAACAGCCTGACGCGACTTCGCCGTGGCCCATCCAGGTGAAGTTCGAAGCCTCGGGCGCGAAGCTGGTAGCCGAGGGCACGATGACTGAGCCGTTGCAGGGGCGCGGTTACGCTCTCAAGCTGTCGGCGAACGTTCCTGACGTAACTGCGCTGTCACCGTTCCTGCCCGGACAATCACTGCCGCCGCTTCACGAAGTAACGCTGGCGGCGCGGATCGCCGATTCAGGCGGCGACAAGCTACCCGAGATCTCCGCTCTTACCCTGCATGTCGGGCCATCCGATCTGACCCAACTGGCGGCGCTCAAGCTCGAGAAGCTGGATGTTTCCGCCCCCCGGATCGACCAGCCGATGAAGGTTGCGGCGCAGGGCAGCTTCGATGAGACGCCGCTCAGCCTCGCAGGCTCACTCGGCGCCCCGTCGGTCTTCCTGCCGGGCGCCAAGCCCGGTACGCCGATACCGATCGATGTGACATTGCAAGCCCTGGGTTCCAGCGTCGCGATCAAGGGCACCACGGCGCCGACCCAGGATGGGCGTCATTCAATTCAGGCCGAAATCGCATCGAACCAGATCGATGTCGATCGTCTCATCGCGGCGCTGCGGAAGCAGCGTCCTGCGTCGCCGCCGAGCAACGCGGCGCCTTCAGCTCCTCCGCCGCCCAAGCCGGCGTCCAATGGCTACGTGATTCCTGACACCCCGATCCCATTCAGCCTGCTGCGGCTGGCGGATGCCGATGTGAAACTGAACGTGGCCGAGCTGAAGTCGGGAGGTGCGACCTATCGCGCCATCTCGACACATATCGACCTGCGCGGCGGAAAGCTCCGGTTGGATCCGTTCGCCGCCGATTTGCCGGAAGGCCACCTCGATGCTGCTCTGACCGCGGACGCCACGCAGACGCCCCAACCGGTGTCGCTGCGGCTGAAAGCGCCTGCTCTGGCAGCGCAGCCCCTGCTCGCGGCGGCAGGAGAGCCAAATCTGATGAGCGGTACCCTGCAGGTGCAGGCCGACGTTCATGGCGCCGGTGCAACGCCGCATGCGATTGCCTCCACACTCGATGGGACCATTGGTCTCACGATGACCGACGGCACGGTCGACAATCGCCTTCTCGGCGGCGCGCT
>CAYRTL010000064.1:16569-29777 GCA_964427005.1 uncultured Acetobacteraceae bacterium
GCGGGTGCCGTGCTGGGCAACGCGACGCCACTCGGCGCGATTGCTGGTGTTCTTGGCGGCCAGAAGTTGCTTGGCGCCGCAGGCATCCCAGATTGCGCGTCAGCCCTCGCCGCCGCGCGTGGCCAGGCACCGCCGCCACAGCAGCCAAGCCGAGCAGCGCAGCCACCGGCGAGCCAACCCAAGGCGCCGGATATCGGCGGCGCGCTGAAGCAATTGTTCCGTTGAGAAAGGCCAATCCTGCGTGAAGCGTTTCTGGCATACAGCGACAATCGAGCCAGCGGATGCTGGCTATGCCGTGTTGCTCGACGGCAAGCCGATGCACCTGCCGGGCGGTGCCGTACTGCGTGTGGAGGCTGAGCCCTTGGCGCGGGCAATCGCCGAGGAGTGGCAGGCGGCGGGCGGCGCGAAGGACGGCGAAATGTCGTTCGCCGATACTCCGCTGACACGCCTGGCCGGCACGGCCCAACAGCGCATCGCGCCCGATCCCGCGCCGACAATCGACGCGATCGCGCGCTACGCGGAGAGTGATCTGCTGTGCTACCGGGCCGAGACGCCGGACGAACTGGTGGAGCGTCAGACCCAGGAGTGGCAACCCTGGCTGGACTGGCTCGCTGAGACCTATAGCGCGCCGCTGCGCGTCAGCACTGGAATTGCCTATGTGAAACAGCACCGCGGGAGCGTCGCCACGCTGCGCAAGGTCGTAGCTGACCTCGACGTCTTGGCGCTGACTGCGCTCGGCATTGCGGTGCCCGCACTGGGCAGCCTTGTGTTAGGGCTGGCCTTGGCCGAGGGGCGGTTGGATGCGGTAAAGGCGCATGCGCTGGGCTACCTGGACGAGCTGTTCCAGGCCGAGAAGTGGGGCGAGGACGCGGAGGCGGCCGCCCGCCGCGCTGCCATTGCCGCGGACATCTCGCTCGCGGAGCGCTTCCTGCAACTGACCCGTCCGGCGATGGTGCGGACATGAATTGCAAGCGCCTCGTCATCAGCGGCCGCGTGCAGGGCGTCGGCTATCGCGAGTGGATGGTACAGAAGGCGCGCGATCTTGGCGTATCGGGCTGGGTGCGCAACCGGCTGGACGGCTCGGTGGAGGCACTCGTGGCCGGTGACACGGCTGCCGTGGAGGAACTGCTGCGGCTTTGTCGCCGAGGACCGCGGATGGCGCAGGTGCTCAGTATCGAGGAGGATCTCGCCGATCCGCCGGAGCACTTCGGGTTCCGGCAGGTTCCGACGACGTAGGTTGGGGCACCGCCAAGACCGCATCTAGCCGGGGTGACATATCGCATCGACTGCTTCCGTTCCGTCGCCGAACACCTGGTCCCACGCTCCACGGAGCGCCACATCCGCGTCAGCCATCGTTGCGGTAACGCCCAGCGCATGTAGGCTCGTCGCCCCGTGTTCCGTAATGCCGCAGGGGACGATGCCCTTGTAGTGTTCCAGGTTCGGATCGACGTTGAGCGCCACGCCGTGCCAGCTCACCCAACGGCTGACACGCACGCCAATCGCGGCAATCTTGGCCTCCCTTGCGCCATCGGCCACCCAGATGCCGACACGGCCCTTGCGCCGCTCTCCACGGATGTTGAAGCGGGCGAGGGCGCGGATCAGCCATTCTTCCAGTCCGTGCACATAGCACTGCACATCGCGCGCCGGCACGCTTCCGTGCTGGCGGGTGAGGTCCAGCATGACATAGACGGTGCGCTGACCGGGGCCATGATACGTCCACTGCCCGCCGCGCCCTGCGCTGAAAGTGGGCAAGCGGCCGGGGTCGGTCAGTTGTTCAGGCCGGGCGGAAGTGCCGGCGGTGTAGAGCGGTGGGTGCTCAACCAGCCAGACCAGCTCGCCGGCCGAGCCGGCGCGAATGGCGGCGGCGCGCTCCTGCATGCAGGTGACGGCGTCGGGATAGGGCGTGAGCCCCTCGGCCATGCGCCACTCAGGGGTGGTCGCGCCGATTGAAGGGGCGTCATTCATCCGGTATACCCCGCCGCCTGCCCCGGGCGGTCGTGGCGGAATGGTAGACGCGCAAGCTTGAGGTGCTTGTGGGGGTAACCCCGTGGAAGTTCGAGTCTTCTCGACCGCATAACCGAAGCAGTGATTTCCAGAGAGCTGAGATTTGTGATTTGGGTTCGTGGCGTCAATGGTCCGGTCTCACCGAAGCAGGTTGATCTGAATCAATGACGACTCGCATGGCGCGCAGCATGCTGCGCCATGCAGCATTGTGTCGGCGTTTGCGCTCGGAGCGGCATTTTCCTCAGCTCGCTCGTTGTTGCGTTGATGATCTGGCTTGCGTGCTTCGCGAAGGCCGATGCGCAACACCTGTTTGTGGTCATTCCGCTATCGCCGCCTCGACCAGCTGCACCAGCACCGCCGACCTTCCCCACCCAGCCGGCGCTGCAATGGGCCCCCGCGACTTCAAGGGGCGTCATGCCAGGAATTCGATCACCGAAAGCTTTGTGTTATACGAGGTCAAACGTGTGCGCACTCGGTGGCTCCGAGCAACCTGGTGAGGTCTGTACCTGCCATGCAGCAGATGGTCCGAAGACTGGACGCGCGCTGATACCGCCCAGCCGCAAGATCACGGCGGGATCAGGTTGATCTGAATCAATGCCCTGCGGCTTTCCGCAAAATAGCTTCGAGACCGTGGGTTGCGCCGCGTACGCTTCTGTTGCGGGGAGGCGCGATTTTGCCCAGGAGCCTTTCCGGCTCGACGGAGGCCAAGAATGCCTGATGAAGAGAGGACGCTGCGCGCGGCGATCTTTGATGTGGATGGCGTACTGGTAGCCTCGCCCCATGAGCGAGCATGGCGGGAGGCACTCGTCGGCTTCGCCGACCCGGCGCTTTTCACCACTGAGTTCTACCAGGCCAATGTGGCCGGCAAGCCGAGGATGGATGGCGCACGGGCAACGCTGGAGCGGCTCGGGGTTCCAAACGCCGCCGCACGCACTCCGGAGTACGCGACGAAAAAGCAGGCGCTGATCGATCGGCTGATTACCGAGGGCAGCTTCGAGGCCTTCGCCGACGCAGAACGGCTGGCACTCGCACTGAAGGGAGTCGGTTACAAACTCGCCCTTGCCTCTTCCTCAAAGAACGTCGGACCCATGTTGCGCCGCCTGACATTGCCAGATGGCCGTACGCTGCTGTCCATTTTCAATGTGGACCTGAGTGGCAGGGATGTTCCGGGCAAACCGGATCCCACTCTCTTTCTACTTGCAGCCAAGGCTCTGGATGTTCCGCCGGAACAATGCGTGGTGATCGAGGATGCACCTGCGGGAATCAAGGCCGCGCGTGCCGGCGGAATGGTGGCGCTGGGCATCGCGCGTCTTGGGGACGAAGCGCTGCTGCAGGAAGCGGGCGCCGATCTCGTTCTGACCAGTCTCGATCAGCTCGACGTCGCCGCTATGATCGATGGCGTTTTGCGCGCCAGGTCCCAGTTGGAGAAATCACGGCATGGATGACGTGTTGCGGCCGACGGCGGATCCCGGCTGGGTCATCTGCCACAAGGGTTACAACATCCTGAGCGAGAGCGCGGTCGAATCCCGCTTTGCACTCGGCAACGGTTTCCTGGGTATGCGCGCATCGCGCGCGGTCAACCGGGGGCCAACGTGGATCATTTGGCTCCCGTTCATCAAATGGGCATCGTGGCCGCGTTGCTACGTCGCCGGGTTGTTCGATCGACCGAATACCGAGCCGCCAGTGCCGGCACTTGTGCCCGTCGCCGACTGGTCGCGCGTGCGCATCCTGCTGAATGGCGAACCCTTGCTGTTGCGTGTTGGTGAGGGTGCGATCGCAGTGCGCGAGCTGGACATGCGTCGCGGCCTGCTGCTCTCCGGGCTGAGCCAGCACACTCCGGGCGGCATCGCGGGACGCGAGCTGCGTCTGGTATCGTTGGCGGACCGCGCAATTGGATTGCAGCTTCTGCAATTCTCGCTCGACCAGGACGGCATCGACGTGATGCTGGAGGCCAGTTTCGCGATGGCTGGGCTCGGTATGGAACCGTTGCGACTCGAGCCGGACCTTGGTTCCTGGCATGCGGAAGGTACGGGCAAGAGTGTCGCAATGGCTGGCCGCGCGACGCTGCGTCTCGGCGGTGACCTGCTCGCACCCGATCGGCCGTTTCCGCTGCGATGGGTATGGCGGTGGCACTCCGTTGCCGGACAACTCATTGAATTGGACCGCATCGTCGCGGTGGCGCGAGCGGACAGGCCCCACGACGATCCGATGGCTGCTGCGTATGAGTCGCTTTCGCGCAATTGCGCATTAGGGTGGCGCGCGGTGCTTGCCGAGCACGAGGCTGCGTGGCAAGAGCGGTGGCGCGCCGGCGATGTCATCATTGATGGCGATGATGAAGTGCAACAGGCGATGCGCTTCGCGATATACCATCTGACCAGCGCGGCTAATCCAGCGGACGAGCATGTCTCCATCGGCGCGCGCGGTCTGACAGGCGACGCCTATTTTGGTCACGTCTTCTGGGACACCGAAATCTATCTGCTGCCGTTCTACACAGCGGTGTGGCCGGAAGCGGCGCGTTCACTGCTGATGTATCGCTTCCACACGCTGCCTGGCGCACGCGCGAAGGCGGCGCACATGGGCTACCGAGGCGCGATGTATGCCTGGGAGTCTGCCGACACCGGCGAGGAAACCACGCCCGAGCGGGTGATGGGACCCGATGGCAAAATGATCGACATCCTCACCGGCAAGTTGGAACAGCACATCAGCGCCGATGTCGCGTACGCCGTGTGGCAGTACTGGCGCGCCACAGGCGATGACAAGTTCTTCCTCGAGGCTGGCGCGGAGATACTGCTGGAAACCGCGCGGTTCTGGGCGTCACGCGCCGAGCTTGAGGCAGACGGCAAGCGGCACATCCGCCATGTCATCGGCCCGGATGAATACCACGAGGATGTGGACGACAGCGCCTATACCAATGTAATGGCGCGCTGGAACATCGCGCGTGCGCTCGAAGCGCTAGACGTGCTGAGGAACCGCTGGCCCGACCGCGCCGCCGCGCTGCGCGACAAACTCGCAATTGGCGACGAGGAAGTCGCCGATTGGCGTGATGCGGCGGCCCGTATCATAACAGGCCTCGATCCCGAAACCGGTATTTATGAGGAGTTCGCCGGCTACAGGAATCTCGAACCAATCGATCTCTCCTTATTTGCCGACCGCGAAGCGCCGATCGATGTGGTGATCGGCCGTAAGCGCACGCAACGCTCGCAAGTCATCAAGCAGGCTGACGTCGTCGCGCTGCTGGCATTGCTGCCAGAAGAGTTCCCCGGTGCGATGGCGGGAGCGAATTTCCGCTATTACGAACCTCGCTGTGCGCATGGCAGTTCGCTCAGCGCAGGCATGCACGCATTGGTCGCGGCGCGCCTCGGCGATGCGCCGCTGGCGCTGCGTTACCTGCACCAGGCAGCAATGGCGGACCTCGAGGTCAATCCCAACAGCGCTGGCGGAATAAGGATCGCCGGCCTGGGCGGAGTATGGCAGGCGGTGGCACTCGGCTTCGCTGGCCTTCGCCTGAGCGAAGAGGGGATCAGCATAGATCCGCGGTTGCCGCCTACATGGCGCAGCATGTCGTTCAATGTGCGGTGGCGCGGGCGCGCGGTTCAGGTGCGGATTGGCGTGACAACGGTGACCGTCTCGATTGCGGATGGCGAGCCGGTGAACGTTCAAATCGCAGGCGAGGCCCGGACGCTTCAGGGAGGCGGGGTGCTCGAGGTACGATTTGACCCTGCCAAGATCGCTCTGGGCTGACATAGGCGCAAAGGAAAGGTCCGTGGACCCGGGAAGGCGCGGCGCGCTCGGGCTCGACGGCGTGAACTTCTTCACCGCAGGCGTGCAGACCGCTTTCGGTGCATTCACCGCGGTTTACCTGGTGAAGAACCAATGGCCCGCGCAGGACATTGGCCTCGCGCTGACGATAACCACATTGAGCAGCCTGGTCAGCCAAATTCCAGCCGGTGCCTACATCGACAGCGTCCAGGACAAGCGGCGAGCGGTGCTGGCTGGCATAGTGGGCGTGGGTGTCGCCGCACTACTTTTGTGCGTGACAGCCGAGAGATTCGCGGTCTTTTTCGCATTGGCGCTCCAAGGTCTGGCGAGTTCGTTCATCGCCCCTGCAATCGCGGCGATCAGCTTGGCCCTGGTCGGGCAGGCAGGACTGAGCGAACGCGTCGGCCGCAACGCCCGTTTTGCTTCCATCGGCAATGGACTTGCTGCCGGCGTGATGGGCTTCGCGGGTGCCCGTCTGCCCTCCGGCTCGGTGTTCCCAGTCGCAGTGGCGCTAACGCTGCCAGCGGTGCTGTCGCTCTTGCTGATCAGTCGCGGTGCCGCAGCGGACGCCACACCATTCCAACCGGCGGAGCTGCGCGCCAGAGCCGAGACGACATGGAGGGGCATGAAGAACCTGCTCCTGGATCGGCGACTCTCGATCTTCTGCGGATGCGTCCTGCTGTTCTTTGCCGCAAGCGCAGCAATCGGGCCCGGCATCGCTGGCCAGGTGACAAAACGCCGCCCGGATACGGCGACGCTGATCGTTGCCGCGACGATTCTGCTGCCTCAGGGGATTGTTGCCGCGATTTCGCCCTGGGTGGGACGCCTAGCCGAGACTTTCGGCCGCAGGCCCATGCTACTGCTCGGCTGGGGGCTGCTTCCCATCCAGGCATTGGTTTACGTGGTGGTGCCGGACCGTGAGGGACTTGTTCTCTGCTATCTGCTGAACGCGGTGAGCGGCGCCGTATTCGGCGTGATGGTGACCGTTGTTGCGGCTGATCTGACCCGGGACACAGGCTGGTTCAATCTGACGCTTGGCACACTCGGCGTCGCGACTTCCATCGGGGCGTCGCTCAGCACGTTCTTCGGCGGGCTCGTAGCCGCCGCATTTGGCACCAGCGTGGCGGCCATTGGCTTGGCCCTGGTGGGAATCTGCGCTCTGCTGGTGGTGTGGCTGTGCATGCCGGAAACGCGCGCCGACAATGCCGCTAAGACGCCAAGGCCAGCTCCTTCCGAGGTAGCGGCGCAGGCAACTGGCTGTCCACCAGCGCGGTAAACGCACCGCCAGCATCTACCAACTCAGCAAAGCTGCCACGCTCCACGATTTCACCCTGATCGAACACGAGTATCTCATCGGCATCGCGGATCGTGGAAAGCCGGTGCGCGATGATGAATGTCGTGCGTCCAGCCATGAGCGCCTTGAGCGCGCGGCTGACACGAGCTTCCGTTGCCGCATCCAGCGCGCTGGTCGCTTCGTCCAGGATCAAGATGCGTGGGTTCTTCAGCAGCACGCGCGCGATCGCAAGCCGCTGGCGCTGTCCGCCGGACAGCGTCGTCCCGCGCTCGCCCACCAGCGTGTCATAGCCGTTCGGCTGACGCATGATGAAGTCGTGGGCCTCCGCGGTACGGCAGGCCGCTTCCAGCTCCGCCTGCGTCGCGTCGGGTTTGCCGATGAGCAGGTTCTCGCGGATCGTGCGGTTCAGCAGCAGGCTCTCCTGGAAGACAACGCCAATCGTCTCGCGCAGACTGTCGAGCGTCACATCCCGTAGGTCCCGGCCATCGATAGTGATTCGGCCGGCGCTCGGGTCCCAAAGCCGTTGCAGCAGGTGCATTGCCGTCGATTTGCCGGCACCGGTCTGGCCGACCAGCGCGATCGCCCGACCGGGCCGCGCGACAAAGTCGATGTCGTGCAGCACGGGCTGCCCGGGCACGTAAGCGAAATTGACGTGCTCGAAAGCGACCTCGCCATCAGTTGCAGCCAAGGGCTTTGCATCGGGCCGTTCAGGGACATTGCTCTGGGTGTCGAGGATGCGGAAATACTCCTCCAGCCCTGGTAGCTTCGAGAACAGCCCGGCAATGAACCACATCGATGATTCGAGTCGACCGATGAGCATGCTGGCGAAGCCCATGAAGGATACAATGTCCCCCACGCTCGCGTGGCCTGCGACATGCAGAACTGTACCGATGGCGACGATACTCATTACCGCCAGAGTGCTGGAGGCGCGGCTGAGCACGCTGACCAATGCCCACCAGTTCAGTACTGGGAACTGATGCGTCAGCACCTGAGCCGAAATATCGGCGAAACGCTCGCGTTCGGCGCCCATGCGGGCGAACGACTGAACGAGGCGCACATTCATCAGCGCGTCGTGCGCGGCGCTGGCCAGGCTATTATGGTATTTTTCCACGCAGGCCTGCTTCGCTTCGGTGCGGCGGATCACGCCGATGGTCAGCGTGCAGAACACAACGACGAGCGCGATCAGCGCCAGCGACAGCCGCCAGTTCAGCAGAAAGGTCAACGGCAGCAGCACAAGTACGGCGACGGCGGTGACCAACTGCTCGCGGAAGAAACCGAGCCAGAGGCCGAACAAGGTATCGGCGCCGGACCACATGATCTTCATGACTTCACCGGAATGGCTGCCGGCGTGGAAGTCAGGCGGCAGGTTCAGCACGTGAGTGTAATAGCGCGCCATCTCCTGCATGCGTCGCCGCTGTGCGAGACGATCGGCCAGCAAGGACACGACAATGCTGGCGACGATGCCGATCAGGCCGACGACGCCCCAAAGCCCGAGCAGCCCGGTTGCCTCGTGCCATAGCTGGTCGAGCCGCATGTCACCGGATCGCGATAGCAGGTCTATCACCCGCCCGAACAGCGTGGGATCCAGGAATTGCAAGCCGGCGAGTGCCAGATTGGCGAGGGCAAGCGTGATGGTGGTCCCGGCATGAGAGCGGAGCATGCCCAGGACGCGGCCGTACAGGGAGAAGAAGCGCATAGTGGAGCCGTAGCGAAGCCGATCCGCGGTCACGCAAACGGCTGGTCCGGAGATCGAAAGCCGGGCCGCATATCGCTTGGAAAGATGCCGCAACAATGGCGGAGTGGCACCGGTTTCCGCATGGCCGATTTGCAGGCCGGGAATGACACGATCGTGAACGAGTGTTGGTGACCGATGGGCAACATTTCCACCCGCCCCCGCACTTTTGTGCCGTGTGGCGTGGTGTGGCCCGCCCGTACGGGGTAAGCTGCCCGCGGCATGACAAGTGAGAAAGCCGACAAAGTGCGCGTCCTGCTCGTCGAGGACGAGGCCCTGATCGCCATGCTGATGGAAGACATGCTGCAGGACCTGTCCTGCGAGGTGTCCGCCACGGTAGGCCAACTCGAGGAGGCGATCGCAGTGGCGGCATCGCAGCCGTTCGACCTTGCGTTCATCGACGTGAACCTCGGCGGCGTCCCTGCCTATCCGGTCGCCGAAGTGCTGCGCAGCCGTGGCGTCCCGTTCGCCTTCGTAACCGGCTACGGCGCGGCGGCAGATGCGAAATATTCCGACGTCCCCGTGCTCCAGAAACCGTTCCGCGGGCAGGACCTGGAAGCCGTCATTCAGCGTCTTCGGGCGCGGTAACATCCTCGTTGCCAGCAGAACGCTCGCCGCTCATCCTTGCCGATGAGGACCGAGGACGCGTGTGTGATGGACGATGACTTTCGCAGGGCGGCGCTGGACTATCACCGCCTGCCGCAGCCGGGCAAACTGGCAATCGAGGCGACGAAGCGGATGGCCACTCAACGTGACCTGTCGCTCGCCTATTCACCTGGCGTCGCCGCCGCCTGCGAAGCCATTGTCTCCGATCCCGACACGGCACGCGACTACACCGCGCGAGGCAATCTGGTCGCGGTGATCTCCAATGGCACTGCTGTCCTTGGCCTGGGGAATATCGGCGCACTGGCGGGCAAGCCCGTCATGGAAGGCAAAGCCGTCCTGTTCAAGAAGTTCGCCGGCGTCGATGTGTTCGATATCGAGGTGGACGCGGACGACCCCGAGCGGTTCTGTGACGTGGTGGCAGCGTTGGAGCCCACCTTCGGTGCGATCAACCTCGAGGACATCAAAGCTCCCGAATGCTTCGCCATCGAGGCGGAGTTGCGCCGTCGCATGCGCATCCCGGTGTTCCATGACGATCAGCACGGCACCGCCATCACAGTGGCGGCGGCGGTTCGCAACGGGCTGGTGCTGCAAGGCAAGGCGCTGGCCGATGCGCGGCTGGTCACCTCAGGTGCAGGTGCTGCTGCGCTGGCCTGTGTCGACCTGCTCGTCTCGATGGGCCTGCGGCCGGAGAACGTCACGCTGACCGACATCGCTGGCGTGGTGCGCAGCGACCGCGAAGGCATGTTGCCCAACATGGCGCGCTACGCCCGCGACGCCAGCGCGCGCACGTTGCGCGAGGTGCTGGCAGGTGCCGATGTGTTCCTTGGTCTGTCCGCACCGCGCGTACTGAAACCCGAGTGGTTGCCGCTGTTGGCGGAGAAGCCGCTGATTCTGGCACTCGCCAATCCGGAGCCTGAGATCCTGCCTGAGCTCGTGCGCGCGGCGCGCGCCGATGCAATCGTCGCGACAGGGCGGAGCGACTTTCCCAATCAGGTCAACAACGTCCTCTGTTTCCCGTTCATCTTCCGCGGCGCACTCGACGTATCCGCCACGACGATCAACGAGGCGATGAAGATCGCTGCCGCGGAAGCAATTGCCTCTTTGGCGCGGATGGAGGCGTCCGAGGTGGTCGCCGCGGCATATGGCGGTTCGGCTCCCGTGTTCGGCCCCGACTATATCATTCCGAAGCCGTTCGATCCTCGCCTGATTCTGGAGATCGCGCCGGCGGTGGCACGCGCCGCAATGGAAAGCGGCGTGGCTCGCCGGCCGATCACGGATTTCGGCCAATATCACCGGCAATTGGAGCGGTTCGTGTTCCGCTCCGGCCAGCTCATGCGTCCGGTGTTCGAGGCTGCCAAGCAGTCGCCGCACCGCATTGTCTACGGCGAGGGTGAGGATGAGCGTATCCTGCGTGCCGCGCAGACGTTGCTGGACGATGGCATCGCCCAGCCCATCCTGCTCGGGCGGCGCACGGTCATTGAGCGCAAGATCCGCCAGTTGGGGCTGCGCATCGATCTTACCGATGGTGTGCGCGTATTGGATCCGGCGTTGGATGAAGACTTGTTCCAGCCATTGCTCGCCGATTACCAGCGGCTGGTGGGACGGCGTGGCATCCCGCCCGATGATGCGGCCTACGGACTGCCACGACGCGGTTCTGTCGCGGCGGCAATGCTGTTGCATGCGGGATTAGCCGATGCCGCGATCTGCGGCGGATCGGCCAACTGGTGGCGCCAGGTGCGCTACATTCTGCCGATCATACCACGGCGGCCAGGCGTGGGCCGCGTGTACGGCCTCGGCTGCCTGATCCTGCAGCACGGCACGCTGTTCATGTGCGACACGCAAATGGTGGTTGATCCAACAGCCGAGCAGATTGCCGAGATGACGGTGCTGGCGGCCGAAGCGGTGGCTGAATTCGGCATCACGCCGAAAGCCGCGCTCCTATCGCACTCGAATTTTGGTGCGAGCGATTCAGAAAGTGCCAGGAAGATGCGTCGCGCGTTGGGGCTGCTACGCGAGCGGGCGCCGGAGCTGGAGGTGGACGGCGAAATGAACGCTGACGCCGCCCTGGTGGAGGCGATCCGTGACCGTGCCGTTCCCGATAGCCGGCTATCCGGCACGGCGAACCTGCTCGTCATGCCGACACTGGATGCGGCCAATATCGCGTTCACCCTGTTAAAGGCGGCATCTGACGGCCTGCCTGTGGGGCCGATACTGCTGGGCATGTCCAAGCCCATCCACGTGCTGGTGCCGAGTGTGACGGCACGGGGCATCGTCAATCTGAGCGCATTCGCGGCATTGCAGGTGGGAGTGGGCGCTTAGCAACCCTGCCCAATCAGTAGTAGGACTGAGCGCTGACCACTGACGACTGACGACTGTCATGTTCTGGCTCGCTCTCGGCGCCCTGACGCTGTTCTTGTTCCTCGGCGGCCTGCGGGCGTTCGAGCGTGCATCGGTGACAACCATCAAATCGCTGATTGCCTGGATCGCCGCCCTGGGTGGCATCAGCCTGGCACTGATGCTGATTCTTACAGGCCGAGGCGGCATCGCCCTGGGTGCGCTGACGCTGTTCGGTCCACTGATCTGGCAGCGTTGGCAGGCCCACCGGATGGGGGCGGCTGCCCAGCAACAGCAGCGACAATCGGGGTCCGGTGGTTCAAGCCAGCAACAAGCGCCGCCGCGCCGGCAGGGTGGCATGACGCCCGAGGAAGCCTACCAGGTCCTCGGGCTGAGTCCCGGCGCGACAGAAGCCGAAATCCGCGCGGCTCACCATCGGCTGATGCGCACGGCCCATCCGGACAGTGGCGGCTCGGATTGGCTTGCCACGCGCGTGAACCTGGCACGGGACGTATTGCTGGGCCGTAGCGGCAGGCGCCGGGGCACAGGATGACGTTCCGCGCAACAACGTGATAGGTCTCGCCCTGACGTGTGCCGTCGCGTCCGCCGTTAACGCCACATTTCCGCTTGCTGACCATGGTCCCAACCGCCGACCATTGGGTCAATTTGGGAGACAGGGGAGCCGCATCGTGATCAAGCCTCTGCGCAAGGCCGTTCTACCCGTCGCCGGCCTCGGCACGCGCTTTCTCCCCGCTACCAAGGCCACCGCGAAGGAAATGCTGCCGGTGGTGGACAAGCCACTGATCCAATATGCGATCGAGGAGGCGAGGGCGGCGGGCATCGAGCAGTTCTGCATGGTAACCGGCCGCGGCAAGACAGCTCTGGTGGAACATTTTGATGTCGCATTCGAACTGGAGGCGACGCTGCGCGAGCGGAACAAGACCGACGCCCTGGAACTGCTGCGCGAGACACAGGTGGAACCAGGCTCGCTGGTCACAGTGCGTCAGCAGGTGCCGCTTGGCCTTGGTCATGCCATCTGGTGCGCGCGCGCATTCATCGGCGATGATCCATTTGCAATCCTGCTGCCGGATGATCTGGTGCTGGCGGATACGCCCTGTTTGCGACAACTCGCCGATGTCTATCGTGACACGGGCGGCAACGTCGTGGCGGTCACTGAGGTACCGCGCGAACACACCAATCGCTACGGAATCCTGCGCACCGGCAAGGATGACGGAAAGCTGATAGAGGTACTTGGGCTGGTCGAGAAACCAGCGCCGAAGGACGCGCCCTCTAACCTCTCGATCATCGGCCGGTACGTGCTGATGCCTGAGGTGATCGGCCATCTGAGCCGGATGGAGCGAGGCGCTGGCGGCGAAGTGCAGCTTACCGATGGCATGGCGAAGCTTATCGGCAACCAGCCGTTTCACGGACTGCGCTACGAGGGCAAGCGGTTCGACTGCGGCGATAAGATCGGCTTCC
>CAYRTL010000065.1:0-29684 GCA_964427005.1 uncultured Acetobacteraceae bacterium
GCGGAAGCCTGGTCCGCTTCTACAAGGATGTGGACAGCCGGCTGTTCAGTCCTGGCACAATCGACTACGCCGGCGTCGAACGGCTCGAACCATTCCCGCAATTGACTCTAGCTGCGACTGGTCCGCCCTGAAGTTGGGAACCGCAAAACACGCAAATCACGCAGATCGAGCACGACTGCCGGGCACCTGCACGAGCGGCGTGCATTCGTTCGCGTGATTTGCGGTTCCTATTTCTGCCGACACACGAATACCAAGACCGCTGAGCACGGCTCATGCCGTCATGCCGGGCGAAGGCCCGGCATCCACGTCTTATCTACCTCCTCATGAGAAGGAAAGACGTGGATGTCGGGGCCAAGCCCCGACATGACGGTATGGGTCACGGTCATCGAGAATTGGTGTAAACCTCGTGTTCAGCCTGAACTGTATCATCGTTTGCCACCGCATGACAGTTGGGCGCATGGTCGCAATACGACCCAGACAGATTGAACAGTCAGATCAGCCGCTCCCGGCAGGCAGCACACTCGGCACCACGCCATGCGTGAACACCTGCATGCGGCTAGCACCGGTCAGAGCCAATGCGTCGATCGGCGCCATGTCCATGTTCTCGATTGTCTCGGCGAACAGACGGCCCAGCATTCCGATGGAGTGGACCCCAGCGCGAGCCCGCCAGGAAACGGGGCCGCAAGAGCGGCGCAAGCGAGCAGGCTGCACTGGTGGCGAAGTCGACTCATTCCTGTTCTCCCCGTCGTTTTGGCAATGGGCGGGGGTTCTAGGGATGTCGGATGCCGATCGGATGACGGCCAGATGAGGGTTCGAAGTCAGTTTGCCGACGCGAGAAGACGTCGTGCTTCCGCTGCATCGGTCGCAATTTGCGCCTTCAGCGCGTCGAGGCCAGGGAAGCGCTGTTCCTCACGGATGTAGGCGTGCAGCGCTACTGACAGTTCCTGGCCATAGATATCGGCGTCGAAGTCGAAGATGTTAACTTCAAGCCGACTCTCTGGCCCCTCGTTCACCGTTGGGCGGCGGCCGATATTCGCGACCCCCCTGCGCCGAGTTCCGTCGGGAAGCCGCACCGTCACTGCGTAAACCCCGCGCGCCGGTTCCAGGTGACGACCCAGAGCAATGTTGGCAGTCGGAAAGCCGATCGTGCGGCCGCGCGCGTCGCCATGCGCCACGACGCCGCGTATTGTCCATGGCCGACCCAGGTCGGCCGTCGCGCGTTCCGGGTATCCATCCTGCAGTACCCGCCGGATCCGTGTGGCCGAGATCGGTCCGCTCGCGTCTGCCAACAGGGGCACCAGCGTGAGGCCCATGCCCAGCGCCTCGGCGCGCCGGGCCAGGAAGGTGGTGTCCCCGCCGCGCCGGCGGCCGAAGGCGAAATCCGGACCGCAAACGAGGTGCCGGGCACCCAGCCCTTCATGCAGCACTTCGGTCACGAAGCGCTCAGCCGTCATGTGGCTGAATTCGTCATTGAAGGGGAGCTCGTAGAGCAGCGTGACCCCGAGTGCTGCCAGCGCATCCGCCCTCTCCGCTGAAAGAGTCAGGCGGAACGGCGGATCGTCCGGCCGGAAATGCTCGCGGGGATGCGGTTCGAAGGTCAGCACGGCGAGCGGTGCTTTCGGCCGCCCCGCATGAGCGGCCTTGATCACCTCCGCATGCCCACGATGCACGCCGTCGAAATTGCCAAGTGCGACGGTCGCGCCGCGGGCGTCAGTTGGCAGGCCGCGCCAGTCACGAAAGATGCGCATCACGAGCGCGACGGCACCTGAACGTAAGCCTCGCCGTCGATCACCACCTCATCGCGCACCGTGCAAACGGTGCTGAGAGTGGCCCGCTTCTTCTCGACATTGAGCGCGGTAACGGTGACCATTGCTCTCACGGTATCGCCGATTTTCACTGGCGCCGCGAACCGCAGGGACTGGCGCATGTAGAGCGAGCCGGGGCCTGGCAGTTTCGTCCCGAGGACGGCACTGATCAGTCCGGCGGTCAGCATGCCGTGGGCGATCCGCTCACCGAAGATCGACTGCTTGCCAGCATCCGCGTCGATGTGGATCGGGTTCGTGTCGGTTGATACCGCGGCATAGAGCAGGATGTCCGCCTCGGTGATCGTCTTCCCCAGGCTGGCGGACTGGCCGATCTGAAGGTCCTCGAAAAAATAGCCTGTCGTCATCGGCGGGTTCCAGGAATATGTGGCGCACTTTCTGGGGGAAGGCACCGGGTAAATCAACCGGGCCGCTGTTAAGCCTCCGATGGCTCCTCGACGGTGCAATCGCGTATCATTGCGGACCGCAGACGCTTGGGGGACATCATGCGCCGATGGTTGGTCGTGTTGCTCTTGCTTGCCGTTTCACCACCGTCGCTGGCCAAGCCGCTTGATGAAGCGCTCCAACAGCAACTGCTCGGGATCTACGACGGCTACAACAAGGCGCTCCTGGCAGGGAAGGTTGCGGATGCACTGAAGCTGCGATCTGCCGAAACGCGGGCGGCGGCGCGGAAGGAGATGCCGACTGAGGCGGCGCGCCAGCGTTTCCTGGCAATGGCCAAAACCATGGTGCCAGACACGCTGGAGGTGGTGCATGCTACGAGCAACGCCGCAGCGGACAAGGCAAGCATTATCACGGTCGCGACCAAGACGATCCCGAAGAATGCAAAGCTTCCCCCGGATGCCCCGCCTCCGGGCACCACGATGCACAGTGGGGTGACGCTGAGCTTCGTCAAGGAGAAGGACGGCTGGAAACTGGATGATCAGAGATTCGGGTTCGACCCAGCCAAGATCACTCCCTGCAAGAACGACGGCTACGAGCCGGAATCGGCCTACAATCTCGACAAGACGGTCTCGATGGGCGGGCCCATCGCGCGGGTTGACTTCCGATCTGACCACACGCTGATTGTGATCCGGGTCGTGGATGAGGAGAATTGTGCGTTCCTGCGCGAGAGCAAGGATGAACTGCTGAAGCACGGCCTGGCACCGGACAAGCTGGTGCCCTATGCCATCGTCGATATCGAGGGCAGCCCACACAGGACTGACAAGCAAAAGGTTCTGGTCGACAGCCTTACCGTGCAACCCGAGGATTAGTAAGGACGCCGTCGTTGCGAGGAACGAAGTGGTGGCCGGGCCTGACCCGGCCAAGCAATCCAGTGCAGCTCCCCTGGATAGCTTCGCCTTCGGCTCGCAACGACGGGTAGTCACGTGGACAACCTGCCGGCGCGGGTGCAAACACGTCCGATCACCACGTGGATGGACCGATGCCGCACACCGATGTGGGAAGTTCCGAGCGTCTGCTGGATGAACTCTCCGAGTGGGTAACTCTGGAGACGCCCACCACTGATCCGACGGCCGTCAACCGCCTGATGGATATCGCGGCGCGCGAACTGGCGCAGGCGGGCGCTGCGCTCACGCGCATTCCCGGTCGCGACGGCTTTGGCGATAACCTCATCGCGCGGACGCCGGGCGAGGGTAAGCCGGTCGTCGTCGCGGGACATCTCGACACGGTCTGGTCGATTGGCACGCTGGATGGCATGCCGTATCAGGTAAACGGAAAGAAGGCGCACGGACCCGGCATCTACGACATGAAGGCCGGCAGCTTTCTGGCGTTTCACGCAGTCAGGTCGATCCTGCAGCAGAAGGTGAAGACGCGCCGCCCGATCGTGCTGTTGCTGACGCCGGACGAGGAAGTCGGCAGTCCAACCTCGCGCGAGTGGATCGAATGCGAGGCCGCCGAAGCTGCTTACGTCCTGATTCCCGAACCCGCCGGCCCCGGCGGAGCGTGCGTGACTGCTCGCAAGGGCGTCGGACGGTTTGTCATGCGAGTGGAAGGCCGCGGTGCGCATTCCGGCGGCAACTTCCAGGAGGGCGTATCGGCGGTGGTCGAACTGGCGCGCCAGATCGTCCGTCTGCACGGCATGGTGGACCTCGAACGCGGTATCACGCTGAACGCCGCACCAGTGTGGGGCGGCTCGCGCCCCAACGTCATCTCACCTGAGGCCGGCTGCGAAATCGACCTGCGGGTGAACTCGATCGCGGATGGCGAACATATGGAGCGCACGCTGCTCGGGACGACGGCGCTGACGCCCGGATGCCGCGTCGTCGTGGAAGGTGGCATGAATCGTCCGCCCTTCGCCGAGGATCCCGGGATACTCGCGCTCTACGATAAAGCGCGCGCTGTGGCCGAGACCGTTGGCATTTCATTGCCGCGTCAGCATCGCGGCGGCGGCTCTGATGGCAACTTCACCGCCGCTATGGGAGTGCCGACGCTGGATGGGCTCGGTTGTCCGGGTGCCGGAGCGCACGCCAGCCACGAGCATATCCTGTGGGAGCATCTTGCGCCGCGGGCAGCCCTGATGGCGGGGCTGCTGGAACTATTGGAGTAGCCGAAGTCAACCCGCTGCCGTTTCGGCGAGCTTCATGAATACCGGCACCGCAGCAGCCAGATCCGCCACGCGTACTTTTTCTGTCGGGGTATGCGCCTCTGCGATGTTTCCCGGCCCCAGCACCACACACGGGGCAATCGCCTGTAGCTCAGAGGCATCGGTCCCGTACGGCGCGGTGCCGGCGGGCTTGCCGACGAGATTGACGCAAAGCTGCACCAGCGGGTGATCTGCTGGTAGTTCCGGCGGGAATCCTTCGCGCGCCTCGCTCACGTGGATATTGAAGCGCTTGGCTGCGTCATAGACCGCAGAAAGGACTTGCGCGGGGTTAACGCCGGCGGAATAGCGGAACTTGATGCGTGCGGTTGCCTTCGGCACGGTGACGTTCACCGCCGTCCCGTGGTTATCGATCACGACGTTGAAGTCGCTGAAGGGTGGATCGTATTGCGCATCCTGCAGGCTGGCATCGGTGCGCAACCGCTCGAACACCGTTTTCATTTCCATCAGAAACGGAATCAAGTCCCAATTCGCATTGCGGCCCCGGCCGGTACTGCTATGCGCCTGCACACCGCTGGCGACACAGGTGAAAGCGATATGGCTGCGATGGCCGCGCACCGGCGCAAGCGCCGTTGGTTCCGCGACGACAATGCCCCGAGGCTTGACGCGCCGCACTAGCTCGGATCGCTGTGCGATCAGCCGCGCACCTTGTTTCGTGGTTTCTTCATCAGTCGTGATCAGCAGCGTGACCGGCACACGCTCCGGCAGCGAGCGAGCCGCTACAATTGCCGCGGCGACAGGACCCTTCATATCGGTGCTGCCGAGCCCGTGCATGAAACCGTCTGATTCAAGACGCGCCGACCAAGGGTCCTCCTGCCAGCCCGTGTCTGGAACCGTATCCATGTGGCCGGATAGAGCGAGACCACCCGCTGGCCCACGATGCGCGACCAGCGCGCGCTTGGCCACACCGGCATCATCGGCGTAGTCGATCCGCTCGATATCGAATCCACTCAGTGCTTCTTCGACTCTCTCAGCTACGGGTAAGTTGGAGACGAAGCTGCGACTGTCGATCGACACGAGGTCGCGGGCCAGGGAAACGACGGCAGTATCGACGTCGGTCATCAGAATCAGATCCTCACGTAATCCAGGCGGCGGGCGAGCCAGCAACCTACGTTCGCTGCGACAACCCGCCCAGAACCATCGCGCCGAAAATTCAGCGTCCAATCTCCTGGTGGCGTATGATCAAGAGCGCGCGGGCAAGGCAGCACCCACAAATCCCCTGCGACCGAGCCAAGCAGCTCCATGCGTCCTTGGCCCAAGAACCCGGAGAAGGCCCCATACAGCACGTTCCCGGCGTCCGTTATGGTCAACTCCGCGTCCAACTCATCGCAGCGATAGCGACCGGTAACGTCATTTGCCACTGCGCCGTCGCACCGGCGCAAGCACGTGCTGAGGTTTTCGTGCGAGCGATCCATGCATAGGCCATCATCGCCGGGCCTCAGGCGCACGCTTGCATTGCTGGCCGTGCCGTCCGGCTGCAGATCCAGCAGATCCGGGAAGTGTCCGTATCGCAGCCGCAGTTTTCCGTCCGCCATGTCGATGCGCGCCGAAAGCTCTGTGTCTGGATCGATGTAGGCACCCACCCAATCTGGCGAGGCAACAGCAGACGTCGCGGGCGGGCGCTCCTCGCCGAGCACCGCGGCCAGCATATCGACCGCCGCGTCATGCGCGTCCGACAAGTGATTGAACATCACGACAACCGAGACACGCTCCGAGGGTACATACAGGCGATGGCTGCGCCAGCCACGCAGCGCACCGCCATGCCCAGTGACTGCACGTCCCAGTTCGTTGCCACGGCTCAACCCGAATCCGTATGCAGCGGGAGTTCCGTCGGCGAAGGTGACGGGACGGGAAAGCCTGCTGTAAAGACCGTTCTCGTCCTCGCGCGTCGCGTCGATGTGGCGCTCCCATGCGATCATGTCATCGAGGCTGGCGCCCAGCCCGGCATCACCGGTCCAGACGATGCGGTTTTCCGCGGCGCGGAACCCGCCAGCCGGCGTACCCTCGTAGCCCGCTGTTCCGTCGGGCATGGCCCGCGTATCGGCGGCCAGCAATGCACTGCCCATGCCGACACGATCGAAGATGCGCGTACGCAGCAACTCGGCAAAGCTGCGGCCTGTGCGGTCCTGCACGATGTCCGACAGCATCCGAAAGTTCTGATTGACGTAAGAGTAGCGGGTGCCAGGTGCAAAGTGCAGCGTGCGCGTGCCTGCAATCACCCGTGCCGCTTCATGGTCGCCGAAGGGTGCCTCAACAGGCGAGCCGTGCAGCATCGCCACCGCCCAATAGTCGCGTAGGCCGGACTGATTGTGACATAGATGCACTGCACCCGGTGCCGCGGATTCCAACAGCGGCAGGCGAGCGCGCACATCGTCATCCAACACTGAGGGATCAGGGAACGCGTCCAGCACCACCGCGCAGGTGAACTGCTTGGTGATCGAGCACATGCGGAACAGCGTGCCGGGCGTGAACGGGATGCGCCTTTCGGCATTGGCCCAGCCCCAGGCATGCCGTACCAGCACCTCGCCTTGCCGCAGCACGGCGACCGCGCCGCCCGGCCCGGGATACGTGCGCGGCAGGGCCTCGACCGCGCGATCGAGGCGGGTAGTGAGGGAAGCAGACATGCGTGGCACTCTCGCCTGTGAGGGCAATATCCGTAAAGATGGCGACCGCTAATGACTCCTCTGGAAGCCGCACAAGGCGCAGACTGCGTGACATGAAACCCGATTACATTGACCCCAGAACTGGTGAGACATTCCCGCTCGATCAGCCGCGCTGGTGCGGCACTGATCACCGTCCTCTCCTGCTGACCCCGCTATCTGGCATCAGCCGCACTCAGATCGAGACCGCTACACGGAGTCTCTGGCGCTATCGTGCGGCGCTGCCGATGCAGGTGGATGATCCAATCAGTATGGGCGAGGGGTGCACTCCACTCATCCGTAGAACACTCCACGGAGCGACGGCGCTGGTGAAATGCGAGTGGCTGATGCCCACCGGCAGCTTCAAGGACCGCGGGGCCAGCGTCATGTTGTCGCTGTTGCGTGCGCAGGGGGTGCGCGAGGTGTTGGAGGACAGCTCGGGCAACGGCGGCGCGGCAGTGTCGGCGTACGCGGCGGCCGGTGGGCTGCGTGCGACGATCATGGCGCCTGCTTCGACCAGCCCAGCCAAGACAGTGCAGATGCGGGCACATGGCGCGACGGTGGAGCTGATCCCCGGGACGCGGCAGGATACTGCGGATGCGGCTGTGCGCCGCTCTGAAACCATCTTCTATGCCAGCCACAACTGGCATCCGTTCTTCCTGCAAGGCACCAAGACGCTTGCCTACGAGCTGTGGGAGGATCTCGGCTTTCGAGCACCGGACAACATCATCACGCCGTGTGGTGCCGGATCGAACGTACTTGGCTGCGAGATCGGCTTTTCGGAACTGTTGCGCGCGGGGCAAATCGAATCGATGCCGCGTATTTTCGCCGCGCAGCCGGCGAATTGCGGACCCATTGCCGCGGCGTTTCTCGCTGGCAGCGATGCGCCGGTCCGGACGGACATCAAGCCTACCATCGCGGAGGGTACGGCAATTGCGCAGCCGATCCGGCTCGCCGAAGTGCTTGGCACCTTGCGCGAGACCCGGGGCGGGGCGGTGACCCTCACCGAGGACGAAATCGGTGCTGCTACGCTCGACCTTGCCCGCATCGGCATTTATGTCGAACCAACATCCGCTCAAGCCGCCGCGGCATTCCGCAAGCTGCTCGCCGCGGGGACGATCACGCCGGAGCAGACGACTGTGCTGGTACTGACAGGAAGCGGTCTGAAGGCGACGCCGCGAATTGCCGAATTGCTTGGAGTCACGTTGTGATGGGTCCGCGCATCGCGCTTCTCGGTTTCTCGATCGAATGCAATCGATTTGCACCCGTTGCCACCGAAGCCGACTTTGCTGCCCGTACGCTGATCCGCGGCGAAGCCATGGTAACCGACGCACGATCTGCCGCGCCCCATATGCTGGGTGAATTGCCGGGTTTCATCGCCGATATGGATGCCGCCGGAGATTGGGAACCAGTCCCGATACTGCTCGCGATGGCGGAGCCGAATGGGCCTGTAGAGCAGCCGTTCTTCAACAGAATGATGGTGGAATGGGAGCGGGGGTTGCGGGCTGCCGGGCGGCTCGACGGCGTGTATTGCGTGTTGCATGGCGCCGGACTCGCGACAGCCGATCACGATCCTGAAGGCACACTTCTGTCTCTGGTACGCCGCGTGGTCGGTCCGGACGTGCCAGTCGTCGCCAGCTATGACCTGCATGCGAACGTATCGGAAGCGAACGTCGAACTGGTGAACGCCTATATCGGCTATCGCACCAACCCGCATCTCGACATGCGCGAGCGCGGCGCCGAATCGGCACAGATGCTGCGCCGCCTGATGTCGGGCACGCGCACCCACCTGGCGCGCATTCGTCTGCCCGTTGTCCCGCCAACCGTCAGTATGCTGACCGGCAAGGACGCGCATGAGCGTCCTTACGGGGAGCTGATCGACCTTGGCCAGCAACGTATGCGCGAGCCGCCCTATGCGGGGCGTGTGCTGAACGTCTCCGTTATGGGCGGCTTTGCCTACGCCGATACACCATTCAACGGCCTCACCGTGGTGGTCACCGCGACCGAAGCCGATGCGGCGCAGTCGCTCGCGGAAGAAATCGCCACGGCGGGATGGGCAAGGCGCGAGCGCTTCCGTGCCACGCTTACCTCGCTCGAGGATGCGACGCGGCTTGCGAAAGGCACGGAAGATCGTTCCAGACCGGCCTTGGTCTTTGCCGATGTCGCCGACAACCCCGGAGGCGGTGGACGTGGCAACACGATGTGGATCCTCGAGGCGTTCCACAAAGCCGGTGTGCGGGACGCGCTGGTGGGCGTCATCCATGATCCATTGCTCGCTCAGGAGGCGCACCAAATCGGTGAGAACAAGGACTTCGTTGCACGCTTCAACCGTGACGGTGGCGACGAGTTCTCAAAGCCGTTGGACGTGCCTGCCAAGGTCCGTCGGCTGCATGACGGTCATATGCGCGGCCGCCGCGGAATCTACGCGGAAAACACTCTCGCCCTCGGTCCATGCGCTGCATTGCAGATCGACGGGATCACCGTCGTGGTCATCTCGAATCGCGTGCAGTGCGCGGATCCCATCTTTTTCGAGGCATTTGGTCTGGATATCGGCGCCGCGCGCGTCGTGGTAGTGAAATCGCGCGGCCATTTCCGCGGCGGCTTCGACGAGTTCTTCCGGCACGAACAGGTGGTCGAGGTCGATGCGTTAGGCCTGACCAGTCCGATACTGTCGCGCTTCCCTTGGAAGCACATGCCGCGGCCGGTGCTCCCGATCGACGCGAATGCGGAGTGGCGCCTATGAATCTCGATGACCTGCCCACGCCGTGTCTGGTGCTCGATCGCGGCATCCTGCAGCGCAACATAGACAGCATGGCGGCCGGATTGGCTCGACATCGTGTGCCACTGCGGCCGCATATGGAGACAGCCAAGTCTATCGAGGTCGCGCGTCTGGCAACCGCTGGACAGCCAGGCGGCATCACCGTCTCGACCCTGGCCGAGGCGGAGTATTTCGCGGGTCACGGTATCACCGACATGCTCTACGCTGTCGGTATCACGCCGCAGAAGTTGGATCAGGTCGCCAAGCTGAACAGCGCAGGCGCCGCGATCATGGTGCTGACCGACGATCTCGACATGGCGAGTGTGATCGCTGCACATCGGCAACCACCGCGAACATTGATCGAGATCGACACCGGCGAAGGGCGGGGCGGCGTCGCGCCCGACGACGCCCTGTTGCTGGAAATAGCCGCACGGCTCGGTCCGCATCTTGAGGGCGTCATGACGCATGCCGGCCATTCCTATGCCGGACGCAGCCGTGGCGACATGGTTCGTATTGCCGAGGCCGAGCGCTCCGGGCTAGTGCGTGCCGCCGAACGGCTTAGGGCGGCCGGGTATGCGGCCCCTGTCGTCTCGATGGGGAGTTCGCCGACGGCGCGGCACGCAGAACGACTCGACGGCGTCACCGAGGTTCGTGCGGGGTGTACATGTTCGGCGATCTGTTCCAGGCAGAGATCGCCACACATCCTTTGGACGCCATCGCTCTGACGGTCCTTACCAGCGTGATTGGCCGCCGCCCTGGTCGGCTGTTGGTGGACGCCGGGGGATTGGCGTTGTCCAAGGATCGCAGTACGGCGGATGCGCCGAAGGATTACGGGTTCGGACTGGTGCTCGACGCAGCTGGGAAGTGCAGTCACGGGAATGCAATCATCCGTCGCGCCTATCAGGAGCATGGGGTGGTTGAGCCTGATCCGGCCTACCCGCTCGATCTGCCCATAGGTGCCAAGCTGCGTATCGCACCGAACCATACCTGCATGACGGCGGCAGCCCATGATCGCTACTTCGTCGTTGAAGGCGGGCATGAGGTGGTGGCGATCTGGTCGCGCGTGAACGGCTGGTAGCCAGTCCGCGACCACCCTTTTGATCTCCCTGCGCTGGACCTACATCCTGCGGACGCAAACTCATCTGTCCGAAGGGTGACGTGCCTTCCTGAACACTGGTTCCAATGAGTGGGGCTCCCATCCAGGTTCCTCCACGCCGGTCTCGCCAGTGCTCGCGCTGGTGGGATTCATTGGCCTGTGCCTTCTCGTTGGCGCGGTCGACGGAAGCATCGTTCTGGCGACCTCCCGCGGCTGGTACCTGTCGCTGACCCGTCCTCTCGGCACGCCGCCGAACTGGGTTGTCGGATTGATCTGGGCTTGCGTTTATTCGATGGCGGGCTTGGCGGGCTGGCTGGTGTGGCGGCGTGGCATTGCCGTGCGACCGCTCCGGCTTTGGGGCTGGCAGCTTGCGGCCAATGCGCTGTGGGTGCCGGCGTTCTTCGGCTTGCACAGTCCGCCGCTTGCCTTTGCCGCCTGCCTCGTGCTGCTCGGGTTGGTCGTTCTCACGATCCGTGCTTTCGCCGCAGTTCAGCCGCTGGCCGGCTGGCTGATGGCACCTTATCTGGCCTGGGCGGTTTATGCGGTCTATCTGACGGCCGGCTTCTGGTGGCTCAATCCTATTTGAGCTAAGCTCATCGGCATGAGAGCGCGAATCCTGGGGAGATGCGTGGTCATGGCGCTGCTTGCGGCCGTGCCCACATTCGCACACGCCCAAAAATTCAACTCCATCGGCGGTGCCACACCGCAACAGGCACCGAGGGTGCCGCCGCCACCTGCACTGCCTGGGGCGTCAAACGGAAGCACTGCGGCACCGGCGGTACGCTCTCCTTTGGATATGGAGCCGACTGACGCGCTGTTTGATGCGATCAATCGGGGCGACATAGCGGCTGCTCGGGACGCGATCAGTCGCGGTGCCGACCTCCACGGCCGCAACATATTGGGGATGTCGCCCATCGAGCTGTCGGTGGATCTCGGTCGTAACGACATTTCGTTCATGCTGCTGTCGATGCGTGCTGCGGAAAACACAGACAACCGTTCGGCACAAGCGAACGCGGAGAAAAAGCAGCCGCAGCAAACGAAGCAGGCCAAGGCACCGGCTCGACCGGCGCATGCTCCTGCCACGAAGTTTGCAGCAGCTTCGCCTCAGGAACCGGCTCCGTCGCAAAACGCCCGCCTGTTCAGTGGGGATGGCGGCACACCGATACCGAACGCTGGTTTCCTTGGGTTTGACTCCAGCCGGCGCTGATGTCGCCAAGTTCACGATACTGACGCGCCTGCGATTGGCGTGAGCAGGGACGCGCCGCATATACCGATCACCTCAGTGTCGTAAGGAGGGTCGGTTCATGTTCGAACAGGATGTCCGGCGAGACGCGCAGGCCACTGCTTTGTCGATGATCAAACTGCATGGACTTCGCGCCCAGGCCGTCGCGCAGGAGCGAGCCGCAGAACTACGCCAGCAGGGCGACGTTGCAGGCCACGATCTCTGGCAGCAGATCCACGCGGCGATCTGCGAACTGAGGCGCACGGCGCCGCGCCGCACGGCACATTAATTCGTGGCTGTCCCGAGACGTGGGTCCCCCGGGGCAAGCCCGGGACAGCAGCTTCGCTAAGTCGCTTCGCTCATAAGCTCCGCTAGCTGGCTGGGGCGGGAGGATTCGAACCTCCGGTGGCGGAACCAAAATCCGCTGCCTTACCCCTTGGCTACGCCCCATCCGGTTGCACGTGAATAGGTCCCGTCCTCTCCGAGGTAAAGCCTCCTCAGGTTCGCCGTAGCGATCCGGCCCAGCACCACCAGCCAGGCTGCCGGACATGTCGGGCGGCGTGTTCTGCTGCTGCGGCATTGACGAACAATCCGAAGCAGGTGGCGCCCGATCCGCTCATGCGCGCGAGCATGCAGCCCGGCGTGGCCGCAAGGGCCGAAAGCACATCGCCGATCACCGGCTGGAGTGCGATAGCAGGCGGCTCCAGGTCGTTGCGTAGTTTTCCCAGGTCGTTCGCCATCGCTGTGCTATCCGGCCAGGCAGGCGGCAGCAGAGCCGCTGTAGACCATGCGCCCTGGCGGGTGCGGAATACATCTGCTGTTGGGACCGCGACCCCAGGATTGACCAGGACGATTCCGCAGCCAGGCAGGGGATGTAGCGGGTTCAGCCGCTCGCCAATACCCCCCATCCGTACGCTGCGTCCCAGCAGACAGACAGGAACGTCCGCACCGAGGCTGAGGGCCAGTTTCTGAAGCATCCCCGGTTCAGGGGACAGGCGCCAGAGCCGGCACAACAGTCGAAGCGTGGCAGCGGCGTCTGCCGAGCCACCCCCGATCCCAGAAGATACGGGCAGTTTCTTGTGCAGCACTATGCGGGCGCCAGCGTGGATCCCACCTTCACCAGCCAGCGCGCGTGCGGCGCGCAGGACAAGATTATCCGCCTCACTGGCCAGTGCTGCAGCAAATGGACCCTCGACTTGCAGCGATAAAGTCTCAGCGGGTCCGGCACTCAGCACGTCCCCAACCTCGGCAAACGCAACTAGGCTGTCGAGCAGATGGTATCCATCCGGGCGGCGGCCGGTTACGTGGAGGAACAGGTTGATCTTGGCTGGCGCCGCCTCAGTAAGGCTGCCGGTCACGAAACCTACTGGCCGCTGACCACAGTTGGCCGTCCGCCTTCCTGGAGCTTCGCTTCCAGCTTGGCCACATCGTCCGGTTCCGGATTGAAGATCAACGCACGGCGCCACTGGTATACAGCTTCAAGCTTGCGCCCCGCTGCCCAGTAGGCGTCGCCCAGATGGCCGTTGATCGAAGCATCCTGAGGATCAAGCTCAACCGCGCGTTCCAACGTCTTGACGGCGTCACTCACCTCGCCTTGGCGCAGCATGACCCAACCGAGGCTGTCCACGATAGCGCCGTCATTCGGGCGACGCTGCGCGGCCTTCTCGATCATCTGACGGGCTTCGGCCAGGTTCTGGCCCATGTCGGCCCAGGAATAGCCGAGATAGTTCAGCACGTAGGGCTGATCGGGCGAGAGGCTCAGCGCGTGCTTGAAATCCGCCTCCGCCTTGCTCCATTGGCGTGACCGTTCGTAGCAGATGCCGCGATCGTAGTAGGCGAGCCAGTCACCCGGTCCCGGCGTCTTCATTCGCGCAATGGCGCGATCGTAGACGGCAATCGCCTCGGTGAAGCGCAGCTTGAGGCGCAGCAGATCGGCTTCGCGCATCACTGGCAACGGGCTGTCGGGATAATCGTGCGCGATGCGTTGCAGTTCGTGCATCGCATCCTCCGTCCGGCCCAGCCGTTCGGCCAGCGCCGCGCGCTGCAGCCGAACAGGTGCGATCAGCGGATCCTCACTGGGAACAGAGGCGAGCATCTGCAGCGCGTTCTCGAAATGGTGCTGCGTTTCGAGAATTTCTGCTGCAAGCAGTCGCGCGGCGGTGAAGTCAGGCCGAAGATCGAGTGCCAGCCGCAACAACAGCATGGCGAATTCACCGCCGTCCTGCGCGCGCAGGTTTGCTGCCAGAGCAATGTACGCCTCGGCAATGCCATCTATCGCACGAGGCACAGGGGGGGTCATGCTGGAGGCGACCAGAGCAGGCATGGCGATCGCCATGTCAGGCGCATCCGTCGCCATCGCCGCAAAAGTGCGTTGCGCCTCACCAGGCTGTCCGTGCCGCGCTTCCCAGCTTGCCAGGACCTGAGCCAGGCGCAGGTTCATTCCGCCGAATTCGGCGCGTGCCTGCTGGTAGAGCTTCGCAGCATCGGCAGTGCGACCGGCCTGATCGGCGATCATGGCGGCATGTAATGTGAAGGCTCCGCGGTAGCGCTGACCTTCCATGAAAGGCCGCAAAGTCGCCAGGGCTGCATCTGTCCGCCCGTCACCCTGCTGTGTCCAGGCGACCAGGAGCGGCTGCAGCAACTGCGTCAGCCCCTGACGCGGCAGCGATTGGAAGCGCTGTTCGGCCGCCTTCCAACGGCCAGCCCTTACTTCCACCTGGCCAAGCAACAGTTGGGCGGCTTGGCTGTCCGGTAGCCGCTTTGCGAGCTGTACCGCTTCGGGCCGTCCGGCAACCAGGCTGGCAATAAAGGCCTGCTGCAGCAGGTCCTGATCGTCCGGCCGTGCTGCCAGGCCGCGCAGGAACTGCGTCGCGGCAGCCTGTGGATCGGCCTGGCTCATAGCGAACCGGCCGGTCAGGAACTGGCCAAAAACCCCTGACGGCTCATCGAGACCATGACGCGGGCTGATCTTGCTGCTGCTACCCGAAGAAGGATCCGCTGCCGCGCAGGCTGACAACAGAGCGAGGGCGAGTAGACACGTGCGCTGGGCGCTGCGGATTTGCTGCATCCGCACAATCTACTTCATGTGTCCGTGAGAGTCATAGGGATTTGATGGCGGCCGGCCCTCACATCCCTCCGGGATAGTTCGGTCCGCCTCCGCCCTCTGGCGTGACCCAGTTGATGTTCTGCGCGGGGTCCTTGATGTCACATGTTTTGCAATGCACGCAGTTCTGCGCATTGATCTGGAGACGTGGATTGCCCTCATCGGCGCCGACGATTTCATACACGCCCGCTGGACAATAGCGCGACTCCGGTGAGCCATACCGCTGCCAGTTCAGTGTGATCGCTATGTCAGGGTCCGCGAGACGCAAATGCGGCGGCTGGTTTTCCTCATGGTTGGTGTTGCTGATGAACACCGATGACAGCCGATCAAATGTCAGCACTCCGTCTGGCCGCGGGTACTCCATGCGTGGCGCTGCCGCGGCTTGCAGCAGTGTCTCGTTGTCGGGGTGCGAGTGATGGAATGTCCAAGGCGCCTTGCCTCGGAGTACGTATGTGTCGAGTGCGGAATATGCCAGCCCTCCCCAAAGCCCAAACTTGGCAAACGAAGGGCGAATGTTCCTGACGAGAGACAACTCCTGCCAGACCCAGCTCTCGCGCAGCTTGGTCTCATAGGAGCCCAGATCTGAAGCATTGGCGCCCAGCGCCTCGGCTACCGTTTCGGCCGCCAGCATGCCGGACTTCATGGACGTGTGCGTGCCTTTGATCTTCGGCACATTGACGAACCCAGCCGCGTCGCCAATCAGCGCTCCGCCCGGAAAGGTCAGGCGAGGGATCGACTGCAAGCCGCCCTCATTCAGCGCGCGTGCCCCGTAACTGATCCGCCGGCCGCCCTCGAAGTGCTTGCGTACTTCCGGATGAATCTTGAACCGCTGCATCTCATCGAACGGCGAGAGCCATGGATTGCGGTAATCGAGGCCGATGACGAACCCGTAGGAGATCAGGTTGTTACCGAAATGGTAGAGGAACGACCCTCCATACGTGCCAGCGTCGAGTGGCCAGCCGATCGTATGCTCGACCAGGCCAGGCCGATGGTTGGCGGCAGGGACCTCCCATAGCTCCTTTATGCCGATGGCATAGGTCTGTGGATCGTGGCCGTCGCGCAGGTGAAAGCGCCGGACAAGCTGCTTGGACAGCGAGCCGCGGCACCCTTCGGCGAAGAGTGTGAAGCGTGCACGCAGCTCCATGCCACGCTGGAAGTTCTCGGTGGGCTTGCCATCTTTGCCGATGCCCATGTCACCAGTGGCAATGCCGCAGATGCGGCCGTCCTCTTCAAGGAACTCGGCTGCAGGAAAGCCCGGATAAATCTCGACCCCCAGTGCTTCTGCCTGGGTCGCAAGCCAGCGGCAGACGTTCCCGAGCGAAACGATGTAGTTGCCGTGGTTATGCATCTGCGGCGGGGTGGGAAGCCGGTACGCACGCGTTGCGGTCAGATAAAGAAAGCGGTCATCCGTCGCGGGCGTTTCGAGCGGCGCGCCCCTCTCCCGCCAGTCAGGGATCAGCTCATTTAAGGCGCGCGGTTCCAGCACGGCGCCGGAAAGGATATGCGCGCCGACTTCGCTGCCTTTCTCGACCAGGCAGACCGCCGCATCAGGGGCAAGTTGCTTCAGGCGGATCGCGGCGGCCAGTCCGGATGGACCACCACCAACAATGACCACGTCGAACTCCATTGCCTCCCGCGGAGGCAACTCATCTGACATCGCATGTCTCCAGGATTCGTCATTCCCAACCTAGGCAGACTGCGGCGCAGGCGCAAAACCACAGCTTACCTAGCGGTCAGTGCCGATCTCGGGGAAGTTGGTCGAGAGCAGCGCAGCGGGGGCCTTGCCCAGCCCGGAGTGGGCCCAGTACAGCTCATTGCCGTAGGCCATCAGCGGCTTGGCAATGGCGTGGACGCTGGCGACAGCGACGCCCTGGCCTGGGCTGGCGGTAAAGAAAGTCTGCACCGCAAAGGTGTCGACGTAGGCGGCGACGCGGTAGGTCGCCACCTTCAGAAACGAGCGGCTCCATAGCGACAGCCGCTGCTGCTCACGATCGGCCATTGCCGCATCCGCGGCAGCGACCTGCTGCTGCAACACGGCGGGCGTCAGTGCGCCTGTGGCGGCCAGCCCTTCCAGCGGTTCGTGTGTTTGCGCCGCAGTTCCGGCCTGCACCGCGCCATCGTCCCACGGCAAGGGATACGACCACGCCTTCGGCAAGGCTCGTCCCCGCACGCCCAATTCGAGCGGCTCCTGGATGAGATCCGCCCAATTCTGCAGAGCTGCCGGCGAAGCTGAAGCTTCTGCCGGAACCGCAAAGTAATAGCGTGCGTCGATGTAATTCTCCTGGGTGCGGGCGCGCGCGCCGATCATCACCAGATGCGGGGGGATGCTGATACGGTTATCAGCCAGCAGTTGGGCGGCGTGTGCCCAGAGCGGGTTGTCGTGCATCGCCCGTTCATCGGGAGCCATGGGCATCACGCGCTTGCCGTAGCCGCAGAACCCGTCCTCCGGCGTGTCGTAACGCGTGACCGCGAACAGCAGGTCCGATCGTCCGCATTCGCCGGACGGGCCCACGATGGCGTTCGTCTTCTCACGATTGGTGTGGACGACGAGGAGGCCGCGCAAGGAGGCGTCCTCGATCTGTCCGAGCACCGCCGCGGTTGTGCCGGCATTCACTTCGCTCCCGAGCATGCTCCAGCGGCCCTCAGGCAGCGGAATCTGCTTGCCGTCGAGCGTGATGACACGATGGAGCGTGATGGCGCTCTCCGGCATCACATTGGAATTCGCTGCCAGCCGTATCGGCGCGTCGCTTTGGTCAGGTGGAGCGTCGCGCCTTGCTGTTCCCGCCGGAGCGGCCGAGGGGGTCCGAACCAGTGGCATCACCTTCGTCGGGGTGGGCCACTCCCATGCCAGCTCATTCCCCAGATATACACCGCTATGGGTGAACATCTGCCAAAACGAGATCACGGCGCCGGTGTAGATGTTGCCGGCCGCAATGGATGACACGGCCAGGGTGAATGCCGTGGCGGGAAGCCGATAGGTGGCAAGCTTGTAGAGAGCAAGACGGATCGCAGAAATCTGCTCCTGCGGCACCTCCTGGTCCGCGTCGCGCAGCTTCAGTGTGATCGCCGGCATCGGCGGGACCTGCTGGGCAGGATCACGTAACGCAGCTATTCCGGACTTGCGCGCCGTCTGCACCCACTCGCCGAGTTGGGTGATGATTATACGATGAGCGTAGTCCTGCGGGGGCTCCCCCACGAACCAGGCCTCGGGATCGGGCCGGCGGGGAGAGATACCGTACCGCACATCCACCATGTCGCGGCGGTCGCTGACGCGAAAGCCGGTGATCAGAGCCCAGGACGGCAGCTTGGCATACAGATTCACCGCATCATCGGTGGTGCCAAGGGCGGGAAGCTGGGAGCGGAGGAGCTGGCTCCGGCGCAGCGCGACCACAAAGGAGCACGCATTATGCAGGTTGCGCTGCTCTCCGACGCTTTGAAACAGGGTGTGCTCGTCAGCACATTCGGCTGGCTGTCCCCAACCCTCGCGTACCGGCAATGCATTGGTATGCAGGAGCAGGAACTCGCCGCGGTCGCTCTCGCGCCGCACCAGTAGTACGCCGCCAATGGCGCCATATGGACCCGGATCGCCACCCTCCACCTGGCCGAACCCGGAAGCTGCCACTTGCCACTCGCCGGGCGGCAGCGGGATTGGCTTACCCAGCAGTTCGAGTGACCCCGAGACGAGCTGCCCAACCGGCGGTAGGGTAGCTGCGAAGGCGGTTGTAGGCAGGAGAGGCAGGAGAAAAAGGGCAAAGAGAACGCGTAAGATCACCAAGTCCCCGCACTTAGTATTGCGCCGCATCATGACACGGCTGCTGAGGCGACGAAACGAAATTTGTCGCAACCGTGACGTGCGAAGTCACCTAAAGCGGCAAGACCAGCAGTACATCGACCCGCCGTGAGTCCAGTACGACACGCCGCGACCTGAAGCGCAGTGCTTCACCATCTGTCGCGATCCGGTCGAGATAGCGGCCGGTAGCGAAGGTCACGGTCTCGCCGTCCTGCGCTATGCGGAACACGCAGAAATTGCAGCGGACATCGTACATCCCATCGCGCTGTCCGAAGCGCGGTCGACCAAGCAGGTGCCGGTAAGAATGCGGCTCATAGATGTTGGCAGTGCGTAGCGCTTGGACCCGGTCTTCCATCATGGCCCGGCTATCGCAATAGAAGATGCCGATGGGCAGACCGGCGTCGTGACTTTCGCGCGTGATGATCTGGTACTCGCCATCCGGTGTGAAGAAGCCGGGCCACGCTTCCAACCGGCCGTCGTCGATCGCTTCGGCGTAGTCGTTGAGCAGGTCCTCGATCGCCTCCCGCACGATCACAAGCCCATCAATTCGCGATAGCCCTTCCAGAAACCGCGTATGCCGGTTTCCGTCGCGCGTGAACCATCGGATGAGGCGACCTCGCGTCCGCCCATTTCCAGAAATGCGGTGACGTCCTCGCTGCCGCGTGTGCCGCGTTGGACGAACTCGTTGATGCAGCCGTCCTCCAGCGACACGAGTCCGGCCGCACCCGTGAGATTGCTCTGCATCAATCGCTGCCGGGTCTGCTGTTCGCTGTCGTCCTGGTAGCCGAGGTAAATCCAGAACAGCTCGGTCTTGTCGAGACCGCGCGGCGTGAAGAACCGCACGGCCAGCGAATTCAACGTAAGCTGCACGACCAGCGTCGGGAATATTGTCTGGATGCAATGCGTGATGCCGTCATCGAATTCGGTCCAGCTATCGAGCAGCTGCGGTGCCGCCAGGGCCGAGTTGTACTGTGCGGAATGGACTTTCTGGTATTCGTCGGACTGCTGCAGCGTACTCCGCTTCGCGTAGCTGATCGAGTGTCGGCCGTCGTCCGACAGCAGCATCCCGCCATCCATATCGAGCCGGTTCACCTTGAAAGTGGTGTAAAACGTGTGCAGCAGCGTCGCGTGATATGAATCACGGACATTCTCGGCATACAGCTTCCAATTGTTGTGGATAATCTGGCTGTGCATGCCGAGCATCCGGTGTGGCCGACCGAGGTTGCGGCGGATCATCTTCGCCATTGTCTCACCGAGATACTGCTCGACCGGCATGGTGGCATCCGAGAACGTGCCGAACACCAGCCCGCAGAACACTTCGATGCGAAGCGGCTCCAGCCGGTGCTGTGCGACGTCGAAATCCTCCGGCATGCCGCCTTTGCCGCGGACGCCATGGCGGAATGCAACGCTCTGCAGCCGGCCAGCGAGGTCGTAGCTCCATGAATGATACACGCAGGTGAGCGCCTTTGCATTGCCGCGCTCCTGCAAGCACACCAGTGCGCCCTTGTGCGCGCAGCGGTTCACCATCGCATGGATGACGCCGTGCTCGTCGCGCGTGACGACGACCGGCACTTCGCCGACCGTCGCGAGCCGCCAGTCACCTGGATTGGGTATTTCGATTTCCAGGCAGAGGAAGTTCCAGATCGGCCCACGGAACAGGCGCTTCTGCTCGAGCGCATAAATCTCGGGATCGGAGAACACGCGGAACGGCACACGGGTCACGCCATCCGGTGGCCAGCGCAGATCGGTTGCGGGCTCGTGGGTGATCGGAATGTCCATCATCGCCTCCACGACGAGTGCTTGAATAACGGTAGCGGTGCCACTGGGAAGGGTGCAATGTCCCGTTGCCGGCCAACGAGCCGGAAAGGGAAGCTACAAACGTTCAGGAGAACAAAGCATGATCAATCGCAGAGCAGCGATGGCGAGTGGATTCGCCGTCGCCGCGACCGCCGGCCTACGCCGCGCCCGTGCCGCGAGCGCCAAGGTCGTGAAGATCGGCAACACGATGCCTTATAGCGGTCCCGCCTCCACCTACGGAGTGATAGGCCGGACCGAAAGTGCGTTCTTCAAGATGGTCAATGAGCAGGGCGGCGTCGCCGGTCACGACATCGACTTCATCTCGCTCGACGACAGCTACAGTCCGCCAAAGACAGTCGAGCAGGTGCGGCGGTTGGTTGAAGAAGACAAAGTGGACTTCTGCTTTCAGAACCTTGGCACGCCCTGCAACTCGGCGATCGCCGACTATCTGAACCACAAGAAGATACCGCATCTGTTCGTTGGTTCTGGTGCCAGCAAATGGGCCGACATCAAGAAGTATCCCTGGACGATGGGTTTTCAGCCTGGCTACCGGACAGAGGCACAGATCTACGCCAAGCATATGCTGGCGAACGTGAAGGACCCCAAGCTGGCGATCCTGTATCAGAACGATGACTTCGGTAAGGACTATCCGCTCGGAGTTCGCGACATCCTGGGCAATGACTGGGACAAGATCGTCGTCAAATCCATCAGCTACGAGACCAGCGACCCGACAATAGATTCGCAGATTGTCGAGCTGCAGAGTTCGGGTGCCAACGTGCTGCTGGTTGCCGCTATTCCGAAGTTCGCGGCGCAGTCGATCCGAAAAGTGTATGACAGCAACTGGAAGCCGACGTTCTACATGACGAACGTGGCAATCTCGGTGGGTGGTGTCATTACTCCCGCTGGACCCGAGAAAGCTGTCGGTATGCTTAGCACAGCATATCTAAAGGATCCGACCGACCCGATATTCAAGGACGATCCGGGCATGACGGAATGGCGCGGGTTCATGGCGAAGTACATGCCGAACGGCGACATCACCGATGCAAGTTATGTCTTTGCCTATGGTGTCAGCAAGACGATGCTGCAGGTGCTGAAGCAGTGCAACGGCGACTTCTCGCGCGCCAACGTGATGAAGCAGGCCGAGAGTCTCCACAACCTGGAGCTGCCTATTCTCCTGCCGGGCATCAAGGTCAACAGCAGCCATACCGACCATCGGCCGATCACGTCCATGCAGTTCATGCGATGGGACGGAAACACGTGGGTACGCTTCGGCGACCTGATCACGGGTGCGACCGTGTGATACCGAAGCTCCGCCTCGTAATGGCCGGCCTTGTGCCGGCCAACCCTCGCGGTACCGTGCCACCACTGAGGACCGGCACAAGGCCACCATGACGAGCAGCAGTCTCAGTCATGGTGATCGAGCGCTGGCACGGCCCCGCAACTCTTGAGCAAAGGCGCCGCGGCGCGCACACTTGTCCCAGGAAGAACGGACAAGGGCATGTCACGATCGGTCAGCGTCGCGGGCGTCTCGCTGGAGGTGGAGGAGCGTGGGGAGGGCCCTCCATTATTGTTTCTGCACCCTGGTGAAGGACTGGAGCCGAAGCGCGAATGGCTTGATCTGCTGGCTGGGCCTTTCCGGGTGATAGCGCCGCATCATCCAGGTTGGGGCAACTCGTCACTGCCCGACTGGCTGAGCACGGTCGATGATCTGGCATATCTCTACCTTGATCTCGCCAGGTCGCTTGAGCTGAAGGATGCGATCCTCGTCGGCGCGTGCTTCGGCGGGTGGATTGCGGCCGAGATGGCGGTACGGGACACGCGACCATTTGCGAAGCTGGTGTTGACCGATCCGCTCGGAATCAAAGTCGGCGGAGTCGCCGACCGCGACATTGCAGACATGCACGCGATCTCGCGCGCCGAATACATAAGGCTTGCCTGGGCTGATCCGAGGAAGGGCGAGCGCGAGCTGACGCAGCTGCCGGAGACGGAGCTTGCTGGCATCGCGCGTGGCCGCGAGGCGTTCGCGCGGTTCGGCTGGAAGCCGTATATGCACAACCCGCATCTCAAGCGCTGGCTGCATCGGATCGATATCCCGACTCTGCTGTTATGGGGCGAGCAGGACGGCATTGTCTCCATATCCTATGGCCAAGCCTGGCGTGCCGAGGTCCCGGGCGCGCGTATGGAGATCATCCCGAACGCCGGCCACTTTCCGCATTGGGAGCAGCCGCAGGACTTCGTCACTCGGCTATCGCGTTTCGTCGAAACCAACTGAGGAGCGCGCATATGCGCTGCTGGTACTTCTCCGAGATGGCCTATCACCCGGCATGGGAAGCAGGCCTGGCACGCGGCACGCTCCGGGTGGTGCTGCCATCCAGCAACTTCGATCCTCCCACCGCGCATGGGCTGCTCAACCGCTATCTCGACGAGTTCGCGCTCTGCGACGAGGTCGGGCTCGACATCATGGTGAACGAGCACCACAGCACCGCGACCTGCATGACCGTGTCGGTGCCGATGGCGCTGGCAATCATTGCCCGCGAAACCAAACGAGCACGCCTGCTCTCACTCGGCACACCGATCGCGAACCGGCCAGACCCGGTCCGTGTGGCCGAGGAGATGGCGTGGCTCGACGTGCTGTCTGGCGGGCGGCTGGAGATGGGGCTGGTGAAAGGCGCGCCGTACGAAATCCAGCCGGCCAACTCTAATCCCGCGACCCTGATGCGCCGCTATTGGGAAGCGCATGAGCTGATCCTGAAGGCGCTATCCACGCATGACGGCCCGTTCAATTGGGAGGGCGAGTTCTTTCACTACCGCAGCGTCAACATCTGGCCGAAGCCGATACAGAAGCCGACTCCGCCGGTGTGGATGACGGGGATGAGCGTGGATACCGGCAAGCTGGCGGCGGAGCGAGGCCATGTGGTCGGCACGCTGCTGTCCGGTGGCACTGCCAAGCCGATGTACGAGGCCTATCGCCAGCGCGCGCGGGAACTGGGCTGGGAAGCAGGCCCCGACCGCCTGGCCTATGCCGCCGTCGTCGGCGTGGGAGCGACCCGTGATGAGGGGCTGCGCCGGGCCGACCAGATCGCCGACTATGTTCGCACCGCACCCGTGGTCGCCGAACCGTTCACCAACCCGCCGGGCTACAACTCTATCGGCGCCAATGTGGCAATCATGAAAGCCGGCCCTCGGGCACATCGCATCGTCAAGGACAGGCAAGGCAACCCGATCGACCACCGCAAGGCGACGGTGCAGCAGTTCATGGACACCGACACGGTGTTCGCGGGCACGCCGGACGACGTCTTCAACCAGATCCGCGACTTCAATCTGCGGATGGGCGGCGTCGGCCACCTGCTGTTTTTTGGCCAGGGCGGCCATCTCGACCATAAGGACACCGTCGAGAACATCCGGCTGTTCGGCAGAGAGGTGGCGCCAAGATTACGGGAGCTGGACGGCAAAGCGGCTCAGCCGGGGATCGCCGCAGCGCAGTAACCCTCAGTCAGCGGCGGCCGAAACCTCGCCCAGGCGCCCGCCCTCGACGTAGTTGTGTACCGCGGCGGCGAAATCTTCGAAGATGCCGCGCGAGACGATGTCTGTCCGCCAGTCGTATTCAGGGTGCCATTGAACGCCGACCGCGAAGCCCGGCACCGGTCCCTTTGCCGTGGCGAGCACATGCACGGCCTCGATCGTGCCGTCGGGCGCAACCCCTTCCACCCGCACGCCCGGCGCCAGCTTGTCGACGCCTTGGTTGTGGAGAGAGTTCACCGCGATCTCGGTGGCTCCGGCCAGCCGGTGCAGCCATCCCCCTGGCGTGACGCGAATCGAGTGCGCCTTGCCGACGCGCACCTCACGGGAGGCGACCATCGGCGAGGAGTGATCGATCCGGTCCGGCAGGTCTTGCAGGCGCTGGTGCAGCGAACCACCCAGCGCGACGTTCAACTCCTGGAACCCGCGGCAGATCGCCAGCACAGGCACGCCACGCGTCACCGCTGCGCGAATCAGTGGCAGGGTCGTGCTGTCGCGGGCCATGTCCTCCCAGGTGCCTTCCGCATGCGGAGGGCCATCATAGTAGCTGGGATGCACATTCGATCGGCTGCCGGTCAGAATGATCCCATCCAGCCGCGCCAACAGGGTCTCGATATCAGCGGTCGGGCCGTTGGCGGGGATCAGCACCGGCACGGCCCGCACGATATTGTCAGTCGCCTCGACGTATGTGTTGGAGGCGGCATGGTTCGGCATGCCGAAAATGCCGAACTGTTTGGTGCAGCAGCTGATGCCGACGAGCGGCTTGACGACCCGGGACGACCTCATTGGGGAGAATAATCTACGATTTCTGCGGCAAAATGAAGACAGTTTGTGCGATGGCGGGCATGAAAGTCCCGCACAGGTAAGCCTGCTCACCCGGCAGAGCCAGGCTGGAATGCCCTGGGATCGATGAACTCGAACAGGCTGGGATCGAATTGGCCCCCCGTTTCGACATTGTAGAGGGTGACCCGCGTCTCCTGCCGCTGAGCGTCCAGCACCGTCCACTGCCGCAGCGTCAGCGGATTGTCGGCGAAGATCAGCGTCAGGGTGCCGTCGCCGGGGGATCGTGTGCGTACCAGGCTGACCTGTATCTGGCCGGGCAGGCGCTGCATTCCCGTCACCGTGACATCACCGCCGAGATGCACATGGTCGGCCAGCAGGATACCCAGCGGCGTCTGGCCGATGGGGATGTTGCTGGTCTGGTTCAAGGACTTGTCGTGGAAGACGACGAGGCCATGCCCCGCTACCAGCAGCAGCGGGCTGGGCGGGTCGTACTCAAAGCGCATCCGTCCCGGACGCTCGAGCCACGCTTTGCCCTGCGTAACGGCACCGTTTGGCGCGACCTGGAGGAAGCGGGCTTTCAGGGCACGCAGAGCATCCAAATACGTTTCAATCCGCGCCAGGTCGGCTTTGTCCTGAGCCGTCGGCTGGAAGCTGGATTGCGCCAGGACAGATGCGGGATGGAGCAACAACGCGCCGAGGGAAAAGCGAAGCAGATTACGCCGGTTCATGTCGCTCATGTGGCGCCGGAGCGGACAATTTGCAAATCGATCAGCACGCCTGGAGCATCATCGATGCTTCACGGTAGTGCAACGTTATCTCACGCCAATGTGTGCCACAGTTGTGAAGGCAATGACTGGCTCGTGAACTCACGACGCAGAGCTTCTTAAGCCCTCCCTCGTTTAAGATTGCTTTAACCCAATCAACGCACAACCCGTGACCACCCAGGCTTGCGGAGCCCGATGAAAGTCCTTTTCGCGACCAGCGAGTTCGCCGAGTTTGCCAAGGCTGGTGGGCTTGGTGACGTGTCGGCAGGTCTGCCGCGCGCGCTGAGGCGTCGCGACATCGATGTGCGCATATTGCTGCCCGCCTATCCTGAAGTGATTGCGAAGGCTAACGACATCACGATCATCGCGCATCTGCCTGGCCGCGCCGGGATTGATCCCTGCTGCATCGGTCAGGCAGAGACCGAGGACGGACTGCCGCTTTATCTCGTGCTCGCGCCGTCGCTGTATCAGCGTATCGGCAGCCCCTATGCGGGTCCGGAAGGACACGATTGGCCTGACAACGACTTGCGCTTCGCTCGCCTGTCACTTGCCGCGGCAGAGATCGCCGCCGGCCGCGCTGGTATTGCATGGCAGCCCGATCTGTTGCACGTCAACGACTGGCCAGGCGGATTGGCACCCGCTTATCTGCGCTGGCAGGGCTCGCGCGTCCCGACGATCCTGACCCTCCACAATATCGCCTATCAGGGACTCTACAGCAGAGACCGCCTGCAAGTGCTCGGGATTCCCCAGCACGCGTTCAACATCAACGGGGTCGAGTTTCACCACAACGTCTCGTTCCTGAAGGCCGGGCTGTTCTATGCGGATCACATCTCGACAGTCAGCCCGACCTATGCGCGCGAGATCACGACCGAGGCGCTGGGTGCGGGCTTGCATGGCCTGACCCAGGGCATTGCTGCGCAGGGGCGTCTGTCTGGCATCGTCAATGGCATCGATGAAAGCTGGGATCCCAGCAAGGACGCCTACCTGCCTCACCATTTCCAGGCAGATGATTTGCGGGGAAAGCAGGCAAATGCCGATCTGGTGCGGACTGGCCTGTGCCTGAGACATTCGGACGGGCCGCTGTTCGGTATTGTCTCGCGTCTGGTGCACCAGAAGGGGCTCGATCTCGTCGCCGAAACCGCCCGCGATATCGTCCAAGAAGGCGGGCAGATCGCCATCCTCGGCCTGGGCGATCCCGATACAGAACACATGCTGAGCAGGTTGGCGCGGAGCCACCGCGACCACATCGGCCTGCTGATCGGCTTCAACGAGCCAATGGCGCGCCGCATCGTCGCGGCCAGCGACTTCTGCCTGATGCCCTCGCGCTTCGAGCCATGCGGGCTCACGCAGATGCAGGCGCAGCGTTACGGTACGCTGCCGATAGCGCATGCGACAGGCGGACTGGCGGACACCATCCAGGATGGCGAGACAGGCTTCCTGTTTTCTGACCTATCTGGCAAGGGGCTATTCTCTGCGTGCCAGCGCGCGTTCGACGCCTATGCCGACCCGGACGTGCTCGCCGAGATGCGTCAGGCCGCCATGGCGCGCAGCTTCCATTGGTCGGGGGCGGCCGCCGAATACGAGGTGCTCTATTCGGGCCTGATCGGCCGGCGGCTGGCTCCGGTCATGGCAGCGCCCCTTCGGCGGCGCACCCGGTCCGCGGCATCCGCGCTGGCGGAAGCGGCCTGATCCCACCAGCCATGTCTTGCGGAACGGTTGCCGGTGGCGGGATGATTACGCTCACCTAATCGGGGGAAACCGTCATGAGCACCACCACCCAGGCAAGTAGCAGCCCCTACCTGCCGGTCCGCGACGGCTGGCTCGCCCGTCGAACTGAGCCGATCCTGGAACCCGACCTGCCCATCGTCGATCCGCACCACCACCTTTGGGAGCGTCCGGGCTGGCGCTACATGCTGGATGATCTGCTGGCGGATACCAACTCGGGCCACAACATAATCGCTACGGTATTCGTGCAGTGCCGCTCGATGCATCGCGCATCCGGACCCGAGGAAATGAAGCCGGTTGGCGAGACCGAATTCGTCAACGGCGTCGCGGCCATGAGCGCCTCGGGTATTTACGGCAACACCAAAATTTGCGCCGGGATCGTTGGCCATGCCGACTTGCGGCTTGGGTCGCGCGTGCAGCCTGTGCTGGAGGCGCACATTCGTGCGGGTGGCGGGCGCTTCCGCGGCATTCGTCACATCACCGCCTGGGACGCCGATCCGACGCTGATGAACCCGGCGTACTCACCGCCGCCTGGCCTGATGGCTGACGCCACATTCCGGCAGGGTTTCGCCTGTGTTGCGCCGCTGAATCTGAGCTTCGATGCCTGGCTTTATCATCCGCAGATCGACGACGTGACCGCCTTGGCGCAGGCGTTCCCTGATACGCGCATCTGTCTCAACCATGTCGGCGGGCCGCTTGGCATCGGCGTCTATGTCGGAAAGCACGACGAGGTGTTCAGTAACTGGTCGAATGCCATCCGCGCGCTGGCCAGGTGTCCGAACGTGTTCGTAAAGCTTGGCGGCATGGCAATGCGGATCAACGGCTTCGACTTTCACGAGAAGGCCGATCCGCCTTCATCCGAGTCACTGGCAGCGGCGTGGAAGCCGTATGTCGAAACATGCATTGGAGCATTCGGCGCGTCACGCTGCATGTTCGAGAGCAACTTCCCAGTGGACAAGGGGTCGTACGCCTACGCGCCATTCTGGAACGCGTGCAAGCTGCTGGCCCGGGGCGCCAGCGCATCCGAGAGGACCGACTTGTTCAGCGGGACCGCCGCCCGGTTCTATCGCCTGGAGCTGTGACATGAACACGTTGAAGATCGGCGACGTCACCATCACCAGCATCATCGAACGGGATGGCCCCTGGCGTCGGCCCGAGGACATGTTCCCCGCGTATGATCCGGATATTGGACGCCGCTATCTCGCCGAGATGGATCCCGTGGTCTATGACGCGGCGTCGAATCGTATGGTGATCACCTACCAGACCTTCGTGGTGCGGACACCGCACCATACGATCCTGGTGGACACCTGCACCGGCGAGGACAAAGGCTATCCGGCTCCAATGGATTTCCCGAAGCAGCCCTGGCTTGATGGCTTCCGGGCGGAGCGGCTGAAGTTCGAGGACATCGACTACGTCTTCTGTACGCATCTGCACATCGACCACTGCGGATGGAATACTGTGCTGCGCAACGGCCGATGGGTGCCGACGTTTCCGAAGGCGAAGTACGTCTTCCACAAGCGTGAATATGCTGCGTGGGAAGCAGCGACGGCGCGCGGCGATCAGCCACCCGGCAATGTGTGGCGGTTCAACTGCGAGCCGATCGTCGCCGCAGGGCAGGCGCTGCTGGTGGATGATGACTATGCGCTTGACGATACGGTGTGGCTGACGCCAACGCCGGGCCATTCGCCATGCCATTGCTGCGTGAATATCCGTTCCGGCGGTCAGCGTGCGTCGGTGACCGGCGACATGATGCACCATGCTTTGCAATGCCGCGAACCCGACTGGTCAACCATCTTCGACTGGGATGCGAAGGAGGCAGCGGCATCGCGGCGCAAGTTCCTGAGCAGCGTGGCGGATACCAGTACGCTGATCCTGCCCATCCACTTCCCATCACCGACGGTGGGGCGTGTGTCAGCGGACGGCCAGCGATTCCGGTATAACTTCGTGCGGCAGCAATAGAGGTTCACCAAGGATCGCCCCAGCGGGCGAGATGTACTAGGTTCCGGACCCATAACGGGATTCCCGCGCGGGCGGTTTTCTGATTCAAGGTCTCCGAAGGGAGA
>CAYRTL010000066.1:0-29573 GCA_964427005.1 uncultured Acetobacteraceae bacterium
ACCACCGTCACGCTCGACAGCAGGCATTCGACCTACACCACGAATGCCAATGGCGTGACCATCATCGGCGGCAACGGCAACTTCAAGGTCACCGATAACGGCACCGACGGCACGATCACCTTGGGCGACGGGCGCCAGACGGTCGTGGCCAAGGGCATCGGCGCCACCGTCACCATCGGCAACACCACTTCCGGCACGAGTTCCATCACGACCGGCGGCGGCTTCGCCTTTATCTCGGCCGGCAATGGCAACGTGAACGTCACCGCCACTGGCGACGGAAACCAGATTTTCCTCGGTGACGGTCATGACTCGGTGACCGCGACGGGTCAGTACAACTACGTCCAGGTGGGATCGGATACCGGCGTCAACGACGTCAACTCGGTCACCATCGGCACGAAATCCACCGCGATCCTGGGCGGCGGCACGAACACCGTAGTCACCACTGGCGGGAGCAGCGCGATCATAGTCGGTGACGGCCACGCCAAGGTCACCGCGACTGGCTCCAACTGGATCCAGTTCGGCACCTATGCCGGCGTCAACGACGTGAACTTCGTGACCACCGGCGCCAACTCGACCGTGCTGATGGGTTCCGGCGAGAACACCGTCGTCGTTTCCGGCAACAGCAACACGATTTCGACCGGCGACGGCGTGCAGCAGATCATCGCCTCAGGCGCCAACAACTTCATCAGCACCGGCAATACAACCGGCACTGACTGTGACGATGGAAGCCTGATCTATACGGGCAACTCAAGCTTCGTCGGCGTCGGCGACGGAAACAACACGATCATCGCCTCTGGCGGTCACAACCAGATTCAGGCCGGCACCGGCGACGACTCGATCTTTCTGCTGGACGGCCCGAATGCCGGCTTCAATTCGGTCCTTCTCGGCAACGGCAACAACCTTGTGTTCCTGAACGGCGGCAACAACTCCGTCGTGGATGGCAGCGGCAACGACAGGATTATTGGCGGCACCGGCAATGATAATTTCGTGCTGAATGCAGCCGGTGGCACGGTTACCATCGACAACTTCAAGGCGACGGATCATCTGGACCTGACGCAGATACTCGCCGGACTGCAGCTCACACCGACCGAGGCCGGACTCTCCCCGTACATCTCTGTGACCGCGAAGACGGAAGGCGGGTTCTGCGGCATGCAGGACACCGACACGCTGATCACCATCACCGGCACCGCTGGCACCGTTCACGTAAACCTGGAGGATTACAACGCGGGCGGGCTGGCCGGCCTGCTCAGCCAGAACACGCTGGTGCTGCCCACCTGATACGCTTCACTGCACCAGCGGAGAGGCGGCACCCGCGATTGCGCAGCCTTTGATGCGCGCCTGTCCCGCGAGCAGCGTGACATATTGCGCGACGGCGCGGCGCCAGGACGCTTCTTCCAGATAGGATGCGATGCGATCGCTGACCTGCTCAAATGGCAGTGTTTGTCCGTGCTGTTTCCGATCAAGCCGGATGACGTGGATGCCGTAGCGGGTTCGCACCGGCTCGGGATGGATGGTGCCGGGCTGCATCTTTCGCAGAACTGAGTCGAACTCTGGTGTGGTATCGCCACGCGCGACCTGACCCAGGCGCCCGCCCTCGCCTGCGGAAGCGCACTCGGACACAGCGCGGGCGAGCGTTTCAAACCGCTCCGGCGCGGCCTTCACTTCTGCCAGCGCAGCCTCCGCCCGTGCAACGGCGTGGTCATACGCCGCATGATCCGTCTGCGACGCCTTGAAGAGAATGTGCAACGGCTCGAACAGATCCGGGCTGCGGAACCGTGCCAGATTGGCTTCGTAATACCTACGGCACGCTGCTTCGTCTGCCTTGGGCGTGGTCACTTCCTTCTCGAGAAGTACCCGGATGAGCGCCTCCTCATCCGTCTCTCGCACGCCATCTGCTGATTTCGGCTCCGCCATGAGTTCCAGCGCATGGGCGCGTTGCAGAAGCAACTGCCGGATGACCAAAGCGCGTGTCGCCGCCTCCCATGATTCCCTCGGACTCGATCCGGCCTGGTTCTGGACCTCGCGCGCGATATCCGCGTTGGCAATCACCACATCATTGACGGCGACATTCATTGGCATGGCTCAGTCATCCCCTGTGGGAGAATGCACCCTCACCACGTAGCGTTTCGTACGTACGACCTGATAGCCGGTGCGGCCGAGATACCAGATCGGCGCGCTCCATACGTGCACCAACCGGGTGAACGGGAAGACCAGGAACACCGTCATGCCCAGGAACAGGTGCAGCTTGAAGATCGGGTTCACGCCGGCAACCAATTCGGCCGCGTCCGGGTGCAGCGTCACGATGCCCTGCGCCCAGGCCATGAACTTCACCATCTCGCTGCCATCGAGATGCTGTGCGGAGACGGGAATGGTCAGCAGCCCGAGAGTCAGTTGCAGCCAGAGCAGCAGCAGGATGGCAATGTCGCCGAAGCTCGACGTGTTGCGTATCCGGGCATCGAACAGCCGCCGATGCGCCAGCAACGCGATGCCAATCCAGCACGCAATCCCCGCGACGCCACCGAACGTCATCGCCAGGAGCTGCTTGGCTGTGTGACTGATGCCCAGGGCATCGAACACCGCAACCGGTGTAAGCAGCCCAACGAAATGCCCGGCGAAGATCGCCAGAATGCCGACATGGAACAGGTTGGAACCCCACAGCAATTGCCTGCGGCGCAGCAACTGGCTGGAGCCGGTGCGCCAGGTGTATTGCGAATGATCAAACCGCAGCAGCGAGCCGAGCAGGAACACCGTCAGCGCGACGTAGGGATACCAGCCGTAGAGCGCGTTATTCAGCCAGCTCATCGTCTCGTCTCCTCATGCCGCCCGGGCATCGCGTGCGGCTGCCCGAAGCCGCATCCGCAACCGGTCGGTGCTGCATCCGTCGCCGATATCGCCAGGTCCAAAGCGAACGGCCGCCTCCTCCCATGCCGCGTCCAGCGCGGCGAAATCGTGCGGATCATCATCGCAAATCTCTGACATGCCGTCCGGCGGCGCCTGTGCCAGTTCGGCCAGCGCTGTCATCACTGAAGCATAGGTCGTGTTACGCGTGGACAGTCTGTCCGCCAGAGCACGCAGAATGCGGGCCGGTTCCGCCAGTATCGCGCGCGCCTCGCTTTCGGGGAGCAATGAAAGGAATTCGAGAAACAGCGGCAGGAAGTCGGGCAATTCAGCCGGTGTCATGTCCAGCCCGTGGCTGGCATAGAGACCGACAAGGTCGGCCATGGCCTGACCGCGATCGCGGCTCTCGCCGTGCACGTGCTCGAACAGGTGCAGCGACAGACTGCGGCTGCGATCGAACAGGGCAAAGTAGCGTTCCTGCAGCTCGTAGATGTCTGTCGTCGCCAGCTCCAACAGCAGCGGATTTATCGCTGCGCGATGCGCCGCAGGGACGATGTTTTCCTCGGCCAGGAGTGCGGCGATCTCGCCCGTTGCCGCCTGCAATTCCTCGCTCGGGTAGGACAGCAGCGCACCGAGCGCGCGATAGGTGCGAGCCATCACTCGATTTCCATAGGCGTGCGCGCCTTTGCATGCTTTGCGCCAAACAGATCGAAACCGGTCTTGCCGGAGCAGCCGTTGCCAAAGGAGAATCCGCAGGAACCGCGAAGCTGGTAGGTGTCTTCTCCCGTTTCACGATGAGCGGTGGGAATGACAAAGCGATCTTCGTAATTCGCGATCGCCATCAGCCGATACATTTCCTCGATGTCATTGCCGGAAAGTCCAACACATTCGGCGATGCTGTCGATGATCACGCCGTCCACCGTCTTGGCGCGCATATACGCTCGCATGGCCAGCATGCGTTCCAGCGCGCGCTCGATCGGCTGCGTGCGGCCGGCGGTCAGCAGATTTGCGAGATACTGCACCGGGATGCGCAGCGACTTCACGTCCGGCATGCCGTCGATCTCGCCCAGATCGCCGTTCGCGGCGGCTGACTGGATCGGTGACAGCGGCGGCACGTACCACACCATCGGCAGCGTGCGGAACTCCGGATGCAGCGGGAAGGCGATCTTCCAGTCCATCGCCATGCGCCACACCGGCGAGCGTTTCGCGGCATCGAGCCACGCGTCGGAAATGCCATCGGCACGCGCCTGCGCCTGAACGCCTGGATCGAACGGGTCGAGGAAAATCTTCAGTTGCGCGTCATAGAGATCGCCTTCGTCCGGCGCCGATGCCGCCTCCTTGATCCGATCAGCATCGTACAGCACCACGCCGAGGTAGCGGATGCGCCCGACACAGGTTTCCGAACACACTGTCGGCTGCCCTGCCTCGATGCGCGGGAAGCAGAACGTGCACTTCTCCGACTTGCCGGACGACCAGTTGTAGTAGATCTTCTTATAGGGACAGCCGGAAATGCACATGCGCCAGCCGCGGCACTTGTCCTGATCGATCAGGACAATGCCGTCCTCCTCGCGCTTGTAGATCGCACCGGATGGACAGGCGGCCGAGCAGGTGGGATTCAGGCAGTGCTCGCACAGGCGCGGCAGATACATCATGAACGTGTTCTCGAAGGCGCCGTAGATTTCTTTCTGCACACCCTCGAAGTTGCTGTCCTGCGAGCGCTTGGCGAATTCGCCGCCTAGAATCTCCTCCCAGTTTGGCCCCCACTGTATCTTGTCCATGCGCTCGCCAGTGATCAGCGAGCGCGGCCTCGCGGTTGGCATCGCCTTCGACTCCGGCGCCTTGTGCAGGTGCTCGTAGTCGAAGGTGAAAGGCTCGTAATAGTCGTCTATTTCCGGCAGGTCGGGATTGGCGAAAATCTTCGCCAGCACGCGCCATTTCGTGCCGATGCGCGGCTCGATGTTGCCGTCGTGCTTGCGCGTCCAGCCGCCATTCCAGCGCTTCTGGTTTTCCCAGTCCTTCGGGTAGCCGATGCCCGGCTTGGTCTCGACATTGTTGAACCACGCGTATTCCACGCCTTCGCGGCTGGTCCACACGTTCTTGCACGTCACCGAGCAGGTGTGGCAACCGATGCACTTGTCGAGGTTCAGCACCATCGCGACCTGAGCGCGGATCTTCATCACACGGTCTCCTTCGCGCTGGCAGGCGCATCGAGCCAGTCGATGCGGTTCATGCGCCGGACGATAATGAACTCGTCGCGGTTGGAGCCGACGGTGCCGTAGTAGTTGAAGCCGTAAGATTGCTGTGCGTAGCCGCCGATCATGTGCGTCGGCTTGAGGACCGCTCGCGTCACGGAGTTGTGGATGCCGCCGCGCTGACCGGTGATCTCGCTGCCCGGCACGTTCACGGTCTTCTCCTGCGCGTGGTACATCATCGCCATGCCTGGATTGACCCGCTGCGACACCACCGCGCGCGCCACCAGCGCACCATTGGCGTTGTACGCCTCGACCCAGTCATTGTCGGCGATGCCGGCGCGTTGGGCGTCGGTTTCGCTGATCCAGATCACAGGTCCGCCGCGGTTCAGTGTGAGCATCAGCAGATTGTCGGAATACGTGCTGTGGATGCCCCACTTCTGATGCGGCGTGATGAAGTTCAGCGCGATTTCGGTATTGCCGTTGCCGTGCCTGCCCTGCACCGGCGCCAGCGCCTTGGTGTCTATCGGCGGACGCCAGGTGACCAGCGCCTCGCCGAAGGCGCGCATCCACAGGTGGTCCTGATAGAGCTGCTGGCGTCCGGTAAGCGTGCGCCAGGGAATCAGCTCATGCACGTTGGTGTAGCCGGCGTTGTAGCAGACCTTCTCGCTCTCGATGCCTGACCAGGTGGGCGAGGATATGATCTTGCGCGGCTGTGCCACGATGTCGCGGAACCGGATCTTCTCGTCCTCCTTGGGCTCAGCAAGATGCGCGTGCTGATGGCCGGTGACCTTCGCCAGCGCCTCCCAGGCCTTCACTGCGACCTCGCCATTGGTTTCCGGTGCGAAGCTCAGGATTGCCTCAATGGCGTCGATGTCGGTTTCCAACTTCGGCTGCCCGTTCGGCGCCGTCCCGTTCAGTGCGCGCAGGAATTCAACCTCGTGCTGCGTGTTCCAGCCAATGCCTTTGCCGCCGTTGCCGAGCTTCTCCATCAGTGGGCCGATGGAGGTGAAGCGTGCGTACAGGTTGGGATAGTCGCGCTCGACCACGGCCACGTTCGGCATCGTGCGGCCCGGGATCGGGTCGGCCTCGCCGCGCTTCCAGTCCTTCACGTCGAACGGCTGAGCCAGTTCCGCAGCGGTGTCGTGCAGGATTGGCGTCAGCACCACGTCCGTTTCGACGCCCAGCACTTCCGGAGCGACGTCGGAAAATGCCTTGGCTATGCCTTTGTAGATGTCCCAGTCCGAACGCGCTTCCCATGCCGGGTCCACCGCTGCGGTGAGCGGATGGATGAACGGATGCATGTCGGATGTGTTCAGGTCGTTCTTTTCGTACCAGGTCGCCGTCGGCAGCACGATGTCGGAGTACACGCAGGTGGTGGACATGCGGAAATCCAGCGTCACCAGCAGGTCGAGCTTTCCCTCCGGCGCGTCGTCATGCCACGCGACTTCGCGTGGTTTCTCGCCGCCCTCGGCGCCGAGGTCCTTGCCCAGCACGCCATGCTTCGTGCCCAGCAGGTGCTTCAGGAAGTATTCGTGGCCCTTGCCGGATGAACCCAGCAGATTGGAGCGCCACACGAACAGATTGCGCGGCCAGTTCGCCGGTTCGTCGGGATCGTGGCAGGAGAGTTCGAGCTCGCCCGCACGCAGCGCCGTCGCTACATAGTCCTTCGGCTCCACCCCCGCTGCCTTCGCACGCGCTGCAATCGTCAGCGGGTTCTGCTTGAGCTGTGGCGCCGATGGCAGCCAGCCCATGCGTTCGGCGCGCACGTTGTAGTCGATGAGCGAACCGCCCCAATCGCCGGCAGGCGCGGTGGGCGAAAGGATCTCCGATACATCCAGCGTCTCGTAACGCCACTGGTCGGTGTGCGCATAAAAGAACGAAGTGGAGTTCTGCTGCCGCGGCGGCCGGTTCCAGTCCAGAGCGAACGCCACGGGCAGCCAGCCGGTCTGCGGCCGCAGCTTCTCCTGTCCGACATAGTGCGACCAGCCGCCACCCGACTGCCCGATGCAGCCGCACATCACCAGCAGATTGATGATGCCGCGGTACGCCATGTCCATGTGGTACCAGTGGTTCAGTCCGGCACCGAGGATCACCATCGAGCGCCCGTTGGTCTTCTCGGCATTCGACGCGAACATGCGCGCGACATGGATGATCTGACGGCGCGGCACGCCAGTGACCTTCTCGGCCCAGGCAGGCGTGAACGGCTTGTCCTCGTCATAGTTCGACGCCAGATCGAGCCCGTAATTGGCACACAGCAGATCGAACACCGTTGCGACAGGCGTCTCACCGTCCTTCAGCGGCAGCCAGCGCACCGGAACGTCATGCTCGATGACATCGGGATGCTCGGTCGCAGTGAAGTCATGCGGTGCCTTGCCGCCAAAATACGGCAACGCGACGCGCAGCTTCGGATTGTCCTCGGCCAGGCTCAGCTTCAGCGAAGCATGATCCTGCAGAGTCCACTTGCCCTGTTCGCCCCAGCGGAAGCCGATCGACCCCGGTGGCGCAACCGGGTCGCCGCTTTCATCGAATCCTACTGTCTTCCAGTCCGGATTGTTCGTCTCGCCAAGTGCATCGGCAAAATCGGACGCGCGCAGCAGCCGTTCCGGCACATAGCGCTCGCCCTGCTGCACCAGGCGTACCAGCATCGGCATGTCGCTGTAGCGCCGCACATAGTCGCTGAAGTACGGCACACTGCGATCCAGATGGTATTCGCGCAGGATCACGTGACCCATTGCCAGCGCGAGCGCCGCATCGGTCCCCTGCTTCGGATGCAGCCACAGATCAGCGAACTTCGTCGCTTCGGCATAATCCGGCGAGACCACGACGCTTTTCGTGCCCTTGTAGCGGACCTCGGTGTAGAAATGCGCGTCAGGCGTGCGCGTCTGCGGGACGTTCGATCCCCACAGCATCAGGAAGCCTGCATTGTACCAGTCGGCGCTTTCGGGCACGTCGGTCTGCTCGCCCCAGGTCATTGGGCTGGCCGGCGGCAGGTCGCAATACCAGTCGTAGAAGCTCATGCACACGCCGCCGAGTAGCGACAGGTAGCGCGAACCCGCGGCGTAGCTGACCATCGACATCGCCGGGATTGGCGAAAAGCCGATGACGCGATCAGGGCCGTATGTTTTCACTGTGTAGGCGTTCGCCGCGGCGATGATCTCGTTCACTTCGTCCCATGTGGCACGAACGAATCCGCCAAGACCACGCCTGCTGGTGTAGCTGGCACGCTTCTCGGGATCTTCGACAATGGACGCCCAGGCGGCGACCGGCGTGCGGATCGCACGCGCCTCGCGCCACAGCTTCAGCAGGCGGCCGCGCACCATCGGATGCTTCAGCCGGTTCGCCGAATACAGGTACCAGGAGTAGCTCGCGCCACGCGAGCACCCGCGCGGTTCGTGGTTCGGCATGTCCGGCCGCGTGCGCGGATAATCGGTCTGCTGCGTTTCCCAGGTGACGATACCGCCCTTGACATAGATCTTCCACGAGCAGGAGCCGGTGCAGTTCACGCCATGTGTGGAGCGGACAATCTTGTCGTGCTGCCAGCGCGAGCGATACGCCTCCTCCCATGCACGGTCTTCGTCGGTGACGACGCCATGGCCATCGGCAAATGTACCAACGTTCTTACGGAAGAAGGTGAGGCGATCAAGGAAATGACTCATGGCATTGGCCTCACTGCGCGACAGGGCGGTTGCGCGTGCGGATGAAGCCGAATGCGACGATGATCGCGGCCGCAGCCAGCACGACGTAGGAGAAGAATCCGCCGGAGTAGCCGGCATCACCGAGTGCGCCGGCGAATAGCCCCAGCACCGGTGGAATGATGAAGCCGCCCAGCGCACCGAGGCCCCCGACGATGCCTGACGCCCCGCCTACGGCGTGCGGCACGTATTTCGGTACCATCTTGAACACCGCCGCGTTGGCCAGTCCCATACCGACGCCGATAAGCATTTCGCCCAGGACGTTGAGCGGGAATGCGATCACCGCGGTCAGCAAAGCGGCACCGGCCAACACGATGACGAAGGAGAACGCGGCCATGATCTCGCCGCCGAATTTTTCGGAGAGCGGGCCGCCGGCAACGCGAGTCACCGCCGCGAGCAGCGAGAATCCGGCACCGCCCAGGATGCCAGCCGAGACCAGGCTGAGGTGGTGCAGATTGGTCCAGTAGGTCGGGAACCAGGCCGTCAGCGCCAGGAAGCCGCCGAAGGATACGAAGTACAGGAAGGTGAGGCCCCAGGTGCGCGTTTCATCGGCTGCCACGAGCAGTGCGCCCCAGGCGGACTCGCGCGGGAACAGCTCCTGGCCGCAATCCTGCGCTACCTTGTGTGCCTCGTCGGGCGCGACACCCTGCGCTCGAAGCTGGAAGTAATACGCGTCGCGCGCCAGCCAGCCGTACACCGCGGTGCCGATAAGCAGGAAGGCAAGCCAGGCCAGATACGAGCCTGCGAGCCCGAGCGCGCCGATCGCGAACGGCAGCAGCAGCGTGAACAGACCGGGCGCGAGATTGCCGACACCCCCGTAGATGCCGAGTGCCGTTCCCTGCCGGTTGCGTGGGAACCAATAGGAGACCTGCGGCACGCCGACTGAGAACGAGGCGACGCCGCAGCCGCTCATGAAGCCGAACAGCAGGATGACCGGATAGAGCGCCGCAGTGACGTGCGGCACGGTGACCAGGATGAACACCAGGCCCCACATGCCGACGATGGAGGTGCCGAACAGCGTGAGCATCGGCAGACGGCCGCCGACTTTATCCACCCAGGCGCCGAACGGGATGCGCAACAGGGAACCGGTGAGCTGCGGCGCAGCGACGAGCAGGCCCACCAGCAGGGGCGAAAGCTCCATCGACTGCTGGAAGGCGTGCGCGGCCGGCCCGTACAGCGCCACCGCGGCGAAGCCGATGAAGAAGCCCCAGGTGGCCATGACAAGGCCCTGGCGCGGGCTGCCCTGCAATCCACTTCGCAGCGAGCTGCCGGAAGAGGCTGCAACATTCACCTGAGTCATCTCATCCACGGCCTGTGCTCCTCGCAGCACGCATCGTCGCCCGGACGCGCGGCTATCAGGGTTTGTGCCGCGCGCGGCGGAAGACGACCTTGATCTGGATCAAGGCCGACAAATGACTGAGATGTTGTTAATCCGTCAGCGCGTCAGCCCGCGCCCGGTTGATCTATGGCAATTTGAGCCGGTAAACGCGCGCCGCCGCCCCGCTGTACAGCGCAGCCTTCTCGGAAGCCGATGCGCCGGCGGTGATGCGTTTGAACGCATTCCACAGTTCGGTGTAGCCGCAGGACTGCTTGTCGGGCGGGAAATTGCTTTCGAACATGCAGCGCTCGGCGCCGAACGCTTCGATGCACGGCTCCACATACTGCCGCCAGGCCGCAGCGAGCTCCTCAGACGAGGGCGGCACGTCCCGCTCGTGGAAATCGAAGCCGAACGAGGTCATGCCGATGCCGCCGAGTTTGACGTTGACATTTGGGCACTTCGCCAATTCGAGAATGTCCTTGCGCCAACCGGCACGGATCTCCTCGCGCCTTCCTGCATAGGGCCCGACGCCAAGCACGCCACCCACATGGTTCAAGATGATCGTGGTGTCGGGGAACGCGCGAGCCAGGTCGATCGCGTCCGGGAGTTGCGGGTGATACTGCCAGGACTCGAAGCTCAAACCAAGTTTCGCAAGTTGTGCGAAGCCTTCGCGGAACTTCGGTTCGCGCACCAGATGCGGTGGCACAACGCGCGATACGTATTTGGCGATAGCCTCGCTGCTGTCCCACGAAACACCATAGCGAATGCCGCGGAAGCGACCGCCACTGACGGCAAGCTGTGCCTCCAGCACCTCGCGCACCCGCGCGCCAAGCATCAAATCCGCATGGCCGATGATCGCCTCCGCCACGCGGCAGGAACCGTAATTGCCTGACGCGCTCATAGCCGAAATGCCGTTGACGAACTCGACTTCGCCGACAGGCGCCATCTCTGGCGGTCCATCCTTGCGATACATCGCCTGGCATTCCAGGAACACGGTCGAGACGATGTTGTGGCCGCCGCTGATGTCGGCAAGCAGCTCGGGGAGGAAGTAATGACCCCGATGTGGCGTGTCCCAGAAATGGTGATGCGGATCGACTATCGGCAAGTCGGGTTCCAGCGCGGCTTCAGCCGGCCGTTTCGCCAGCCACGCCTTCAAGTCGGCATCGTTGCGATAGATCAGGCCAGGATAGTCGCGCTTTGCGTCGCCAGGCATTTCCATTCCCCCTTCGTTGAGCTGTCATTGCGAGAGCGCAGCAACGAAGCAATCTCCATCGAGTAATGCGCGCGCTACGCTCCTCGCAATGACAGATGCCGTGCGCCTAACCCACCTTCACGAGCTTCTGCAGGCTGCGCAGATTGTCAGGCCGTGGCTGGCCAGGAAACAGCGATGGCCACGACGCCACCGAAACCTCACCGACATAGATGTCGCCGCGCGAGTCCACGGCGATGCCGTGCGGCGACATGAACTGCCCGGGCGCCTGGCCATGCGGGTTGGTTTCCGAACCAAGCCGCGCCAGCAGCTTGCCAGTGTTGGACAGAATGCTGATGCGCGGCCCCAGGTTCGGAAACCCGCGATTGGAACCGAGATAAGGCCCGACCTCGCCGATGAAGCATAGCGGGCATCGGCCTGTCGTCATGTGCAACGCACTCGGCCGATGCACGACGTTGCTCCACGCCGTCTCGAACCTGCCGTTGCCGTCGAACACCTGCACGCGATGGTTCTCTCTGTCGGCGACATAGACCCAGCCATCGGCATCGCAATGGATGTTGTGCGGCAGGTTGAATTCGCCCTCGCCGATGCCGCACTTGCCCCAGGAGAACATGTATTTGCCGTCGGGGGTGTATTTGTGCACCTGCGCGTTGCCGTAGCCGTCGCTCACGTAGATCTCGCCTTTGGGCGACAGCGCGGTATGCGTGCAGCGGCAGAATGGCTGACCGCTCATGAACGGCGCGGGCTTTCCAGGCGTGCCAATGGTCATCAGCACCTTGCCCTCCAGCGTGCATTTGCGCACGCAATGGGCGCCATCATCGGTGCAGAAGATCGTATCGTCCGGCGCCATATGCACGCCATGCGCGCGCGGGAACATGCCCTCGCCCCACGAGCGCAAGAAATTGCCTTCGCGGTCGAACACGATCATCGGATGTTCGCCGCGATTGAACACATAGACGTTGTCGTTGCGATCGACACCGACAGCGGCGACTTCATGGAACGACCAGCCGTCCGGCAGCCGTCCCCAGCCTTCCTCGACGCGGTAGCGGTATTCGCCGGTTCCTATAATGGCAGACATGATGTTTCCCTGATTGCACTGACGTCCCATCGTACGACGTGGGTGGCCGGGCCCGATCCGCGGGACAAGCCCGGGGACTTCGGCCCGGCCATGACACTGAGAATGGTCACGCCAGATCGCGCGCCCGCTGGAGGTCCTCGAGCGCGCTGTTGTGCGAGACGAGCAGCACTTCGTTGAATCCAATATCCTTCATGCGCCGCAGCTTCTGACGCACTTCGTCGGGCGAGCCGATAAGCGACGGTTCGGCGACGCGCGCCAGCTCCTGTGCTTCCGCGCTGTTGCTGAAATCAACCGCGACGTTGGCAAGCACCGCGTTGGTACCACCGGCCTCGCGGAATATCCGCATGCCGTGTTCCAGATCGTCCCAACTGCTGTAACGCCCTGATGGCGTCCAGCCCTGACACTCCTTCGCGGCATAGGTGATCCACCGCGGGCTGCGCCAGGCACCCATCAGTATCGGCGGGCCTCCCTCGCATCCGGGCCAGGTCGATAACACACCACCGTTGTTTGTCGGCTCACCCCGCCACGCACGCCTCATGATATCGAGCGACGAACGCAAGGTGGCGAAGCGCTTGTCGTAGTCGTAGCCGAGAAGATCGAAGTCGTCCTTCGTTGAGCCGCTGCCGACACCGAGGACCAGGCGGTTGCCGGACAGCGCCTGCACCGACTGCACGCGATGCGCAAGCTCGATTGGATGACGCAGGGGAAGCTGCAGCACGCCGACGCCGATCTCCACTCGTTGCGTCACTGCAGCAAGTGTGGCGAGCTCGACCAATGGATCCATTGTCGGCCGGCCGCGCCCGAGCGAATCGCCAACCCAAATGCCGGGGAAATCCGCTGCCTCAATCCGCCTGGCATAATCGGCGACGCGATCCATCAGGCGCCCGCCCACGGCGAGTTGCGGAGTAAACCGTATCATTGTGCTTATGCGCATGCTGGCCCGCCTTGGCGATGTTGGAGGGCGAAGATTGCATCACATCCTCGGGGCGCGCCATTCTCCACCCTTGCACCGAGCTTCAGGGAGATCACGTCCATGCCGCACGCTGCCCTGCGCACGATCCTGCCAGTCGTCGGCTGGTCTGCCGAACGCGCCAACGCGGTCGAATTCAGCGGCGCGACCGATCCCATCCTGCCGACGCCGTTCCGTATCGGCACCGCGGGTTCCGCGACGCTGGCGGCAACCGGTCTCGCCGCCGCCGATTTGTGGGAGATGCGCACCGGACGGAGGCAGTCGATTGCTGTCGATGTGCGGCAGGCCACGGCGTCGCTGCGCAGCGGCCATTACATGAAACTGGGCGAAGGCGAGGTCTCCGCCAGACGCAACTCCATCATGGGCGTCTATCCGGCGAAGAACGGCCGCTGGAGTTATCTGCACTGCAATTTCCCCAACCATCGTGCCGCGGCGCTCAGCGTGCTAGGCGTGCCAGAGGATCGCGATGCGGTCGCGCGCGCCGTCGCGACATGGGACGCACTCGATCTGGAGGAAGCGATCATCGCCGCCAAAGGTGCCGGCGGCATGGTGCGAACCAAGCAGGAATGGGCGCAGCATCCGCAATCCGCTGCCATAGCGGCACTGCCGCTGATGGAGATCATCCGCATCGGCGACAGCAAGCCGGAGCCGCTGCCGACCGGCGATCGTCCGCTGTCCGGCATTCGCGTGCTGGACCTGACGCGCGTGCTCGCCGGTCCCACCTGCGCGCGCACGCTGGCTGAGCATGGCGCGGACGTGCTGAAGATCACCGCGCCGCATCTGCCCAATCTCGGCTACCAGGAATTCGACACGGGGCACGGCAAGCTGTCGGCGCATCTCGATCTGCGCGAACAGCGCGATCTCGACACGCTGAAGCGGCTGGTGAGTGAGGCGGATGTGTTCTCGCAAGGCTATCGCCCGGGCACCCTGGGGGACCGCGGCCTGTCGCCGGAGGAGTTGGCAGCGCTTCGGCCAGGGCTGGTTTATGTGTCGCTTTGCGCATTCAGTCACACAGGTCCTTGGGCGTCGCGTCGCGGCTTCGACACGGTCGTGCAGACGGTCAGCGGCATCACGTCACGCCAGGCCGAGGTGGTGCCGGGCAAGACACCCGGGCCGCAATTCTATCCGGTCTCCGCCATCGACTACTGCACGGGCTATCTGATGGCATTCGGCGCGATGGTCGCACTGGCACGCCGCGCGCGCGAAGGCGGTAGTTGGCTGGTGCGCATCTCGCTGGCGCAGGTGGGCAAATGGATCGTTGATCTCGGCGAAGTGCCAGAGACCGCGGCGCGCGACGCACCGGCAGAGTTTGCACCAGAGGAACTGGAGCGGTGGTCGATGGTGTCGCAAACCCCGTCAGGTGCGCTGCGTCACCTCAAGCCGGTGGTGCAGTTGTCGGAGACGCAGCCACACTGGGCGCGGCCATCCGTGCCACTTGGCTACAACAAGCCGGAGTGGCCTGCGCGCTAGGTAGTGTCATTGCGAGGAGGCGAAGCCGACGAAGCAACCCCCCTCGTGTTGGGGATTGCTTCGCTGCGCTCGCAATGACAGGGATGTGGCTTACTTCGCCTCTGTCCAGCTTTCGGAGAACGCCAGCGCGCAGGTGCTGAACGGGCGGCCTTCGCGTTCGCGCGGCCAGGGTTGGCCAACCGCCTGCACTCCGTTGCGCGTCAGGCGGGCGCCGAGAGCAGGAATCAGCACGGTACAGACGCCGTAGGGCCGCCGATCGGGTTCGGCATTTGGCTGCGTGTGAATCAGCAGCGGTTCACCAATGTTGTACCAGGTGAGCACGACCTCTTCGTCATGCGCGTCGATGCGCTCGGTCCAGAAGTAGCGCGGATCGCCTTCCTTGTAGAACGTTGCGTCCGTCACTGGAATCGACTGGTCGCTGAGTGCAGGATTCAGCATTCCCTGGACGGTCGCTTGCAGCCAGCGCGCCATCGCGATGTTGTCCGAATAGATCCGCCACCTGTCGTCGGTGACGTCGCTCTTGACGTACAGCACGTGTCCCGGACCCGCGGGGCAGGTGATGATGCGCCAATAGCTGGCGTTCGTGCTGAAGGTGTTGCCGCTGTCCGTCTGGCTGAGCCGGATGAACGGGTTCTCGCCTGTCAGGATGAGCTTGTTGGGATCTGCGACCGGCATTCCATGCCTCCTGTGTTCAATCGGGGATCAGGCCGCCATCGACGTTGAACGATTGGCCCGTGATGTTACGCGCTCCCGGTGACGCCAGGAATACCACCATGGCCGCGATGTCCTCGGGATCATTGGCCCGCTTAAGTGGAATCACCGCGGCGCGGCGGCGTTCCATCTCCTCCAATGTCACGCCTTCCTGCTGCGCGCGGACCTGCAGGTTGGCATCCGATAGCGCGGTGCGCGTCACGCCGGGGCAGACCGAGTTGACGTTGATGTTGTGCTTGCCAAGCTGCAACGCCGCCAGCTTGGTCATGCTGATCACCGCGCCCTTGCTCGCCGCATAGGCGACGTTCGAGGCGCCCTCGTAGCCCTTCCCTGCGATCGAGGCGATGTTGATGATGCGTCCGCTGCGGCGGGGAATCATCTCGCGCGCGACGCGTTGCAGACAGAAGAACACACCCTTTGCGTTCACACGATGAATGCGGTCCCAATCCGCTTCGGTCAGCTCCATGATGTCGGCGCGGCGCGTGACTCCGGCGTTGTTCACCAGGATGTCGATCTGGCCGAACTGCTCCAGCGCCTCGCGCACCATGCGATCGATCTGCTGCAAATCGCCGACATCGGCCTGCACCGCGAGCGCGCGGCGCTGCGTGGCCATGATGCCCTCCGCCGTCGCCTCGGCCTTCGCGCGATCGATATCGGCGGCGATGACATGCGCGCCAGCCTCGGCCAGCGCCTGCGCCGTTGCCCTGCCGATACCCTGGCCGGCGCCAGTCACCAGGGCGACCTGATTGGTCAGGTTCATGGGATCCCTCCCGTAGCGTGAAGGTCAGTGAAGCGGGGACTGCCCTATGCGTCCAGCCCCGCCGGCACTGCGCGCGAAGCGCATAAATCTTCTGCTCAGTGGCCCTCGGTGATTCTGGTCTCAGTGACCTCCGTGAGGAACCTTCAACACGGTTGCCAGCCGCTTTCCCCTCGCGCAAGTTCCCGCGGTCTCGCGTCCCAGGAAGGATTACGCCCATGAATGGCGCCGAAAGTCTCGTCCACACCCTGCTGAAAAGCGGCGTCGATACCTGCTTCTCCAATCCCGGCACCTCGGAGATGCACTTCGTTGCGGCACTCGATCGTATTCCTGGCATGCGCTGCGTGCTGGGCCTGTTCGAAGGCGTGGTGACTGGTGCGGCCGATGGCTACGCCCGCATGACGGGCAGGCCGGCCGCGACGCTGCTCCATTGTGGGCCGGGCCTCGCCAATGGCCTCGCGAACCTGCACAACGCGCGCCGCGCCCAGACTCCCATCGTCAATGTCGTGGGCGATCAGGCCACCTATCACCGGCCGAACGACGCTCCGCTCACCGCGGATACCGAGGGTTGGGCGCGCGGCGCATCGGCCTGGGTTCGCACCGCCACTTCATCCGCGACCGTGGGCGCTGATGCGGCTGTGGCAGTACAGGCCGCGCGCACCCATCCGGGCCAGATCGCGACGCTGATCCTGCCGTCCGACACCTCCTGGGACGAAGGCGGCGTGATTGCCGAAGCCTTGCCGGTGCCGCCGAAGCCGCAGTCCGACCCGGCGCAGATTCGCGATGCAGCCGAAATCCTCCGGCGCGGGCACCCGACGCTCATCGTGCTTGGAGGCGAAGCGGTGCGTGCCGAGGCGCTGGAGAATGCCTACCGCATCGCCGCGGCCACCGGCGCGCGGCTGATCGCGCAGGGCGCCAACGCGCGAATCTCGCGCGGCCGCGGCCGTGTGCCGGTCGACCGCGTGCCTTACGTGGTGGATACCGCGGTCAAGGCGCTCGCAGGCACGAAGCACGTCATCCTGTGCGGGCTGCGCAAGCCGGTGACCTTCTTTGCCTATCCCGGCAAGCCCACCACGCCCATTCCGGCGGATGCGGACATCCACGTGCTCGCCCGGACAGACCAGGACGCGGCCGAGGCGCTGGCGCGACTGGCAGACGAGCTGGGCGCACCCCGCGTCGCCATTCCCGATCCTGGTCCAAGGCCGGAGCCGGCACGCGGCAATCTTACGCCGGAGACAGTCGCGGCCACGCTTTCGGCTTTGCTGCCGGAGGAGGCCGTCATCACCGACGAAGCGGTCACCTACGGCCGTGGCTTCTTCCCGCTCACCTACGCCGCGCCACCGCATGACTGGCTGAATTCCACCGGTGGCGCCATCGGCTGCGGCCCGCCGCTCGCGACCGGCGCTGCTGTGGGTGCGCCGGGGCGTCGCGTGATCGCACTGCAAGCCGATGGTTCGGCGATGTACACGCTGCAGGCGCTATGGACGCAGGCACGCGAACGGCTGGACGTCACCACCGTCCTGCTGTCGAACCGCAAATATCAGATCCTGCTTGGCGAACTCGCCAATGTCGGAGCCAACCCCGGCCGTACCGCGCTGGATATGCTGGACCTGGGCAACCCCGACCTCGACTGGACGAAGCTCGCCAACGGCATGGGTGTGGAAGCCGCGCGCGCCGATAGCTGCGAGCGGTTTGCCGACTTGTTTGCGCAGGCGAATGCGCGCAAGGGGCCATTCCTGATTGAACTGATGATCTGACGGAATGTCGGCATCCTTGTCTGGATTGTGCCCATGCGGCAGTGGGCTTCGCGCCGTGCGTTGCTGCAGCATGCAGCTTCATTCGCTGCCGCCCCCCGAGGCCATCCGGCATCTCGTTCCCTTGGTGGAACGTGCGATGCAGGCACATCGGCAGGGTGCCGATGAAACCGCGGAGCGCCTCTGCCTCGATGTGCTGGAGCTTGCACCTGATCGTCCCGGTGCGTTGTCGATCCTGTACGAAATCCGCAAGGCCCAAGGGAAGGCGCCGGCCGCCGAGGCGCTGATCCGGCGCATTGTCGCGCTGGATCCCAATAATCTCTCCGCGACCAATGAACTCGCGCTGATCCTGCTGGGCAAAGGCAGCCTGGCGGAAGCCGAACATCATGCCCGCAATGCCATTCGCATCGCACCGGAGAACCCGCAGGCGCACAACCTGATGGGCATGATCATGACCGAGGCCAACCGGCCCCAGATCGGCGAATACCACTATCGCCGCGTGATCGAACTGACCGGGCAGCGCGATCCGATTCTGATCGCCAATCTCGCCTGGAACCTGAAGAACCAGGGCCGCATGGAGGAGGCGCGCAAACTCTACGACGAATCGGCCACCGCCGCGCCGGAAATCCGCCAGACGCTGCTGGGCTACGCTCGGCTTGAGGAAGCGGATCGCAACTTCGATGCGGCCGCGGCCATCCTCGACAAGGCGGAAGCACTGACGCCGAACGATCAGGGTGTGCGGCTGACTCGCGCGGTGCTGCTGGGCCGCATGCGGCGCTACGACGAGGCGCTTGCGGCCATCGACGCATCGACGGACGCCGAAGGACGGCTTGGCCCGAACGAACTGCTGGAGAAGGGCCGGCTACTGGATCAACTCGGCCGCTACGATGATGCCTGGGCCGCGTTCGCCGAAGGCAAGCGTCTGGCGCGCGAACTGTCTGGCCAGAAATACCTGGACGAAGAGGCAAACCAGCAGGTCGAGCGGCTACGCAACTTCTTCACCGCGGGCCGGTTGCGCCTGGTGCCGCGTGCCAGCGTGCGCACCGACGTGCCGCAGCCAATCTTCATATTGGGCTTCCCGCGCTCCGGCACGACGCTGGTGGAGCAGACGCTGTCGGCGCATCCGAAAATCGCCGCCGGCGACGAGTTGCCGCTGATCCACGAGGTCAGCGCCATCATGCCGCGCATGCTGGCGAGCCCACTCGGTTATCCCGAAGCGCTGGCCGAACTCTGGATGGGTGATCACCGCGAGGATCTGGACAATTTGCGCGATTACTATCTGCAGAAGGTGCGGCAGATGGGCGTGCTGCGCGAAGGAACGACGCGTTTCACCGACAAGATGCCGCTGAACGAGACGCATCTCGGGCTGATCGCGCTGCTGTTCCCCGAGGGGCCGCTGATCCATGTGCTGCGGCATCCGTTGGATATCATGGTGTCGGCGTTCTCCAACGCGTTCACTCATGGCTTCTTCTGCGCCTCCGACCTGGAGACGGCAGCGAAGCATTACGTGCGGGTGATGGATCTCGTGCAGCACTATCGCGGCGAGATGACGCTGCGCTATCTGCCAATACGCTACGAGGACATCGTGGCAGATCAGGAGAACAGCGTGCGGGCAATGCTGTCGTTCATCGGCGAGGCGTTCGATGAGGCGTGCCTGACGTTCCACGAGAACCGCCGCTATGCCCGCACCGCCAGCTACGCGCAGGTGACGGAGCCGTTGTATGGACGCTCGGTGTATCGTTACCGGCATTATCGCGCGCATCTCGAACCAGTAGTGCCGTTACTGAAGCCGGTGATTGAGCGTCTCGGCTATACGGTGGACTGATGCGAGACGGGGACTTTCCCTCCTCGTCATGGAACGCCGGGTTCCTGATGGAAACACCGACGCCAGCAGCACGGGCGCCCGCGCCAGGCACAGTACCGCTGCCCATTAGCGAAGTACTGGGCGTTGCCAACGAATACGAACGCGCCGGCCGGCTTGACGATGCGAAGCGGTTGCTGGAACGCGTGTTGGATGTTGCGCCGAATCAGGGCGACGCGTTGCACCTTCTCGGCATCGTCGTGTTTCGCCAGGGGGACGTGACCCGCTCGCTCGACCTGATGGAGCGTTCGCTCACATACGGCATCGATACGCCGCTCTATCTGCGCAATATATGCGAAGTATATCGCGCGATGGGTCGGCTCGACAAAGCGATCGAGACCGCGCGCCGTGCCACCGCACTTGCTCCGGCCGATCCGCTGTGCCTGCATAACCAGGCGATCATTCACTACCATCGGCTGGAATTGGACGAGGCGCTGGATTGCGCCGGCAGAGCGTTGCGCATCGATCCGAGCCTGCCAGGCGCGCACTTCATTCGCGCCGAGGCGTTGCTGCTGCGCGGGGAATGGCAGGACGGTTGGGAGGAATATGAGTGGCGCTTCCGCATCGGCGGTGCTGCTCCGCTGATGCCGCCGACGACGAAGCCGCAATGGGACGGCAAGCCGCTGAAGGACAAGACGCTGCTACTGGTCGCCGATCAGGGTTTCGGGGACGTCATTCAGTTCGCGCGCTACATCCCCTGGGTCGCCGAACGCTGTCCCGACATTGCGCTTGCCTCCAGCGCCGAGGTGCAGCCATTGCTGCATCAGATCGCGCCGGCTGCGCGGCAGTTCGTGCGCTGGCCCGATGCGCCGGATTATGCGGCGTTCTGTGCGCTATCCGGCCTGCCCCGGCTTGCCGGGACTCGCGTCGGCAATGTGCCGGCACCTGTGCCGTATCTGCGCTCCGAACCCGGGCGCGTGAGGCACTGGGCCGAGAGGCTGGATGGGCTGGTACCCAAAGGCTTCCGCCGTGTTGGCGTGATCTGGGCGGGGCGTCCGACGCACAACAACGATCGCAACCGCTCCGCGCTGCTGACGAATTTCCTGCCGCTGGCGAATGTCAGCGGAGTCGCGCTGTTGGCATTGCAGAAGGGGCCGAAGACCGAGCAGGCGGGCGGGTGGTACGGCCGCGCCCCGCTGATCAATATCGGCGCCGAGATCGAGGACTACGATGACACGATGGCGATCCTCGACAACATCGATCTGCTGGTGACAGTCGATACGTCGGTGGCACATCTGGCGGGTGCGATGGGTCGCCCGGTGTGGATTATGCTGCCGCGCGCGCCGGACTGGCGCTGGCTGCTCGATCGCAGCGATACACCTTGGTATCCGACGGTGCGCCTGTTCCGGCAGCAGACGGTGCGGCGTTGGGATGATGTGGCCCGGGCGATTGCTGGCGAACTGGCCAAGTATGAATGGCCGAAATAGAGCGATGTCCGCCTCTCCCGCTTGCGGGCGAGGTCTACCCTAAGAAGGCGCGATCTCGGCTATGTCGCGGTCATCGTAACCAGCCGCGCGCAGCACTTCTTGAGTATGTTCGCCAAGCGCCGGCCAGAGGCGCCGAACAGATGGCGTTGAGGCGGAGAAGCGCGCCGGAATCGCGGTGATCGTCACGTCTCCATCGAGCGGGTGGCGCGTGTGCTGCAAGAATTCCGTCTCCCGCAGATATTCGTCTTGCAGCAGGTCAGCCAGTGTGTTGACCGGCCCGCAGGGAATATCCAGCGCGCCGAGTATCGTCAGCCATTCCGCCGTGGCGCGTTCGCGCATGCCTTCGGTCAGCACGGCGTATAGTTCATCCACATTATCGGATCGCGCGGCAATCGTGGCGAAACGTGGATCATCAATCAGCGCGGCCCGGCCCATCGCCTCGAACAGCCGCCGCCAATGGGCATCGCTGACGGCAATGACCGAGATGTAGCCGTCCTTCGTCGCATATGGTCGCCGATGCGGTGTCAACATGCGCGGATAGCCGAGACCGAGTTCCGGCTGATTCAGCACCGCTCCCCACATATGTTCGACAAGCAGGAAGGACAGCATCGTCTCGAGCATTGGCACGTGCACTTCCTGACCCTGGCCGGTGCGCTCGCGGTGCACCAGCGCCATGCCGATCATCGACGCGAGCATGTGCCCGGTCAGTTTGTCCACGATCACGCTTGGCACATAGCGCGGCGCGCCGTCCGGGCCAGCGTTCAATGTCGCCATGCCGCTCATGCCTTGGATCATGTCATCGAATGCCGGATGTTCCTGCTTGCTGCTCCCCTTGCGGAAACCGGACGCGCAGGCATAAACGAGGCGCGGATTGCGCGCTGCCAGGCTGGCATAGCTGAAACCAAGGCGCTCGGCTGCACCAAGCCGCATATTGTGCACGAACACATCGGCGCCTTCGATCAGGCGCAGGAGGGCATCGCGCGCGACTGGACGCTTGAGGTCCAGCACCACGCTGCGCTTGTTGCGGTTGAGCATGGCGAAGTACGCGCCCATGCCCTTGTTGCGGCTTGGTCCGATCCAGCGGCAGTTGTCGCCATCGGGCGATTCTACCTTGATCACATCGGCGCCCATGTCGCCGAGTATCTGCGTCGCGAATGGGCCTAGGACCACTGTCGTAAGGTCGATCACGCGAATCCCGGCGAGCGGACCGCCTTGCATTGTCTTCTCCTCGTTCATGCCGAGGAAGCTTGCGCAGGAAGCGGAGTGTTGGCAATGCGGCGCCCCACCCGTAGAATGATTGCATGCCAGTCATGATTCTCACCGGCGACGTCAACCTGATGAATGTGGATGAACCGCTGGTGCCTTTCGCGCGTGTGCACGACGAGTTCCATGCAGCCGACATCGTGTTCAGCAATCTGGAATGCTGTCTCTACGAGCCGCCGGGAGGTCATGCGGTGGAGAATGAGGGCTTCTTCGCCTCGCCTATCATCGGCGGTGAAGCGTTGCGTGCCGCCGGCATCGGCGCAGTCGGCATCGCCAATAACGTGAACTACGGCGATGAGGCGATCACCGCATCGATCGCACGCCTCGACGCCATCGGCATTCCGCACACCGGCGCGGGCGCCAACATTGCGGCAGCACGCGCCCCGGTCATCGTCACCTGCAACGGCATCCGCTACGGCTTCATGCAACGCAGCTCCGTGTATTGGCCGACCAACCATGAGGCCGGTCCCAACTCCACCGGCATCGCGGTGATACGCGCGCACACCGCGTATCAGGTCCCGATGCACAAGACCCGCCCGGAGATCCCGCCGATGAACCGGCCGGGCATTCCGCCGGTCATCATCACATGGGCAGATGCCGACTATCTGCGCGCATTCACGGAAGACATTGCCGCGCTGCGCGCGCAGGCGGACATCGTTGTTGCGTCATGCCATTGGGGACTGCACAAGGAAGTACTCGGCTACATGCGCGAGATCGGCCACGCCGCGATCGATGCAGGCGCCGACATCGTCATCGGCCACGGACCGCATTACTCGCTGCCGGTGGAAGTCTATCGAGGCAAGGCGATCTTCTACGGCCTGGGTAGCTTCTCGTTCCATACCGGACATGGCGGACGTAAGCATGGTGACTGGATCGGCACGATGGTGCGCGCGACCATCACTGATCATGCGATCAGCGATGTGAGCTTCCGGTTTGTGCGTCACAATGATCGGAACGAGACGGTGCCGTGCCGCACTGAGGACGAGCGATCGGAGCTGGCGGATATCGAGGCGCACAGCCAGCCTTATGGCACGCGCTTCATCGTCCGCGATGACGAGGTGGTTGTACACCTCTCCCGCTGCGAGGGAGAGCTCGCGCAGTGAAGCGACGCGGGAGAGGATGCAGCGTTCCTAACGCCTGCGCCGCGCCGCCAGCGGCACTACGTACAGCAGCGCGGCAAAGCCGATGAAGGCGACGATGCCCAGCACCCCAGCGAGGGCGGGGCTTCCGGTTATCATGCGCACGGTCACCACGGCATCGCCCACCAGACCCAGCGCGATCAATCCCTCGGCTGGCACCATCATGCGCACCGTATAGCGCAGCACGCCTTCCTCTGCGTTGCCGCCCGCTGCAATGCGGTGATAGGTGGCTGGGGCGATCAGCAGGATTATCGCAATAGCCACCAGCCCCATGCTGGTAAGATGCACGAAGCGTGACGCGTCGCTCAGCGTGGCGAAACTGTCGGTCAGCACTGCGCTAACCTGAAATCCGAACAACGCCTGCGCGCCCGGAAGGATGACCCGCAGTTCGGTGAGTGCCTGAACGATACGAGCCTCCAGCGACTGCTGCTTGTCCTCCATGGGTTCCTCCGAGCGCTGGCGTCGCCTCGCGGCGCATACGGGCAGCACGTGCCAGATCAGGATGGCCAGCACGATGAACATGCCGGCAGCGATGCTTGCCGCCCATCCGCCTGTGCTGGAATAGAGCCCGATCGCCACGTCAATCCCGAGTGCCAGCGCAAGCGGCGGCAGTGCGACTTTCAGGGTTGTGGAAGCATGGCGCACAAACCGGCCAGTGGCATGGCCGAACTCAGCAATATGATGAAACGCCGGGGTCGAGAGCAGCAGGCTTACCGTGATCAGTATCGACAGCAATGCCGCACAATCGAGCATCTGCAACGGTGCCGGCAATTGCTTGAACGCCGGAGAGAATGCCGCTCGGTATTGCAATCCAAGCAGGAGCTGGCCACCGAGCATCGCCAGACGCGTCTCGTCCAGCAGATCCTTCACTCGTGCTTCCATCGACGGCGACATGCGCCAATAACGTTGGCGCAGCGTTCGGAGCGCCGATAGTCACACTTCTGTCATGCGATACGATCCAGCTCCGGCCAGGCACCGCTGGGGGTTCATTGAACCCTCCCTTACGGCAGTCGCTTGGTCATGTAGACGCGATCATAGCCTTTTTCTGTCGTGCGGTGGGTCTCGACGAAACCGACGCGGCTGTACAGAGCGATGTTCTCTGCCATCAGCACGTGGGTGTAGAGGCGGATTTCGCCAAAACCTCGCCGGCGCGCTTCAGTCTCGGCAAATTCGATAAGCTGCCGCCCAAGGCCTTTGCCTTGGTACTCAGGCAGCACGGCGATGTTGTCGAGCAGAAAGCCGTCCGCGCTTTCCTCCAGGACGAGAATGCCGACAATTCGCCCTCCGTCTTCCAGTATCCAGGTCTGCGCGTTGGCAATGCGTTGTGCGTAGTCGTCCAGCATCGGGCCGGGCGGTTTGCCGATACGTGGGATGTAATGCGCATACGCAGCATGCACGACACCGCGTACCTCGTCCGCCTCTTCAATGCGCGCAGGGCGTATCACGCGACGCCCATTGTCATTACGCGGCGCGTTCGCGGGCGGCTTCGGTGCCAGCTTCCAGTCCGACCGCCTGCGCCAGTCGATCGAGACGCCGCATCACGCTCTCGCCGGCAAACACGCCGCTGTCTTCTTGCAGCCGCAGGATCAACCGGCTGCCTGACAGGCGCAGGCCGGTTCCCGCCAACAGGTCAGGCGTGCCTGCCGACAGCGTATAGGCAAGACGCAATGCAACGCCGAGTACCTCGGCGCGGTGCGTGCTCGATACGTCGAGCAACAGTCGCGCCGGTCGCAGGAATGCCGCTTCGGTATCCACCTCGTAGCGCATTGCGATCGCGAGCGCGAGGAATGCTCGCGCGTGGTGATCCAGGCCAATTCCTGGCTGGCGCAGCACACGCAAGAAGGCCTGTTCCGCACGGAATTCAGGGTGGTCGTGGCTGCCGATGTCGGACATCCAGCAGGCAGCCTCACGCAGCCGGCGTGATTCGCCCTTTTCTCCAGGAAATAGCGGATCGGTCCAGTCGAGCAGCGCCGGCGGCAGATTCGGATCGCGGCCGAGCCGGCCGGCAAGTTCCTGACCCGCGGCGAGCAGCGGGTCCTGCTCGCGCACAGAATCCGGCATGCGCTGCATGAACCAGCCTTCGCGCAGGCCGCTTGCGCTGAACACCACACGGCGCACGCCCGTCGCGCGCAGCACGCGGCGCAACGCCACCGCGGCGAACGGCAAGTCGTCTATGCGACGGCGCGACAGCCCAGGCAGACGTTCCAATGCACGTCTTCCGGCCCCGGCGATAACGCCGGTCAGATCGCGCGCCTCCTCGCGGCTGATCGTGTAGTGGTGCACCATCTGCAGCGGATAGCCCGTCTGCATCATGTGGATGCGCGCCAGTGCGCGCCACGCGCCGCCGACGAGATACAGATCGCGATTGGCGCCTTCCGCAAGCCACGGCACCATGGCCAGATCGGCCTCGGCGATGGCACGTGCCCGCGCCGGATCACCCCCGGCCCTGTCGGCCAGGCGAATCACGCCGAGGGGCAATGTGTGCGATACACCGCGGTCGCCACGATCAAGCCGCACCAACTCAAGCGAGCCGCCGCCGATATCCGCCAGGATGCCGTCCGCGGTGGGAATGCCGCACAGCACGCCCATCGCTGAGTACTCGGCCTCCTGCAAACCCGACAGCACGCGTATCGGCACGCCAGGCAAGCGGGACTGCAGGCCCGCGACGAAATCGGGCCCGTTGCGCGCGTCACGCACCGCCGCCGTCGCCAATATCTCGAACGGCGAAGCGCCCATCGCGCGCGCCACGGCGTGATACCGATGCAGCACAGTGAACGCCTGCTGCATGCCTTCTTCGTTCAGCCGCCCTGTGCTCTGCAGTCCGCGTCCCAGGCGTAGCACCGCCTTCTCATTGAAGATGGCCACCGGGTTGCGACAGTGACCCTCGTACACCACCAGACGGACCGAATTCGAACCGAGATCGACCACCGCGCAGCGCGGAAAATCGGGGGGTGGCTTGAATGGCATGCACTCAGTCCTGGTTGACCCGGTCCGGACGGCGATGGTTGGCCAGCGGCGAAGCGACCGCTGTTCCATGCAACGCGGAGCCGCGGCCAGAGAGTGACGGATTGGTCATGAAGTAATCGTGAGCAGAAATCGGCTTCTTGCCCGGCGGCACGCGCCGCCATGAACCGTCGCCACGCAGTTCCCAGGACTGCATCGAGTCTTTCAGATTGGTCACCATAATCTGGTCCAGCACCTGGGCGTGCACAGTTGGATTGTGGATGGGCACCAGTGTCTCGACGCGCCAATCCATGTTGCGCACCATCCAGTCCGCCGAGCTGATGAAAACGCGCGCATGCCTACTCGGCAGCACGTGGCCGTTGCCGAACGCGACAATCCGGCTGTGTTCGAGGAAACGCCCGACGATGGACTTGATGCGGATGTTCTCCGACAGCCCAGGTACACCTGGCCGCAGGCAGCAAATGCCACGCACGACGCCCATTATTTTCACACCCGCGCGCGATGCATCGTACAGCAGATCGATCAGCTTCTCATCGACCAGCGAATTCATTTTCAGCCAGATGCCCGCCGGCTTGCCCGCATGGGCAAAGGCGATCTCGCGCCGGATCAGTTCCGCCAGCGCGTTGCGCGTGGTCAGCGGACTGAACGCCAACGCATCCATTCGTTCCGGCCGCGCATAACCTGTCATGAAGTTGAACAGCCGGGCTGCGTCGCGAGTCAGGTCGGGATCGACTGTGAAGAACGATAGGTCGGTGTAGATACGCGCGGTGATCGGATGGTAGTTGCCGGTTCCGAAATGCGCGTAGGAACGCACGCCGGTGCCCTCGCGCCGCACCACCAGCGACAGCTTGGCGTGCGTCTTCAGTTCGGCGAAGCCGTACACCACCTGCACGCCCGCGGCTTCCAGTGCACGCGCGAGCTGGATGTTCATCTCCTCGTCGAACCGCGCGCGCAGCTCCACCACAGCAGTGACGAACTTCCCCGCCTCAGCAGCCTCGATCAGCGCCTTCACGATCGGTGAGTCGCGGCTGGTGCGATACAGCGTCTGCTTCACCGCGATGACATTGGGATCCTGCGCGGCCTGGCGCAGGAACTGCACGACGACGTCGAAGCTTTCGAATGGATGATGGACGATGATGTCCTTCGCGCGGATCGCTGCGAAGCAGTCGCCGCCGAAATCGCGGATGCGTTCGGGGAAGCGCGGGGTGTAGGGCGGGAACAGCAGGTCAGGCCGATCATCGACGATGAGCTGACGCAAATCGGCGACACCGAGTATGCCGTTGGCGATGTGCGTCTCGTCTGGCGTGGCGCCGGTTTCAGCGGAAACCAGCACGCGCAGTTCCTCGGGCATCTTGGCGTCCATGCCGAGATGGATCGCGACGCCGCGACGCCGGCGCTTCAGCGCGCTTTCGTAGGACCGCACGAGGTCCTCGGCCTCTTCCTCGAACTCGACGTCGGTGTCACGGATCAGCCGGAACGTGCCCTGTCCGGTCACGCGGAAACCGGGGAACATCCGGTCGAGAAACAGCGTGACCAGGTCATCGAGCAGCACGAAGCGTATCCGCTCTCCAGCCGCGCCCGGCAGACGCACGAAACGCTCGACCTGGCTCGGCAGCGGCAGCAGGGCGCGCATTGTCTGCCCGTCTTCCTCCCGCAATAACAGCAGCGCCATCACGAGGCCCATGTTCGGGATGAACGGGAACGGGTGCGCCGGATCGATCGCCAACGGCGTCAGCACCGGGAACACGCGCTCCATGAACCACGCTTCGAGCCACTTCACGTCGTCGGCTGACAGATCCTGTGGTTCGCACACCTCGATGCCAGCGTCTCGCAACAGCCCGCGCAACTCGCGCCACACGCGCTGCTGTTCCGCGAGCAGGGCTTCAGCGCGGATCTTGATCTCGGCCAGTTGCTGCTGCGCCGTGCGGCCATCCGGCGATACCGCGGTGACGCCGGCCTTCGCCTGACCGATCAGGCCGGCAACGCGGACCGAGTAGAATTCGTCCAGGTTGGATGCGCTGATCGACAGGAAGCGCACGCGCTCCAGCAGCGGATGGCGCGGGTTCTCCGCTTCCTCAACCACGCGATGATTGAAGTCGAGCCATGAAAGCTCGCGGTTGATGAACCGCTCGGGCCTGTCCCGCGGGATGAGGCCGGGGGCGGATGGCACCGTTTCGGCTGGCCGGGGCAGCAGATCGACGCTGCTGCCTCCCCGCGCCAGCATTTCGCGCTCTGGGGACTTGTCCATGGGCCGATCCTAGACGAGAGGCGGGTTTTCCGGCGAGGGGTCCTCGTCTGCCCCGGAAATTTCATGCGCCAGCACGTCGCGGGCGAAGCGCACGGTAATGGTCCGCTGCTCATGCATTGCCGTGGCATCGAGCCGGGCGACGGCGTCCCGGATAGCGCCCGCCGAACGGGGCAGCCGGGTGAGCAGCCAGTTCTGCACCGGTTCAAGCACGCGAAGCTGGCGTTCGAGCAGGAGCCGGGCGAGCAGGGCTTGCAGCAGGGCGTCCTCCGGCGGGCCGATTTCGATCGCGGTGATCGCGCGCAGGCGGCTGGCGAGGTCGGGCAGGCGTACGGGCCATCGGGCGGGGGGCGTCCGGGCCGCGAGCAAGACCGGCATGCCGGCCTCGGCGGCGGCGTTCAGCAGGTGCAGTAGTGCCGTTTCGTCGGGCGCGGCATCGGCGTCGTCGAGGGCGATGCCAGGACTGGCGGGGAGGTGTGGTAGGCCGCGCAGCGACTGGCCTGACCAGAGCGTCGCGCCGGTGCTCGCCGCCCAGATGTGCAGCAGGTGGGTCTTGCCGCAACCAGCCTGGCCCCACAGGGCGAGCCGCCCATCCGGCCAGTCAGCGGTCCGATCCAGCCATTGGCGCGCTTCCTGGTTGGAGGGCGCGTCGCGGAAGTCGGCTGCGGTGAGGCGCCGGTTCGT
>CAYRTL010000067.1:0-12966 GCA_964427005.1 uncultured Acetobacteraceae bacterium
GCGTTCTCCAGCGCGACCCGCACCACCTTGGTCGGGTCGATAATGCCTGCCTCGATCAGATCGACGTACTCCTTGCGCGCAGCGTCGAATCCATAGGCGCCTTCGCTGGTCACCATCCGGGACACGACAACGCCGCCATCAACCGCCGAATTCTCGGCAATCTGCCGAGTCGGCGACTCGAGCGCGCGCTTCAGGACCTGCACGCCGGTCCGTTCGTCGCCCTCACTGTTCGCCTCTTCCTGGCCCACGGCTTCAATGCAGCGAATCAGTGCCAGACCGCCGCCGGGGACTATACCTTCGGCAACCGCAGCCTTGGTGGCGGAGATCGCATCGTCCAGCGCTTCCTTGCGCGACTTCATCTCCGCTTCTGACGGAGCGCCGACGCGGATCACCGCGACGCCGCCGGCAAGCTTCGCCAGCCGCTCCTGCAGCTTCTCGCGATCGTAATCGGAAGTCGTCTCCTCGATCTGCCGGCGAATCTGATTGCAGCGCCCCTCGATTTCCGCCTTTTTGCCGGCGCCACCGACGACGGTGGTGTTCTCGTTGGTAACGACAACACGCTTGGCTGAACCCAGCATGTCGATGCTCGCGTTCTCGAGCTTCACGCCGACTTCCTCGCAGATCATCTGGCCACCGGTCAGGACGGCGAGATCCTCCAGCATCGACTTGCGCCGATCGCCAAAGCCGGGTGCTTTCGCGGCGGCGACCTTCAGGCCGCCGCGGAGCTTGTTCACCACCAGGGTTGCCAGCGCTTCGCCTTCGACGTCCTCGGCAACGATGAGCAGAGGGCGGCCGGATCGCACGATCGCCTCCAGCAAGGGCAGCATAGGCTGCAGAGCCGACAGCTTCTTTTCGTGAATCAGGATATACGGGTCTTCCAGCTCCGCGCTCATCTTGTCCGGATTGGTAATGAAGTAGGGCGAGATGTAGCCGCGATCGAACTGCATGCCCTCGACGACTTCCAGCATGGTCTCGGTGGTCTTCGATTCCTCGACGGTAATGACGCCCTCGCCGCCCACCTTCTCCATTGCATCAGCCACCAGTTCGCCGATGGCGGGGTCGTTATGAGCGGAGATCGTTGCGACCTGTGCCTTTTCCTTGCGGCTTTTCACCTCGCGCGACATCTTGCGCAGCGCCTCGATGGCTGCCTTCGCCGCCCGATCGAGCCCTCGCTTGAGGTCGATCGCGCTGGCACCGGCGACGACATTGCGTACACCGTCGGCGAATATGGTCTGCGCGAGGATTGTGGCTGTGCTGGTGCCGTCACCGACGGCATCGCCGGTCTTTTCCGCGGCCTGGCGCAGCATCTGCGCGCCCAGGTTCTCCTCGGGGTCCTTGAGGTCGAATTCCTTGGCGATGGTGACCCCGTCGTTGCAGACGATGGGTGAGCCCCACGACTTCTGGATCAGGACGGACTTCGACTTCGGTCCCAATGTGACGCGCACTGCGTCGCAGAGCAGGGTGGCGCCGCGCAGGACCTTCTCGCGCGCCGCCGAGCGGAAGAGTACTTGCTTGTGCGCCATCGACCTCTCCTGATCTGAGCGCCGGAGGACATCCAGCCGCAGAATCAGCTAATGCCAAGCGCACCCGGCGGCATTGATTCAGGTCAATCGAGGATACAAGCCGTCTGGTGGCTTACAGCGGAACCAGAACCACGCCCGGGCGCGCCCGGTGCGGGACCCCGTGGTTGCGAGGAGGGAAGCGACGCAGCATCCAGACTGGATTGCTTCGCTGCGCTCGCAATGACGAGGTTCCCGTTTGGCTGGAGGTGCTCCCGGTCAGGCCGGCTTCGTCGTCTTGCGGCTGCGTTTGCGGGGAGGTTGAGCGCTGGCTGCTTGCCTGGCCTTAACCTTTGGCCTTGCCGGCTGATCATCGGCGATCTGCGCGCGTGCCTGGTGCCAGAATTCCTGGTCACGGCCGTGGGGCCGGCCGCTGGCTTCCCAGATGTGGTAGGCGCGCTCGCGAATGCGTTCTTCAAGCGTTTCAGCACCAGCCTTCATGCGCTCACCTCCTCGTCAAGACGGAAGTGTCCTAGCGCAAGACGTCGGAGCCGCGTCAAGCAGGAAGCCGCAGTCAAACGCTGCGTTCGGCCAAGTTCGCAATATCGAAACGTGTTGGGTGGTGGAGGGGGTTGGATTCGAACCAACGTAGGCGTGCGCCAACGGATTTACAGTCCGTCCCCTTTAGCCACTCGGGCACCCCTCCGTGCGAGACAGCGCCTCTATGGCCAAACCGGGGGCATTGTCAACGAAGCGGCCCCAGCAGGGCTGGGGGGAGACGCCGAGCGTAAAGGTTAATGCCGGAGGATCGTGTTGCTCTGATCGCCCTCGATCTGGTCGATGACCAGCAGCTTGACGGTGTCCCGGCCGATGTTGCTCGCCTTATGCCATTGGTCGATTGCCTCGACGATGAAGTCGCCCGTCTTATAGGTGTCGCTTCGGTTGGTCTCTGTGTTCGAGACTCGAAGCGTGCCGGAGAACACGTAAGCATAGCGCGCGAACGGATGCTTGTGCTCGGGGAGGTCAGCACCGCGGGGGATGTCGTAGGTCGTCACGACAACATGCACATCTTTCTGCGGCAGAATGATATTCTGCCCGCTCGCCGTCGCGCTGACTGATGCGACCGGTCTGATGACGACCGACGGACGGGAAGGGGCCGTGGTTGCGGGCTGAACCGCCAGTGCTGCTACCAGAACGGCTGCGGCGGCGAAACGAGCGTGCATGGGTATTCTCCGAGAATGGTACACACCTGCTAACTTGTCGCGATCGTGACCGAACCGCCAGCGCCGATGCCGCAGTTTCGCCGTTCTCCATGCGCAAGTTCGCTGGCAGCGGAGGGAATCATCGTGCGCAAGAAAGACTGGCTGCATCTGATCGCGTATGGCTCATTATTCGTCGCGTCGGGGGTGGTTCTCGCCCACACCTTTCTCTGAGCTTGTGCCACAGGCGTTTGCCCATTCATCCGATGGTTCGACAGTGTTGGCGGCCCACATGGATTGCGGGGTTCTGCGGCGGCAGGCAGCGCGCTTTCGCCGCCTGGCTGAATTGATTACGGACGAGACGATGGCGCGCGAGATGCTGGCGTTGGCCAGTGAGTATGAAGCCAGGGCGGCACAGATCGAGAGTTCCACCGCGTCCGTCAGCCCTCGGTAAGCCCCACTTCTTCCGCCCTGCGCTCCGGCAGCCGCAGACTGGTGCACATAGGCAGCGCCAGCAGGCAAAGGCCAGCCATCACCAGAAACGCCTGCCCACCCATCTGTTCGTACAGCAGACCGGAAACCCAGGTCAGCAGGGCGCTGGCAAGCCCGATGCAGAATGTGCCGTAAACAGACTGAGCTGTAGCCGCCAGATGGATTGGCACGACGGCTACGATCAGTCTCATGGCTGCCAGATGCAGCAGCGCGAATGTCAGACCGTGCAGGGGCTGAGCGAGTGCCAGGAACATCGGAGAGGTCGTGACGCCGACAACGGTCCAACGGACCACTCCAGCTCCCGCAGCCAAGGCAATGGCACCGCCTGCACCCAGCCAACGTATCAGCCGCGATCCAAATACCAGGAAGATCAGGACCTCCGAGGCGACAGCCTCTGACCAAAGAACGCTGATCGCGAGGAAGTCGATGTCCGCTGCGCGCCAGCGAATCACCGCGAAGGTATCGTGCAGCGCGTGACTTCCCTCAACCAAGGTCGCGACGACGAGCAGGCGACGGTAGCTGCCCAGGTGCCAGAGCAATTTCCAATCTCGCACAATCGAGGTGCGCGGTGCTGAGGGGATGCGAGGCATGTCAGAAATTTGCGGGAGCAGCAGGCTGATCGTGCCGCCAAGGACAAGGAACAGTCCGCTGACCCACATTGCGATCGACAGGCCACCCTTGTCGACGGCCCAGCCACTGACCATGGTCCCGGCGACGAACGCGGCAGACCCAGCAGCGCGCAACCATCCGTAGTCGAACCGCAATCCCTGCGACTCGCTCCGATGCGCTGCCGTCGTCGCGAGTGCATCCGAGATAGGCACGATGGGTGCCAGCATCGCGGCCTGGAGTAATGCGGCGACAAGCAAGCTCATCGCGCCTTGCATCACCAGGAACCCGATCCCGGCTACGGCCGCGAGAATCGCACAGATGCACAGCACCGATCTGTGTCGTCTGGACCTGTCGGCGGCATGGGCTATCCCGGGGCCAGCAAGTACTCGGATTGCCCTGGAAACACCGAGGATCCAACCGATCTGCTCCGCCCGCAACCCACGTTCGCCAAGCAGGGCTGGCACGAAGGGCGATTGGACACCGAACGCCGCATAAAGCAGCGCGTACAGTCCCAGGAAGGCCAACAATTCTGATCGGCTGCCCGACATACCGAGTAGGCTACGACCGTATTCTGGCTGCTGCACCGCCTATACTGGTCGCAATCTCTCCAGCGAGATCGGCGACGGCACGGCTCATGCTCGCAGCGATGGCCGCCGCATCGGCACCGGAGCCGGGTTGGACGATCGACGCATTGCGCGGCGCTCCGGCGAGATGACCCGATCGTCCCAATAGCTCCCACCGTGCATTGAGCTGAACCCGCCCTGTTGCGTCCGCGTCAAAGCGAATAATGTCCACGGATACGGCGAGACCTGCTGTATTGGCTGTATCGCTTTCGATGAGAGCCGTGCCGGAGGGCAACCGTCCATCGAGGTCAGCAATGAGGACCCGTCGCACCATTTGATCCAGTGGTCCTGCCCAGCGTTCAAATTCCGCGTACGAGATTTCGTCAGACATCGTCCGCCGAGCCATTTGCGGCCGATCGAGTTCTGGCGGCAACTTGACTTCACCAACAGCAACCGTCGTTGAAGATCGCGCAGGTCCGGGCCGCGGAGCCGATACCGGGCTCTCTGTCAGAACGTAGAACCGGCTGTGCTGGGATTCGCCGCAGCCTGCGATGCTGAGTGTGATCAGCGATAACGCCGCGCACATCCTCACCGCGTCGCATCCTGCGGCTTGCCGCGAAGCAACGCTTCCGGATGTCGCTCAAGATAGTCGGCCAGCACGCGGACCGAGCGCGCCGCGTCAGTCAGTTCGGTGAGTGTGTGCAGCAGATCATGGCTTGAACGCGGATCATGACCCAAGAGGGCAATCGTCATTTTGAGCTGATCGACGGCTGATTTGAAGCTGGCGAGGAGAGGGTCGATCTGCACTTGGGCGTCGCGCGTCAGGCGTTGGGCATGGTCAAGCGTCTTGTCGAGCATCTGCAAAGAGTGCTCTGCCTCCGGCGAGGCGATCAGATGGTCGGCATGGCTCACCATGTTCCGGATTTCGCCCAATAATTGATCGAGCGGCAGAGCGGCGACCTTGTCCAGGAGTCTTGCTGCCGAGTTCATGATCTGCTCGGTATCTTCTCCGCCAGCGGTCGGCAGTTCGGGATAGGGCTCTCCCTGAACGAGCCGGGCAGGTGGGGCATCAGCAACAAAATCGAGTTCAATCACGCGCTGGCCAAGCAAAAGGTTCCCGGTGACGATCCGAGCGCGCAGCCCTTCGGCAACGAGGTGCTCGAATATCCGATTGGTCGCCTCGATCGGGTTCCGTTGTTTCAACTCGGGCGGCATGGCGAGCCGATCGGGCTCGATTTCGATGGTTACCGGCAGACGGATGATGTCCGCGGCGGCGTCGTACTCGAGCTGCACCTGCGAGACATATCCAACAGTAATTCCGCGCAACTCAACGGGTGTGCCGACGCCAACACCTCTGAGGGCTCCTGGGAAGAACAGGCGATACGAGACCCGAACCTGCTCGGCCGCTCGTTCTGCGGATTGGCGGTCGGCGTAGAGATGAAATGTTGAGCCGGGAGGGCTCGGAGGTTCAGCGAGCGCCGGTTGGGGCGTATCGAACACGATTCCCCCAGCGAGCACCGTCAGCAATGACTCAGTGTCGATTTGCAATCCCTGCCCGCTGAGTTCGACCCGCAAGCCGGATGATGCCCAAAAGCGGCTGGCTGAATGAATCAATGAATCATGCGGAGCGTACACGAACATCCGAATGGTGACCGAACCAGATCGGTCAGAGAGTGCGTAGCCGGTGACCTCGCCTACCTGGACGCCATGATAGTAAACCGGCGATGCGATCCTGATGGAAGGCAATTGCTCTCCGACCAACGTGAATTCCTGGCCATCGACCAAGCCCTCTTTCGGCGGCGGTGTCTCCAGCGCTGTGAAGGAGCGCGCGCCCGGCGCACCTTTGCCGGGCAGCATGTCGATGTACGAACCGGAGATGATTGTTGTCAGACCTGAAATTCCACTCGGCGTGATGCGGGGTTGAACCAGCCAGAACTTGGTATCGGTTCGCAGCATCGGTTCCGCTTCGCGTCGGAGTGTCGCGTTCACGAGCACGTGTGTCGCATCAGGAGGCAATGTGATGCCGGTCACCCGGCCAAGCTCGACGTTCTTGTAACGGATCGTCGTCCGGTCGGGTTCAATGCCATCGGCCGTGACGAAGCTGATGGTGATTGTCGGCCCACGCTCGATCAGCGTACGGTAGCCGAGCCATGCGGCGATGATGAGCGCGAGCACTGGGACGGCCCACACCCAAGGCAGACCGGCCCACCGGCTTGGCTCCGGCGTAGGCGGATTGTCGGGGAGCGGGCCAGAGGGGTCTGACTCGCTCAATGGCGTTCCCCTGCGGCGGCGTCCCACATCAACCGCGGATCGAATGCCTTTGCCGCAAGCATGGTCAGCACAACAACAGCGGCAAAGCTGGCGATACCCGGCCCAGGATCGACTGTGGTGACGGCGCCAAACTGCAACAGCGCCGAGACGATTGAGACCATGAAGACGTCGATGTTCGACCAGCGTCCGATGAAGTCGATCAGGCGGTACAGCACGGTGCGGGTACGCAGCAGCCGGGACGAGTGCCGTCTGATCGCGATCAGGAACCAGGTGAGCCCCACGAGCTTGAACGCCGGCACGATTATCGAGGCGAAGAACACGAGTAGTGCCAATGGCCACAGGCCGGCTGCGGCGAGGTCGCGTACGCCGCCTGGGATGGTGTAGGATTGCGTGCTGCCGTACTGGGTGATTGTCATCACCGGAAGCACATTGGATGGCAGATAAAGGATGTACGCGGCCAACGTGAACGCCGCGGTTTTGGCGATGCTTCCTGGCCGTCGCGGCGCAAGATGCGCTCCGCATCGTGGACAATGGCCGCGGCCCACGTGCGGAGCGGCGACGACTAACTCGCAATCCAGACAGAGGACCCAGCGTTCTCCCGGTGCCGGTGCATAGGCTGTGGGTTTAGCGATGGCGTGCCATACGCGTTGGCGTCCCAGCGTCTGATCGATCAGCGCCTGAAGGAATACCAGCGCGGCCAGAGCGTATCCACCTGCCCCAATCACCACGTTGGTCAAGCGGTTCAGCCGCGTGTAAGCGACAGCTGCACCAAGCAGATAGACGTCGAGCATGCTCCATGGACGCAGCCGGTGCACAAGCTTCCAGGAGCCGGCAAGAGCCCACCGCATCCGAACACTGTCGATACGGCGGAGAACGAGGCGGGCGAGCACGGTCACCATCAACACTACGGTCAGCGCGGGAAAGAGGATGGAGATGAACCCGACGAGAACGCCGACTCCGGCCACAGCTTCGTCATATTGTGTGAGCTGGACAGCGCCACTCACGATGAAGCCGCTGCGGTGGTCGCCCAGGAGACTGATTTCGAACAGCGGAAAGGCCTGTGCGAGCAGGAACAGGATCATGGTGGCTGATGCGAAGGCGAGCGCGTGATCCAGGCCGACCTGATGAGAACGCCAAAGGCGTCGCCTGCAGCGCCGGCACCGCAGGGAGCCAGCCTGCAGGAGCCTCGAAGGAACGCGGTGGATTTGGCCGCAGTCACGGCAGGCGAGGAGAACCTGGCTCATCCCCGGTGGTACTCGCAGCAGGAGCGGCCCCCACGTCAAGGATAAGCACCCGGACTGTCGTCGCATTGACGAGAGTCAACTTCTCACCGCAGAGCCAGCGGGTCGTGCTAACGTTATCTCCACTCGCCTTCAAACAAGGGCTCGCGCGCAACTTCGCGTGGCAGCTTCAAATCCCGAAGCACGTCAGCCGTATGCTCGTCCTCCTTATCCGGCCTGAATTCAATGCCGAGTTCTTCCTCGGCGTTCTCTGCTGCCCCGATAAGGAGAATCTCCGCGCCTTCGTAGTTCAGGAACTCGGGAGGGTCCACGGGAATGAAACGGCGGCCCTGGAACTTTTGCTGCAACTTCTCCGGAAACCGTGCTTCGTGCGTCGGATCCAGGCCGGTGCCTTGGGCACTTGGAGTTTCAGGATTCTTCACGGAGATGACGTAGCTGGCCTCACGCTTGATGTTAAGCGCGCGCTCGACTGGGCCCTCACGTTTCGGAAGCTCCAATAAATAGGCCAGGTGGGTGTGCTCGCCGTGGCGCACGATGGCGTAGATGCCTTCCGCCGCGGGCCGTGCAGGAGGGACCTCGCGCACACCGCTGGTCTTGGTCTGGTATGCCTCGTATCCGAGCTCCTCGCTCAGTGCGGCGCGGTCCTTGAGTACGCGCCAGACAAATGCCCAGAAGCGGTCATGTTCCTCTGGGGCCGGCAGTTTCTTGCGACCTACAATGAGCAGCCGGTAGATCTGATTGCGCCACGGCTTCAACAGGATGTAGAGGCGCCGGACGTCGCGGAAACCACGCACGATCTCTACGCCCACTGCGGGACGGTAAAGAAAATAGATGTCGCCGCTCTCGAGCGCCGGGTATTTGCGTGCCTGTACCTGCGCCATGTTGAAGTGTGTCACCGAAGGGCGTCTTACCGCATTGACCGCTATCAACATTTCCCGGAGCACTACTTGATGCGTCTCTGCCAAGCTGCCTAAGCTTGCCAGCCAAATGGACTAGAGGCTTTGCCAGGCAGATTTTCGGATTGTCTCGAAAGGTCTGCTGAAATAGGGGAAACGCATGCGCTTACAGCGTCGATGGCTCACTTGTCTGTTGCTGGCCATGCTCTGCGCGACGGGGGGAATCGCCGGCGCTTCGGCACAGGATGACGAGGCACTTGCCTATTACCGCCAGGCCAAGATCAACTGGCGGCAGGCGGAGGGCCAGTCACTCACGATCGGGTTGAACAAGCACCCGTTCACTGAATCGTTGCTGCCGCTCATCCCTGAGTTCAGGCGCCTGACCGGCATCAATGTAGAATACCTGATTCTGCCTGAGTCGGAATACATCACGAAGCTCACCGCCGATCTCTCGACGCAGCGCGGAGAATTCTCGGTCATCATGACCGGTCCGATGCGGAACTGGCAGTTCGTGCCGCCGAACTGGATCCTGCCGTTGGACGACTTCCTCAACAATCCCAAGCTGACCGATCTGAGTTGGTTCAAGCTGGATGACTTCTATCCGGCGCTTATCGCGGCCAACCGGGAATGGTAAGACAGGCGGTGGCGTGGGTGAGGGGCCGCTCTACTCCATTCCTGTGCTCGAGGAGAGCTATATCCTCGCGTACCGCAAGGATATCTTCGACCAGTACAAGATCAAGGTGCCAACGACGATTGAAGAGATGGCCGAGGCGGCGCGACTGGTGAAGAAGAACGCTGGAATCCCAGGCATCGTGGCGCGTGGGACACCGAGCGTCGCATCCATGGGGACCGGCTTCATCAGCGGCCTCAAGTCGTACACCGACGGCCAGTGGAGCGAGTTCGACGAAAAGCTGACGGCAGACTTCCATGACCCGCGCTCGGTAAAGTACACCGAGACGTGGATCAACATGGTCCGCGAGAGTGGCCCGCCGAACTGGGCCAATCTGCAGTGGTATGATGCCATGGAGGCCTTCACCGCCGGTCAGGCCGGCATGATCGTCGATGCGGATTTCTTTGCTGCGAATTACGAAGATCCGAAAAAGTCGAAGGTTGATGGGAAGGTTGGCTACGCACTGATTCCGGCTGGTGCTGGCGGCAAGCCATATGCGGGCCTTTGGACCTGGGCGCTTGGAATCAACGCGGCCACCAAGAACAAGGAAGCGGCCTGGCTCTTCGTCGAATGGGCGACGGCGCAGCGCACCCTGCTCAATGCCACCATCGGCTATCGCAACTACAATCCATCACGCGTGTCGATCACGAACGACCCGCGTGTCCAGGAGGTCATGGGATCGTGGGGTGGCGGCAGCTATTTGAAGACCGTGGCGAAGAACCTCGAGACGGCCCGGGTGGCGTGGACACCCCAGCCTGAGCGCGCGCGGATGGGCGACATATGGGCGCGCGCGTTGCACGAGATTTACTTCCAACGCATGTCGGCAGCCGATGCGCTCAAGAAGGCGAGTGTCGAGACCGACAAGGTGCTCAAGGAGGCCGGTATCAAGGATTAGCGGCGCCATCCACGTGAATACTACGCGAAGGCGCTGGCGGCCGGAGAGGCTCCTGCCGTACCTGTTGCTCGCGCCGGCATTGGTCCTTCTGGTGGGAATGGTGTACCCGTTTGGCCTGGGGCTGTACTACAGTTTCACCAGCTATTGGCTTCAGTACCCCAATCGGTTCCGCTTCATCTGGTTCGACAACTACGTGAACCTGATCGGCGAGCCGCTGTTCGTCCGGGCGCTTGAGTTTACCCTTGAATTCACGCTGGTCGCCGTCGTGGTCCAGGTGGGGCTGGGGCTTACGGTGGCGTTGTTCCTGCACGCGCGCATCCCAGGGCGCAGCGTGATGCGCGCGCTGATGCTGCTGCCGTTGATGATGCCGCCCGTGATCACCGCGCTGATGTGGAAGATCATGATGGCGTCGACGAACGCCGGCATCCTGAACTACCTGCTGTCGTTTATTGGCGTGGATCCAATCAACTGGTTCGGCTCCACGCAAGGAGCGGTCATCTCAATCCTCATTATCGACACCTGGGGGAATCTGCCATTCGTCGCCTTGATCCTGCTTGGCGCGCTGCAGGCTTTGCCCACCGAGCCGTATGAGGCGGCCCGGGTCGACGGCGCCAGCGCGGCCGCCATGCTGCGCTACATCACGTTGCCGCTGTTGAGCCCGTTCATCGTGCTTGCCGTCACCTTCCGGACGATGGACTCCCTGCGGATTTTCGACGTGATCTACGCGACCACGATGGGCGGCCCCAGTGATGCGACCACAAACCTGCAGATCATGGCGTACCAATATTCCTTCCAGTGGTACCAGATGGGCAAGGGCATGGCCCAGGCCATCGTGCTGCTCCTGCTGGTTGTCATCGCCAGCTACCTGCTGCTGCGGCTCTGGAACAGTGCGGCGGAAAGGACGGCGCAATGACGTTTCCGGGTGTATTTCGCCAGCGGGATATGCGAATGGTAGCTATGATTGCGGCCGCGGTCGTACTTCTCGTCTGGACCGCCTTTCCGTTCGTCTGGATTCTGCTGACGTCGCTGAAGAGTCCCGGGGACATCATTTCAGTGCCGCCAAAGTTCGTGTTCACGCCGACTTTCGACAACTACGCCGCGCTTGTCATTGGTGAGCAACGAGGACAGTACGCATCGACACGCCCTGACTTTCCGCGGTTTTTCCTGAACAGCATGATCATCTCCATCGGGGCAGTGGTGCTATCGCTCGCCGCCGCCATTCCCGCCGCCTATGCATTGGCTCGCTTTACATTTCCGCTGAAGAACGCGCTCGCCTTCGTCTTCATGAGCTTCCGATTCGTGCCATTCATCGCTTTCGTTATTCCACTTTACATCCTGTATCAGCGGTTCGGGCTCTACAACACACATATGGGGCTGATCCTCGCCTATCAGCTCATCACCCTGCCATTCACCATCTGGATGCTGCGCAGCTTCTTCATGGAGGTCCCGTTGGAGATCCAGGAGGCGGCAAAGATTGATGGGTGTTCCTGGTTGGGTGTTCTCGCCCGGGTCATCCTGCCGCTGAGCATGCCCGGCATCGCGGTTACGGTGATCCTGGGGTTCATTTTCTGCTGGAACGCGTTCAATTATCCGCTGATGCTCGCGGGTCGCCAGACGTTTCCTGTGACGGTTGGGGCAATCCAGTTCATCTCCTATGAGCAGGTGCTGTGGGGACAAATGGCCGCGGCGACAATCGTCGCAGCCGTGCCGCAACTGATGCTCAGCCTGATGGTGCAGAAGTACATCGTGCGTGGCCTAACCATGGGCGCGGTGCGGTGACGATGGATCGCTGCTGACGGTCGAGCGTACACCTTTATACTAGCCGACAGGCACGACCAGCGCGGCGGCTTTGTCGTGGATATCGTCAGGCCAGCGGGCAGGACGACGAGCGTCGAGATCGAGATTGACGCCGAACTGGCTGAGCCTCGCGATTTCGGCGCCGTTCCGCGGGTCAGTCATGCAATGAATCATACGCAGCGATGAACCGCCAAGATGACCGATGCCAGTTTGCACCAGATAGGGTGCGTCCAGCCGCAATACGCCGGACAGCCGCAGGATCAGCTCGAAGGTTGAAAAGCCCCGCCGCTGTTCTTGCAAACGACGTGCATCCATGCCGATGGCAGCGCCAAGCTGGCCGGAGGCGTTGGAGAAGCGATGTACTATGGCACCAAGCGCAAAATGGCCGGCCGCGTTGATGTCACCATGCTTGACGCGGCCGCGAGCGGTGGGGATGAAACCGTCGGTCGAGATTGGCTCGGGTCGTTGCTCAGCCTGCGGACCATTCCAGTCCGCCAGGTGCCTTTCGAGATGACCGCGCTGTCGCGGAGTGAGGGGCGCGGTTGACAGGTCCCAGCGTTCCTCGAGCCACGTGACGACTTCGCCGCTGCCCGAGTCGACGACGCGATGGCCGAGGTGCAGCCCGTCCTCGGCACTCAATGCGGCGCTCTCGACGTGAAAGCTGGCACCCTCGCGCAATTCACGAACGAAGCGGGCGTTGATTCGGCGAGGCAGGTCTTCGCAGCGCAGCAATTCGCCGAGACCAAGCTCCTCCGCGATGTTTGCTTCGGCCTCTTCAAGCCGATCGAAGTAGTAGGCGATGGTGAAATGCTCGGTCACGTCGCATTGCCACGG
>CAYRTL010000067.1:13066-24726 GCA_964427005.1 uncultured Acetobacteraceae bacterium
GATCACGTTTGCATTGCCATGCGTCAGCCTGGAAACAAATGAGAAGATGTCGGCACCCGCGCCGCCGCCAAGGGTCTCGGTTCCGGCTCCGGCAAAAATTGTGTCACTGCCTGAGCCGCCGAGAATGACTGTGCTGCCTTTCGCGTCATTCCCTCCCACCAATTCATTGCCGCCGGTTGATCGCGTGGCATCAAGCGCCTCGGCACCTCCGGTCGCTACATATAGAATTCCGGCATTACCAGTGTACAAAAGCGAGCTACCCGCGCTGCCAAACAATGTCGGCGCCGAGTTGCCGCCTGTCACTGTAGTCGTCCCCGATCCCGCGGCAACGGTCGTGTTCCCTGTACCGCCGACAAAGTTCAAGGCACCGCTGCCGCCATAAACGACCAGGCTGTTGCCCGCTGCCGTGACCGTCGCAGGACTGTTGCCCGTGGAAATCGTGTCTGCGTTTCCGGTGTCCAGAATGTTCAGTGCGCCGGCCACGCTGCCAAATCCGCCAAACAGCAGAGCCTGTGAACCACCAAGGCTCGCCGATGCATTGCTGAGCCCCGTTGAGACCGTGGAGTTGGTACCCGTATCGACAATGTTCAGCGCACCAGTGGCCGACCCAAAGCCGCCGAAAATCAGCGCATTCCCACCGCCCGTGGTCACAGAGGTTGCGCTGTTGCCGGCAGATACGGTCGCCTGGGCACCACTGATCGAGATAGTCAGAGCTTCGCCGCCAGCATTGAAATTGCCGAAAATGAGTGGTGCCGAACCTCCAGCCTGAACTGATAGGCCGCCTGGCAATGCGGCGACGGTGTCCCTTGCACCGGCGGAGATGACTGTCGTGCGGTTACCGCCAAACATCATGTTGGAACCGACACCGCCCAGGATCGTGTCGTTGCTCGGGAACGCGGCGATCGTATCGTTGCCGGTGTTGCCGACCAAAAGCGCATTACCAACGGATTTGTCGGTCAGCGCGGCATTAGCGGCGCCTCCGAGGAACTCCGCCTGATACCCGCCCGGGAGCGTATAGCCGCCGCCAGCAACTGGTGTCCGCACGACAGCTTCGTTGGTGAGGCCAGGCTGCGCGGCGCCGAAGGTTCCATCCGGCCGAACGGTTATGATGCGCTGGATGTCCGGCACTGCTGCCAGCCCGAGTACCTGCTGGACCGCCGTGACATTGGCCGTGCTGTCGGTGACGGTGCCGCCAGGGCCCGTGGCGGTGATCGTAAAGTTTGCCGTATTCACGAAACCGACGGCTGGCGCGGCAGGTATGAACACCAGCGCTTGCAGCGCCGTGCTCACCGCTGCTGGCGTGCCGCTTACACTGTATGTGCCGTTGTTGAGAACCCCCGTAGTTGCGTTTGACAGAGTTCCAGCAGCGGGGTTGAACACCACGGTGACGGTATCGTTGGCGCCGACAGTCGGATCGCTCACGGTGACGCTGGCAAATGGCGTGCTGGGCCTCTGGTTCGCCACCCCCTGATTAGCGAGAGCTCCATTGATGACTGGTGGAGCACCAGCGTTTGGCGTGACAGCAGTGCCGCCTTTCCCGTCACTCCGTGCCAGCCACGCGATGCCGGTATAATCCTCGCTATCGAGCTGAAGTGTTATGGATGCAGTCGCAGCCGTAACCGTCAGTTGATTGGTGGCTGCATCGAAACTGGTCCGAGCGTCATTGCCGGCATCGCTCAGCGTCGTCAGGTCGATGGTATCGTGCGAACCGACGAACCCTGCGATCGCGCCAGGCAAGGTCGGACTGCCGCTGAGGAGAAGGGTGGCGTAGTTGCTCTCACCTGGAGCAAAGGCGACGGTGCCGAAATCCACCAGGCTCAGACGGCCATAATCCGCTGTGACAGCGGCGCCAGGCGCGCCAAGCAGCTCCACCACATTGCCCGTGCCGGTTGCGGTAATTCCACCGCTGATGGTGTAGCCATTCTCGAGCACCAGCCTCGAATCGTTGCCGCCGAAGTAAATGGCTGAACCCGTATCGCCGAGGACAGTGCCGGCATCGATGATTGTCCCGCCGGCCACGAGGGCGATACCGGCCCGATTGCCTTCGATGGTGCCAAAGTTGGTGACGGTGCCAACCCGGTTGACCATGATCACGCCGACATAGCTGCCGTAAATCGTCGCTGTCGAACCGGTCGTGTCGCCGTTGGCAACCACGCCGCCTCGTCTGAACGCTACGCCATATCGTTCGGGACTGGCGATCGTGCCAAGATTGGTGACCGTGCCCCCGGCGTTGTAGACGACGACACCGAACTCACCGCCATGGATTTGGCCGCCGGCATTGTTGGCGACAGTTCCGCCGCGGTTCAGGTCGATACCGGAACCGGAGGAACCATTGCCATGAATTGTGCCGTCATTGGTGACCGCGCCGGCGCGGTTCATGAAGATGCCGGCGTAATACCCGTCGATCCTGCCAGAGGATGCGTTGCTGACCGTGCCTCCCGCCGCCAGGAGAATGCCGACGTAGTTGGGAATGCCGCTGGTTGCCGACGCGATCAGGCCATAGTTGATAACCGTCGCGGCTTTGTTTACTGCGAAAATTCCATAGCCTGTGCCGGCAATCGTGGCCTGTGCTGCATTGACAATTGTCCCGCCGGCTTCGAAGCCGACCCCGAACCCGCCGTTACTGCTGATCGTGCCAAGATTGTTCAACGTGCCCGCAGCGGTATAGACCACAAGGCCGAACTGGCTGCCGAAGATGCTGGCGCCCTGATCGTTCCGAATGGTGCCACCGGACAGCAGCCGCACGCCGATGCTGTGGGTGCCGGTGCCGCCGATTGATCCAGCGTTGATGACCGCGGCCGCGCCGTCTATATCGACTGCCGTATACCCCTCGATGAGCGCCGCCGTGCCAAGATTGCTCACAGTGCCGGAGCCCGCGATAAAGACGCCGTCTTCGTACCCCGAGGTTTGGGTCGCGAGAATCGTGCCGTAGTTGATGATATTGCCACTGCTATTGTTGGCTACGCCGTAGCGCCCGCCCTGCAGCAGTGCTGTGGTGATATTGCTCGCGCCATTGGTGACATCACCGCCATTTGCCAGCCGTACCGAGGCAGCCGTGCTGCCAGCACTGACAATGGAACCATTGTTGATGACAGTGCCGCGGTAGTTGGGACCGGCGATCGAAAAGATGGAAACAGCGTCGTAGCCAAAGATAGCTGCGGTTGTGTTGCCGCTGCCGCCATTGGTGACCAGGCCGCCATTGTTCAGCAGGATCCCGTATGGGAACCTATACGTGCCATACGCGTTGATCGTGCCGAGATTCGCCACCGTGGCGTTGATGCCGTTCAGCCGCAGGCCACCAGGTCCATTGATTAGTCCCGTAGCGGCATTTGCGACGTTCCCGACACCGGCAAAGTACAGGGCGAAGCCAGGCGACGACGTGGAAGTGGCACTGATTGTCCCGTAGTTGACGACACCGTTCGGGCTCGCGGCTGAGAGGCCATCGATGTAGGTGTTCTGGATCAGGCCACCCGACAGGTTGGTCAGCTGGCCTCCGTTCAGGAACACCAGCCCATCCAACGTCCCTGAATTGGCCAGTGTGCCCGCATCCACCACGCTGCCGGCGATGGCGAGTGAAACGCTGCTGCCGAAGGTGTTGTTGCCAGCCAGGACCCAATATCCGGCAGGATCGACAGTTCCCTGACTGAAATTGACAAAAGTGGCGTTGGTACCAGTCAGCGTGCCGGTGCCCCCGGCGAAATACAGGGCATTGGCTCCGCCGCCGCCATCGACAGTGCCCGAAATGCGCAGATCGCCAGGCGCCAACTGCAGTACATCGTCGCCGCCGCCGAAGGAGACAGCGACTCCTGAAGTCCCGATGATCGTACCGCTATCGATCAGCGTGTTGTTATAGCTGCCAGTAAATATGGCGCCGTTGTAGCCGCTGATCGTGCCGGCGTTGTCGACTGTGCCGGCGCCTCCTGAAACGGCAACGGCGCTGTATGCACCGTTGCTTGCGATCAGGCCCCCGGCGCTATTGGTGATTGTTCCTCCGGCCGCGAGCGCGACGCCCACGCCATAGGTGCCGACGATGCTGCCGCTGTTGTCGATGGACGCGGCGTTCTGGCTGACGCCAATCCCATCGGCGCCTGCGATGTGTCCGGAGTTGGTGATTCCGCTGCCGCCGCCGAAGGAAAAGAGATTGACCCCGACGCTTCCGCCAGAGATCGTCCCGGTATTGGTCAGGCTGATGGCTGCCCTGGCCGCCACTCCCCAATGGCCGGTGATGAGCGTGCCACCGTTCGTGATCGTGCCGCCCGAATAGAGCGCAATGCCCTGGCTGTTGGCTGTTATCTGGCCCCTATTATCGACACTGCTGTTCGCGCCGGTCAGATAGAGCGCAAAGTTGACAAAGGGGTTCGCGCCGCTGGCCGAGACGGTCCCGTAGTTCACCACCGTGTAGCCAACGTCGTAGCCGGAGACGGCATTACCGGTGCCGTTGTTGTTTATGGCGCCGGTGCCGGTGATGGTCAGCGGAGACGTATAAGTCGGCAGACTGAGAGTGATGCCATGGTTGATCGTTGTGTTGATTACCGACATGCGTTTCCCTGCGCGGCGAAATTGGACCGCCTCATGCCCCGGAGACTTGGTGCAAGCGCGTGCATTGGTTGGACATCAGCCAGAGTCGCAGTATCTCGGCCTCTCAGCCATCCCTGCGTGAGACGGCGGCGAGGCGCTTGGATTCGTTCTGAAAGATAGACGTTAACGGGGGTGGGGTAATAGCCCGATGAGTGCCGACTGGGCCTTCGGAGAGCGCGGCCGAGGTCAGGCGGCCGCTCGCTCCCGCTCGGCCGCTCTCCCAACGCGCGCCATCATCGCGGCAGCGTTGCGACTGAGAATCTGCTCGCGCGCTTCCTGCCCGATCCGCGCCTCCGCCAGCGCGTTCCGCGTCCAATCAACGCCGAATTCGCTGCCGTCCGTGCCGCATACGATCCTCTCGGCGCCGTACAGCTCCACCGCCATCTCGATCGCACGCGAACCGAACGAGTTGCAGTCGACATACACCTTCGCTTTGCGGAAGCGCGCAGAAGGCAGCTCCTCTTGCGGGGTATCGAGCAGGCACCGGTGATCCATGCGCTCGATCTCGTACGGAATGTTGCCGCCAAGATTGTGGACCACGATCGTCAGATCGGGATACGCCGCAAGCAGATCCGTGAGGCACAGCGTCACCATCACCGACGACAGGCTCGCCTGCATGTCCAGCGTGCCATTGCGCCGTCGCGCGTTGTCCGTATCGGCGCCGACCTTGGGGAACGCGTCGCCTGGCCGCGGACCGTGGTGGATGAGCAACACCGCGCGGTGGCGGTTGGCGACTTCCAACAGCGGACGCACCGCTTCGGCGTCCTTGCGCGTCAGAAAGAAATTGCCCGGTAACTGGGCACCGATCATGCCTGGCAAGCCAAGTGCGCGCTCGAGTTCGGCCGCGGCGGCGGAAATGTCGGTCAACGGCAGCGCGGCAAATGCGGCGAAGCGGCCGGGGTGCTTCTCGCAGATTGTCGAAAATCCATCATTGACGCGCCTGCAGAGCGGCTCTGACACCTCCAGCGGCTGCGATTCGATCCAGCAGAACGAGCCGAGGAGCGACAGCGCGCTGGTCGCGACGCCCTGTTGGTCCATCCGGGCGAGATGGACATCAACGTCATCGAACGCCTTCGCGAGCGGCTCCTCGCCCATTCGCGATTTCAGCACCTCGATGCCGTGCTGATTGCGCACGATGCGCGGTTCCTTGCCACGGGCGCGCAGGGCATCGGCGAGTTCAGCGGGCCTCCAATGGGCGTGTATGTCGATCATGGCTGTTCCTCCACGGGCGATCCGGCATGACAACGGCAAAATCGGCCGATGGCAACAGGCTGGGCGTAAAGCTTTTCCTGAAGCTCCGCCAACCGCCTCACGCCCTCTTGTAACAAAGCTGTGGCTTCTGGTTTGTCCAGGCTGTAGCCGGCGGTGTCTGCCGGTTCGTAGTTCTTCAGATGGAATTTCCGCCCGTCCGTCACCCGGTATTTGTCCAGAAGCTTGCGTGCCTGTTTGCGAGAGATGTCCAGCGGAGTGACAGTCTGTTGCATTATCAATCCTTCTAGCAGAAGGCATTTAGGAGACGGGGCAGCGGTCGTAAGTCGCTAAGCGGTGTCGGCCATCACACCCGCAGGGCGCGGAGATCTGCTCTGCACGCTTCGCTGAATTCCTTCAGCGGATCGGCGAAATCGTGGCTTCTCACCAACTCCTGAAGCTCGTCGAATGTCCTTTTGGGGGCGGCATACTCCGCGATCATGCGGCGAACCACGTCTTCGGCAGTGCGGACGACTTCGGCCGATGCCGTCAGGCGCATCCGCGCGATCTCGGCGTAGAGGCTCGCGAAGATTTCCGGCCCCTCGGCCTCATGGCTCCAGGCCTCAACAAAGCGTTTCGAGGCTTCGGTGATGAACTCGGTGTACAGCGCCTGGCGCTTCGTCACTTCCTGGACGACCGCCTGCGCCCGGTATTGTTCGCGCTGGGTGAGCCAGGAGGCGGCAAGGCTCGAGAGCCCGCCGATCAGTGAACCGGACAACGCGGAGGCTGCGGAGAGAATTGCGGAATCCATTCGGCTGAATCGGTCCTATTGGAAACTGACGATGGCTGTTCTGAAGCGCGCCAGCGAGACGATGAAAAAGGCAACACCGAACGCCGCGAGAGCTGCAAGCTCGGGCCAGACGATATCGACCCCACCTCCTCGGAACAGCACCGCTTGCACGAAGGCCACGTAGTGCGTGGTCGGCGTGAACTGCATCGCGTTCTGCAGCCATTGCGGTATGCTTTCCAGGGGTGTGGCAGCCCCCGACAGCAGATCCAACACGATAATGACAGGGATCACCAGCAGACCGAATTGGCCCATGGTTCCCGTGAAAGTGGCGAGCAATATGCCGAGCGCCCCAACCGAGACCTGGTAGAGGACCGTCCCCGCAACAAACAGCAGGATCGAGCCAGCCAGCGGGACCCCGATGAGCATGTGCACCACGAGCAGCAGCGAGGTGGTGGCAGCCAGCACGATGACAACGCCGTTCGCCCAAATCTTGGCGGTCATGATCTCGGCCGGCCTGACCGGCATGACAAGCAGATGCTCCACGGTCCCGTGCTCGCGTTCGCGCAGCAACGCGGCACCGGTGAGGACGATTGCCAACAGGGTGAGATTACTGACGATTGACATGGTCGCGTTGAACCACTCGGTGCGCAGGTTCGGATTGTATTCCGAGCGAAAGTTCACATTGATCGGCAGTGTCATCGCACCTTCGGCACGTCCGGTATAGCTCAGAGCTTCCCGCGTGATGATGTTCTGCAGATACACGGCACCGTTCCCAGCCTGGGTCATCGCCGTTGCATCCACATTGATCTGGACTGTAGGGCGGCGGTCAGCCAGCACATCCTGCTCGAACTTGGGTGGTATCTCGAGGATGAACAGGAAGCGGCCAGAGTCCATCGACCGATCGATCGCGTCCGCCCCTATCTCCACCGCGGGAACAAAATAAGGCCGGAGCAGGGAGCCCACGATACGGCGGGACAATTCGGAGTGGTCCTCGTCAACAACTGCGACCGGCGCACCTTCGACCTCGAACTTCACCTGGCTGATGGAAAACACGGCAACCGTGAAGACGAAAAGCACCAGCAGGAGAAGCACCGGATCAGCGGCCAAGCCGCGAAGCTCTTTCCAGCCAAGCCATAGAATGTTGCTCGACCGGGCGCCCATTATGCCTCCTGTTTACGCAGCGCCAATGTGGCGGCAAGCACGAAGCCGATCGCAAAAACCGCCAGCACCAGAATATCAGGCCATAGATCGACGAAGCCCAGGCTCTTCGTGAATGTCCCGAGGCTGACTTGCATGAACCATCCCGACGGATACCCGAGCCCGCTGATGCGAGCGATGCCCGTGAGCGTAGAGACGGGAACCAGCAGCCCCGAAAAATTGATACAGGGTGTGACGGTCAGGACCGCTGCCCCGAAAATTGCGGCAACTTGCGTGGACGTAAACGTAGAGATGAGAAGGCCAAATCCGGTGGATGCGGCAACGTAGATGATGACACCAACGGCCAATGCAGGGAAGGAGCCTTTCACAGGGACACCGAATACGGTGATCGCCAGGATCAAGAGACTCACGAAGCTGATCAGCGAGATGGTTAGGTATGGCAACTGCTTGCCAAGCAGGAACTCGATCCTGGTAATCGGTGTCGATCGGAAATTGGCGATTGATCCGGACTCTTTTTCCCGAACCACGCCGACTGCCGTCAACATGGCCGGGATCATCATGAGAATAAGCATGATGACACCGGGGATGATGGAATAAACACTCTTGAAAGCCGGGTTGTAGCGAAAGCGGGTCTCCATGCTGACGGGCTGGGTCTGTATCGTCGTGGCGCGGCCCCTGGCGGCTTGATCAGTGGCATAGGTCTGCATGATCCCGCTCAAATAGCCGCGCGAGGTCTCTGCCCGGAACGGCATGGCTCCATCGATCCATGCTGACATTTCGGGCTGCTTGTCACTCGTCAGATCCTTGCCGAAGTTCGGCGGTATCTCGACCGCAAGCTTCAGCTCGCCATTCTGCAGCCGCCGCTCGAGCTCAGCGTCGGAAAAGATCTCCCGACGTTCCTGAAAGTATCGGGACCCGGAAAAATTCTCGAGAAGCTCGCGGCTCTCGCGTGTCTGGTCCTGGTCGAAAGCCGCGTAAGCCAGGTGCTCGACATCGAACGAGATCCCATAGCCCGTGACCAGCATCAGGATGACTGGACCGAGAAAGGCGAAGGTGAGCCGGATCGGATCGCGCAGGATTTCCATCGTTTCCCGCAGGGAATAAGCCCATAGCCGGCGCCAATCGAACAGGCGGGACACGATCGCCGGCGAGACCGCCGGCGCCGTCGGTTCGGGAGAGGCCACAGTTTCCGTCGGCTTCACGCCTGGTTCAGTCCCGCTGGCCTCTTCGAGATAGGCGATGAACGCGTCCTCGAGGTTGTTCATGCCGCGCCGCTCCGCCAGTTCTTTCGCGGGGCCGACGGCAAGCACCTTCCCGGCATGCATCAACGAGATGCGGTCGCATCGCTCCCCTTCGTTCATGAAGTGCGTGGAGAGGAAGATCGTCACGCCATCGTCGCGCGACAGGCTGATGAGGTGGCGCCAGAACAGATCGCGAGCAACGGGATCGACGCCGGAGGTCGGTTCATCCAGGATGAGTATTTCGGGCTGGTGCAGAACCGCGACTGCAAGCTGAAGCCGCTGTTTCTGCCCTAACGGCAAGCTCTCCGGCCGGCTGTCCGCAGCACCCAACAGATCGAACCGTTCGAGCATTTCCTGGATGCGGGCCTGCCGGCTGTCCTCGGACAGGTGGAACAGATGCGCGTGCAGCTCCAGGTTTTGCCGGATGGTGAGTTCGCCATAGAGCGAGAACGCCTGGGACATATAGCCGACGCGCTCGCGCGTAGCCATGTCGTTGGCATCGAGGTGATGGCCGAAAAGCAACGCCTCTCCTTCAGTCGGCGCCAGAAGGCCGGTGAGCATTTTCATCGTCGTGCTCTTGCCGCAGCCATTCGAGCCGAGAAACCCGAAGATCTCACCGCGCTCGATCCGAAAGCTGACATGATCGACCGCGGTGAATTTGCCGAAGCGTTGGGTCAGCCCCTCGGCCTCAATGGCGGGTGGACCGACTTCGGCAACGCGAGGGCGGACAACCACAGGCTCATGGCCGGCCCGCTTACTGTCGGGGAGCAGATTGATGAAGGCCTCATCCAACGTGGATCCATGGCCCTTTTGCCTCAGCTCGGCGGGCGTGCCGGTGGCGATCACCCGGCCCCCATCCATGGCTGCCAGCCAATCGAAGCGCTCCGCCTCCTCCATGTAGGCGGTCGCAACCATGACGCTCATATTGGGCCGCCGCACGCGGATGTGGTCGATCAGCTCCCAGAATTGCCGGCGCGAGAGCGGGTCGACGCCGGTGGTCGGTTCATCGAGAATCAGCAGGTCAGGGTCGTGAATCAGCGAGCAGCAGAGCGACAGCTTTTGCTTCATCCCGCCCGACAGCTTGCCCGCGGGCCGATCGGGAAACGGATCCAGACCAGTCGCAGCGAGCAGTTCGTTGATGCGCCACTCCCGCTCTGACTTGGGCTGAGCGAAGAGCCTGCCGAAGAAATCGAGGTTCTCGAATACACTCAGCGTCGGATAGAGGTTGCGCCCGAGACCTTGCGGCATGTACGCGATGCGAGGAAGGCTGGAGCTACGATGCTCACTGTCGCGCATGTCGCCGTCCAACGCGATAACCTCACCTTCCTGGATCCGGCGCACACCGGCGATCAGCGCTAGCAGCGTGGACTTTCCGACACCATCCGGCCCGATCAGCCCGACCATGCAATGGGCGGGTATTTCGAGTGTCACATCGTCGAGCGCGACAGTCCTTCCATAGCGGTGCGACAGCTGTCGCACGCGCGCGGCAAACGACGTCGTCACGGCAGCTTGACCGCCAGGCTATCAGGCCACGCTGCACTCCGCTCAGTTCGCACGAACCCGATGCCGCGTACGCCCGTCTTGACCTGCTCTTGATACCGCGCCCGAAGCCCCGGATCGATCGTCAGCTTGACCCGAAACATGAGCTTCTCGCGCTCCTCGGGAGTTTCGACCGTCTTCGGCGTGAACTGCGCCTCGGTGGCGACGAAGGTGACGTTTGCCGGGAAGACGTATCCCGGGAAAGGATCGAGAGCTACGCGCGCTTCATCGCCAAGGCCGAGGGGGCCGGCAACGCGGGCCGGCACGAATATCGTCATGTAGACGGTGGTGAGATCGAGTAGCGTCACGACCCGGCCGCCCGACTGCAGAACCTCTCCCGGCTGCGCCAGCTTGTATTGGATGCGGCCGCCGGCCGGAGCAACCAGCGTTGAGTCATCGATTTGATGCTTCAGCCGGGCGACTTCGGCCTGCCCCGCCGCGATCTGCGCAGTCGCGGCCTCGCGCGCGGCGATGGCGGTTTCATACGCCGCCTGGGCAACGTTCAGCCTACTCCGCCGTTCGTCCAACTGCTCGCGCGTCGACCACCCTTTTTCTACCAGTACGTTGCTCCGCTGAAGCTCCTGTGCCGCGAAGACCCGCTCGCTCTCGCGCTGCGCAATCAGCGCCTCTGCCATGACTTTTTCGTGCTCGGACTTTTGGACCTGGGCTTCCGCGGACCGCAGTTGTGCCTCGAGCTCCACCGTGTCCATGCGCGCGACAACTGTGCCGGCCGTGACGATGTCGCCCTCTTTGACAAGAACGACGGCAATCCTGCCCTGGTACTTGGTTGCGATTTCGACTTGCTCCGCTTCCAGGCGGCCATTGGCCTTTGCGATGTACTGGGGCAGCGCGTGCAGTTGCTGTTGCCACCAATACCAACCGCCGGCAGCGCCAATCGCCACCATTCCGATGGCGACCGCCATGCGGACGAGCCATTTCGTCTTTTTCGGTTTCCCTATGGGTGCGGCCGTTCTGTCGCGCGCAGTGCCGCTGACAGGAGATTGCGGCGGCGGTTTCGGGCTAGCCGAGGATGTGGTATCCGACATCGACATAGACCGTTTCTCCAGTAATCAGTTAGCGTGGTTGCTGACAGCAACGACCGTCCCCGACATCTTCTCAGGGCTGTCGCACATAGAAGCCTGGAGCATCCCGGCGCGCCGGGTAGC
>CAYRTL010000067.1:24826-29421 GCA_964427005.1 uncultured Acetobacteraceae bacterium
TCGGCTCTCCTGACAGCCCACTGTAGGAATATGCTAACGCAAAGCTGCGTTGCGGCCTTGATCTGGATCAATCGATGATTTGGTTGCGCTACGCTTGATTCCGGCGGCAATTTGGCTCGCGAGTTCCTCGACCGCTCGGTTCATCGCACTCACAACAGTCGCATCATCCATGCTTTCCGTGGATTCCGTCAGCACAGCGTCCTCTGATAGAAGCGAGCTACGGCCGGTGCGATCCGCGATAGTCCAACGTGCAGCCAGAACGACTCGCCGATCGCCTCTTGCCTCAAATGCGGTGACGTCCACCAAGACCTGCCGCGCTGGGCGTTCCATTGGATTGCTCGTCAGCACGATCACATTTGGCAACTGCATGCCAAGTGAAAGCGCAAGGGCACGGGTCATTCCCACCGATAGCCGTTCCGCCCACTGGCCGGTCTTGCTTGGGAGGAGCTGATTGCCACTGCGTACGACAAGCTCTCTTGTATCCAGATAGTCTGGAAGCCGCACCGGCCTGACCTCCACGACGAGCCGTCTCGCGAGCGTGCTCGTGGAAGCTGCCGGAGCCGGAGCGGGGCCAAGCACGTACTCGACGGGGGGAGGTCCAGATGAACCGCAAGCAGCTGGCAAGAGAACCGCGCCACAGACAAAGGCCACAAGCGCAGCCCGAGCATGCTGCCGCAGTGGCAACCGCGGTGCTCGTGTCATCACCGAGTTGCCCTGCCAGTGAGAAGGGCGTTTGGGTTACGCTGCACAAATTGCGCAAATTCACGAAGGGCGCTGGCGGTGGCCGCAAGATCACGGATAGCTGCCTCTAGATCACCGCGGAATGCCGAGCGCGGCTCCGCCAAGCCGTTCAGGGAGCCGAGTAGGGTTTCTGCCGTCCGTGCAGCGCGGTTGATCGTAACGAGAGTTCGGCTGATCTCTCCGCCGCGCCCCGCGACCTGCTGGTGCGCCTCAACTAGCAGCAGGTCGAAATCTTCCAGAGCAGTGGATGCCTTCGCTTGCACCCGATCGATGGCTTGATTTGCGGTTTGCAACGTCTGCGTGGCCGCGGCAAGAGTCTCGTGAACGTCCCTGGTGACGGGTCCCAGTTCAGCATCGACGTGGTCTGAAACGCGCGCGAGCGCAGTCAGTGCCCGTTGTGCTGATTCACTAACTTCCCGCAAATGCAATCCTGCGAGCTCGTCCCGCAATTGTCCGAGGTCTGATGGCACAGTAGGGATCTCAGGCAGGCCATTGGATGCGCCGACAACTTGCGCCGGCGTATCCGGCAGGAATTTGAGGTCAACGCGTAGTTGTCCCGTTATCAGACTTTGGAGCGCGAGTTGAGCTCGCAATCCCACCTTGATAAGACGGTCGAAATCAACAGCGCTGTTGCCAAGGCCGCCGTCCTCCCAGGTCACCTGCGTTGAATCTAATTCCAGAACGACAGGTATTCGTGCAGTCAACGTCCCAACCGAGACGCGAATGACAACGCTTTTCACCGAACCAATGCGGGCGCCATTGAACGTTACCGGCGCTCCCACATCGAGCCCCGCTACCGACTCGTTGAAGAACACAACGACATCGGAGCTCTTGGCAAACCAGCGCATTCCGCCAAAGAACAGGACGGCGAGTATGCCGACTCCGAGTGCGCCTAGAATAAAAGCTCCCACGACAGCTGGCTTGCGGTTCATGCCGATCCCCCGACGGCGCTGACCTCGCGTCCTCGTTCCATAAAGGCGCGGACAGCAGGGAGAGCACATTGGTCACGCAACGCACGCGGTGAACCGTGCGCAATTGCCGTGCCGGACTCGGCGTCAAGGAAAATCCCATCATCGCAAATAGCAAACAGGCTCGCGAGCTCGTGACTCACGATCACGACGGTAGCACCCAGGCCACTGCTCAGCTCGACAATGAGGTCATCGAGCCTGTTGGAGGTGACCGGGTCCAAACCTGCTGACGGTTCGTCGAAGAACAGAATTTCAGGGTCCAGGGCTAGCGCCCGAGCCAGCGCCGCTCGCTTGCGCATGCCACCGGATAACTCGGACGGCATCCTGTCAGCAGCCTCAAGGAGCCCTACAAAAGAGAGCTTGAGGTTCACCAGCGCGCCAATCGCCTCACGGTCAAGAGCCGTGAACATCTGCAACGGCAACGCTACGTTCTCCGCCACCGTCATTGAACTCCAAAGCGCGCCGCTCTGGAACAGCACACCGAAGCGGTGGCCGATCGTAGCTCGGCGGATATCGCTGGCTGCCCAGTAGTCTTCGCCATCGACGATGACGGTACCCGCCATGGGGCGGAGCAGGCCGATCATCGCTTTCAACACAGTGCTCTTGCCGCAGCCGCTGCCGCCCATGATCGCAAAAATCGAGCCGTGACGTACCGAAAAATTCAGCTCACGTTGTACTGTGCGGGCGCCAAACCCTACGGTAAGGTTTTGTACCCGAAGCCGCTCCGTAGAACTCTCAAGGCGCATGATTGTTAGATTCCAAGCGCATTCGTGCACAGAGCAAATATTGCGTCGAGCGCTATGATACCGACAATTCCAACCACAACTGCGGTTGTCGCGGCATGGCCCACGTCGGCCGCACTGCGGCCAGCCCGCAACCCGATATGGCACGCGGTGAGCGCAATGAGTGCACCAAACGCGACACTCTTGGCCAAGCCGATTGCAAACTGTTTGCCGGCGATAGCATCGCGAAGCTCGTTCAGGAATGCTGCAGAGGTAAGGTCCAGCGTCGTAATGCTGACAATATAGCCGCCAAGAATGCCCACAGCACAGGCGTACACGTAGAGCAGGGGCATCATCGAGACCAGGGCCATGACCCGCGGCAGTATAAGAAAGTCGTAAACGGGAATTCCAAATGCCTTGAGTGCGTCGACCTCTTCGTTCCCTTGCATCGTGGCCAGGTGTGCGGCGTACGCGCCGCCGGTTCGTCCTGCCATCACAACGGCCGTCATGATGGCCGCCATTTCTCGCGCCATGCCGATACCGACGAGATCGGCGATATAGATGCCGGCGCCAAAGCGGCGGAGTTGTATTGCGCCAACAAATGCAATGATGGCACCCACCAGACCGTTGACCACCGCAACAATCGCGAGCGCGCCAGCCCCGGCCTCACAGATTTGCTGCACGACATCGACGCTCCGGGAGCGCGTGCGCCTGGCCAGCGCAGCTCCGCTTCGCATTGCCGTCTCACCAACCAGCGCGACCATCTCCGCGGTCTCTGAGCAGGCGCGGTAGAAGGTCTCGCCAACGCGCGTTGCCAAAGATGGAAGGGGCACCTTGGCGCTTGCAATCTCGCTCCGGCCTGCGCAAGCGAGGGCGAGCAGCCGCTTCGCAGGCTCAGGAAGATCCGACTCATCCACTCGGATCGGTCGCGCCCTCCTGGTGCTGGCCGTTTCGCGAAGCGCCTTGAGAAAGACGATGAGAGCGCTGTCCCATTGGCCAAGGCCACTGGAGTTGATGCGCAACGTCATGTCACCAGCGTCTTGGACAATGTGCTGTACGTCGGCTGCGCTGCGGACGCCAGTGCGGCAAGCGACCCAATCACCCGTCAGTTGCAGCTCGACGTCCGAAGCTTCGCCGTGCATATGCACTTCGGGCGCATGTAGACTGGCGCCGCTCATGCGGCCGACGCTTGCGGCGGTGGGTTTCGCTGCCACCATGCGATCAGGGCGATCGCGGTGACAGCTGCAAACAAGCCGCCCGCAGAGAACGTTACCGCGGAACCGTACCATCGCCAAAGGATGCCAGCGAGCGTGCTCGCTGCCAGGAGCGCGCCACCTGTGACGAGATTGAATACCCCAAAGGCCGTGCCCCGCAGATCTTCGGGCGCACTGTCGGCGATGAGCGCTGAAAGAAGCCCCTGGGACAATCCCAAATAAGCGCCCCATAAAGCGACGCCGGCAGCAAGACCAACCAGACCCGGCGTCAATGCCAAGGTCACGTCCGCGGCGATCAGCAGTCCAAGACCGGTGATGAGCACCTTGCGACGGCCAACGCGGTCAGACAAGGCGCCAGCCGGCGTCGCCAGGAGCGTGTAGACGAGGTTCATCAAGACCCAGACGAGCGGAACCTGTGCGAGAGGCAACCCTGCCTCCTGCCCCTTGAGAAGCAGAAAAGCTTCGCTGAAGCGGGCCATGGTAAAGATAACGCCGATGCCGATGGCGACCCAGTACTCGCGACTCATGCGCTGCAGGTCGGCCCGCCTGATGGGTACAGTTTCCTGCCCGCGAGACTTCCCGATGCTCGGCTCCCGCACAGCAACCACGACCAACAGTACCGCAATAGCCGCCGGCAGCACCGCCCACCAGAACACCGACCTGAAATCATCGACATAGATGACCATGAGACCCATCGCCAAAAGCGGTCCGGCAAAGGCCCCCGCACTGTCGAGCGCCTGACGTATGCCGTAAGCCGCACCGCGCGCATCCGACGGCGTGATATCGGCGATCAACGCATCACGAGGAGCGTCGCGAATGCCCTTGCCGATTCGATCAAAGAAGCGGGCGGCGAGAACCATCCCAGGCGACACCGCGAGCGGAAACAACGGTTTGGTCAGTGCCGACAAGCCATAGCCGAGCGCGACCAACAGTTTGCGTCTCTTGATGCG
>CAYRTL010000068.1:0-18257 GCA_964427005.1 uncultured Acetobacteraceae bacterium
CTAGTCGAGCCGATCGAGGTACTGGCGAACGAAATCGCAGCCGACTTCCCGGCTGTAAGCGGCCATCAGGCGCTCGGTTATCGGTCCCGGCGCCTTGCCGCCGATACGGCCGCCATTGAAGCTGCGCACCGGCAGAATGCACAGGCTGGTGGAAGTCAGGAACATCTCGTCGGCTGTCTCGGCGTCGAACAGGTCGAGATCCTTTTCTTCACACGGAATATTCAGTTTCTTCGCAAGGTCCATCGTCATCTGCCGGCTGACACCGGGCAGCACATAGTGCTCGCGTGGGGTCAGTAATCCGCCATTGCGCACGATGAAGATGTTGCTGCCGAGACCTTCAGCGAGGTTGCCGTTCTCATCCAGCAGGATCGCCCACGCATCAGGGTCCGTCGCCTTCACCGGCATCTCCGCGACGATCATGTTCAGGTAGTTGTGCATCTTGGCGCGTGGGCTGAGCATTGTTGGCGATGTGCGTCGCATCGCCGTCACGATGACATCGGCGCCGTCGCGGAAGAACTTCGCGCGCTTCTTCAACGGCAGCGGCACCACTTCAATCACCACATTCGGACCGGTGTGGTCCCAGCCTTCGTCGCCGACAGCATCGACACCGCGGCTCACGCGCTGACCGACCCACCAGTCACCGACACTGGGGCGCAGATGCTCATTGCGTGCGACCACTTCCTCAGAGAGCTCGATCATCTTGTTGGGCGAGATGCCTGGATCGATGCGCAGATAGCGCAGCGAGCGATAGAAGCGGTCGATGTGCTCCTTCAGGCGGAACGGGCGGCCTTCGAACGTGCGGGTCATGTCGAACGCGCCATCGCCGTATTTCCAGCTCCGATCGCGGAATGGAATCATCACCTGGCCTTCGGGCATGAATTCGCCGTTGAACCAGGCGATGCGGCTGTTGGCGAGTGCGCTCATCACGGGCGTCTCCGAATTGGTTGCGGCAGCGTCCAACGGAAGGTCGGGCTTGGTCAATGCCGAGATCGGCACATGGCTTGCTCACGCTCTAGGATGCGGTCCCCAGCCCCGGAGGAAGCCCATGTTCGCAATGCCCGATGCAGCCCAGTTGGTCGAACTTGCCGCCTCGCTCAACCTGCGCCTGAGCGAGAGTGAGGCGGCGCTGTATCTGCCGCTCATTCACGATGCAATGCGCGATCTCGATGCATTCGTGCAGTCTCGTGCGGACGAAGCCGCGCCACCGCGGCTGTTTCCTGAGCGTGGGCCAGGCTATCGGCCATCGCTGAGCGAGGATCGCTACCAGGCGTGGTTGTGGAAGTGCGACATTGGTGGGCAGGACCGCGGGCTGCTTGCCGGCAAGACGGTCAGTTTCAAGGACCACATCAGCGTCGCCGGCATCCCGCAGGTGTTCACCTCGCAGGCATTGGAGGGGTTCATCCCGGACGTCGATGCGACCGTGGTGACTCGGGTGCTGGCGGCCGGCGGCAAGATTGTCGGCAAGCACATGATGAACGGGTTCATGGGCGATTACGGCAAACCGCTGAACCCGCACAATCCGCAGCGTACCACCGGCGGTTCATCTTCCGGCTCGGGCGCCGCGCTGGCCGCGGGTGAGGTGGCCATCTCGTTCGGTGGCGACCAGGGCGGCTCGATTCGGCTGCCTGCGGCGTATTGCGGCGTCGTCGGGCTGAAGCCGACATTCGGGCTGGTCTCGCACTTCGGATGTGGCTTTGCGTTTGAACCCAGCGTCGATCATGTCGGACCGATGGCACGCAACGTGCCGGACGTGGCGGCGGCGCTGCAGGCGGTGGCCGGCTACGACGACAACGATCCGCGCCAGCGCCGCGGCATTCCGGAAAGCATCGACGCATTGTCCAATCTCGACGCTGGGGTGAAAGGGCTGCGTATCGGTATCCTCGAGGAGGGGTTTGCCGAACCGATCGAGCCCGCGGTGGCCGAAGGCGTATTGTCGGCTGTATCGACGCTGGAGAAACTCGGCGCCGAGGTCAGCAGGATCTCTGTCCCGCAACATGCCCAGATCGACAGCGTGTATGCGGCATTGGTGTTTGAGGGCGCGCGAGCGATCTACGACGTGGGCTTCTTCGGCACCGGTGCGAAGGCCTACTATCCCGCGTCGATCATCACTGCGATCGATCGCATGTGGCGCCACCACGGCGACATGATGCAGCCGCGCACCAAGCTCAACCACCTGATCGCAGAGATGTCGCGGCGCAACTACCATGGCGGGGTCTATGCCAAGGCGCATAACGTGCGGCCTTCCTATGTCGCGGCTTTTGATCGCGCGCTGGCGAAGGTGGATGTGCTGGTATTGCCGACCGTGCGAGACATCGCGCCGCTGGTGGAACAGGAGCCGACTGATCGGATGGCGGCGATCGAAGCCAATCTGCGCCGCAACTGGATGTTGATGCCGATAGCGTACAACACCAAGCCGACGAACTATACAGGCCATCCGGCGCTGGCGGTGCCGTGCGGCAAGGTGGATGGCATGCCGATAAGCCTGCAACTCATTGGGAATTTCCTCGCTGATCCGCTGCTGCTGCGGGTGGCGTATGCGTATCAGAAGGCGGTGGATTGGGAGGGGATTACTGCTGTGGGGTGATCTGCGGTGGCCGGAAGCCAATTTGGTCGGGCGGCACAGACCGTGCAACGGTGGCAGTTGGCAGCAGGAAGGTGACCGCGAGACACAGGGCGAGCATGATTGCCGACCCCCACAGGCAACCCGCCAGTCCCCCGACCTGGGTGAGCGCGCCGGACAGCGGAATGCCGATCAGACGGCCACCCGCATTGGCCGCATAGTAAACCCGAACACGGCCAGGCCGGCAGTTACTATCAGGTCAGGCCGGGCGACGTGCGCGTTACCCAGAACGAGCCACAAGTCCTGCCGCTCACGGGTCGTGCTCCAGCCCGGCACACGCTCCCCGAAAGCCAAGATTCCGCAATGACCATCGCCGGCGGGAACGCGCCCAGTGCAAGCCTTGCACTCGGCCTCGCGTGAAGTCTTAACGCGTGCCTTGCTCGGAACGCCTCGCTGTCACCCGCGCTCGTTCAGAGGCACGGGCGTTGCGAATTCTTTGGGTTTCCTGTTGCGCTTCAGCCGCGGGCAGATTCGTCAAATTCTGAAACCCGGCCTTCGTGAGTTGTTGCTCGCTGACCGCGCGTTCCTGGCCGTCGCCGACTCGTTTCACCCGGTACTGCCAAACATTGGCCATCGCAGGAAGCACACGCGAGATCGTATATACATCGGCGGGATTGTCGTCCGCATAGTTGTCCAAAAGCAGGCGAACCTGATCGCCGATAGCAAACTTGCGCGTTTCCATGACATGTCTCCGAACAAGAAAGCCTTCAAACAATGCGATAGCGTCCAACCGCTGGTGCCTCACCATCTATGGGCCGTGCCAGTTCACAGTTTGGTTGGCGACCGCGGCCCCATGCAACGCCGCACCGAGTACAACCAGCCCGTGCCACGCCACGTTGTGGAATGGAAGGCGACCCTGCGCCTGGACATACGCACCACACGAATAGGAAAGCCCGCCGCCGAGTAACAGGAACAGGGCAACATTCGAGAGATTATCAGCATAGGCTTTGCTCATGCCGAATACCGTCCAGCCCATGACCAGGTACAGTGCCAGCAGCAATCGCTCGAACCGGCGTGGAAATGCCAGCTTCAGCACCGCTCCGATGCCGGCAATGAACCAGACGAGTGCGCAAACCAGCAGGCCAATGCCTGCGGGAAAGGCGGATAACGCGAACGGCGTGCAGGTGCCCGCTATCATCACAAAGATCATGGCGTGATCGATACGGCGGAGCAGCTCCTTCGTGCGGCACTGGCAGCACGAATTGTAGGCCGCCGAGGTCGCGAACATGCCGATCAGCGCTGCACCATAGACCGTCAACCCGATGAGTTGGCGGGCGCCTCCGGTCGGTAGCGTGGCCATCAATAGCCAAGCGATCCCGCCGGCTGCCAATAGAACGGCAAACGCATGCAGCATTCGATCAAGCGCCAGTTCGGCCACCGTGTAGCGTGGGAAACCGGCTGCTTGGGTCATATTCAGTTGTGTCCGCCGCTACTCCGGCAGGCGTCCCTGTGCCTCATGCTCAGCCAGGCACGCCTCACCGAGTGGGGTGAGAGTGAAGTTGCTACCTGGTGGTTTGCGACGACTGGCCGCCGCGCTCGGATCATCATCCCAACGCACCAGATTAGCTCGTATCAACGGCCCTATGACGCTGGCATCCTGTGCCGCAGTGGCGCGGCAGGTTCCCTTTCGCAAATTGGCCAGGAATATGATTTGTTCTCGCGTCAGATCCACGGCGCTAGCTGTTCTCCAACCTGACGGCAGCATGAGGCCGGTCATGGCGCCGTCGTGTTCAGCAGCACATAACCCACCTTGCTACAAATCGTCGCCGCCGCCTGTTTCATGCCCGTTGCCTTTGCCCAGGTAGGACGGTCGTCGCTCCTTGTATCATAGCTTCTGAAGGTTGTGGCATTGATGCGCAACTCCGCCCAATGCCTCCCCTCCATCTCCCCCGCGACAGGGACGTCCAGCAGGGCATCTCGCTTCGGGTGTCGCTCCAGCCACATATGACCGATGAGGTTCGCCAGCTCACTGACGCGCGTGACGCCCTCCTCGACCGAATTGACCGATTGGTATTCGTGGAGGAAGGGATTCCACACCTCGACGCGAAACCCGTTCGCCTCCGTCTGATCACCCGATCGTGTGATCTTCAACGAAGGCCGGCATAGTCCGCGGCGGTTCATATCAGCTCCTGAAGCAATTCAGCCGCATGACACGCGGTGACCCGGCATCGCCTCCGCCTCGCGGCAAAGAATGGCTTCCCCTCTATATGGGGAGGCGCAGCGCCATTGCAGCTAGTCGTGTCAGCCAAATTCACGGTCAGGGTCTTGCTTCAGCCTTCATCGGTGCGATATAGATGTGGTATTCCGTGATTGCGTGATTGGCATTTCGTCCGGCTCTGGACGGTGAGCCCTCCCGGAAAATCCGTTCTAACGCGTTCGCCCCATTGTCGCGCGGGCAGGCGAACACCAGGGCGCCCGTTTAGCCGCAACATCATGCATGGCGGGCGCCGGAGCATTGACTTCGTGCCATCAAAGCCTTTTTCGACCCTCGGTCTGACCGAGCCGCTGTTGCGCGCCCTCGAACGAGAGCGCTTCGTTGAACCAACGCCCATCCAGGCAAGTGCGATCCCTCACTTGCTCGCAGGGCGCGATCTGCTTGGTATCGCCCAGACAGGAACCGGCAAAACCGCCGCATTCGCCCTGCCGATGCTGCAGCACCTGCTGAGCGCTCCCGCTCGTGCCGCCCATTTCGCCACACGCGCTCTCATCCTGGCGCCCACGCGCGAGCTGGCATTGCAGATCGAGGACAGCCTCCGCCGCCTTGCCGGCCAGCAACCACTGCGAATCGTCGCCATCCTGGGCGGCGTCAGCCGTTTCATGCAGGTGCAGCGCATGCGCGGGGGCGCCGATATCGTCGTCGGCACGCCGGGCCGTATCTGCGACCTGATGGGCTCCGGTGAGCTGAAGCTGAACCAGGTTAGCCAGTTCGTGCTGGATGAGGCCGACCGCATGCTCGATCTGGGCTTCATTCGTGACATTCGCCGAATCGTCGCTGCCTTGCCGGACAAGCGACAATCGGCGTTGTTTTCGGCAACGATGCCGCCGGAGGTCACCACGCTCGCAGAAACCTTGCTGCGTAACCCGCTCCGCGTGGATGTCGTTCGAAGCGCGCCAGCCGCGTTGCCGATCGAACAGCACGTGCACTTCGTCGAGCCGGCAGGAAAGCGGGCGCTGCTGGGCCGGCTGCTGGCCGATCCGGCCTTGTCACGCGTCATCGTGTTCACGCGCACGAAGCGCGGTGCCAACCAGGTTGCCGATGCGCTCGATACCGGCGGCGTGCAAGTGGCCGCGCTGCACGGCAACAAGAGCCAGCCGGCGCGGCAGAAGGCCCTGGAACAATTCCGCACCGGCCGGGCGCGCGTGCTGGTAGCAACCGATATCGCCGCTCGTGGGATCGACGTGACGGGTGTCTCGCACGTCATCAACTTCGATCTCCCGGCACAGCCGGAGGACTATGTGCATCGCATTGGCCGCACCGCGCGTGCCGGCGCGAGCGGCGTTGCCATATCGTTCTGCGACTCAACGCAACAAGGCGCGTTGCGCACCATCGAGCGCATGACCGGTACCAGGCTACAGATCGCCGGCGGTTCTGCGCCGGCTATTCAGCCGCAGCGCACGCAGGTGCATACTGAGAAACGTCCGTCCCGCCGGCGTCGGCGAGGACGTGCCACGGCCGGGCTACGACCTGCGGCCTGAGCGATCGGACTTTAAGTACTTTAAGGGACTGCACCATGCGCGCGGGCACGCAGGGACACGATGACGACATCGCCTATCCCTCCAGCATCGGTTTCCTGCTGATTCACGCCGGGTGCCTTGCTGCGATCTGGACCGGTGTGACCTGGCGTGCCGTGGCGCTCGCCATGATGCTGTACGTGCTGCGCATCTTCGCGATTGGCGCTGGCTATCATCGCTATTTCGCACATCGCGCCTTCAGCACCAGCCGCATCGGCCAGTTTGCCCTGGCGTTTCTCGCCCAGACCTCGGCGCAGCGCGGCATTCTGTGGTGGGCATCCAAGCACCGCCGGCACCACCGATATTCGGATACCGCAGACGATGTTCACTCGCCGGTGCAGCGCGGCTTTCTCTACGCTCACGTGGGCTGGATCTTTGTGCCGCGGAATGACGCAACCGACTATGCGGTCGTGCGTGACCTGGCGCGATACAAGGAGCTGATGTGGCTGGACCGGCATCCCTATTTACCGGCGGCGCTGCTCGCGAGCGCCACGTGGCTGATCGCCGGTTGGCCGGGACTCGCGATCGGCTTTTGCTGGAGCACCGTCGCGGTCTGGCACGCTACCTTCAGCATCAACTCGCTCGCTCACGTCATCGGTCGCCAGCGCTACGTCACCGGCGATCAGTCGAGAAACAACTGGCTGCTTGCACTGCTGACGATGGGCGAAGGCTGGCACAACAACCACCACGCCTATCAGGCATCCGTGCGACAGGGATTTCGCTGGTGGGAATATGATCCGACCTTCTACGCCTTGCGCGTGCTGTCGTGGCTTGGCCTGATCTGGGACCTGCATCTTCCGCCGCCGGCAGTGGTCAAGGGCGAGCACAGGCTGGGGCGGCTCGTCATCGACAAGGTGGCGGGCCAACTCGCGGCTTCGTTCCCGATCAGTCAGATCGCGCACGAGGTATATGACGCACTGGCTCGCACACCCGGCTGGGTGGAGCTGAAGGCCTGCATCGCATCAGCCCGCACACAGGCGGGGACGTTCTGGAGCGACATCGACCTGCCCGCGGTGCCAAGTTTGGAAGAGGTCCGCCGTTACGCCAGGGAGCAACTGGCCCAGACGCCCTCACTGGAGGACATCGCTGTGCGCGCACGGGAACGACTTCTGGAGCTGGTCTATGCACGGCTCAGCGAGGCCGCGTCCTCCCCGCAAAGCCTGCCAGCCGCGTGATGTTCTACGGGCCAGGCTTCAGAACCCATGCCGCCGGCGATACGCCGGTGTTCTGAAAGGATCGGCGGCTTCCCAGAGGCGCTTATCCTGCACGACCCATGCATTCGCCTCGGCTTCGGTTGCAAAGCCGGCGGCCGTTTGCGGCAGAGCGCCGGTCCTGGTCACCTCCACGGCGAAGCTGTCGTCGTCTTGTCGGATCACGCGATATTTCGCATCGGCCATGGCTGTCCGTGAAGGTGATAAATCGGCAAGCCGGTTCGTCGGCCGTTCAATGAGCCTTCCGCGTGCACACCAGATCTTCGCCACTGAGTTCGAAGATCACCTTTCCGGCCCACACCGTCCCGATGACGTCCGCATACACATATGTAACCGCATCACAGGTGACTTCGAACGTGAACGATCGGCCCCGCGGGTGTCCATAAGTCTCGCAGAATTCCTCAAGGTCATAGGCTATCTGACCGTCAATGTCGGACAGACGCATCTTTGCTCCTAAACGCTTGTTGCCTCGTCTGCTTCGGCCGCCGCGGCGGTGAGTCTCATGGCCTCGCGTTGCGCGGTGGTATCTTTCAGCACGTGAACGCCAGAAGCTGTGGACAGTTCCACAACACCCTGCTCATCGTACAATGGCCACGACATGCTGTGGCTGAACTGCGAGCAGTCCGCCTCCTGCGACTTCGAAAGTCACCCAGCTCATCGTGAGCCACGATCCAGCAGATATTGAGTATATTCTGCGTGCGTCATGCCATCGTAAGACATGCTGAACGGTTTGGAACGTGCGCTGGCCGCCTTGCCAGCAAGGGGAGGTGCCTTGGATTTCCTCGACTCACCAGCCGGTCGAGGCGAACGTTCTTGATTGACAGGTCGCAATGGCCCGACGACAGCTTCGCTCGACTGCTGTCTGCGCTCTTTGGACCAGGAGGCGACCTCCTTGCTTAGCTGATCCTTCATGGAGGCGGCCTGCCTCTCGGCTTCATGCCCCTCCTCGTCCTTTCCAAAATCGGGTTCAGCGCTCACAGGATTTGTCCCTCGTAGCAGAAAATGGCTGCGGACCGCAGGAAGTCATCGGCAATCGTGCCATGCATCAAGGAAGCGCACGACAGATTGCAAGGACAAGGACCGCCACGACTAGCACTGCCGGAACCACAACAGGCGGCGTAATCCATCGCCGCATCGGCGCTCTCCATCTTCTATGAGGGGGGAGCGCGGTATTGTCTCTCAGCCGCCAGCGCCCAAGCTCGCTGCTGGCGATGGTCCGAGCTTAGGCGCATAACAGCGGTGAGTCCATCAAAGACGCCCACAGGCTACGCGGAATATCGACCGCGCAGCCACAGGAGGAACCCACACCTTGATCCAAGCTCCTGTGGGCGATGCGCATTCTTCGCGCGAACCGGTTCATATGCTCTCGCTCACGTCGCAAGCGCAAGTGGACAGAAATTGCCCTTGGACCCTATGCAGAGGTGGTGAAACACATCATATCCATTACCGATCAGTCGTTTCAGGGTGAATAGGATGGCGGCGACACCAATGACAGCGGCAATGGTGACGGCCGCCGTGGAGGCAACGGCCGCCAAAATCAAGCCGAAGGAAGCACACCCGTTCCGCAAGGGTGATGCTGTGGTGTACCCCGCACACGGGGTCGGACGGATCGAACGCGTGGGTTTCGAGGAAATTGCCGGACGCCAACTGAACCTGATCCACATCTCGTTCGAGGGCAATCAGATGACGCTGCGCGTTCCGGTGGCCCAGGCGCGCGCTGCCGGCCTGCGCAAGCTTGCCAGCCGCGAGGCTCTGGCCAGAGCTCTCGCCACATTAAAAGGCCGGCCCAGAATAAGCCGGCTAATGTGGGCCAAGCGCTCCCAGGAGTATCTGGCGAAGATCAACACCAGCAATCCCGGCGCCCTGGCCGAAGTGGTTCGCGATCTGCAGTCGGCCGGCGGCGGCTCCGGCAGCAGCTTCAGCCAACGCAATCTGTTCGAGCTTGCGCTCGAGCGTCTTGCTGGCGAGTTCGCGGCGGTCAACCGGATCGCAAAGCCGGACGCCATCGAGATGCTCAACCGGACATTGGTGGATGCAAGGGCGGACAGCACGGGCGAGCGCCAGCAACCAATTGTTGGTGTATGACCCGAGAATTGTGCTGGCAAAGCCGCCACAGCGTCCCTATGTATAGCTGACGGCGCTTTTCAGCGTGGGTCTATCGTACCTTGCCTATGCGACCTCGTCGCCCTTCGGTGCTCCCAACATGAAAAGCATTCCGGTCCGCACAGTGCGGATCGCCGGATTGCAAGGAGAATGACGCGATGTCGGAAGGCACGGTCAAATGGTTCAATTCCCAGAAGGGATACGGCTTCATCCAACCGACCGACGGGTCAAAGGATGTATTCGTCCACATCTCGGCCGTGGAACGCGCCGGCCTCACTGGTCTGAATGAGGGCCAGAAGGTCAGCTTCGACCTGGAGCGCGGTCAGCAGGGCAAGATGTCAGCGACGAACCTGAAGGCGGTTTGAACCTGAAGGCGGTTTGACGCTAAACCGGTCCTGCTGCCGCCGAACCGCGCGACCGGTCACTGCCATATCCGGCTGCTGAAGCGACCCACGATGACGTTTGCCGATCGTCGCCACTCTGATGTGGCGGAGCGAGGGAGAGGAGGTCATCATGGTCGCTTCGGTCACCGAAATCTACCGAAGCTCGAATGGCGACCGTTGGCAACTGGTCGTGACCAGCGATCCAACTGGTATGTTCGTGCGGCACATACCTAATCTCTCGTCTGGTGGACAGACGACGGATACCACCGTGGCGGATTTTCTCAGCACGAACGGTCCCGGCCCGGAATATGCCGCGCTGCGGCGGCTGCTGGAAAGTACCACGGACGAACCGCGGGACGCTTAGCGCCTTTCGCCCAGCCGGTGCTGTCATTACGGCTGAAAGGAATACATCGTGTCGTTGTACGAATGCGTGCTCATTGCTCGCAGCGACGTGACCCAGCAACAGTTTACGACAGTAACTACACGCTGGACCTACCGAAACATTGTGGGCGTGGCATGAGCACATACGTGATCTCGCCCAGGACGGAGCGCGGCTTCGACATCAAGATCGTTGGCGATGATGGAGCGCGGCAAACCATGTTAGGGTTCCCAACGCGGGAGGCCGCGGAAGCGTGGATAATGGAGGATCAGCGGCGGTCCCGCGAAGAGGTACAGAGCAGCTCTCCTGCGCCCCGGCGCATTTAGAGCGAGCCGACCTCGCCGCCCATTGCGTCGCTCGGGTTCGGTCCAGCGCACGGCCGCGTTACGAACCCGTCAGGTCGTTTGAAGACACTGCGGGAAATCGTGCCGGGCAGCACTCCATCCGGATCAACAGCCAGTGGCGCATCATTCGTCAGGCGGCAGCGGTGTCGCTCCGCTACGCCAGTGACGGTGCTGCTGACTGACCTGAGTTCGCGGCAGGGACGATAACGCCGTCTGCGACGCGCCGACGGAGTTCGTCCTTCTGAAGTTTCCCCGTCGGGCCATGCGGCAGTTCAGTCGCAAAGGCGATAGCGTCGGGCAGCCACCATTTCGGCACGAACCTCAGCAGGTGTGTGCGCAGATCATCGGATGTGGCGGTCGAATTCTCCGCCAGAACAACAATCAGAAAGGGCCGCTCCTGCCAGCGCGGGTGTTGCATGGCCACGACGGCCGCTTCCTGCACCGACGGATGCCGCATCGCGGCTTCCTCCAATGCCTGGGAGCTGATCCACTCGCCGCCCGACTTGATCACATCCTTGGCCCGGTCGACGATGTGCAGCGTGTTGTCGGGATCAATCACCGCGATATCGCCGGTTCGCATCCAGCCGTCCTTGGTCCGCAGATCCAGCTCTGGCCGTTTGAAATAGGCGCCGGCGATCCAATGACCACGACATTGCAGGTGTCCGGGCGTTTTGCCGTCATGCGGCAGTGCCTCGTCCCCGTCATCAACGATGCGGGTCTCATTGCCATAGAGCGGCTTGCCCTGTGTCCGCATCGCCGCCACGGCGGCATCATCCGATAGACCATGCTTGGCAAACGAGATTGTCGCGCCGTGCGTTGTCTCGGTCATTCCCCAACCATGGCTGACGCGGACGCCATAATCGCGCAGGTAGGTTTCGATCATCGCAGCGGGCGGCGCCGTACCACCGGAGAAGATGCGCCGAAGCGCGCCCAGGTCCTGCCCCGTCGCGCGACAATGCTCCAGCAACCCTAGCCAGATGGTCGGCACCGCGGCGGCAATCGTGACGCCTTCATCCACGATCAGGCGATGCAGCCACGCATCATCGGCGCGACGCCCGGGCAATACCAGTTTCGCGCCGTACATCGGCGCCAGGAACGGCACGGCCCAGCCGTTGCAATGGAAGAAGCCCGGAATCCCCAGCACCACATCGTTGGCCGACAGTGCCCAGCCATTCCCCCCGCCGGTGGAAAGCGCGGACAGCACCGTGCCGCGATGCGAGTACGCTACGCCTTTCGGCTGACCCGTCGTTCCCGAGGTGAAGCACAGCATACACGCGGAGCGTTCATCCAGTTCCGGCCAGACAAATGACGGGTCGCCCGCTTCGATCAGGTCCTCGTAACACAACACGTTAGTCAGCCTCGTCGCCGGCATCTCATTGCGCGACGCCATCAGCACGAAGCGGTCAACCGTCTCCAGCCGAGGTGCAAGCTGCTCGGCCAGAGCAAGCGTATCGAGATCGATGAACAGCGTCCGGTAACCGGTGAAATTGATCGTATAGAGGATCTGCTCGGGCGGTAGCCGTGGATTGGCAGTGTGTAAAACGCCGCCGATCCCGCTCACGCCATAGAACAGTTCGAAATGCCGATGCATGTTCCAGGCCAGCGAACCGACGAAGCCACCCGGCTCCACGCCGAGACGCGGCAGCGAAGACGCCAGTCTGCGACTGCGCTGAGCAGCATCGCGATAATTGCTGCGCGCTGCCTCCGCGTGGCCGTGCGATACGAGTTCCGTGTCCCCGAACGTCGCCGCGGCGTGCTCAATGATGGTGGACAGCACCAGCGGATAGTCGAGATTGAGGCCAAGCATCGGCAAAACCCGAATTCCATTCAGGATTGACGTTGCGGGAGCCGCTCCTGGCTGTCAATCTGCTGCACCGGACAGCACAAGGAGGGCGACCGTGGCAGGCATCATGGAAGGGAAGGTCGTTGTCGTCACCGGCGCCGGTGGTGGTATCGGGCGCGAGATCGCCGTCATGATGGCGGCCGCTGGTGCCAAGGTGATCATCAACGATGTCGGCGCATCGCTCACCGGCAGTGGCGCGTCCATCACGCCCGCACAGCAGACTCAGGGGATGATCCGCCAGAATGGCGGCTTGGCGGAGATCAGCACCGACTCCGTCGCGGAATGGGGTTCCGCGCAGAAGATCGTTCAGGCTGCGCTGGATCACTTCGGCCGCATCGACGCAGTGGTGAACAACGCCGGCATATTGCGCGACGGCATCTTCCATCGGATGAGCGCGGATGACTGGCTCGCGGTGATCTCGGTGCACCTGAACGGCAGCTTCTTTGTCAGCCGCGCCGCGGCGGAGCATTACCGCAAGCAGGAAAGCGGGGCTTTCGTGCATATCACCAGCACGTCCGGGCTGATCGGCAATGTCGGCCAGGCCAACTATGCCGCCGCCAAACTCGGCATCACCGCGCTGTCGAAGTCGATCGCGCTCGACATGCAGCGTTACAACGTGCGCTCCAATTGCCTGTCGCCCTGGGCCTGGAGCCGCATGACCAGCTCGATTCCAGCGACCACGCAGGAGCAGAAGTTGATGGTGGAAAAACTGCAGCGCATGACGCCGGACAAGAATGCGCCGCTCGCGGTTTTCCTCGCGTCGGATGTCGCGAAGGGCGTCACCGGCCAGGTGTTCGGAACGCGCATGAACGAGATCTACCTGTTCAGTTCGCCGCGCCCGATCCGCATCGTGCATCGCGCCGATGGCTGGACGCCTGAGACGATAGCGCAGCATGCCATTCCGGCGATGCAGGCGGCGTTCATGCCGCTCGATACGTCAGAGCAGGCGTTTCCCTGGGATCCGGTCTGACCTCCGCACATAAATACCCGAACATTATTCGGAAACCTTGACACGCTGTCGTCCACCGGCGATGGTGGCGCAGTCGGTGCTGGGAGGAGACCCATCGATGCCGGGAGACGATCGTCCACGCAGCATTGCCGAGATGCCGGTGCAACGTCCTGCCGCGCCGGCGACGCCAGCCGAGGCGCGAGGGCGGTTCTTCAACACCGGCAACGGCTTCAACGTGCAGCTCCCGCCTGTTCCGGACCAGATATTCACCCGGGAGCCGGTCATCGCGCTCGATCCGGCAACGCCGACCGGCTTGATCGCGTGTGACATCTCCGCGGAACTGGAAAGCCGCTTTCCCGCAACCACGCCCCTGGTGCTGGCGCGCTATGCGAGAATTCGTGCAGGCGAAAGCCTCACGACCGACTTCGTGGCGAGCGGCGCCATCGCCTATGTAATCGCCGGCAGCGGTCGCACGTCCTGCGCCGGACAGGATATCGCGTGGAGCGCCGGCGACCTGTTCATCCTGCCCGGCGGCGAGCCGGCGCTGTACAGCGCAGACGATGAAGACGCGGTGCTGTGGCTGGTCACCAATGAGCCGCAGCTTGCATTCGAGAACCTGCAAGCACCGGCGCCTGGCAAGGCGCCGACAGATGTTGTGCACTATCGGGCCGACGAGATCGCACGGCAGATCGAGCTGATCTACGACATCGGCCGCAATGAGGAGATCGCCGGCTCGGCTTTGATCTTCTCGTCCGAGCAGCAGGAAGCGACGCGCAACATCCTGCCGACGCTTACGGTCGCGATGAACTCGCTGCCGGGCGGTGTGGTGCAGCGTCCGCATCGGCACAACTCCGTCGCCGTGTCGCTCATCATCAAGGGCGACCGCTGCTTCTCCGTCATTGATGGCAAGCGCAAGGACTGGGCGCCGTGGGCGACCACCATCACGCCGCCCGTGGCGGTTCACTCGCACCACAACGGGGGCAACGAGCAGGCGCTGTTCCTCATCGTGCAAGATGGCGGGATCTACTACCACACGCGTGCAATGGGCTTCGAGTTCTCTGAACACCCTGCTTGAAACAACCGAAAGGAAGCGGCCATGGCATCCTCGGCAGCAACCATTTCATCCCAAGTGAACGTTCGTCCTCTGCATCCGTCCCTCGGCGCAGAGGTGCGCGGAGTCGACATGCGCGCGCCACTCGATCCCGAAACCTTCCGTGCCGTGCACGACGCATGGATGCAGTACCTCGTGCTGGTGTTTCCCGGACAACAGATCACGGACGAGGAGCACGTTGCGTTCACGCGCGGCTTCGGCGAGCCGGAGATCTTTCACCAGAACATCATTCGCTCGCGCCGGGTGAAGGAGATCTTCCGGGTCTCCAACGTGGATGATGATGGCAACTTGATGCCGCCAGATCATCCGACAGTGAAGCAGGTCTCGCTGGCGCAGTTCTGGCACACCGACAGCAGCTATCGCACCATCCCCTGCACGGGTGCGCTGCTGCACGGAGTGGAAACCAGTCGCACGGGTGGCGAGACCCAGTTCACCAACATGTACGCCGTGTATGAGGCGCTGCCCGACTCGCTGAAGCGGCAGGTACAGGGTCGCAAGGCGCGGCACAATTTTGGTCACCTGCACACGCTGGCGAACCTGAAGCCACTGACGGAGGAGGAGAAGGCGGCCATGCCGCCGGTCTGGCAGCCGATGGTGCGCACACACCCGGTCACCGGTCGTCACTCGCTCTACATCAGCCCGATCTACAATGACGAAGTCGAGGGCATGAGCCCGGCGGATGCCAAGCGTCTGATTGCTGACCTGGCGGAGTTCGCCGCGCAGCCGCGCTTCGTCTACCGCCACCGCTGGGAGCCGCATGACGTGGTGATGTGGGACAACCGCTGCACCATGCATCAGGTCACGCCGCACGATCCACGAGAGCGCCGCGTGATGCACCGCACGACTATCGTCGGCACCGAACCGGTGCTGGCTGCCTGATGTCCGCCGCGCAACCACTCGTTGTCGAGCATCCGAACCCGGACCTCGCGTGGCTCAACAAACTGCAGGAGGAAATACTCGATCCTGATCTGCCAATCGTCGATCCGCATCATCATCTGTGGGATCGGCCCGGCAGCCGATACTACCTCGATGAATTGCTGGCCGACCTGAACAGCGGCCACAACGTCGTCGCCACTGTGTTTCTCCAGTGCTTCTGGTCCTATCGCACGGAAGGTTCAGAAGAAATGCGCCCGGTCGGCGAGACTGAATTCGTCGCTTCGGTGGCAGCTGAGGCTGAGCGGCGCAAGACCCAGCCGCGTGTCTGCGCCGCCATCGTGGGCCATGTCGATTTCCGCGCGGGCGAGCGTGTGGATGCAGTGCTGGAGGCGCATATGGCGGCCGCCGGTGGCCGCTTCCGTGGCATTCGCCAGGTGACCGCGCGTCACCCCGATCTGCTCGCCAGCATCTCCACCCCGCCGCCACTCGGCTTGATGGCCGATCCGGCGTTCCGCGCCGGCTTCGCACGCCTCGGCAAATACAGCCTCAGCTTCGATGCGTGGCTGTATCACACACAGCTTGGCGAGCTGCTGGACCTGGCGCGCGCGTTCCCCGCGATACCTATCGTCATCAACCACGTTGGCGGCCCACTCGGCGTCGGACCATTTCGCGCCCAACGTGACGAGGTGTTCACCACCTGGCGTGACGGGGTCCAGCCATTGGCCACCTGCCCAAATGTGCACATGAAGCTCGGCGGTCTGGCGATGGCGATCAATGGCTTCGACTTCCATCGCCAGGTCTTGCCGCCTTCGTCGGGCGAACTCGCGCACGCATGGCGTCCGTGGATGGAGACATGCATCGAAGCGTTCGGCGCTCAGCGCTGTATGTTCGAGAGCAATTTCCCGGTGGACAAGGCGATGTGCAGCTATCCTGTGCTTTGGAATGGCTTCAAGCGCATCGCCGCTGGCGCATCAGCCGACGAGCGCCACGCGCTGTTCCATGACACCGCGGCCCGGTTCTATCGCATCCAGATTTAATCGCATCGGGGAAACCATGATGAAACTCACACGCCGCGCCGCGCTCGGCGCGATTGCCGCTGCGCCGCTGGCGCGCCCTGCTTTGCTGCGCGCGCAGAGTTCATCCGCGCCCGTCAAGATCGGCCTGCTGAGTGATGTTGCCGGCCCTTACCGCCATGTCGGCGGGCCTGGCAGCCGGCTGACTACCGAGATGGCCGTCGCCGACTTCGGCGGATCAGTCCTCGGACGCCCGATCGAAGTGATGCAGGCAGACGATCAGAACAAAGCCGATGTCGCAGGTGCGCTGGCGCGGGAATGGGTTGACGATAAGGGCGTGCATCTGCTGGCCGATGGCGCCGCCACCTCGGCAGGCTTAGCGATCCAGCAGGTCGCGCGCGAAAAGAAGCGCATCTTCGTCATGAGTACGCCGACAGCGACGGCTTTCATAGGCAAGCAGTGCTCGCCTTACGGGTTTCAGTTTGCCGCCGACACCTATGCATTGGCCAAGGGCGTCGGCAGCGCGCTGGCAAAGGCCGGCGGCGACACGTGGTTCTTCATCACTGCCGACTATGAATTCGGGGCCTCCTTGCAGGCCAGCACCGAGGAGTTCGTCAAGGCAGCCGGCGGGAAGGTGCTGGGCAGCACCCGCGCACCGCTGGGTACCGCCGACTTTTCATCCTACCTGCTTCAGGCGCAGGCGTCGGGCGCGAAGGTGATCGGCCTTGCCAACGCCGGCACCGATCTGCAGAACTGCATCAAGCAGGCGGCCGAATTCGGCATCACCAAGAATGGTGTTCGCCTGGCGACGCTGCTGATGATCATCAACGACGTGGTGTCGCTGAGCCAGGACGTATGCCAGGGTCTGGTGCTGACCAATTCCTTCTACTGGGACCTGTCACCGGAAACGCGTGCGTGGACGGAGCGCTACGTGGCGAAGATGCAGACGCCGCCAAATGAATATAACGCTGGTTGCTATGCGGGCGTGCTGCATTGGTTGAAGGCGGTGAAGGCAGCGAACACGCTGGATGCCGATGCGGTCGCGGCCAAGATGCGCGAGATACCGCTCGACGACTTCTACAACAAGGACGTGCGCATCCAGCCGAACGGCTGTGTACCGCACACGATGTATCTGTGGCAGGTGAAGCCACCGGCACAGAGCAAACAGAAATATGACGTGTTCACCCAGCTCGCGGCGATGCCGACGCCGGAGGCGTTCCCGCCTCCGAACCTGTTCGGCTGCCCCTTGGTCCCTAGCTGATCATTCCCAGTTCGGCTTGCGCTTTTCGAGGAATGCCGCGAGGCCCTCGCGCCCATCGCGCGTGCTGAACACGTTGCATAGCGTCTCGATCTGATTTTCGACATTCCGGCGGTAATCAAGATCGTTCGCGCGCATGAAGGATTGTCGGCCAAGGGCCATGATGGTCGGCGACTTCGCAGCAAAGTCCTGAGCCATCGAGCATGCACGCTCGATCAGGACCGCACGCGGCACCGCGTGGTTGATGATGCTGAGAGAAGCCGCTTCATGCGCGGAGATGGGCTTGCCGGAAAACAAGAGCTCAAAGGCCTTGTGCCGACTGATCTGGCGCGGCAGATGGACGTAATGAATGGCTGGGATAACGCCTACGTCGATCTCGGGGTAGCCGAGATCCACATCGTCCGCGGCGAGGATGACATCACTGGAAATCGCCAA
>CAYRTL010000068.1:18357-22710 GCA_964427005.1 uncultured Acetobacteraceae bacterium
GCGTTGACGGGAGGGCGATTCAAGGCGACGACCGCAACGCGATCTTTCACCGTGTAGGCGACCCGATCAGAAACGGACATGGGTTACGCTGGCCGAAGATGCGCGGTCGCCTCGTCGTCAACACGAAGCCAAACTTCACGCGCGATCGGGTGATCGTGCTCCTCCAGGATGTGGCCGACGAGACCGATCGCCCGTGCCATCACGCCAAAGCCTCGGACGATCCACCAAGGAAACCCGAACTCGCAGCAGATCGCGCCGATCGCGCCGGTCGCATTGACCGGCAGTGAGCGGCCATGCACGCGCTCTGCTTCTGCGGCGATCGCCTGGATCAATCGGACGTAAGGCCCGGCCATGCCATTCGCGGCAGCGATCTCGAACAGCCGCGGCGCGCGGGGGTCAACCGGCTTGTGGATAGGATGACCCAGGCCGGGCAGAATGCGGTTTGCTTGCCGATAGGCGGCAACCTGGTCGCGTGCGATCTCCACCAGCTCTGCGTCCGAGGGATTTTTCCGCTCGGGCAATGCTTCGGACAGCATGCGGGCCGCATCCTCCATGCTGCCAACGAATACCGAACCTAGGCCGCACAGACCGGACGCGACCGAGGCCTGCATTGCCTCCGGCGCACCCGAGTAGGTCAGCCTGGCGGCGATAGCACTCGGGGTGAGGCCGTGCTCGACCAGCGTGATGATGATGGCATTGAAGACTGCCGATTGCTGCGGCGTTGCTTCTCGCCCGGTGAGTTGGAGGAAAGCGAAATCACCGAGATTCATGTGGCCAAGAATCTGCCCTGGCAGATCGCGACCGCGTACCGTGATCCGGTCGGATGTGCTCCATGCGATATCGGAGCGGATTGGCTTGGCTTGACGGCTCATCGTTTGCTCCAAGTTCGTGGATGAAGCCCTAGGCAGCGAGTTCGAACCAGAAGTCCAGCATCTCGCCTTTGCGCTCCGGTGCAAAGGTCGCAACAACCCGCGTGCCGATCTTCAGCTTCTCCGCCGCAGTCTGCGGGTCGGACAGGTCGATGCCTTTGAAATATCCGCCCAGCGCAGTATCCGCGCCGTCCAGCAGCACATAACCGAAGGCATACGGCGGATCGGGCAGATTGTTGAACTTCTCATAGACGATGGTGAACGCCTCGATGCGTCCGCCCGGCCCCACTTTCACCCAGTCCGTCGTCGGCAGCAGCGTCTCGTCCGAAAAGGACCGCGGCGGCACCAGAACGCGACCCGTCTTGGCACAGCGCCGACCGTAGATCGCAGCTTCATCGCGGATCCGCGCATAGAACCAGCTCGCAGTCTCGCCCAACGCATGCTCGTAGGTGATGTTCCAGACTTCCTGACGTCCCAGCAGTTCCATCTTTCGCTCCTATGCCTCGATCACCATCGTGCCAAAGATCTGGTGGTCGCCGCCGTTGCCGCTGGCAATGCCCAGCCGAGCGCCCTCTACCTGATGGCCGCCCGCACGCCCCCACACTTGCAGCGCCACCTCAGCGACACGCGCCATGGCCGTCACCGCGATGGCGTTGGTGCAGAGCGTGCCACCCGACGGGTTCACTGGAACCTTGCCGCCGATATCGAATTCTCCATCACGCAACCGGGCTACGGACTCGCCCGGCCGCGCCACCAGACGCGCCGCGTCGATGGAGTGGAATTCGGTATTGCTGAACGGCGCGTAAAGCTCCGCCACGTGGACCTGCCGTGCCGGATCAGTGATACCCGCCATCCGATACGACTTCTCGAACGAACGCCCCAGCGCATAGGCGTCCGCATGCTCGGCTGTGGGGTTGTTGCCCATGCGGTCGCCCATCCAGTACGTCTCCGCCGAATGGCCGACACCGGTGATCCACACCGCATCAAGATGATTGTCGCGAATGAACTTTTCCGAGGCCAGTACCATGGCGGCCCCGCCGGATGACTGCGGACAGCAATCCAGCAGCTTGATGGGCCAGGAGATCAAACGCGACGCCAATACATCATCGATCGACACGATTCGCCGCAGATGCGCCTTGGGGTTCAGCGACGCATGACGGCGGTTCTTCACCGTGACGCGCGCCATGTCCTCCTCGGTCATTCCGTAGCGCTGCATGTAGCGCACGGCTGACATCGCCAGCATGTTGATGGTGCCGAGTGGCAATGGGCGTTCGTAGCTCGGGTCCCAGATCTTGTTCAGCACCGTTTGTGAATCGCCGCATTCGCCGATCTTGTCGGCGCCCGCCGTCAGCACGACGTCGAACATGCCGGAGGCGACGTGGTAATACGCCGCCGCCACCGCCGAAATGCCGGTGGCACCGCCATTGTTAATGCGCAGGAACGGCTTGCTCCGTCCGCCAACCGCGTCCACCCCAAGCCGTTCCGCGTTGCCGATGCCGATCATCGCATCGGGTGACAACGAATAGACCACCGCCTCGATCGCATCGAAGTCGAGCTTTGCGTCCTGCATCGCCCGCACGACGCCTTCGCGCACCAGCTCCGGATAGCTGGCATCGTCGCGGCGCGAACAGAATTCCGACTGGCCGATGCCGATGATGCCAACACGATCGCCGCTCATGCGCGCGCCTCCCGGCCGAGTACGACGGCCGCCTGATATTGCATCGCGAACCCACTCCCAGCATGCGCCAGACCGCGCCGCACATTGGGCAACTGATGCGATCCGGCGCAGCCGCGTATCTGGTTCGCCACTTCGGCAATGCGGATCAGCCCGGTGCAGAACACCGGGTTCCAGGTCAACACGCCACCTGACAGGTTGACCGGCAGTCGGCCGCCGCGTGCGAAAGTTCCATCTGTCGCGTGCGCTTGCCACGCAGCGCGCGGACAGAGCGACAGAGCTTCATAGGCCAACAGCTCCGAGTACGGCGTGGCATCCGTTACTTCGGCCAGATCGAATGCTGAGGCTGGATCAGTGATGCCGGCTGCGGCATAGGCCTGTCGTGCTGCTGCGGCGAGTGCCGGCGCCGATGTCAGGTCGCGATCGCCGAGAAAGCCTGGCTCGGTGGCCCATCCCATGCCTTCCAACCACGCCACGTCTCGCAGCCCGCGCTCCGCGATGAAATCGGGCGCCGCCAGCACCATGGCGGCACTGCCGGTTACCGGGGCCGTCGTCATGGTCGGCATGACCGGCCAGCGCAGCGGCCCAGGCCCTGGTTGCACCGGCGGGTTCGGCCAGGCCGCGCGGCCGTGCGCGCGGTTCTTCTCCGCAACTGCCTCCGCGGCGGCGCGCGCAGTCGGCTCAGCTCGCTCGACCGCAGAGGCCTGCAACGCATGCGCGGATAACTCGTCGAGCGGCAGGGCACGATGGAAATAGGGATCGGTGCCGAGGCGCTGCGCTTCCGACATCGACGAAACCTCGGTCGGACTCCAGGACATGACCAGTTGCGTGCGGAACTGCCCGGTGGCGACGCGTAGCGCACCCAGGATGAAGGCATGTTCAGATGCCGACGGCGTGGACATGATGTCGCGATCGACGCCGCCGACCGGGCCGGACGCCATCATGACCGAAATGGCACGACCGTCGAACTGGTCGTTGGCCGCGACCACGATCCCGTCCACATCGTCGATGGTGATCCCGGCATCTGCGAGCGCGAGCTGCGCGGTATCGTAGATCATCTCCTCCAATGATCGGTCGCGTGAGGCGATCACCGGACGGATCGCGCAACCGATCACTCCTGGCTGGACTCGCATCCCCATCGCAATACTCCTGCTTCGAACAGTGGTTGACGCAGCGCCGGTGGTTCGCCGTCGATCAATGTGGGGAACAGCGCCTGCAATTCGCCATCGGCCGTCCGGCGGACGAGGCCGCGCTCGCTGTGGTGCGGCGCGGCAACCGCTTCGGCCAGATCCAGCACAGGGCTGACGCAGCAATCCGCCATGCCAAAGCGCGCTTCGCACTCCTGCAACGTGAAGCGTGTAAACAGTGCCGCCAGGTCTCCAATCAATTCGCTCTGCGGCAGCTTCTCCTGCTGGCGAGGGATCCAGTCTGGTTGGCCTGCAGCTTCACAGAAGGCGCGCCAGAACTTCGGCTCGACGGCCCCTAGCATGACGTGGCGCGCGTCGCGCGTCGTATAGACGCGGTAATAGGCAGCACCGCCATTGAGGTAAGTACTCTCGGGCTGCGGCACCGTCACATCAATGGCCGCGAGCTGGAACAACTGCAATGGCATCGCCACGTCGGCGATGCCGAGATCAATGTGGCAGCCCTGCCCATCCCGCCGGCGCGCCTCCAGCGCGCCCAGAATCGCAATAACCGCGAACAGGCCACTCGTCATGTCAGCGATCGGTGGATCGAAGCAGCGTGGCGGCGCGCCGTTGCGGTGCAGGATGCCGGCAAGCGCAAGGTAATTGCCATCATGCCCCGCTG
>CAYRTL010000068.1:22810-29054 GCA_964427005.1 uncultured Acetobacteraceae bacterium
CCGGATTGCACCAGCGCCAAGGCTTCTGCCGCCCGTGCCAGCGGAAAGCACGCACCAAGCACCGCGCGTATGCCACCCGGCCGCAGCATTTCCAGACAGAGCCGCAGCTCTTCGCGCGTTGTGCTAGTCGCGCTGAGCATCGAGATCCCCTTAAGGAACAGCTGCGCCGGGTTGAACGGCACGAATGCGCCGTTCAATTGCCCGATCAATACCCATCTTGCGCCACGCGCGAGCGAGCGTCGCGTCGGGGTGAATATTGGGGTGCCTACCGTGTCCAGCACGCAGTCTACCCCTTCGCCACCGGTTTCCGCCTTCACATCAGCGGAAAAGTCGCCGTCGCGTGACGTGACCACGACTGCATCGGCACCGTTCCCCCTGAGTATCTCCGCTTTCGCTGCCGATGTGGTTTGCGCGATTACCCAGCCGCCAGCGCGTTTTGCGAGCTGCACGCCGTGCACGCCAAGACCGCCGCCGGCGCCGGTCACCATCACCCGATCGCCCGGCGCAATGCGGCCTACTGTGCGGACAGCGTGTAGCATCGTGCCAATGGCACAGGACGCTATGGCTGCTGCATCGAGCGCTACGTCATCGGGCACCGACACGACATTGTCGGCGTCGACGACCACGAGCTCGGCATATCCACCGTTCAGCCGGGTGTCGCCGAGAAACACCTGCTCGGCGCATAGCGGCTCCCGTCCACTGCGACAGTAGCGGCAATGCCCGCAGACATGCTCGCGCTGCGTGGTCGCGACACGATCGCCAATGGAGAAGTCATCGACCAACTCGCCTATAGCGCTCACGGTTCCGGCAATCTCGTGCCCCGGCACGCATGGCAGCTTGATGCCGTGGCGCAGCAGCCCGGTGCATACAGCGACATCGTGCGAGCAGACACCGCAGAACGCGACCCGAATGACGACCTGGCGTGGCCCGGGCAAGGGTTCGGGCATTGTCTCGCAGTGCAGGGAGGCTTCGACCGAACCGGGTTCGCGGAGAACCAAAGCGCGCATCGCCACGTGCTACAGGATCGCGATCGGATTGATGGGGCTGCCGGTCCCGCCGGCGACAGGCAGCGGGCTGGCAACGAACAGGAACTCGTGGCGGCCAGTCGCCGCGAGCTCGTGCAGCAGCAGCCCTTCCAGGAGCGGCACGCCGAAGTCGCGGATGAGGCGCTGATGCACCGGAAATACCGTGCCCTTCGCGAATGGAATGACCTCGACGGCGAAGTTGTCAGCGCCCAGCGCCGCGATCTCACGTTCGGCGAGCCACAGAGCAGCGTCGAGGTCCAGGCCTGGTTCGCTGTCGAATGACACGCTTTCCGCGCGGCCCTGCTGTTCAGCCCAGCCAGACCGGATCAGCACGATATCGCCTTTGCCGATGACAACCCCGGCTCGCTTTGCCGCCTGCTCGAGATCGCGTGGGCCGATCGCGGCACCGTCACGCAGCGGATCACCATGCACGGCTGCGACATCGAGCAGCACGCCACGACCGACGACAGGCCTCATCTTGTCGATCCCGCAGCGCGTGGCTCCGCTGGTACTGCGTGTGCCGCTACCAGGAAACCCGTTGTACAGCGCATCGTCATACCAGGCATGGCACAACGCATCGATGTGCGTTCCGACGTGCAACGGCAGGACCACCGTGTCTTCGGCGAATTGAAAGCCGCCGGGACGACGCGCTCCCGCGGCGTAGTCGCCACCATCACGCCCCATGAAATGCTGTATCCCGGCGCGATGCTGCGGCACCGGTGTTCGCGAAGACAAAGTCTGCGCCAGGCTCAGAACCTTACCTGACCGCACCAGAGCCGCGGCTTCCTGCACCTGTACCGAACCGATGAAGTTCAGTGCACCGCGTTCATCGTCCTCTCCCCAGCGCTGCCAGGCCTCGCGACTCACGGCACGCCAGCCCGCGCGAGCGATGCCGCAATCTGCTTCAGTTCGCGTCGCATCAGCTTGCCGGTCACCGTCACCGGCAGGGAGTCGCGGACCTCGATGAAGTCAGGCACCTTGTAACGCGAGGCCAGGCTACGACAATGCGCCGCCAACTCATCCGGCTGCAGCGTGGCACCGGGTTTCGGCACGACAAAGGCGGCAAGCAACTCGCCCTGCGTCGCGTCCGGGACACCGACCACACCCGCAAGTGCCACTGTGTCATGACGCATCAATACATCCTCGACCTCCGCTGGCGAGATGTTGATGCCGCCCTTCTTGATCATCTCGTTGACGCGCCCGCTGAACGAGATCGTGCCGTCCGGCAGCAGTCGCCCCATGTCACCGGTCCGGAAGAATCCATCGGCCGTGATGGCGTCGGCCGTCTGCGTTGCGCTGCTGCCAAGATAGGCGCGCATGACGTAGCCGCGAACCTCGATCATGCCTTCCTCGCCGCGTGGCAACTCGGCGCCGGTCTCGCCATCGACAATGCGCACCTGCACGCCCGGCAGAGGCGGCCCTTGGCAAGCGGCACGCCGATCGAGCGGCCAATCATGCGGCGTGACGCAGCAATTGCCGTAGCTCTCCGTCTGACCATAGACGTTGCAGATCTCGGCCGCGCCGAGCAGGGTGGCTGCGGCCACCACATCCTGTGGGGCGCCGATGGTCAGGCCGGTGCGCAGGCTGCGCACGCGCTCGGGTCGAAACGACGGATGCGAGATGATGGCGCTGGTGATCGCTGGCAATGTGTAGAGCGCGGTGCAACGGTGCTGCTCGATCAGGTCGATTGCCTGGCCTGGCTCGAACCGGCCTTGCAGGACCAGCGCGGCGCCATGCGTGAATGCAGCCGACATCGCGTTGGCGCTGCCATAGGACCAGAACAGCGGCGGCGCCAGGAGAACGCGATCATCCGGCCGATAGCCCTGGCGTTCACCAATGTTGAAGCCATTCTCGATGATGCCGGCATGCGACAGCGGCACCGATTTAGGTCTGCTGCTGGAGCCGGAGGTGTAGATGATGATCGCGTCATCCGTGGCACCCGGGCCGATCCCCGGAGCCTGCCGCGCCATGGGCGCAGTCGCGCGAAGCAGCTCGTAGCTGTCGCCGAGCAGGACAATGTCGCGCAGCGCCGGATAGCGAGTCGATCGCCAGAGATCACCGGTACCAGCCTCCGGCACGAGGCGGCGAAACGCCGCCGCAAAGTCGTTATCGCCGAACCGGTCCAGCGCGATCACGGTGCTTGCGGCGGAATCCTGTAGCAGCCAGTCGAGCTCGTCCGCTGTCGACCATGTGCTGAAGGCGACCACGACCCCACCGGCAATCATCGTGCCGAAGAACGCTTCAAGCCACTCAGGTCGATTGTTGATCAGCAGACCAACCCGATCACCGCGTCCGATCCCGCGCGCCCGAAGCGAGCCGGCGACGCGGGCCGCTCGGGCGCAGAGTTGTGAGTACGAGACGATCTGGTCTTGCCAGATGACTGCTGTCCGCGGCCCGTAACGCTCGGCCTGTTCGAAGATCAGATCAGCGAGGGTTCTGCTGAAGGGCGCTTCCATCGACCGCCAAATTCGAATATTATTCGCTTTTACGGGAGGGCCGTTCGGTGTGTCAAGCTCGGCGCATCACACCCGTTGCCGAACCCTCTGACGCGCCTTATCAGGCCAGTGAGTGCAGGAAACAAAACAGACGATGCGGGACGGGACGACCGCCGACACGAAGGAGCAATGGCTCGATATCCTGGAGCGGGCGGCCAGCGGTTGCCTGGAAGGCGCGCGCGATCCGAAGCAGAGCAGGAGCCGGCGTCGGCAACTGGATCTGCTTGAGGCGGCCACACGCGTGTTCGCACGGGAGGGCATCGCGAAAGCCAAGATGGCCGACATTGCGGCTGAAGCCGGGATGTCGGTGTCGTCGATCTATGACTATTATCCAAGCAAGGAGGATTTGGCTTACGAGATTCCGATCCGTCGCCTCGCACAATTCTACGCCGAGTTCCTGGAGCAGGCACCGTCACTCGGCACCATGCGCGAGCGCCTGCATCTGTTCCTGTCGATGGCTACAGATTACGCGCGACGCAATCCCGACTGGGCGCGGCTGCTCTACCTGGAGATCTGGCCAAGCGTACTGATCGAGGAGGCGCGGGTCCGTCGTGCGGTGGATGACTTTGGCCGCATCGTCGTAGCGATGGTTCGCGAAGGCAGCAGACGCGGCGAGTGGTCTCGCAAACTCGATCCTTACCAGACGGCCACGATTCTGATGGGCAGCATCACGCACATGCTCATCACATGGCTGCTGTATCGCCGACCGGACAATCTGCGTAAGGCGACCAAGCCTATGGTGGATCAGCTTTTGAAGCTGATTGATGCGTCCGCCTGAACTGGGCCGCGCGCCTGGACGGCGGCGTTATCGGAAATTCATCGGGGGGCGATCTCGACAAGCATATGCACTCACAATGTGCAGGAATGTCGAGATGGGCGAGTGCGTTCGAGACTTGGCCGTCATCGGCATCGAGGACGATGTAGTGCATTCGACTTGCTTCACATGGTGCCCAGGGGCGGGCTACTCGTGGACGCGCATCCCGGCTTGGGATTACGCCCCGAACGGGCGGCTTTCGATCCGCGCCGAGGTCTATGTCTGGTGGCGCAAGGAATCTTCGAAAACGCTGGAGCGATAACCACACCGTGCGTCTTGAAGACAAGCTGAACGATGTCGTTGTCGGCTTGGTCGCTCTCGGTGCAGCGCTACGGCAGCATGCCGATGAGGAACAGCGCGAAGCGGAAGCCCACGCGGAACAGGAGAGGTTACGTCAGGAACGGGCACGCCAGGCGCGCATGGAGAAGGCACGGCGGGACCCGCGGCGGGCTTCGTCGAGTGCGCGGGCGCGGCGGCATCGCTACTTCCAGGCGGCGCAGCGCCATCTGAGGCAAAACACCTGGTTCGGTTCTCGCGTCATTTAGCCCGCGTTACCGCTCCGCTCAAAGAGGGCAAGAAAATCGGCGGGAGAAACGATCGGAACGCCCCGCCAGGGGTGCATCGCAAGCAAGTGCCGCACGTCGCTGCTCACGATGATGCCGGCGCCGCCGGCTGCAGCGAGGGCGAGGTACTTGTCGTCCTTGGGATCGCGGCACTCACGGATGATCGGATGATCTCAGTCGGCTCGACCCTATCGGCGGCAACAACCACAGTGTCGAGAATTCGCTGCCGACGCTCGACCGTCACGAAGCGATCGAATTTTTGGCGGAAGATCACTTCGCGGTACTCATCCTCAACCGCCTGCGATAGCAGCAAGCGGTTAGGCAGATACACCGCGCGCAACAACGCCCGCTCTGGAATGCTGTTCGCTTTTAGCGCGGCGGAGACGAACGTCGAGGCGTCGAGGACGACGATCAAGCCTTGCTTTCTGCCCGCCAGGCCTCGAGTTCGGCGTCGATCTCTTCGTCGGTCAGCCCGCTCGCGCGGGCCTCATGCTTGGCCTCGGCGATCGCTTCGGCCAGGACATCGTGGATGCGCTCGCCTTTCAGCAGGCTGCTCAGGCAGCGACCAGCGGCCGCGCGTCGGGCGGGGCTGTTCAGCGCCCTCGCGGCGTCGGCATCAACCGGCAGAGTGACTTCGACGGTCGCGTCCATTCAAGCCTCCAGGGACCCATATAGGGCACCCGCGCTCGACCTTCAAAGCCGGTGCTGCCTGTGCGTGGGCCGCGCCGGCGCCACAATGATAGGGTCCCTACGGCCAGGACCGGGGCCGTCCCCATGAATGATGCCAAACGCCTGATCTTCCACATCGACGCCGATGCCGGCACAGCCCCGGCCGAGCTACTGGAGGGGCCGGGACGCGAGCGTCCGCAGCCGCAAAGCTATGGGCCGTTCACCCAGGAGAGCAGCCTGGACGGAACCCTGATGTCGGTTGGCGGCAAGGATGAGACCATCTCCATCCGCTTGCAGAACGGCGATATCACCAACAGGAACAGCCAGGCCAGCCAGGTGATTGCCCGGGAACTCGGCAAGCATCTGTTCGAGCCGATCCGTATCTACGGCGTCGGACGATGGATGCGCGAGGCTGATGGCGCGTGGACACTGCGCGGCTTCCGAGTTCATCGTTTCGATGTGCTTGCCACGCACAGTCTGCGCGAAGCGGTGACTGCGCTGCGCGCTGTTCGCGGCAGCGGTTAGGCGGAGGTGGCCGATCCTCTCGCGGAACTGGCGGACCTCGGAGCGAGCGGCGGGTCCTCATCACCGAAGGGGAACCCCGGTCGCGCGAAAGGTGCTTGTCCGATCAGTCCACCGAACCGGGGGACGATGCGACGCTACTGCCCGGGTCGGGGG
>CAYRTL010000069.1:0-28709 GCA_964427005.1 uncultured Acetobacteraceae bacterium
CGGTCTCGCCGACGCGACATATGTCGAGCCGATCACGCCGGAAATCGTCGAACGCATCATCGCGCGGGAGAAGCCCGACGCGTTGCTGCCGACAATGGGCGGACAGACCGCGCTGAACACGGCGATGGCGCTTGCGCGCAACGGTGCGCTGGCGCGGCACAACGTCGAGCTGATTGGCGCCCGCGCCGAAGTCATCGAGCGCGCTGAGGATCGCCTGAAATTCCGCGACGCAATGGCCGCCATCGGCATTGAATCGCCACGTTCGGCCATCGCGCATTCGCTCGAGGAAGCGCGCGCCGCGCTCGCGGTCACTGGCCTCCCCGCCGTCATCCGCCCCAGCTTCACACTCGGCGGCACCGGCGGTGGCATCGTTTATAATCGCGAAGAGTTCGATCAAGTCGTCGCCGGCGGCCTGGAAGCTTCGCCGACCACCGAAGTACTGATCGAAGAGTCGGTACTCGGCTGGAAGGAATTCGAGATGGAAGTGGTCCGCGACCGCGCGGACAACTGCATCATCGTCTGCTCCATCGAGAACGTCGACCCGATGGGCATTCACACCGGCGACTCCGTCACCGTCGCACCCGCGCTGACGCTGACCGACAAGGAATATCAGCGGATGCGCGACGCCTCGATCGCGTGTCTGCGGGCCATCGGCGTCGATACCGGCGGGTCCAACGTGCAGTTTGCGGTCAATCCGGCGGATGGCCGCATGGTCATCATCGAGATGAATCCGCGCGTATCGCGCTCTTCTGCACTGGCCTCGAAGGCAACCGGCTTCCCGATCGCCAAGGTCGCGGCGAAGCTTGCCGTGGGCTATACGCTGGACGAACTGGCCAACGACATTACGCAGGTCACGCCGGCGAGTTTCGAGCCAACCATCGACTACGTCGTGGTGAAGATTCCCCGCTTCACCTTCGAGAAGTTCCCGGGCACCCCTGCCCTCCTGACGACTTCCATGAAGTCTGTTGGCGAGGCGATGGCGATCGGCCGCAGCTTTGCCGAAGCGCTGCAGAAGGGCTTGCGCAGCATGGAGACGGGTCTTTCCGGTCTCGACGAAATCGAGCCGCCAGGCGATGGCGGCGCCGATGCGTTCCGTGCCGCGCTGTCTCAACCACGCCCGGACCGCCTGCTCATTGCGGCACAGGCACTGCGAGCCGGATTGTCGGTGGAGGACATTCACGACACCTGCAAGTTCGATCCCTGGTTCCTGCGCGAACTAGCTCGCATCATCGATACCGAACGCGTGGTCTCCACCAACGGGTTACCGCATGAAGCCGGGGCACTTCGCCGGATCAAGGCTCTCGGATTTTCCGACAGGCGTTTGGCCCAACTGACACGGAGCAGCGAAGAGGAAGTCGCCGCGCTGCGTGCGAATCTCGGGGTACAGCCAGTTTACAAACGTATCGACACATGCGCGGCCGAGTTCGCCTCCTCCACGCCTTATATGTATTCGACCTATGAAGGGAGTTACGGCCGGCCGGTCTGCGAAGCCGATCCATCGGACCGGCAGAAGGTCATCATTCTGGGCGGCGGCCCGAATCGCATCGGCCAGGGCATCGAGTTCGACTACTGCTGTGTCCATGCCGCCTACGCCCTGAAGGATGTCGGCTTCGAGACCATCATGGTCAACTGCAATCCGGAGACCGTCAGCACCGACTACGACACGTCTGATCGGCTCTACTTCGAGCCGCTCACCGCTGAAGACGTCGTCGCGCTTGTGCGCCGTGAGGAAACTCGCGGCACGCTTCTTGGCTGTATTGTGCAATACGGCGGGCAGACACCACTCAAGCTCTCGCAAGCGCTGGCGCGCGAGAACATTCCCATTTTGGGCACCAGCGCGGATGCGATCGACATCGCCGAAGACCGCGAGCGTTTCCAGCAACTGCTACGGCGGCTCGGCTTACGTCAGCCAGAGAACGGCACCGCGCGGTCCCCTGAGGAAGCGGAGGAGATCGCGGAGCGCATCGGCTATCCGGTGGTGATCCGTCCCAGCTATGTGCTGGGCGGCCGTGCGATGGAAATCGTTTATGACCGCGCCGGCCTGCATCGCTACATGCATGAGGCGGTGCGCGTCTCCGGCGATAATCCGGTGCTGATCGATCGCTACTTGAATGACGCTATAGAGGTCGATGTGGACTGCATCGCCGATACCGAAACGGTCTATGTGGCCGGCGTCATGGAACACATCGAAGAGGCCGGCATCCATTCCGGCGACAGCGCCTGTTCGCTGCCACCCTATACGCTGCCCCCTGCCACGGTCACGGAGTTGAAGGCAGAGACGGAGGCCATGGCGAAGGCACTCGGTGTGGTCGGCCTGATGAATGTCCAGTATGCGATCAAGGATGACATCATCTACGTCCTGGAAGTGAATCCTCGTGCATCGCGCACTGTGCCATTTGTCGCCAAGGCGACCGGAGTGGCTGTCGCCAAGGTGGGCGCTCGGGTCATGGCGGGCGACCGGCTCGCCGACTTCCGTCTGGACGACCTGAGCGTGGCGCCACATGTGGCGGTGAAGGAGGCGGTGTTCCCGTTTGGCCGCTTCCCGAACGTGGACACCATCCTCGGCCCGGAGATGAAATCAACCGGCGAGGTTATGGGCCTCGACCTGAGCTTCGAACGGGCCTTCGCAAAGTCCCAGCTAGGGGCAGGCATTGTCCTGCCGCAGACAGGCACTGTCTTTCTCTCCATCAAGGACGCCGATAAGCGTGGCCTGCCCGCATTGGCGCGGCGTCTGATCGAGATGGGATTCGGGATCATGGCGACCCGCGGCACCGCCGCGCGCATCCGCGAGGCCGGGCTTCCGGTCTCTGTCGTGAACAAGGTACTCGAAGGCCGCCCGCACTGCGTTGACGCGATCCGCTCCGGCGACGTGCAACTCGTCATCAACACGGCTTCCACGCCGCAGTCGGTGGCGGACAGCTTCGCGATACGGCGGAGCGCGCTGACACACGGCGTCCCCCACTACACGACAATGGCCGGGGCCCGCGCCGCGGTGCACGCCATCGCCGCGTTGAAGGCGGGAGCGCTTGAAGTCGCGCCGCTCCAGTCCTATTTTCGCGGTTCGTTCTGAAACCATCGTCGCGGCCAGGTGAGGCCTGTCGCGGCGCTTGTGCTTGGCCGCAACACGGCTTCTCATTGGCATTCGACCACCAAAGGACGGAGTGACGTGCAGAAGTTTCCGATGACCGCCCCTGGACTGCAGCGGTTGAATGACGAGCTTCGCCAGCTAAAGGCGGAGGAGCGTCCGTCGATCATTCGCCAGATCGCCGAAGCCCGCACGCACGGCGATCTCTCGGAGAACGCCGAGTACCACGCCGCCCGAGAACGACAGTCCTTCATTGAAGGCCGCATTGCAGAGCTTGAGGAGATCGTCGCCTCGGCCGAAGTGATCGACCCGTCCGGACTGTCAGGCGAGCACGTCAAGTTCGGTGCGCATGTTTGGCTGGTGGATGAAGAGACCGAGAAGGAATCCACCTACCAGATTGTAGGCGTGCACGAGGCGGACATCAAAGGTGGCAGGCTATCCATCTCCTCGCCGCTCGCGAAGGCGCTGATCGGCAAGAAGGTAGGCGACACGGTTTCCGTGCCGGCGCCGGGCGGCGACCGCTCGTACGAGATCCTCGGCATCAAGTTCATCTGACGTGCTGCGGTTCGCCGATGTAACGGCGGCGGTCGAGAGAATTGCCGGCCGCGTGCTGCGTACACCGGCGATACCGAGTGAAGCAGTATCGCGCGCGACCGCCGCCGATGTGGTCCTGAAGCTTGAGAATCTGCAGGTCACCGGTGCCTTCAAGGAGCGCGGCGCCGCCAACAGGCTGGCCCTGCTGAGCGACGCAGAACGCGAGCGCGGCGTGATTGCGATGTCGGCGGGGAATCATGCGCAGGCGGTGGCGCGGCACGCTCGGCTGGCCAATGTCGGCGCCACCATCGTGATGCCGAAGTTCACCCCGCCGACCAAGGTGACCCGCACCGCGTCCTATGGCGCCCATGTCGTGCTGCACGGCGAGACGTTGGCGGAGGCAGCGGCCCATGCCGAGGCACTGGCGGCTGAACGGAATCTCGTCTTCGTGCATCCCTATAACGATGTCCACGTCATCGCAGGACAAGGCACGCTTGCACTGGAATTGCTGCAGGATGTGCCGGACCTCGATGCGCTGGTGGTTCCAGTCGGCGGCGGCGGGCTGCTCGCCGGCTGCGCCACGGCGGCGAAGGCGATAAAGCCTGGCATCGCTGTGTTCGGTGTGGAAGTTGCTGCGTATTCCGCCATGGCGCAGCGGCTGGCTGGCGAGACCGTTTCAGTCGGCGGCCCGACAATTGCGGAAGGTATCGCCGTTCGCGACATCGGCGAGTTGCCCTTCGGTATCATCCGCGACCTCGGCGTGGAAGTGCTGGTAGTGCCGGAACACACGATCGAGGAAGCCATCGGGCTGATGGTAGAAGGCGCCAAAGTCGTCGCGGAAGGTGCAGGAGCCGCGGGTGTTGCTGCCCTGTTAGCCTACACGGAGCATTTCCGGGACAAGCGCGTTGGCGTGGTGATCACCGGCGGCAACATCGACGCCCGTATCCTATCGAATGTTCTGCTGCGCAATCTGCTGCGTGACGGGCGGCTGTTGCGGCTGCATTTGCAGATTCCGGATCGCCCCGGCGTGCTCGCCGACATCGCTGGCAAGATCGGCGGGATTGGTGGGAACATCATCGAGGTCTCGCATCAGCGCTTGTTCGCTGCCTCCTCGGTCCAGGCGGCTGAACTGGAAGTGATGGTAGAGGCACGCGACCCGGCGCATGCCGATGCGATCCTGGAGTCGCTGGAAAGAACCTACGTCGTGCGACGGATCTGAAAGGTCATTCGGTGACCTGATAGACCGCGCGCGTCAGCGGATCCATCATCCCCAGGCCAAGCAGGATGGTCAGCCAGAACAGGCCGGCGATTGCGAACACCCGCGCCACAGGGGGACCCGCACGGATGTTCATGAAGACGAGTGCCACGATGCCCACCATGCACAATGCGGGCAGCATCAGCAGCGGACGCAACGAGCGACCAAATGGGAGGAAGGTGCAAGCGAACTCGATGGCGCCGAGTACCAGCAGGCCCAACCAGGCGAAGAGAAGCTGCCGCATCCTCATGTGCCACGTCCGATCAGGTAAATGAGTGGATAAAGCACGATCCAGACGATATCGACGAAGCTCCAGTACAGCCCGACAACTTCAACGGGTGTGTGCCATCGGGCATCGAACGCTCCGCTACGCGCTTGCACGATGATCCAGCTTACCAACGCAATGCCGACGGCCATGTGCAACGCATGCAAGCCAGTCGCGACAAAGTAGAATGACCAGAACAGTCGGGCGCCGCCGGCCTCTGGCCCAGTGATCTTGAATGGCCCCGAAGGAAACAGGCTTTCGGAGATATCGATGTGCCACTCGGTGATTTTCAGTATCAGGAACACCAGTCCGATACCAACCGTGACACCACAACATTGGATCAGGCGCCGCGTCTGATCGAGCCTGATCCACGCCAGGCCGGCTGAGTAAACAAGGCTGCTGGTGACGAGCAGCGCCAGATTGGCGGTTCCGATTGCGATCACCGTCTCCCGAGCGCCAGCGTCGAACCCTTCGCGTTGCCAGTGCCGACAGAACAGCCACGCAAGGATCAGACCGCCGAAGAACAGCACCTCGGTGGACAGGAACAGCCACATACCTGAGACCGCGGTCTCGGCCTGATGGCGTTCATCGGCATATTGAAAATGCACATGGGGTGCGACTTCGTCAGACATCGATCGGCCTCGATCCGGGCTTCGGGTATGCGTAAGGACCCTGGGTCACGATTGGGGTCACGACGAAGTTCTTGGTGAAAGGTGGCGACGGCGTCTGCCATTCCAGACCGAGCGCATTCCAGGGGTTCGCTGCTGCCTTGGGGCCGCGCAGAATCGACCAGGTCAGATAAAGCAGCGGCATCAGATACGCGGCTGCCAAGATGGAAGCGCCCGCCGATGACAGCACATTCAACACCTGAAATTCCGGCGGATAGGAATGGTAGCGGCGGGGCATGCCGAGATAGCCAAGGATGTATTGCGGAAAGAACGTGAGATTGAAACCAAGGAACATCAGCAACGCAGCGGCCCGTGCAACCATGTCGGGATAACTGCGGCCACTGAGCTTCGGCCACCAGTAATGCAGTGCGGCGAAATAGGCGGACACCATGCCGCCTACCATGATGTAGTGGAAATGTGCGATGACGAAATACGTGTCGTGCAGATGCACGTCAGCAGCGAGTGCCGCCAGGAACAATCCGGTCAGGCCACCCATCACGAACAGGCCGATGAAGCCCAACGCGTACAGCATTGGTGCCTCGAAGCGGATATAGCCTTTGTGCAGCGTGCCGAGCCAGTTGAACACCTTGATGGCGGAGGGGACGGCGACGAAAAAGCTCAGCAGGGAAAACGCTACGCTGGCAAAGGCTGACTGCCCGGACACGAACATGTGGTGGCCCCATACGAAGAAGCCGATCACGGCTATGGCGACACTGCACCAGGCGACGAACTTGTAGCCGAACAGCTCTTTGCGCGCGAATACCGGAATGATCTCGCTGACCACGCCCAGGCCAGGCAGAATCATGATGTAAACCGCGGGATGTGAGTAGAACCAGAACATGTGCTGGAACAGCAGCGGGTCGCCACCGAGGTTGGGATCGAACACACCAACGCCAAAGAGGCGTTCGAACGCCAGCAACAGCAGCGTGATAGCCAGCACCGGCGTTGCCAGCACCATAACCACGCTGGTGGAGTACAGCGACCAAAGGAATATCGGCATACGGTACCAGGTCATGCCTGGCGCGCGCAGCCGGTGGATCGTGACAATGAAGTTAAGGCCGGTGGCGATCGAGGAAAAACCCACAATGAATATGCCAATTACTGCCAGCACGACGTGGCCTTGGGCGTAGTTGCTGGACAGCGGAGCGTAGAAGGTCCAGCCGGTGTCCAGACCCCCGGCGAACAGCGCCCACAGGGTGCAGGAGCCGCCGATGACGAAAAGATACCAACTCATCAGGTTGATTTTCGGAAAGGCGAGGTCTCGCGCCCCGAGCATCAGCGGCGTCACAAAGTTGCCAAAGGTCACCGGGACGGCAGGCACCAGGAAGAACCATACCATGATGATGCCGTGCATGGTGAACAGCCGATTGTAGGTCTCGGCTGATTCGATCATGCCTTCCGGAACGATCAGGTTATAGCGGATCAGCGCTGCCGCGGCACCACCCAGAAAGAAGAAGAATGTGATGGAAACCATGAACAGGATGGCAATGCGCTTATGGTCCGTGGTCAGCAACCAGCTTCGCAACGTCGTCCCATCCGCGAGATAACTGACCTGCTCCTGCGGGACTGCCATTCGTTCATGCAGCGCTGTCGTCGTGCTCATGGCGGTTTCTCCGCTCCCAACGACTCGATGTACGCGACCAGCTTCAGCAGATCGTCCTCACCGATGACGCCGTTGAAGGAAGGCATTACCGGCGCATAGCTCGCCACCACTTGTTGCTGCGGATACAGTATCGAATCCCGGATATAGCGGTCGTCCGCGATGACAATGCTGCCATCGGAAAGCGGGACGGGACTGCGATAAAGACCGACGAGGGATGGTGCCCGGACAGTACCTTGACCACTGTGGCAGCCGCTGCAGCCATACTGGACAAACAGTCTTTTGCCCTGCTCGGCCAGAGTGCCCGCGGGGCCACCCGAGCCTAGCCAGCGTTGGTAATCAGCGCCCGACATGACCGTGACGGTTCCGACCATAGCGGCATGACCGGTACCGCAGAACTGCGCACAGAACAGGTGGTAGGTGCCCAGCTTGTCGGCACGAAACCATAGAGTTTGGTACTGGCCAGGGAGCACGTCGCGCTTGGTGCGAAACGCAGGAACGAAGAAGTCATGAATCACATCCTGTGACGTCATGACAAGCTGGACTGTCTGATTGAGCGGGATATGAAGGGCGTCGATCTCGCGCTGCCCGCCCGGATACTCCGCCTTCCACATCCACTGCTTCGCGACGATGTAGATCTTCAGCGAGTCGGCAGGCGGCTGGACCGCGTACACGTAAAGGAGCGAGCTCCAGATGAACAAACCGAAGAAGACGATCAGCGTGGCCGCGGTCCAGCCTATCTCGAACCGGAACGTCTTCTCGGCAATTTCGCCACGCTTGACCGGGCTGTTGTGGCGATAGCGCACGATGTAGAAGAACAGCAGACCGAACACCAAAGCGAGGACCACCGCGGAAACTACGAGCAGCCCAAGAATGAGCCAGTCCACTCGTGAAGCTATGGTTGACGCTTCTGGCAGACTGAGCCGCATCACTGCCGCCTTTCACGGCGAAGTGCGAGCACTATGGTCCCACCCACAGTCAGCACCGTAAGCGCGCAGGCGAGCTGCAGGATTCGTGTGACGGCGAGGGTGTAACGGCCGGTCGTAGGATCATAGTGAAAGCAGAGCAGCAGCACGGGCAGCGCCGCCTTGGCGATACCCTGACTCGCGCGCGTCACTCCCAGGCGTACATCGCCGGGTTTGTAGCCGACGCCCAGCAAATAAGATGACACCTTCCCGCTTGCGGTCAGGAAGACGATGCCAGACGGATGCAGGAACTGCTTCAGCTCCGGATCGAAGCGCGAGCGGAAGCCGACGCCCCGCTCAATCTGTGCGATCTGCTCGGCGGTGCCTGTCAAATAGTGCCAACCGTCTGGCGCGTGCCTTAGTGACGTCAGAACCGCATCGTCCTGTTTCGCCCTTGCAGCGTCTTTCGACGTTTCGGTGGGATCAATGCTGAGGACGATGAGCGTGTAGTCACGGGTTGGCTCAAGTCCGCTATGCGACAGGGCATCCATCAGGTCGGCTCGCACAACGCCGCACAGATTGGGGCAATGGAAATAACCGAGCGCCAGGATGGCAGGATGGCCGTTCAGCAGATCACCAAACCGAACCGAACGGCGTGCTTCGTCCAGGAATCCCGCGTCAAGCGGTAGCTGGTTTCCGGGTCTCTGCTGATAAGCGAATTGCGACAGGTCGGGGGCGGCGCTGCCAGCAATCGGCGACAGCATGAAGAACAGGAGGGCCGCCGAGAGGCGCATCATGGCGCCTTCCCCTTCTGTGCCGGCCAGTCAGGAATGCCCTGCTCCACAATGCGGCGCATAGCCATGTCGATCGGGATATGCGCGATGCCCTTCGACTGGTCGATCCAGCCGCCGCCATTCAATTGCGCCAGCTCAGTGGCGATGAATCTCCGCAAGTCGGCCGTCGGATTGGATTGCAGACGCGGTGGTGGATACTCGGGCAACGGTCCCGCCAGCCGCCGATCGACCGTCAGTGACGGATAGAGTACGACGACCAGCAATACAGTCAGCAGCAACGCCACCAATGTCCCGAAAAACCCTGCGAGGACATGGAGAAAGCCGACATCCTGCGGCTCGTATCGTGCCGGCGGCAACGCGTGCTCAGCCATGGTGCACCTGCACGGCGCCGGCGCGCATATGGGGGCCATGAAGCGCCAGACCCGCCGACAGGCCGCCGACAGCCAACATAGAAGCGATGTCGAGCCAGCTTATGCCGCGGTGCGCAGCCGGCAACACGATCCACCAGGCACGCAATACTTCCATGGTGATCAGGAGAGCCGCGACGCCGCCGATGCCGCGACGACTGTGGCGCAACGCCGGAGACATCAACGCAAAGAACGGCAGCAGGAAATGGCCGACGGCAACGAGACCAGCCAATGTTCCCCATCCGTGGGTCGAGCGCACGATGTACCAATGGGCCTCGTGCGGCAGGTCTGACTGCCACACGATGAGGAACTGCATGAAATCGAGGTACGCCCAGAGCACAAGCAAGGCCAGCAACAGCTTGCCCAGATCATCCAGCGCTTCAGTCGGCAAACTTGTGTCCAGTGCAGCAGCCAGCACGCAAATGGATAGCGCCACCAATCCGCTTTCGGCCCCGGCAATCATTCCATAGGCGCTCGAGACGAACTGCGGATCGAGCGACATCGTCGCATCGATGGCAGCGAAGGTGACCGTCACGCCGAGCAGGATCAGTCCGATCACCGCAAGCGGCGCGCCTGGTCCACCACGCCGAACCGCGCGCAGACTCAATGCAGCAATCGCGAACCAGATGATGAGATATCCGAACGTGCGCGATGCTGCGAATGACAGGTTCAGATAGAAGTGGTTCGCGAGTCCATTGACGACCGACGGCTGCAGCCAGGGATAGAGCCGCGATGATTCCATCAGCAATGGCACCAGCGCCGGCAACAACAGCGGTAAAGTGCCGATGCCGGCGAAGACGTACGGGCGAATTACCTCGCCCCAGCGTCCACCCGTCAGTACATGCACCAGCAGCAGGGCCAGGCATCCAAGCGGCCAGCCGATCCACATGATGAGAGCGGCCAACCACGCGTGAGGAAACATGGCCGGTTCCAGCCACCAGCCGAGCAGGCTGAGCAGCAAAAACACGCCGCCGACGATCCATGCAACGCGTTCCGGTTCGACGCGCATCAGTGCGATGCCTGCCGTTCAGCAGCCGACAGATCATCGGCGGACGCGTGTTGCGAGAGCTGCAATGCACGAATGTACGCTGCTATCGCCCAACGGTCGTCCGGCGCGACTCGTCCTGCGAACGAATACATCGCCCCGTAGCCATGTGTGATCACGTCATAGAAATGCGACGTGGGTGCCTGGCGCAGCCTATCGATGTGGTACGATGGCGGTGGGGAAAAGCCCCGTTGCACCACCATTCCATTCCCATCCCCCAGTTCCGAGTGGCATGGCGTGCAGTAGATGCGGAAGCGCTGCTGCCCACGTCGTAGCAACGCCAGCGTCAGCGGTGGCGCGGATGACGGTCGATCCTGCCACTGCACCGTGTCGTTGGCAGGATGTATCCTCTGGGCGTCCCGTGACCACGCCTTCGCCTTCGGTTGATCGGTCATATCGTCGCAGCCTGCGAGCAGCAGTATCGGCAGCAGAAAAGCCGCCATACGGATCACGGCAATTCCTCAATCTGCTCTGGTGCGAGGTCTCGCAGTATGGACCGGGCGAGATCCGGATTGTCTGTTCGAATAGCGATGCACCATGCGTCCCGGGTCGCCCTGCGCAACGCGTCGCACTCATCGATTGGCTCGTACAGCCTCGGCAGGCGAGTGACGAAAAGAAAACCAAGGAACGCGGCTACGACTGCCACAAGGACACCATTTTCGAATGCGATTGGCACAAATGCCGGCCAGGACAGATTGGGCCGTCCGCCAACATCGAGCGGATAAGCCAGCGTGTCAGCGTAAGTTTGCAGGCCAAAGCTGGCGATCGTTCCCAGGACACCGGCGGCCAACACCAACGCGGGCACAATCGATGGCCCGGTTTCCACTGGCTTGGGCGTGTAGGTCTCCACGTCCCCAGCATTCGCAGCACGCAACCGCTGCAACGCAGCAATCAACTGGTCTTCACCCGCGAATGTGGCCAGCAGCCCGGATCTCATGCGCGCCGCCTTGGCGCAACCAGCTCGCGCAACTCGAACATGGAGACCACGGGCAGCAGCCGAACGACAATCAGAATGCCGAAAAAGAAGAACCCGACGGTGCCGGCCATGGTGAGCCAGTCCCACAACGTTCCATGGTAGATGCCCCAGGACGAGGGCAAACGCGGCCGGTGCAGGCTGACCACCACGATGGTGTACCGCTCACACCACATGCCGATGATGATGCCGAAGCTGATCAGCAGCACCAGAATCTGATTCATACGCACCCGCGGGAACCACAGGAGCTGCGGCAGAAGAATGTTGAAGACAATCGTTGCCCAATAGATGCCGGCATAGTAGCCCGTGACGCGTTCGATGAATTCGATCTTCTCGGCTGACTCGCCACCGTAAAAGATGCTGAAGGCGTCCATGCCGTATGCGTACAGAATGAAAAGACTGCTGGTCAGCATCAGGCGGCCAAGCACGTCGATGTGCCGGCCCGTGATATAGCGTTCCAACCGCAACAGCCGCCGCAGCGGGATGATCAGGATCAGCACGGTGGCAAATCCCGACAGGAAGGCGCCAAAGATGAAAAAGGGCGGGAACTCCGTGGAATGCCAGCCAACGGTGGCCGCTCCGGCAAAGTCCAGGCCGACGATGCTATGCACCGAACAGACCAGTGGCGCCATGATCGCGGCGAGCACAGCATAGGTGGCGTGATACTGGCGCCATTGATGCCCGGAGCCACGGAATCCCAATGCCAGGATGCCGTAAAAGACCTGCTTCCGCCGCGCGAACGCCCGGTCGCGCATGGTCGCGAGATCAGGCAGCAGGCCCAGATACCAGAACAGCACCGATGAAATGATGTAGGTCAAGATAGCGAAGAAGTCCCACAGCAGCGGACTGCGGAACTGCGGCCAGATGTGCATCGTGTTTGGATAGGGGAACAGCCAGTAGAACAACCACGGCCGCCCAAGGTGCAGAATGGGATAGATTCCCGCGCAGGCAGCGCCGAACAGTGTCATCGACTCGGCAATGCGGTTGATCGAGTTCCGCCACTCCGAGCGCGTCAGATAGAACAATGCGGAGATGAAGGTGCCCCCACTGGCAATCGCGATCCACCAGACGTAGTTGATGATGGCGAACCCCCATACTACCGGCCAGTCAATGCCCCAGATGCCGACGCCGGCGTAGAACAGGTAGAGGACCGCGCCCAGTAGCACGGCGGTCAGCAGCACACATGGCGTGATGGCGATCCACCACCAGAAGAACGCGCGTTCCCGCAAAGCCAGGCCGCAGACATGGTCGGTCATATCCTCGTTGTTGCTGCCCGGCAGAACGACAGGATCGAACGGACTGGGCGCGGGGATGTCGCTCATGCCTGCTCCCCGGCAATGGCCGGATTGATATTCCTGATTCGCGCTTCATACGTGACGCGTGGATGCGTGTTCTGGTCCTGAAGCAATGCGTAGGATAATGGGCTGTGCTTGCGGGCCAGCACATCGGCATCGTTCTGCGCCATATTCCCGAAGGAGAAGGCCTGCGTCGGACAGGCAGCCTGGCAAGCAGTCTGTACTTCATTGCCCCCAACCGGGCGGTTCTCGACGTCGGCCACGATGCGCGCGGCGGCAATGCGTTGCAGGCAGAACGTGCATTTCTCCATCACGCCACGAGCGCGCACGGTTACCTCCGGATTGCGCGCCACGGCCGGCCGATGTTCCTGCCTGGTGAAGTCGAAGTAATTGAAACGCCGGACCTTGTAAGGGCAGTTATTGGAGCAGAACCGCGTGCCGACACAACGGTTGTACACCATCACGTTCAATCCCTCGTCATCATGCACCGTCGCGGCGACCGGGCACACGATTTCGCACGGCGCCTGCTCGCAGTGCATGCACAGCATGGGCTGGAAGAAGATGTCAGGCGCGGTCGCGTCACCCGCATAGTAGCGATCTATACGAAGCCAATGCATTTCGCGCTCGTGAATCACCTGCTCCTTACCGACGACGGGAATGTTGTTTTCTGCCATGCAGGCGACAACGCACGCGTTGCAGCCGATGCACGCGTTCAGATCGACGCTCATCCCCCACTCGGCAGGACCGGGCGGCACGCGACGATAGAGCGCCTCCGGCTCTGACCTGTCAGCGAGGAACTGTTGCTCTGCTGTGAAAGCGGCGAGGCTCCCGTGCCTGACGATATCCTCGTCTGTCTGGTCCAGCGGGTTGTGATGCTCGGTCCTTGCCAGAACCTTATGCGATCCTGACTTCAGGAGTTGGGGTGTATCGCTCCGCCCGGTGAATTGGTAGAAGTCAAAACCAGCGCCTTCGCCGACGGCACCAACAACACGACGACCGAATCCAAGCAATGCCACGGCGCAATCCGCTGCTTGGCCTGGCATGATCCACACGGGTACCGTTATGGCATGTGTCCCGATCCGCAGCGCAACCTCGTCGCCGTTCACCAGCTTCAGGAGCCGTGCCTGTTCAGGTGAAATGAGCAGCGGGTTGTCCCACACCAGCTTAGTGAGCGGACGTGGCAGTTCCTGCAGCCAGGCATTATTGGCGAAGCGGCCGTCCCAAAGATGAGGGTCCGGCCGGAAAAGAAGCGCGACAGGTTGGTCGGCAACATCGACCGGGCGCGCGCTTGTCACATCCGCACGCAGCCTCACATCGGCAGCCGGAGCTCCCGTATTCGCAACAACGCCTGAGGCCAGCGCGTCGTGCCAATCGCGATCGAAATCCTTGAACGACGCCTGCCAGGTCCGTCGCACAAGCTCCAGTGCCGTCGGCGCACCATCATCGATAAACCATGCGAGCAGGCGATGCGGGCTGATGCCGCCATAGAGCGGCTGCGCCTGTGGCTGCACAATTGTGGCGCTACCCTCGAATGCGCGTGCATCGCTCCAGTCCTCGTACGGATGTGCTTGCGGCAGCGACCACTGCGTCTGCTGGCTGGTCTCGTTCGGCTCCGTCGTCAGCGCGAGAGAAAACGGAACGCGCTTCAGTCCCTCGGCAAAACCCAAAGTCGGCGACGCAGTGAAGACCGGATTGCTGTCGATAATCACCAGATTCTCCACGCGCCCGGACTGCATGTCCGCGACCAGGTCACGTAGCGACGCCGCCTGATCGATGGGGGCGGCTTCCACCGGGGTAATCAGATCGTAGGTGCTGCCACGTCCACCCAAAGTCTCATTCATCGCATGCACCAGCGCATGCAATTCGGCAGGCTGATGCGGCCCGATATGTACGAAGCCGCGGCCACGATGCTGTTGCAGATCGGTCAGCACCGTACTTAGCCAAGGCGGCGCATCAGACGGCGACACGCCATGAAGGACTGCCTCGGCCAGCGCGACCGTAACGCGTTGCAGGTCCCTCGGGCCGGCAATGAAGCGATGATCGGCCGCCACCCCGATCAATGTGGGCGTCGGCTCGATCGCATACACGCGGCTCATATGCGGATCGCGTGCCGGATTGCGCCGGCTGGCAAAATCGCGGGCAAACCTTACGTGCCCAGGAGCCGAGTCCAAGAGATCACTGTCGATCGCCAGGATGACATCTGCCGAGGACAGCTTCGGCACAATCTCCACCGCCTGGCCGTACGCCAGCATCGCACCAGTGCGGACGGCATCGCGCGACACTGGCTCCCATTGATGCCACCGCATGGCAGGATAGCGCTGCTGCAATTCGGCTAACTGACGACCGAGTGTGGGGGACGTCATGGTCCCGGTGAGCAGCCGGAAGCCTTCGCCATGCGTGTTCGCGAGCTTCTCCCGCTGATCCGCCAATGCGGTCCGCAGTGTCTGCCAATCCTGCGGTACCCCGTCGCGTGTCATGACCGCGGCACGATCAGGATCGTAGAAGCTCAGGATCTCCGCCTGCTGGATTGCGTCTGTCGACCCAAGACTGGCGGGATGCGCCGGATTGCCTTCAACCTTGATCGGCCGTCCGGCGACATGACGCACCAGAATGCCGGTCGCGTAACCTGCAAGGATGCTCGCGGTCGCGAACATGTTGTTGCCGCGTCCGACAGTTTCAGGCGACGGCATCACTGGAGGAATCAGTTCGCCACCAGGCGCACCATCATCACAGCCCGCCAGACCGGCAAGGGCAAATGCGGCACCCATGAGACGCAAGACCTCCCGACGGCCATGCGGTGCCTGGAGCGCAGAAACCAGCGCGGGAAATTCGTTGGCCACTCGCGCCCGGAACGACGGGCTGCACGACAACTCATCGAGGCTGCGCCATTGCCGCGTCATCGATGGCATATCGAGCAATCCGTCAGTCTGCGGTTTGTCAAATGATACTGGGCCACCAGCGCATCGGGTGACGGCGTGTCATTGCTGCGATGCCACTCGGTGTTGAATATCTGGTCGCTGGGCCGCAGGTGCGGCGCCGGATCGCGGTGGCAATCCAGACAGAATCCCATGGTGAAGGTGCTCGCTTTTTTCGTCAGCGCCATGGCTTCCACATCACCGTGGCAGCTCGAGCAACCGATGCCTTTGGCGACATGAATCGCATGATTGAAATACACGTAGTCTGGCAAGTCATTGACGCGATGCCAGACAAGCGGCGTCCCGTCAGCGAGACTCTTGCGCACTGGCGCGAGGATTGCGGCGTTGGTCCAGATCTGAGAGTGGCACGTCATGCAGGTGTAAGTCGGCGGCATTCCCGCATCGCCTGCCGTTTCCACGGTTGTGTGGCAAAAACGGCAATCGAGGCCCAGCCCGGCGACGTGATGTTCATGGCTGAATGGCACTGGCTGCTCAACGATCCAATTGGAATGTCGGCGGTAATCCGTTCGCGGCCACAACCACCACCAACCCACGCCTCCCGCCAGCAGGCCCAACGACCCCAGGATGGCAAGCTTGACGATGAGGTTCGCCTCGGGGCGGAACACTGCTGACATCGCGCCGGCGTTTTCCTCGATAGTCGCAACCTCATCAAGCCGCCGTTGCGTTGTACGTTGCACGTGCGCGCAAACGTGACGGAAATGCGCAGCCGCACACACGTTCTTTTGCACCCTGCCAGCCGAACGACTTCGTGAGCTGAAGGTTATCCGCCTGTCGCGCCAGCGGAATTGGCGCGGCATAGCAACTGGATGTCCAGCACAGAACGAGGGGACAATGGCGACAACAAAGACGATGAGCGACCTGCTGCTCACCTTTATGCAGGACGTCTACTACGCCGAGCGGCAGATCCTGAAGGCGCTGCCGAAGATGGCGAAGGCGACGAGCAGTGAGGAATTGCGCGAAGCGCTGACGCATCACCGCGAGGAGACCCAGGGTCAGGTCGAGCGTCTGCAGAAGGCCTTCGAAGCTCTTGGGAAGCGCGCCCGAGGCCAGACCTGCGAAGCGATCAATGGACTGATCGAGGAAGGCGAGGAGGTGATTGAAGAATTCCCTGAAGGGCCGGTGCGGGATGCCGGAATCATCGCCGCCGCTCAAGCCGTCGAGCACTATGAGATGGCCCGTTACGGCACCATGGTGGCGTGGGCCAAGCAGATGGGCGCGAACGACGTCGCGCAGCTCATGCATGAAACACTCGAGGAAGAGAAGAAGGCCGACACGCTGCTGAACCAATTGGCCAAGAAGGCCATCAACCAGCAGGCACAGAAGAAGGCTGCCTGAGACTGACCGTGGAGTGCTGGCGGCGGCCTGCCGCCAGCGCCTCAGCCAGATGGAGGTTCTTATGGCAAAGCCGAGCAATGAGCAGAAGAAAACCGTCGGGCGGGTCATGCACGAATGGAAGCACGGCGAACTCGAGAGCAGCCGAGGGGGCAAGGTGAAAAGCCGGCGCCAAGCCGTCGCCATCGCGCTGAGCGAGGCGGGCGCGTCGAATCAGCAGTCGCCCAAGCAGAACCGCCGCCAATACTCGCGGACCAAGGCGAAGGAGCGCCGCGGTCAGACCGCGCAACAACGCAAGGAAGGCGGCTCGGCGAGGAAGCGCAGCACCGCGCGCCGCGCTCGCAGCGGTCCCACCAGGGCACAGCTCTATCAGCAGGCGGCAAAGCGTAAGATTCCCGGCCGCTCAAAGATGAACAAGGCACAGTTGCAGCGCGCCCTCAGCCGATAACCTTCGAATCGGCGTGAACGGACGCTGGGCAGCGAACCGGCCGAGTAACTGCGCGTTGGCCGCTTCGGTTGGAAGGAGCGGTCAATATGGGATCGCGTGGGATATCGCGTCGCGATCTGTTGGCCGGTACCGCCGCCGCCAGCTTCCTTGCGACGGTGTCATCAGCAGGAAGCACGGAACTCCACGGCGTTCCTGGGTGGAACCCGAACGAAACCGTGTCGCCCCCGTTCGTGCGGCCTGGCCCCTGGCAATTCTTCTCGCCTGAAGAAGGGGCTACCGTCGAAGCGTTGGTAGATCGGCTGATCCCGCCTGACCCAAATTGGCCAGGCGGAAAGGACGCTGGCTGTGCCGTGTTCATCGATCGCCAGCTAGCCGGTGCATATGGGGAATCCCGCGGCCTGTACATGCGGCCGCCATTTCAGGAGGGAGATCCCCGCCAGGGCCCACAATCACCTTTTACGCCGGCCATGCGTTACAAGCGATCACTCGCGGCACTGGATCAATACTGTCGCGCCAGTTTCGCCGGAAAGAGCTTTCCGCAGATTCCCCCAGACCAGCAGGATAAAGTGCTCGCCGGATTGGAGAGCGGCTCGATCACCATGCCAGGCGCATCCGGGAAGGCCTTCTTCGATCTGCTGCTGGCGAATACGAAGGAGGGCTTCTTTGCCGACCCGATTTATGGTGGCAATCGCGACATGGCGGCGTGGAAGATGATCGGCTTTCCCGGTGCTCGCTACGACTATCGGGATTGGGTCGAGCGCTACAACGAGAAATACCCATTGCCCCCCGTCAGCATCGGTGGCCGCCCTGAATGGACGGTCAGCAAAGGCTGACACATCAAGAGGTCCGCATGGCACGCAGGCTTCCGCAGACCGACGTCGTCATTGTCGGACTAGGCTGGACCGGCTCGATAATCGCACAGGAGCTCACCGACGCCGGGCTGAACGTGATAGCGATCGAACGTGGTCCATGGCGCGATACGGCGACCCATTTTCCGCCGACTTTCGCCCAGGACGAACTGCGCTACCACATTCGACATGACCTGTTCCTGCGGCCCGCGCAGCAGACGCTCACCTTCCGTCACAACGTCAACCAGACCGCGCTGCCCATTCGCACCTGGGGGTCATTCATGCCGCCCAACGGCGTGGGTGGCGGCGGCGTGCACTGGAACGCGGAGACCTGGCGGTTTCTGCCAAGTGATTTCGAGCTTCGGACGCATCTGACCGATCGATACGGCAGGAAGTTCCTGCCCGAAGACATGACAATCCAGGACTGGGGCGTCAGCTACGTCGAACTCGAGCCGTACTACGACAAATTCGAATATCTCTGCGGCACATCAGGAACCGCAGGCAACATCAAGGGCGACAAACAGCAGGGTGGCAATCCATTCGAGGGACCACGTTCGCGTGGCTATCCCACACCCGCGCAGAAGCAGCCATATGGCCCGGTGCTGTGGGCGAAGGCCGCGCAGGACATGGGCTATCATCCGTTTCCGCAGCCCTCAGGCAATCTGTCGCAGGCCTACACCAATCCTCTCGGGGTCACGTTAGGGCCATGCAGCTATTGCGGCTTCTGTGAGTGGTTTGGCTGCGGCAACTATTCGAAGGCCAGTCCGCAGACCACCTTGTTGCCTGCCCTGTTGCGCAAATCGAACTTCACAGCGCGGACACTGTGCAATGTGGTGCGCCTGAACCTGGACAACGCCGGCCGGCGCGCTACCGGCGTGACCTATGTGGACAGCACCGGAAACGAGTGGGAGCAGCCAGCGGACCTGGTGTTGCTGTGCGCTTTCCAATTGTTCAACATTCACCTGCTGCTGCTGTCAGGTATCGGCACTCCGTACGATCCGAGCACCGGGCAGGGCGTGATTGGCCGCAACTACTCCTATCAGGTGACGTCAAGCGTAGATGCGTTCTTCGACCAGGATCACAATTTCAATCCGTTCGTCGCGTCCGGCGCGATCGGGATGTGCATTGACGAGTTCAATGGTGACAACTTCGATCACGGCGAGGCCGGCTTCGTCGGCGGCGGCTATATCGGAGCAGTGCAAACGAACGGCCGACCGATCCTGGGAACCCGTGTCCCAAAAGGAACGCCACAGTGGGGTTCGGCATGGAAGAAGGCTGTCGCGGACAATTATCTATCGAACTACGAAACGGTGACCCACGGCGGTTGCTACAGCTATCGCGACTGCTTCTTTGATCTTGATCCCACCTATACCGATGCGTACGGCAACAAGCTGCTGCGCGTCACCTTCGATTTCCATGAGAATGAGCTGAAGATGTCGCAGTTTCTCACCGACCGTCTGGCGGAGGTCACCCAACGCATGGGGCCGCGGTCGATCGAGAAGAACCCTCGCACCGGTCCCTATGATGTCACGAAATACCAGACCACGCATACCTGTGGTGGCGCGGTGATGGGCGCCGACCCGAAGACCAGCGCGGTGAACCGCTATCTGCAAAGCTGGGATGTGCCGAACCTGTTCATCGTCGGCGCCAGCGCGTTTCCGCAGAATGCTGGGTACAATCCAACCGGCACCGTTGGGGCACTTGCGTTTTGGGCAGCGGATGCGATTCGCAAACAGTACCTCAAGAACCCTGGCCCGCTGGTGCAGGCATGATCCAGACTCTGCTTGCAGGTCTGGCTGGGTTGCTGCTGACGGCGGCGGTAGCGACTAATGCCAGTGCACAGCCCGATGATCCGCAGGACTATGCTCTGATAGAGCGGGGTCGGTACCTGGCCACCGTCGGTGACTGCACCGCCTGCCACACCGCGCCAGGTGGCAAGTTCCTGGCGGGCGGCCGCAGATTGGAGACGCCGTTCGGTTTTATCGTGACGCCGAACATCACGCCGGATGCGGAAACCGGCATCGGTGCATGGTCCGATGAAGAGTTCTACAATGCCATGCACAACGGCATCAGCGATGTGCACCTCTATCCAGCGATGCCGTATCCGTACTACACCAAGGCGACCCGGGAAGATGTGGCGGCGATTCGCATCTGGCTGAAAACCGTCCCGCCGGTGGTCAATCCAGTCAACACAAATACCTTGCCATTTCCGTTCAACATTCGCGCGAGCATGGTTTTTTGGAATGCCCTGTTCTTCAAGGCGGGCGACTGGCAGAACCGGCCGGACAAGCCAGCCGATTGGAACCGCGGCGGGTACCTTGTGGAAGGGCTCGGGCATTGCGGTGCTTGCCACACGCCAAAAAATGCACTGGGCGGGGACGAGAACAGTCGCCATCTTCAGGGATATGCGCTGCAAGGCTGGCTCGCCCCCGATATCACCGGCGATCATCGCATTGGCGTAGGTTCGTGGTCGCGCGATGACATCGTCGAGTATCTGAAGACGGGGACCAACCGGTTCACCGATGCGTCCGGACCCATGGCTGAGGAAATCAGTGATTCCACGTCGAACTGGGCAATCGAGGATTTGCGAGCCGCTGCCACTTATCTGCTGGATCAGCCAGGCAGCAATGCGACGCCGCCGAAGCCTGTATCGGAGCAGGATCCCGCGATGAAGGCCGGGCTTGCGATCTATATCGACGAGTGCGCCGCCTGTCACACAATGCAAGGCGCTGGCATCGCACGTATGCTGCCGACACTGAAGGGTAGTCCCTCTGTGCAGCAGCAGCGGCCGGACTCGCTGGTGCGGGTCGTGTTGGATGGAACCCGCGCTGTAGCAACTGAGCTGGCTCCCACCGGACCAGGAATGCCCTCGTTCAACTGGAAGCTCTCAGACGATCAGGTAGCTTCGGTACTCACCTATGTCCGCAACAGTTGGGGCAATGCAGCACCCGCGGTGACCGCGGAGGATGTGAAGAATATGCGGCGATGACACCTACGGCGCATCACCTCGCGTTGGCTGCAGCTTGCCTTCCTCGTATTCGCGCAGTTCCTTCCGCGTGAATGGCGTCTGCCGCCACTCGCCCTGGTCGGTGAACCGATCGGGAAACTCGCCGTAGTTCTCCGCGATCTCCGCCTCTTCGGGCTTTGGCTCTGCCTGCTCCGGTGAGATCAGTCCTGCCTGCGGATGCTCTTCGATCGCCAGAAGGTCTTCGGCCCGCTCGAGGTAAGCGTCTTCGCCACCGGGCGGGCAACCATCCTCTTCCCATAGCGTATGTGCTCGTTCGCGGATGCGTGCCTCGCGTTCAGGCGTTCTCTCAAGCGGATTGTCGGACACGTGGCTTCTCCTTGCCGGCGCTCACCAGACACTGAAACGTTCCACGGGACCGAGCGGTTGCGCAGTGCGGAACGGACAATATCCGCCTGCGTTCAAGAGCGACCGGTCCAGGAGATGATCATGGTGCTTGAGAAGCAGCGCACTCTCGGCGAATTCCATGCGAGGCTGCGTAAGGTTGAAGAGGGCCTCTATCGGGCCGAGTACAGCGGCGAGATCAATCCCGAAAACCCCGACGCGCGCGAAATCCCCGACTACCATGTCGGGACCAGCCCGGAGGAGGTGAAGATCTGGGTCGAGCAGATGGCGACGAACCTTGGCTACGACCGCGTCGTCTGGGACGAACTGCCGCAGGAACTGCGGAGGTGACGTTACCGTAAGTTGTCCGGCTGCGCGAAGCGCATGCTGATGTCCGGCCGGCGCGCCGTCTCGTCCCCCTCCGCCATTGTGCTGATCCGCATGGCAAGCGAGCCGGCAAGGACGGCCAGCGAAGCGGCCGTTGTAAGCACGCGTGAGCGCCGCCGCGTGAACAGCAGCGACGCCATCATGAGCCCCAGCGGCACGACCGCGCCAAGTCCGACGCTGAGCACCTTCTCCTCAGGGACATTTATAGCGGCGCGATGATTGGCTTCCTCCTCGGTCAGCGTCGCCGCCAGCTCGGCGGCCAGCGCGACGACAGCCAGGCTGTCCAGATCTCGCCCAAGCAGTGTCCGACCCTCCATCAGCCCCATCGCTGCCGCGGCCGATGCGACGGAGGCTGCGCCATAGCGCACCGCCAGGCTCTTGGGTGCGGCGGCCCATGACGGTGTGCTGGTGGCAGAAAACAGCGAGGCTGTGTAGGTACTCAGCCCGGCGCCAGTGAGTGCGGCGGGAAGCTGCGTCAACCGGGCGAGCCATCGCAGCCAACCCAGCCACCACACCCGATCCACCACGACCTGCAGCGAAGCCGTGACACCGCTGGCCGCGGCAAATGTAACAAGAAGCCAACTCCCCAGCGACATCGGCGAAGTGGTCTTGAACACCCGGAGCATGTTGTAGAAGCGCTTCGGCGTGTGGAGATCGGCGATGAGGCATGCGGTGCCGATGGTGGGCGCCAGCATGGAGAGCAAGCGGCCACGACGTACCGGCCCCTGCGCCGCACGGCCGTGTACGAGGTCCAGTATCGTCGCCAGGAGCTGCGCGGCACCCGACAGGCCGGCGAGGAACACGTAGGTGCCGACGAGACCATTGTTGAAAGGCGCCGGCTTTAGCTGCGGCTTGCCGTAGTAGGTCCGGCCATCCCACCGGTTGCGTTCGGCTCCGAGGTCGATTCCTTCCGGCATATCTGACCCCCTCAGATTCGTCGCGCGAAGAACGCCAGCGCCGCGAATGCGAGTCCCGCGACCGTCGCAAGTCCGGCCGCCAGACTCGGTGCAACACGGTTCGCCGGTCGCGTCGGTGCAGTCGGCAAGTTGTAGGTTTCCGGTATGTCGGTCAGCAAGAAGAACGCATTCAGATGACCGATGCCCCCGGTCGCTCCCGGCCCGCCAGGGACGCCGTACAAATAGGCGCCGTCAATCCCTAGCCGATGCAGTTGCTCGACACGCCGTTGGGCGCGCTGTTGCAGCTCCTCGACTTCTCCGAACTGAATGGAATCGGTGGGGCAGGATTTGGCGCAGGCCGGCTCCAGTCCGCCTTTGAGCCGATCGTAGCATAACGTGCACTTATGCGCCTTGCCGTCCAGCGTGCTGATATCCACCACGCCAAACGGACAGGCCGGCACGCAGTAGCCACAGCCGTTGCATACGTCTTGCTGCACCACGACGGTGTCGAACTCGGTGCGGAACAACGCGCCAGTGGGACACGCTTCCAGGCACGGCGCATTGTGACAGTGCTTGCAGACGTCGCTCATCATCAGCCAGCCGCTCTGGAACGGCGTCTGAAGATCGCTACGGATCTCCCGCTCGATGAAGGCGACATGGCGCCAGGTGTTCGCCGATAGCGCGCCCGTGTTGTCGTAGCTGTCGCCCGTCAACCGGATGTTGTCAGCGGGCAGATTGTTCCATTCCTTGCAGGCGACTTCGCAAGCCTTGCAGCCGATACACAGCGTCGTATCGGTGAAGAAGCCGTAGGACCGTCCAGGCCGGACGAGTGTGCGGGCGGTCAGCTCCGCCTCGTCCGGAATCACCCGATCGAGATCGGATTGCGGATAGTCAAGCACGCGCGGATGCATATCCATCACCGTGGATCCAGCAGCATGATCTTTTTTGCCATATGACCAATGATGCCCTCTACGTCCGCGTAGGACACACGCACACGCCTCTGCTCCTGCTGTAACTCTGGAAGCTGTTCGGGCTCCGGCGCGGCGCCATGATCCAACAGGAAGAGGTGACCGACACCATCATCGTCCAGCAGTTCAAAGCGAGTTTCCTGCACGATGGTAATGACGCCGTCGATCGATCGCATGTCCGCCTCCCGCGCTGGCATGAATGCATCGCAGCGGTTCCGGTTCCCTTATCGGAACCAAGGGCCTCCGCATCGCGTTGGGTTGTTGCCCGAAGGGGAGGTTTCAACACATGAAAAAGCTTCGCCGCCGCGTGAGCGAGCGTGTCACCGAATTCGTAGCGGACTGGTCGATCCCGCGACAGCTTGCTGGTCAGAGCGTGATGAGCGAGGCCGCCCGCAGCTCTCAATCGCGTAAACTGCGGCCGCGCCTCGAGGAGGCGGATCGTGTGGGCACGAGCATCTGCCCGTTCTGCGCGGTCGGATGCGCACAGCTTGTCTATGCCAAGAACGGCACGCCGATACATATCGAGGGTGATCCGCGCAGCCCCGTGAACCAAGGCACGCTGTGTCCGAAGGGCGCCGGCACGCTGGGGATGCTGCTCTCAGAAAAGCGGATCAATCACGTGCTCTATCGCGCTCCGTTCTCCGACCACTGGGAACGCCGGCCGCTAAGTTGGGCGATGGAGCGAATTGCCCAGCGTGTAAAGCAGACCCGCGACGAAACCTTCGTGCAGAGTCTTCCGGGCGGCACGGTGGTCAATCACACACTGGGAATCGGTTCACTGGGTGGAGCCACGCTCGACAACGAGGAAAACTACCTCATCAAGAAGTTGTTGGGCGGCGGTCTCGGCGTGGTGAACATCGAGAACCAGGCACGCATCTGACACTCGTCATCGGTACCCAGTCTGGGGACGACATTCGGACGAGGCGCGGCGACCATGGCCCTTTGGGACCTGGCCAACGCAGATTGCATCACGGTGATGGGCTCGAACATGGCGGAAAACCACCCGGTGGGATTCCGCTTCGTGACCGAGGGACAGGCTCGCGGGGCAACGGTGATCCACGTGGATCCACGCTTCACCCGTACCTCCGCGCTGGCCAACATCCATGCGCCGATACGATCCGGATCGGATATCGCCTTCCTGGGCGGGATTATCCGCTACATTCTCGTAAATGATCTGTGGTTCAAGGAATTCGCACTCGCCTTCACCAATATTGCCACGATCATCGATGAGCGCTACCGCGATGCCGAGGAAAACGAGGGCGTCTTCTCCGGCTTCAGTCCGGAAAACGGCAGCTACACTCCAGATACGTGGCAGTACAAGGGTGAGAAACTGCCTCCGGCGCTGGCCGAGCACTATTTTCACACCACCGAACATTTTGAAGGAGGCGTGCAGAGGACCGCAGATCATCCACCGCCTTCTGATCCGACGCTGCAGCATCCCAACTGCGTCTATCAGATCATGCGCCGGCACTTCGAGCGTTACACACCGGAGATGGTCGAGCAGGTTACAGGCTGCCCGCGATCGACATTCCTGCGCATCTGTGAAGCCTTGACCAAGAACTCCGGTCGCGAACGCACGGGGGCTTTCTGCTACGCGGTTGGATGGACGCATCATTCATATGGCGTGCAGATCATCCGATGTGCGTCGATCATTCAGGGTCTCCTGGGCAATATCGGGCGCCCCGGCGGAGGTGTCCTGGCGTTGCGCGGGCATTGCAGCATCCAAGGCAGCACGGATATTCCCACGCTGTACAACATGCTGCCGACCTATCTGCCGCAGCCCAATGCATGCAATCCCCATCAGACGCTAGATGAGTTCCTGGACATAGAGACGGTGCCGACCGGGTGGTGGCACAACCTGCCCAAATACATGATCAGCCTGCTGAAGGCGTGGTATGGCGAGCACGCTCAGCCGGACCGTCAATTCTGCTATGACTTCGTACCGAAGATCACCGGCGATCACTCGCAACTGCCGATGACGCTTGCGATGGCAGATGGCGTGATGAAAGGCCAATTCGTGTTCGGCCAGAATCCCGCAGTCGGGGCAGTCAATTCCGAGCTTGTGGAACGCGGCCTGACTAAGCTCGAGTGGCTGGTGGTGCGGGACTTCGCCATGACCGAGACGGCAGAGTTCTGGCAGAAGGGCCGGCTGGTTCAGCGTGGTGAAATGACGCCGGCCGAAATCGGCACCGAGGTGTTCTTCCTTCCGGCTGCGATGTCAGCCGAGAAGGAAGGTACGATGACCAACACATCGCGTCTGGTCCAATGGCACGACAAGGTCTGCGATCCACCCGGCGAATCCCGCTCGGATCTGTGGTTCCTCTATCATCTCGGCCGGCGATTGAAGGAGCTGTACGCCGCAAGCAACCGGCCATGCGATGCGCCAATCCGGGCGCTGACATGGGAGTATCCCGTCAGCGGCGATATTCAGGAGCCTGACGCCGCCGCGGTGTTGCGCGAAATCAGCGGCTACACCGTCGCCGACAAGAAGCAGGTCTCCAGCTTTCAGGAGCTGAAGGACGATGGCAGCACGGCATGTGGCGGCTGGATGTATTCTGGAATCTTTCCCGCGCAGCACCACAACCTGGCTCGCTCTCGCAAGCCGGATGGACCGGGCGGACCGGGCAGCCATCAGGGATGGGCTTTCTCCTGGCCCGACAACCGGCGCACGCTGTACAATCGTGCATCGGCGGACCTGAACGGGCATCCATGGTCAGAGCGGAAGCGCCTGGTCTGGTGGGACGCGCAACAGCAGAAGTGGACCGGGCTCGACACTCCTGACTTCCAGCCCAAGAAGGCGCCAACCATGCGCCCGGACTGGAGCGAGCATCCAACAGGTATGGATGCACTCGGCGGCAATGACGCATTCATCATGGAGCCGGACGGCCGGCTGCTGCTGTTCGTCCCGTCAGGGCTGAAGGACGGACCGCTGCCAACATACTATGAGCCAGTGGAAAGCCCCGTACACAATGCGTTCTACAAGCAACAGATAAATCCGGCGACGAAGCTGTGGCCGCGGCCCGGCAATGAGTTCCACGCGCCAGAGGACCCGCGCTATCCCTACGTGTTCACGACGTACCGCCTGACAGAACTGCACTGCGGCGGGATTCCGACCCGTGTCATGCCGCACACGGCCGAGTTGCAACCCGAGGCGTTTGTCGAAATTTCGCCGGAACTCGCGCGCGATCTTGGGATCGCCAATCTGGACTGGGTCGTACTCAGTACGGCGCGTGGCGAGATCGAAGCCAAGTCCCTCGTCACCGAACGCGTGCGTCCGTTCATCGTCGATGGCAAAGTAATCCACCAGGTGGGCATGCCCTGGGTGTTCGGCTGGGAAGGCTACACACAGGGCGACCCGGCAAACGTGCTGCTGGCGATCTACGGCGATCCGAACACCAGCATCCATACCACCAAGGCTTTGACCTGCGACCTGCGGAAGGGACGCGTCCATGAACGGGTCTGAAGCCTTGCGCGCGGTGGAGAAGCTCCTGGCGGAGCGTCCCCACAAGGAGGGCCACGACTTCTCCGAAGCGACGCGCAAGCTCACGAGCTATCGCGACGCGCTGATCGGACGCTGGCGACAAACGCACGCCGAACAGGATCGCCGCAACCTGGAGCGCGCCAATGGCGTACTCAGCGCGATCGTCGGGGGACACTTTCCGAGCGGTCCCGTCCCATGGTCGCTCATCGAGCGCGCGCGCGATGACCTGGCTGATCTGGTCCGCTCGACCTGACGAAGGGTAGGCTGCTAATACCCCAACGTCATGGCCAGGACGGCCCGGCCATGACGTTGTACAAACGCACACGTCACCAATCCCCATGGCCCATCGCATATTGTTCGTGACCTCCAACCGCCTGGGTGATGCGGTGCTGTCTACAGGTCTGCTGGATCACCTGATCCACGCGCATCCTGATGCACGCATCACCGTGGCATGCGGTCCAGTTGCGGAAGGCGTATTCGCGCGCATGCCGAACCGCGAGCGCACCATCGTGCTCGACAAACAACCCTACCGCCTGCACTGGATCCCTTTCTGGACAAGCATAGTCACGACACGGTGGGACCTCGTCGTGGACATCCGTGGTTCGACGATTGCCTGGATGGTGCCGACACGCCGCCGCGCGGTGATGCGGCGGAGGTCAGGCCATAAGATCGCACAGCTTGCGGCGATCCTCGACCTCGCTCCACCGCCGCTGCCAGTCGCGTGGACCGCGCCCGAAGATTGCGCCCGCGCCGCTGCATTGCTGCCCGCCGGGCGCCCCCTTGTCGGGCTCGGGCCAACCGCAAACTGGCCAGACAAGGTCTGGCCGCCCGACCGCTTTGCTTCGTTGCATCGCGCCCTGGAGAATGGTCCGCTGAAAGGTGCCTTGCCTGTCATCTTTGCCGGCCCAGGCAATGCCGAACGCGCGATGGCCGAACCATTGCTGTCCAGGTTGCCGGAGGCCATTGATCTGGTTGGCGAGCTCAGCGTTCCCGAAGTCGCCGCCTGCCTTGCCCGCTGCGCCCTGTTCGTCGGCAATGACTCCGGCCTCATGCACCTCGCCGCATCCGCCGGTACACCGACACTGGGCCTGTTCGGCCCGACGCCGGCGGACGAATATTCACCGTCCGGTCCGCGCGCCGCCGCAGCGCTCTCGCGTAGCAAGCGGATGGACGATTTGTCGGTCGAAACAGCGCTTGCCGTAGCCTCCGGCCTGATCAGCCAGGTCGAAGTGGCCTAG
>CAYRTL010000070.1:0-28593 GCA_964427005.1 uncultured Acetobacteraceae bacterium
ATGACGACTAGACCTTGATGTGCCGATGGAAGAATGCGGCTGCCGGCTCGAATGAACCGGGGCCTTGCTTCTTCGCGTTGTCGATGTAGAGCAGATCGATCTCGCCACCGGCCTTGCGATAATTTGTGACGAAACGCTGCGGCTCGTTGCCCTCTATCGGCGCTTCCGGATCACGATAGTCGTGCACGATGTCGGGCTGACCCTGGATCCAGATGACCGGCGGCAACTGCACCTTCTCACCGCGCTCCAGGATCAGCATCGGATTGCCCTCGGCCATATTCGCCTCGGTCTTCCAGTACAGATCGTGCCGCTGCGGGATATTGCCCACCCAGGCCGGCGGGTTCGCCGAATCACGCGCGCGCAGCGCGTGACGATAGCGCGAGAGCGGATTGATCACCGGCCACAGCATCGCGACCGCGCGCACTGTCGCGTCAACCGCCGGCGCAGATGACGGCAACTGGATCGCCGCGTAGCGCGGATCGTTCGGCCGCATCGCCGCCAGCATGCCGAGATGCCCGCCGCTCGACTGGCCGGCGATGCCGACCAGGTCGGCACGCGTGTTGAGATCGGAGGCGTGCGCCTTCACCCAGCGGATCGCATAGTTGATGTCGGCAAGCGACGTCGGATAGGCGTCGCCGGCGTGGCGGAAATCGATCGCCGCCACCGCCAATCCGGTGCGCGCGAAGCCTTCCGCATAGATCTGGCATTCGTTCAGATCGCCGTTGCACCAGGCACCGCCATGCACTTCGACGATAGCCGGGAACGGCCCCTTGCCCTGCGGCTTGAACAGCCGCGCCATGAACGTCCGGTCGCCATGGCGCAGGTATTCGACGTCCTGCGTCGTGTATTCGTAGCTGGCCATTGGACTTTCTCCCATTACGCCCGCTTAACCTGCGGCAGTTCCATCCTGACCGCAACTGCCGCGCTGGCGATCACGGCGACGTCGCTGGACGTTTCATCCGGAACATCCAAACCGCCCTTCACCACTTTCACGGTCACTTCGCCATGCGGCAGAGACGCCTTCACCGCGGCGGCATCGACCTTGTCTGGCTGCTGCACGCCTATCGTGACCTCCACCTGCATCTTCCGGGAATCCAGCCCGAAGCTGCGGATGAAGCTTAGCGAACTGTGATGCAGGGCGTCCTGTACGGCACGCAGCGCGGCCTTGGTGTAGTCGCCGCCGTGCAGGTCGTTCCCACTGCCCATCTCCAGTATGATGCGCTTGGCCATCGCCACCACCTCCTATACGTCGAGCCGCACGACGGCGGCGGCATTGGCAATGACGGTGGAGTTCGTGCCTGCGTCATTGGGGATCTCCAGGCCACCTTCAACCACGTTCACCGTACCGGTGCCGTGCGGCAGCACGGCCAGAACCTGCGCCCTGTCCACCAGCTCGGGTTTCGGCACGCCAATCGTCACTTCCACGCGCATCGAATCCACGTGCAGCCCAACGGCATCGGCGATGCTCAGCGAGTTGTGCCATAGCGCGTCACGCAGCGCGCGCACGGCCGCCTTCGTGTAGTCAGCGCCGCGAATGTCGGTCCCCATGCCGATTTGCAGCACCATGCGTTTCCAGGCCATGTCCTTCCCCTATACAGATGTCGGCGGCACGCCAGGCCGCGCGGTCAGAGCATCCCGTGCCGCGTCCACGAACGCCGCATCGCGCGGCAGCACCACAGACGCCGAACGCAGGCGATGCGTCGCCGGATCGGTGCCAGGCGGCGGCTCACCCTTCTCCAGTGCACGCGCCGCGCGCATCAGGCGCTGCCGCGCCATGATGATCCCGTTGTCGGTGTGCACCAGATGCTCGCGCGAGCGGTCCATGATCGGCCCCATGCTCTCCTGCAGCGACGCATCCTGCATGGCGATACCGGCGACGCCGCTATACGTCGAGCCCGCTTTCTGCGCCGCACGATCCATCAGATAGTCATTGTCGCGATTGGCAACGGGAATGTAGGTACCGGGAATCGCGCGCGTATGGATCCCCTTGCCATCGCGCATCGCCTGCAACTCGGCTGCGGTCAGCGCCCGTGTCGGATGATAGTCGAAGCTCCATGCCCAGCAGTTCTCATCATCGATCGGAATCCAGAAATGGCCATGCACGGGATGATTGCCGCGCGGCGGGATCATGGTGAATGACGGCATGCACCAGGGCGTGATACGCCAGTAGTAGCCATCCTCGGCATTGCGCCGCACGCCAATGAACAGACCAGCCGGCTGATCCACGACCTCGAACACCGGTGCCGTATCGCCAATGTTGTACTGGTTGCCGCGCGAGCCTTGCATCAGCGGGTCGGATCGCAGCGCGTCGCGATGCAGCCACGACACATGGCTCGAATCGATGCCACCTTCCAACGCCTGGAGCCAATTGCAGTACTGCAGTCGCTTCGACGTGTAGGTCTGCTCCGGCGGTACCATGGCGAATTCGAACTCCGGCAATCCCGGCTGATGTTCCGGCGGTCCCATATAGGTCCACAGCACGCCGCCACGTTCGACCAGCGGGTAGGAGCGCAGCTTGATCATGGCCCGGAAGCCGCTGCGTTCCGGTTCGGACGGGATTTCCACACATTGGCCAGTCACGTCGTATTTCCAGCCATGGTAGGGACAGCGCAGTCCGCATTCTTCATTGCGTCCGAACCAGAGCGATACACCGCGATGCGCGCAGAACTCATCCATGAGCCCGTAGCGGCCCCGTGTATCGCGAAAGGCGATCAGCTTCTCCGACAGAAGCTGCACACGTACCGGCGGGCCGTCGTTCTCCGGCAATTCGTCGCTGAGCAGCGCCGGCATCCAGTAGCGGCGGAACATCTCACCCATAGGAGTGCTCCGGCCGGTCCGAGTCAGAAACTCGTTCTGTTCCTTGCGAAGCATGGCTAGCTCCTTCGCAGTCGATCGCAGAGGCTAGCCCCAGTTGTCTCAACCGCCTAGCGTGGCCCTTGCATGACGCGAGGTGCCCCATGCTTCACGCCGGCGGCTGTCACTGTGGAACCATCTCTGTCCGGCTACGGCTTTCCAAGCCGCCGTCGGAGATACCGCTTCGTTCCTGCTCCTGCTCGTTCTGCCGTTCACACGGCACTCGGACGCTGTCCGACCGCGACGGGCTGGTGGAGATCACCGTGGCGGACACGTCGCTGCTGGAGCGCTATCGCTTCGGCTCTCGCACCGCGGATTACCTGCTTTGCCGTCGCTGTGGTGTCTACGTCGGCGCGGTTTGCGAGACCACCAACGGCCTGCGTGCAGTGGTCAACGTGAACTGTCTGGACGATCGCGCTGGGTTTACGCAGAAGCCCGCAGCGCCGGATTATGACGGTGAGGCCACGGAAGCGAGACTGGAACGGCGCGCCACGAATTGGATGCCCGCTGTCGTGGGTGTGTAGATGTGTACACCTCACCCGCGAGAGCGGGAGAGCTGTACAAAGCAACTAATGTCTTGCCCCACTATACAAGTGGCAGGCGACGATGCGGTTATCCTGCTCCGCCAGCATCGGCTCCTGCTGTCCGCAAATCGGCATTGCGTGCGGGCAACGCGGATGGAAGCGGCAGCCGGATGGCGGGTTCAGCGGGCTGGGTACCTCGCCTGCCAGGATGATCTCCTCGCGCCTCTCATCCGGATGGCTCGGCAGGGCCGCCGAAAACAGCGCCGCGGTGTACGGATGCTTGGGCGTCCGCGCGAGCGTCTGGGCATCGCCCATTTCGACGATTTTGCCCAGATACATCACGACGATGGTGTGGCTCATATGCGCCACCGCCGCGAGATCGTGCGCGATGAACAGGTACGCCAGTCCTAACTGCTCCTGCAGATCGCGCAGCAGGTTCAGGATCTGCGCGCGGATCGACACATCCAATGCGGATACGGGTTCGTCCAGCACCACCAGTCTCGGTGACAGGGCCAGCGCGCGGGCAATCGCGATGCGCTGCCGCTGGCCGCCGGAGAACTCATGCGGGAACAGATCCGCCGAGCGTTCTGGCAACCCGACGAGATCAAGCAGCTTGAGCACGCGTTTGCGCAGTTCGCCTGAGGTCACAGTTTCGTTGGTGACCAGCGGTTCGGCGATGATGTCGCTGATCCGCATACGCGGGTTCAATGAAGCGTACGGGTCCTGAAACACCGCCTGCACCGATTTCCGGTAATGCCGACGCTCCGATGCATCGAGTGTTTGCAGGTCCTGTCCCTGAAACCGAATGCTTCCGCCAGTCGGCTGCTCCAATCCCAGCACCAATTTGGCGGTCGTCGTCTTGCCGCAGCCCGACTCGCCGACAACACCCAACGTGCGGCCGCTCTCGACCGCGAACGAGATGTCGTCCACTGCACGGACCACGCCACGGCTGCCACCGAACACGCCTCGGCGCGCCTGAAAGTGTTTGGTGAGTCCTGCGGCCTCGAGCACGTTCATTACGCGGCTCCGGCCTGCACCGCGACGCTCGCAAGCCAGCATCGCGCGGTTCGTCCGGCCTCAAGATTGAATTCCGGGGGCGCCTCTTTGTGGCAGCGATCAAATGCCGCCGGACAACGCGCGGCGAAGGCGCAACCGCGCGGCAGTGCGGACAGGTCCGGCGGCTGACCATCGATCGCTGTCAGGCGTTGGCGGCTGTCCGTCATGCGCGGGATCGAATTCAGCAGCGCCTTGGTGTAGGGATGCGCGGGCGCATTGAAGATCCGCGACACGGGACCGGACTCGACTACGCGCCCCGCATACATCACCACGAGCTGGTCGCACATCTTGGCGACAATTCCGAGATTGTGAGTAATGAAGATCAGCGCCAGCCCATGCTCGCGCTGCAGTTCCCGCAGCAGATTGAGATACTGCGCCTGTATTGTCAGATCGAGGCTTGTCGTCGGCTCATCGGCAATGAGCAGGCGCGGCTCGCAGGAGATGCCGATAGCACCCACGATGCGTTGGCGCATGCCGCCCGACATCTCGTGCGGAAACTGCGTCACGCGCGTCTCCGGCGAGGGAATGCGCACCGCCTTCAGCAGATCGCACGCACGCTGCCAAGCCTTGGCACGGGGGGTACCCTCATGCACCCGGATTGGTTCGGCAACCTGATTGCCGATGGTGAACAGCGGATTCAGCGACGCCATCGGGTCCTGCAGGATCATCGCAATGCGCTTGCCGCGCACATGACGCATCTCGGCGTCGGTCTTCTGCGCCAGATCCTCGTTCTCAAACCACATCTGGCCCGAGACGATGCGCGCGGCCGGCGGCAGCACCCGCAGGATACTCAGTGCTAGCGTGCTCTTGCCGGACCCCGATTCACCGACAATGCCGACGGTCTCGCCAGGATGGACGCGCAGGGAGACCTCATCGACAGCACGCACCACACGCGTGCCCGAGGCCGAGATGTAGTGCGTCGAGAGATTGTCGATCTCCAGCAGCGGGCGGCCAGATACAGCCACCGTACTGCGCTGCGGATCAGAGCTGACGGAGCTGAGGGTCGAGTTTGACACGAAGCCAATCCCCGAGAAGGTTTGCGGAAAGCACCATCAGCATGATGCAGCATCCGGGCAGCACGGTGAGCCACCAGTAGCCCACCATCAACCCTTGCTTGCCATCGGAAAGCATCAGTCCCCATGCCGGCTGCGGCGGCGGAACGCCCACGCCCAGGAATGACAGCGATGCTTCCGTCACGATGACGACGCCGAGCATCAGCGTCGCCAGGACGATCGCCGAATTCACCACATTGGGCAGGATGTGGCGGCGCATGATCGTCAGCTTGGAGCAGCCGGCCACGATGGCGAGGCGAACGAATTCCCGTTCCTTCAACGACAGCACCTCGCCGCGCACAACTCGCGCGTAGCGTGTCCAATAGACGGCGCCAAGGATGATCACGATGTTCCACATACTCGGCCCGACAATGGCGGCGAGGAAGATCGCGAATGTCAGCGCCGGCAGCGCCAACCAGGCATCGGTGAGGCGCATGATCACCTGATCCACCCAGCCGCCGATATACCCGGCGAGGATGCCGAGACATGTGCCGATGACACCGGCGACGATGACCGCGGTGAACCCCACAACCATTGACACACGCGCGCCGAAGATCAGCCGCGACAGCACGTCACGTCCCAACTGGTCTGTGCCCAGAGGGTGATTCATGCTGCCGCCCGTTTGCCAGAACGGCGGCTTGAAGCGCGCGGTAAGGCTGCCGACTTCGGGATCATGCGGCGCCAGCACGTTGGCAAAAATTGCCATGAAGGCGATCACCGCCAGGATGATGATCGGGATCAGCGGCAGGTCGCCCAGCCGCCGTCCCGAAATGCGTGGCGGCGATGGCGACGAAAGGGCAATCGTCTCTGTCGTAGTGCTCATGACCGTCACTTCTCCACTCTGATCCGGGGATCGATCACGGCGTAGGCGATATCAACGAGCAGGTTCACGACCACGATCATGGTGCCGCCCATGATCACCACACCCTGCACGACGGGGAAATCGCGGAAGTTGATGCCTTCATACAACAGCCGCCCGATGCCAGGCCAAGCAAACACGGTTTCCACCACCACGGCAACGTTGATCATAAGCACGAGGTTGATGCCGGCCAAAGTCAACACCGGAATCAACGCGTTCTTGAAGGCGTGCTTGGCGATCACCAGGGATTGCGGCAGGCCCTTGAGCCGAGCGAGTTTGACGTATTCCGAGCCTAGCACCTCCAGCATGGACGAACGCGTCAGGCGCATATGCGCGGCGGCGAAATACCAGCCCAATGCGAACGCCGGCATCAGGATGTGCAACACGCCGCCTGATCCGGATGACGGCAGCCAACCCAGATAGACGGAAAACAGCAGGATCAGCACAAGGCCGACGAAGAATGACGGCAGCGACAGACCGAGAAGCGCGAACAGCTTGCCTGCGCTGTCCCAGAACCGGCCAACGCGCACCGCGGCGAGAATGCCGGTCGGGATGCCGACAAGCAGCGAAAACACCATCGCGACCAATGCCAATATCAGCGAGTTCGGCAAACGATCGAGGTACAGGTCGAACACCGGCGTCTGGTAGTAGAACGACTGGCCGAAGTCGCCGCGGAACAGGCTTACCATGAACAGCCCGTACTGCGTCCAAAGCGGCTGATCGAGGCCGAACTTCTGGTGGATCGCGGCGATATCCGCCTCGCTGGCGCCAGGCTCCACCAGCAGCGCGGCAGGATCGCCGGTGACGCGAACGAAGAAGAAGATGGTCAGCGACAGTAGCAGCAGCGAAAGCAGCGAATATCCCAGCCGCCGCGTAATGAACTGCTTCATGACGAGATACTCCAACCGTCATACCAACGAAAGTCGGCTTCCACGTCTTTGGTTCCCGCCGGATGGCAAGACGCGGATAGCGGGCCTTCGCCCGCCATGACGGCGTACCGGGTGAGGCAATTGACCCTCATGGCGATCTCTCTACGCGCTCTTCAGCGTGATATCCTCGTAAGGCGCCGTATAGACAAAACCCTTGATCCGTCCGAAAGCGGACTCGCCCACCCTTGGCCCGACGCCACTGATGAACGCGAGCTGCCAAATGGATACATACATCGTCCGTTCATCCAGCAGTCGCTGCATCTTCGCCAGGATCGCGGCGCGCTTCGTACGATCCAGTTCCACCGCCTGTAACGGGAACAACTCATCGATCTCAGGGTAGCTGCCATAGGCATAGTTGCCGCCCTTGACAACAAACTCCTCCAGCCGCGTGGCAGCGTTGCCGAACGCACCGGACGCGCCCTGGATGATGTTCCTATATTTCTTTTCGGCATAGCCCTTGAAAAACGCCGCCCGCTCCAGTGGCCGCAGCTTCGCGCGGATACCGACCTCGCCGAGATAGTTGAGCGCAGCCTCGCCGAGATTCGCGTAGGCAGCATCGCAGGTGTAGAAGCCGGCGTCGAAACCATTCGGATGACCGGCCTCTGCCAGAAGCTGCCTCGCCTTTTCCGGATCATAGACCGGCGGCGGCAGCTTTTCGTAGAATTCGAAGTTCTCGGGAATGACGCTGCCGGTGATGTGCGAATAGCCGAGTGTCAGCGCCTTGTTGATCGTGTTGTAGTCGAGCGCGTACTTCGTGGCCAACCGAACCCTGCGGTCGTTCCACGGCGATTTCGCGTCCCACTGCTCCGGGAAGTACAGATAGTAAGGCGCGGACCCTACGGTTGGCCGCAGGGTGAGCCCCGGCGTGCGCTGCAGCTCTTCCGCTAGTTCCGCGCGCACCGAATAGGCGATGTCGATTTCGCCGTTCTTCAAAGCCGCAAGGCGCGTCGACTCATCAGGAATGACGCGGAGCACGATGCGCTTCACGCTCGGAGTCTTGCGCCAGTAACCTTCGAACGCCTCCAGCACCAGTTCGATGCCCGGCGTGAAGGAGACGAACTTGTAGGGGCCAGCCCCAATGGGCGCCTTCTTGAACCCGTCCTCGCCGACTTTCTCCACATATTTGCGCGGCACGACCCAACCGGCACCGGACGCGACGGTATAGAACGTGATGAAGTCGGGCCACGGGTTTTTCAGCTTGAACACAACTCGCTGCGGATCGGGTGTTTCCACCGCGGCTACCCGCTCCTTCAGTAAGCCATGCGCCGCACCACGATAGCGCTCGAACGAGAACTTCACGTCATCGGCAGTAACCGGCGAGCCGTCGTGGAACTTGGCCTCCTTGCGCAGCACGAACTCATAGCTCAGCCCGTCTTCACCAGCCGACCAGGATTCCGCCAGTGAAGGTGAGGGATTCCCTTCCGGCATCGGCTTCGCTACGCCGTCATGCAGCGCGTACAGCACCATGAAAGGCGTGATGATTCCTGCCGTCTCCGCCGGATCGAGCCAGGTGGGCGCCAGCGTGATGTGGACGCCAACGGTGAGCTGGCCCGATGGCGCAGCCGCCTTGGCCGGCCGCACGGCGCTGGCCGCCATGCCAAGTGCAGCGAGACCCAGGACGTCGCGTCGTGTCGTCATCCATCGTGCTCCGTCACGTGCTTTTCAGCCTGAGGTCTTCGTAGGGTGCGGTGTAGGGGAAGCCGGCAATCCGCCCGAAATTGGCCTCCGCGACACGCGGCCCGACGCCGTTGATGAAGGCAAGCTGCCACAGATGGATGCCGATCGCGCGCTCGTAGAGGATCTGCTGCATCCTGTTCAGAATTTCGGCACGCTTGCCGTGGTCCAGTTCCACCGCCTGCTGCTCGAACATCGCATCGAGATCGGGATAGCTCCCATAGGCGTAGGCGCCCCCCTTGCAGATGAATGTCTCGAACCGTGTCGCCGCGTTCCCGAACGAGCCGCTGCCTGCCTGGATGATGTTCCTCAGCTTCTTCTCGGCAAACTGCTGGTTGAACGAGACGCGCTCCAAAGGCCGGAGTTTTGCCCGTATGCCGACGGCACCCAGGTAATTGTTGGTGGCTTCGGCCACATTCGCGTACGAACTGTCGCAATTGTAGTAACCGGCATCGAAGCCATTCGGATATCCGGCGTCTGCCAGCAGACGTTTCGCCTGTTCCGGATCGTAGACCAGAGGCGGAGGCTGCCAGAAGAACTCGAAATTGTCCGGAATCAGGCTGCCGTGGATATGCGAAAAGCCCAGTGTCAGCGCCTGATTGATCGTCTTGTTATCGATCGCCAGCCGCGCCGCCTGGCGAACGCGCACGTCATGCCAAGGTGACTTCGCGTCCCATTGTTCGGGGAAATACAGCCAGAACGGTGACTGAATCACCGTTGGTGCGAGCGACAGTCCCGGCGTCTGCAGTATCTCCTGCGCCAGTTCTCCGCGGATCGAATAGGCGATGTCGATTTCGCCGTGCTTCAATGCCGCAAGACGCGTCGCCTCCTCGGGGATCACCTTGAGGTTGAGCTGCTTCACGCTGACAGGCTTGCGCCAGTATCCCTCGTACGCTTCGAGCACGAGCTCGACGCCGGGGTTGAACGAGACGAACTTGTACGGCCCGCAACCGACAGGCGCCTTCTTGAAGCCCTCGTCGCCGACTTTCTCTACGTACTTCTTCGGGACGATCCAGCCAGCGCCAGTGGTGGCAGCATAGAAGGTTAGGAAGTCCGGCCAGGGATTCTTCAGCTTAAAGGCAATATGCCTGTCGTCATTTATCTCGACCGCGGCGACACGGTCGTGAATAGGTCCCTTCGCGGCGCCACGATAGCGCTCGAAAGAGAACTTCACGTCCTCCGCCCTTACCTTCTCTCCATTGTGGAAAGTCACACCATCGCGCAGCACGAAGCTGTAGTTCATGCCGTCTTCGGTCGCCGACCAGGATTCCGCGAGGCTATGCGCCATCAGCTCGTCCGGCATCGGCTTCAGCATCGCGTCGTGCAATGCGTAGTAGATCATGTACGGTGTGACGAGGGATGGCGTTTCGGCTGGATCGAACCAAGTCGGCGCCAACGAGATGTGCACGCCATAGGTGAGTTGCCCCTTGGGAGCAGCGATGGCTGGTCGAACGCCAGCCATACCGAGTGCCGCGAGCACAAGCATCTCGCGGCGGGTCGCAGAAAGCCTGGGTACGGACGTCACGTCGCGTTGCATCGACCTGCCCTCCCTTGCTGCTACGAAGTCTTCTGCGTGATCTCCTCGTACGGCGCCGTGTAGGGGAATCCCGGGATGCTGCCGAAACTCGACTGAGCAACCCGCGGTCCTGTTCCATTAATGAAGGCAAGCTGCCAGATCGGCGCGAAGATCGCCTTCTCGTGCGTCAACTGCTGCATCTTGTGCAGGATCGCCTCGCGCTTCGCGTGATCGCCTTCCGATGCCTGCTTTGGATACAACTCGTCTATGTCGGGATAGCTGCCGTAGGCATAGGCACCCCCCTTCACCACGAACTCCTGCAGCCGCGTCGCGGCATTGCCGAAAGCCCCGGAGGAACCCTGGACGATGTTCTTGAACGACTTGTCGCCGTATCCCTTGTAGAACGCCGCGCGCTCCAACGGACGCAGCCTGGCGCGAATGCCGACCTGCCCAAGGTTGTTCAAGACCGCCTCAGCGAGATTTCCGTAGGAAATATCGCAGGTGTAGAAGCCGGCATCGAACCCATTGGCAAAACCAGCGGCACTGAGCAGTTCCTTCGCCTTGCCTGGATTGTACACGGCCGGCGGCGGCTTCCAGTAGAACTCGAAACTCTCGGGAATGATGCTGTTGGTGATCGGTGAGTAGCCGAGGGTCAGCGCCTGATTGATGGTCTTGTAGTCGATGGCCAGAGCCGCGGCCTGACGTACGCGCTGATCCTGCCAGGGTGATTTCGGGTCCCACTGATCGGCGAAATACAGCCAGAACGGCGACTGAATGACCGTCGGCTTCAGCGTCAGGCCTGGCGTACGCTGCAGCTCTTCCGCCAACTCAGCGCGGATCGAGTACGCGATGTCGACTTCGCCGCGCTTCAGCGCGGCAAGCCGCGTCGCCTCATCCGGTATGACCCGCAATACCAGCCGCTTCACAGTTGGCTGCTTGCGCCAGTACTGCTCAAACGCCTCCAGGACCAGTTCCACGCCAGCAGAGAAGGAGACGAACTTGTAGGGACCGGCGCCGATGGGCGCCTTCTTGAAACCGTCCTCTCCGACCTTCTCGACGTATTTTTTCGGCACGATCCAGCCAGCGCCACTGGCCTCGGAATAGAAGGTGAGGAAGTCGGGCCACGGCTCCTTCAGTTTGAACCGAACATGCTGCGCATCCAGCGCCTCGACCCCTGCCACGCGCTCCTTCATCAGCGCATGTGCCGCACCGCGGTAGCGCTCGAACGAGAACTTCACATCTTCCGCGGTGACCGGCTCGCCATTGTGAAAGAGCGCCTCCTTGCGGAGCACGAAGTCGTAGCTCAGGCCATCTTCTGCGGCCGACCAGGACCGCGCGAGACATGGCGCGTGCGGCTGGCCGGGCATGGGTTTCACCAGGCCGTCGTGCAGCGCATAAAGCAGCATGTACGGCGTGATGATTCCCTGCGTCTCGGCTGGATCGAACCAGGTGGGGGCCAGCGATATATGCACCCCATATACAAGCTGTCCGGATGGGGCCGCCGCACGCGCCAATCCCGGCACGGCGCCAACCGCGGCACCGGCCGCCAAAGCCAATACGTCCCGGCGACGGATTTGCAGATGGTTACCGCCGGGCGTGGGTTCCAAGAGTCCCATGTCGCCTCCCTGTTGGCTCTTTATCGGCTGAGCCTTGCGTTCACAGTAGGCGAGCCATGCGCTCTCGTCACCCCTTTTTCGCGAGAGCCAGCCGGGTGACTGTCAGGGAAATCCGCCAGGCGGCCCGCATACTGCCGCCGAGTGTGCCGGCCACCTTCGAACTTCCCCCGGCACGGCGCCGATACGGGACTGGCACTTCAAGTACGCGCAGGCGGGCGCGCGCCGCCTTCATCTGCATCTCGACATTCCAGCCATAGGTCGTCTCGCGCATGTCGAGCCGAGCCAGCGCCTCGCGGCTGATGGCGCGAAACGCGCACATATCCGTATAGCGGACACCGTAGAGCAGGGAGATCAGCCAGCCAGCGAGCCTTCCCGCCAGCACCTGATGCCAGCTCATCGAGCCGGGCTCCCGGACACCGCGGACACGCGACCCGATGACGAAATCATGCGTGCCGGCACGGATAGGAGCGATCAGCATGTCAGCGAGGTCCGCCCTGTCGGCGCCATCACCATCCAGGAACAGGATGATGCCACATCCCTCGCCGGCGGCTGCCACACCCGCCGCGCAGGCCCGGCCATAACCACGACCATTCACCGATACCACGCGGGCACCCGCCGCCTGCGCTATGGCCGGCGTGCCATCGCTACTCGCGCTGTCGGCGACGATGATTTCATCCACCACATCACGTGGCAGCAATCGGATGGTCCCGGCAATGCTTTCCGCCTCATTCAGTGTCGGAATGACAGCGGCGACGCGCAGCGTCATTGCGAGGAGCGGAGCGGTGGCCGGGCTTGACCCGGCGAAGCAATCCCCCGCGTGTTGGGGAGTGCTTCGCTGCGCTCGCAATGACAGTCGATTACAGGCTCCACCGCAAACCGCATCCCTGGCACGGCCGCGGCGGTGTATCGCTCAACAATGCACCACGGAAATCCTGGTAGGCGGCGCCATTCCAGATCTCGCGCAGCGTCTGCTGCGTCGCGTCGCCGAGTGTGTAGCTTTCATAGCCACGCGCCGAGAACGGCGCGATGCAGCACGGCAGAGCGCGGCCATGCGCGGTAAAGTACATCAGCGACCACGGACGGCGGCAAGCCGACCATGGTTGGCTTTCTTCCTGTTGCTTCAGGCTGAGACCAGGTTCCATGGCGCCAGACGCATCCAACTCAATGCCCAGATCGCGCGCCAGCGCAGTCGCTTCCTCGATCGCATGCGACTCCTCGGCGCGCAGTTTCTCGAACAGCGAGGAGTCAGGTCGCGCCATGCCATAGCCGGTATCGTCATACACGAGCCGCTGCAGATGCACCTCGCGCACGCCCATCGACGCGGCGAGGCGCACGAAGGCCGGTAGCTGCTGTATCGTCTCCTTCAGACCGGTGAGCCAGAGCGAGACACGTGGTGACGTGGCGCCGGTTTCTCGCTGGAGATCTACGAAGCTACGCACGTTGCGCACGATGCGATCGAAAAAATTCTTGCCTCGCACCGCGAGGAATGTCTTGGCATCCGCCGCATCCAACGACACGCGCAACTCGTCCAGCCCGGTGTCGATCACCTCCTGATGCTTCTTCGGCGAAAGCAGCGTGCCGTTGGTGTTGAATAGCACATAGATGCCGCGCTCCTTCAGGTAGCGGATCATGCGAGGCAGCGCCTTCACCATCATCGGCTCGCCGACACCATGCAGCACGACGCGCGCCACTTCGGGCACCTGATCCACGATCGAGGCGAACAGCTCCCAGCTCATATCGGCTGGCGGTTCGAGCGTCTCGAACGTGCGCGGACAGGTTTCACACAGCAGATTGCAGCGGTTGGTCACCTCCAGATACAGGCACACTGGGGGCGCCGTTGCCTGCGTCTCGCGCACCTGCACGGCCTCGAAGTAGCGACGTGGGTCCTTGAGCACGGTCATCGTGCACTCCGTACGGCTTGCTGCGTCAGCGGCAGATAGGAAGTCCGGCGGAAAAGTCCGATCAGCGCGAGGATGATCGCCGGACCATAGACCAATCCGGGCACCGCGAGATACTCGAAAGCTCCATGCGCCAGCAATGGCGCGGCGGCAAGCATCCAGAGCACACTGAGCCGCGGAGCAAGGCACGCGAGCGGCGCGAGCCAGCCAACATACCAGGGATAATGCGGCGACAACGCCACGAGCAGCACGGCGCCGAGGATCAGCGCCTGTTCGGCCTGCAACTCCACGCGTGCGCCCGGTGCAGTGGGCAGTGTCGTGCCGAAGCTGAAATACGCGGCGAGCAGGCCGAGTAGAGCAAGTACAAGCGCGACATAAGCGGTGGTAGCCCAGGAGGGGAGAGCCATCACATGGTCAAGCAATTGCAGCAGGAAGATGCCTTGACCGCTGCGGAAACCTTCCTCGGAGACATAGCCTGGCAGGAACCCGAAAACCTGCGAACCAACCGAGACATAGGGGATGTAGCAGGCAATAATCGTCAGCACGAAAGCGATCGGCAGCCGCCATTGCGACGGGCGCCAGAATGCCGGCAGCACCACTGCCGGCAGGAACTTGGTCAGAGTTGCGATGCCCAGCAGGATGCCGGTCCAAATTGGTCGCACGCGCACAGCGCACAGCAGTGCCAGGGCCAACAGACCTGCGGCCGCGCCGTCAATATGCGCGTTGCCGGCAAACTCCCAGACCGGCAAAGGCAACCAGGCATAAATGAGCAGCTCCGCTGGATCGCGGCCCGCGATGCGCAACAGCATGATGAGCGCCGCAATGGTCAACACGTCGAACGCTGTCATCATCAACTTCATGCCGAACACGCCAGGTGTCACCGCCGCCGCGAGCGCAAATATCGCCTGAGCGCCGGGCGGATAGACGGTGTGTGCATCCTCGGCACGATTGATGTTCGGATACACTGCCTGGTCGCGCAGGAATGACAGTTCGGCAGCGGCCGGCAGATAGCGATACGGATTGATGCCTGCGAGCTGAACGCGGCCATCCCAGACATAACGATAGATATCAGACGACAGCAGTGGCGGTGTCGCGAGTGTCATCAGACGCATCGCTACGGCAACCGCGAGAACCAGCCATATCGTCTGCCTCGGCATGCGGGAGCGCCGGACGATGGCAACCGCCAGCAGCCACAGCAAGCCGGCGAGACAAATCGTAGCGAGGAAACCAACGACCTGCCTGTCGTCGCCGGCCGGCAAGCCGGTAAGGATTGCAGTACCAGCACCAGTCAGCCCGACGAGGACGGCGCCGATCGCCCCCAGAATGACCACTGCACGGGTCACTGCGCGACGCAGGCAAGCGGCGCGTGAAGGCCGAGGCGCGCCAGGCAGGTTCTGGTCGCGGGCGCCGGATAAGCGGCATGGCCGTCGGTTGCCCGGCTGATGAGCCGGGATAGCGACGCGGCGTCATCCACATCGTACCAGCTAGGCAACGTGACCACCTCAAGACCCAGTGCCGACGCTCGCGCCCGCGTTTCAGCAGCGACGCGGCTCGTGCTCCAGGTGATGTCAGCGAACAGATGCGCGTGCGGCCGCGTCATGCCGAGCAGGTAATAGCCCCCATCTTCGGCGGGGCCTAGCACGATCCGCTCGCCTGGCGCGAGCAGGGCGCGGGCGGCTTCGACCAGAAATGTTGTCGGCAGTGTCGGACCGTCCGAGTTCACCACACAGGCCGCAGTGAAACCGGCACCGAGCATCGCCTGCACCGCATGCAGCAAGCAGCGGCCGAAGCCTTGCACATTCTGCGGCATCGGAGGCGAGCCATCGGCGAGGATGAAGCCGGTGCCGTCCGCCACATGGCCATCGAACCAGGACTCCGCACCCAGCGGGGCGAATGCAACGTAGCCATGGATCGGCACGCTACGCGCGGCGAGCGCGATGTTCTCGGTAGTGTCGCGCAAGAAAGCGGCACTCAACTCGGCTGCCTGCGCGGGTTGCAGCGGCGGACAAAGGCGTGTCTTCGCCTTCCCTGGTTGCGGTGCCTTCGCCATCACGCCGATTGCACAGGTGCCGCTACGATCCATGCTCAGATGCCGCTGAACCAGTTGTACCCGCGGTCCGTCCAATACCCTCTGGGCAGCTTGTCCGTCACATAAATCGCCGTGACAAATTTCGGATTCTTGAAACCGAGTTTGGTTGGTATCCGAATCTTGAACGGATAGCCGTACTTCGTCGGCAGGATTTCGCCTGAGAGGCGAAATGCCATCAGCGTCTGCGGGTGCAGCGCGGTGGGCATGTCTATGCCCTCGTAATAACCATCGGCGCACTCGAAGCCCACGTAACGTGCGTTGGTGTCGGCGCCAATCCGTTCGAGAAAGGCGCGGAGCGGCGTGCCACTCCACTTGCCGATCATGCTCCAGCCCTCGACGCAGACGTGGCGTGTGATCTGGCTGACCTGTGGCAGCCTGTACAGCTCCTCGACCGACCAAGGCCGCTTGTTGTCGATCCGGCCGGCGAGCTGCAAACGATAATCGGCCGGGTCGAGGCGCGGCGCCTTCTCCGGACCGTACCAGGCGTTGTAGCGGAAGTCCTTCACCGCCATCGCCTCCGGAAACATCGGCGCCATGCGATGCGGATTGAAGATGGCTGCCTGCACCTTGTCGTTCCATGCGGAGAAACCCGCCAGCACGCTTTGCACCGAGTCGTTATTACTGAGGTCGCAGCCGGTCAGCAGGGTCAGCCCGCCAACAGACAGACCGCCGCGCAGCAAATCCCGTCTCGCGAGGGTCATCAACCCTTCTCCGACAAGACTGAATGGCGAAGTTCGGTGGCGCGGCCGACCACCATCGCAAGCAACGTGCGCGGGACGAGCAGTGTGAGGGCGATGTGCACTAGCAGGAAAAGCACGATGCCGCTCATCACGATGAAGTGGAAGATGCGGGCGCCTTGGAAGCCACCGAACAGCAGTTCCAGCGGATAGCTCTGCACCGGTTTCCAGATCGCGATGCCTGACAGAAGCATGAGCGCGATCGCGGCCAGAATGCCCCAATACGCTGCTTTCTGGACGGCGTTGTACTCGCCCAGCCGATGCTCAAGGCGAAAGCGCGTGGCGGCAACGAAGTCACGCAGGAACGATCGAGAGCCCAGTGGCAGAAAGTCCCGCCGGAAATGCCCGGTGACCGCCCCCCACAGCACAAACAAGAGATAGCTCGCCCCCAGCGTCCACATCGCGGCGAAATGCCACGCAATGGCCGACGCCACACCTGGATCACCATGGCGCGCCAAGGAACTCTGGACGTCGCCGCCAAGCGTCATCCAGTCCGGAAAGATCAGGAACGCCAGGATCGGGCTGGCATTGTAGATCCGCCAGCCACTGCCAATCATGATCAGTACGGACAGGGCCATGACCCAGTGCAGGATGCGGCGCGACAGCGGATGGCGTTGTTCGTCATAGACGGGCGTCACGTCTCTCTCTCCAGTCCACTTTCGCTCAACAACATCGCGGCGGCTGGACTCGTCAGAAAAGCCAGGAAACCCTCCGGATTGGGCCGCTGTGCAAGCCGCGTCACGGCAACCGAGTAAACCGGCGATGGCTGCACATCGGATGGAACCGGCCGAATGACGCTAAGGCGTGTATCGGCGCGAACGTCGGTCATGTGCAGTAATCCTGCCTGCGCCACACCGGTCGTGAGCAGAAGTACGACCTCGTCCGTATCGACAGCACCGATAAAACGCGCCGGGCTCAGGCCCAGCCGCGCCACGATTGCGGGACCATCGATCTCCGACGCCGGCGTTGGATCGGTGGCCGCGAAGCTCTGATCGAGTGCCGATGATCTCTGCAGCCCTGCTATGACGAACTGATTGCGCCAGTGGAGACCATGCGCTGCCGACGCAATACGACCATCTGCCGCGGCGCGTTCCAGGATCGGTAACTGCGTGACCAGGATGTCGTTCTGAATGTCGCGCTGAAGCTGAGGCAGGATGAGACCTGGCCCAGTAGGAAACACAAACACGCGAACGGACGTCCTTGCGGTATAAGCCGCGCCAACCTTGCCGAGTGCTGGTGCCAGCGTGGTATCGCAGGTGACGGCAAGGTCAGTCGTGTCGGCCCGGGCCGGCGGCACCGCGGCGGCCAATCCAAGCATCGTCAGCGAGCGCCGCCCGATCCTCAACGACGCGGCCATTCAGTTGACCCAGGACCAGGCAAAGGAGGCTCGCGTGACGCCGCCACGCCGCAACAGCAGATCAGCACCCAGCACGCGGCCCGGCGGATCGATGACGAACCAAGCCTGGATCATCACCAGAAACATATAAGTCCATGGCCATTCGTTATCGGCCGAGTAGAGGCCCAGCCACAGATTGAGCCCCATCAACAGCCCCAGCAACGCACCAGCCCGGGAGAACAATCCGAGCAACAGTGACACGGCGATGACAAGCTCTACGAGGTAGACCAGCGGGCCGAACACAGCGAGGTTCGGCAGAACGACATCGCGCACGAGCAGTGCTTGCAGCGCGATGGCCGCATGGTCGGCCTCCTGCTGCATCCAGTATTTCAGCCCATCGAAATGGGGCGGAATCTTCCACAGGGTCTGCTGCCACCACATCGTGCCCATCAGCATCCGCAAGCACCAGATGCCGAGATTGCGCGCCGTGCGCTGTGCCGGATCGCGTCGCCAGACCGTGACCGCGATGGCGAGGCTTGCCAGCAGCAGCAACCAGAACACAACCGTGTACCAGGCTGGCTGCGTCAGGAAATGCACGGCGTCGTCCAGTGGATTGGGTCGCATGGTCGGAACTCCCCCTCGGGCGCGGGTCACGCGGCCACCTGGACAGTGGTCTCGCCTGCCGGTCGGACGTTACAACTGCGCAGGAGGCAATATGACCATAAACAAGGCGTATGATGCACCATCGGTGTTTCAGCCGCAGAACCTACTGCGTGAGGCGCGCCGTCAGCGAAGCCTGCCAGAGGAGCGAGTGCCGGCGGTATGCGGGCTGGACCCGGATGGGGACATCGTGCGGGCCCTGCGCCGCAGTGGACGATCGCGCCGTGCCGCGGGCTGGGCCTGTTATCACACCGAGATGGATGTAACGGAACATGACGGAGTCACGATGGGAATCGTGGGGCTGGCCGTGGGCGCGCCGTTCGCAGTCCTGGTGGCCGAGCAATTGTTTGTGTCGGGCTGCCGGCTGCTGATCAGCGTCACCTCGGCTGGACAGATCGTGCCACTAGGACCAACGCCATATTTCGTGCTGATCGACCGTGCGCTGCGCGATGAGGGCACCAGCCACCATTATCTGCCGCCCTCCACCTTCGCCGATGCCGACAAGGAATTGACGGATCGGGCGTGGCCGGCTCTTTCGGGGCTACGCGTGCCTGTGCATCGCGGCATCGCGTGGACCACCGACGCGCCCTACCGCGAGACACAGCAGGCGATCGACGCGGCGCGCGGACACGGAGCGCTGGCGGTGGAGATGGAGGCCGCGGCGCTTTACGCATTGGCTCGCGCGCGTCGCCGGGACGTGCTGTGCTTCGCGCATGTGACGAACCAGATGGCGGTGGTCGAAGGCGACTTCGAAAAGGGCGAAGCGGATGGCGCGCGGGATTCGCTCGATGTGATCGCCACGACGGCCCGCGCGTGCGGATTTGCATGAGAGCAGGAGGGATGCCGATGCTGAAGCTGTATTTCGAGCCCGGCGCCAGTTCGATGGCGCCACATATCGCGCTCCACGAAGTCGGCGCGGCATTCGAGAGCCAGCCTGTCTCACTCGCCAGGAAGGAGAATCGTGACCCTGCATTTCTGGCGATCAACCCCGAAGGCAAGGTGCCCACCCTGGTGATCGACGGTCGGCCTCTGACTGAGGTCGCTGGCATCCTGTTCTATCTTGCACGGCGCTATCCGGATGCCGGCCTGTTGCCAACCGATGTGGAGGCGGAGGCGCACGTGGTGTCATGGATGTCGTTCATCGCTTCGACAGTGCATCCCGCGCGGCGCCAGGGACCCGAGCATGCACGTTCCGTCTATGCGATCGCCGATGCGCGGCTGGGCGCGCGGGAATGGGCGGTGGGGCGCTATTCGATTGCCGATATCCATCTGTTCCGGCTGTTCTGGCGCTTCCGTGGTTCACTCAACCCACAACCGGGCGAGTTCCCGCATCTGTCGGCGCATTACGATCGGATGATGGCGCGGCCGGCGGTACAGAAGACGATAGAGATCGAGTCCGCCATCGGCTATGAACTACCTGCCTGACGCTCAGAATGCGCCACAGACCGGATCGATCACGGTGCCGACTGAGATCTGGTGGAAGCGCTGCCGATACTCGTCCTTCACCCGGGCGATTGCGGTCCGGGTAACTGGCGTATCCGGTAAGGCGACGACGATCACCTTGGTACGCTCGTGGCTGATCTGGCGCGTGTCCGGGTTCATCCACTGACCGTGGGCGTCGAACGCCGTGAAGCCATCCGGCAGGTTGAGTGTGACGACTTGGGCGGTGAAGTCGGCCCATTGCTGGTCGGTGACGGTACTGCGGCCGAAGAAGAGTTGGTACTCCAGCATTGGCGCGCCGCCGACATAGGCACAGGGAAGCGACAACGGCGAGCACCCGGCGACCACAGCGGTGCAGCAGAGGAGCGAGGCTGCTTCGATCCAATTGCTCCGGCGCATCCGCCGCCATATCCTGTTGCGCATAAGACTCCGCTCCGTCCGGGAGGATGCTACCATGAGAAAAACGATCAGCTTGCGAGTCATCGCCGTGCTGCTGATGGCGATAGCCGCATGCGTGGGGCCGCGAACGGCCGCGCGCGCCGAGAACGTGACCCTGAACGTTTGGTCACACGAGGCTGACGAGGACGCGAAGGTGGCATTCCGCGAGCTGGCGGCACGGAATCTCGAGAAGGCCCATCCGGGCGTCACGGTGAAGATCACCTGGTTCGAGAAGAACCCGCTGCTGGCCGCGCTGAAGACGGCGTTGCCGGCTGGCCAGGGACCTGACGTTCTGTACGTCGAACCGGATTGGACGGAATACGTCGATGCGGGCTACCTGGAGCCGCTCGACAACCTGGTGAACTGGAACAACATCGAGCCTTGGGCTCGTCAGGTGTGGGTGCACAATGGCAAGACCTATGGCGTGCCGCAGGAAGCCTATACCAACGAGATCTATTACAACACCGAGCTGCTGAAGAAACTTGGCGTCACCCTGCCGGCGAATGCGCAGTTCACCCAGGCCGAGTTCCTCGATCTGGTGAAGAAGGCGAAGGCAGCGGGCATTACGCCGGTCGCGCAGGGTGTCGGTGATCGGCCCTTTCCTGGTGCGTACATCCTCAGCGAAGCGCTGCTGCGCAAACTCGGCAAAGATGACTATCGCAAGCTCTGGACCGGCAAGCTGTCCTATCAGGATCCGCGCGTCATCGACGTATTCAAGTGGGTGAAGGAGCTGGTTGATGCCGGCGCGTATCCTAAGAATTTCATGACGCTCAAGCTGGGTGAGTCGCATTATTATTTCTACACCAAGCCCGGCGCGCTCATGCTGCCAATGGGAAGCTGGTACACTGGCCGCGCCTTCGTACCGGTGGAGAAAGGCGGTCAGCCGGCCGACTTCCCGCTCGGGATCATGCAATTCCCGGCGATGGACGGTGGTGCCTGCAATCAGTGCAAAACATCCGCCATCGGCGCGAGCTTCGCCATCAATGCAGCGAGCAAGCACAAGGAGCTCGCGGCACAGTTCATCGATGCGATGTCAACGCCCGAAATGGGCAAGATGTGGATCGAGACGATCTACCTGCAGACTGGCATCAAGGCTGATGTGAAGCAGTTCAGCGGTCCCCATGCTGCGTACTTCACGGAGCTGATGGAGCGCCAGAAGGGGACCGACTACTTCATCGGCGGACCACGCGACCTGACCCAGGGCAAGTGCAAGGATGCCTTCGCTCAGGTGATGAACAGCGCATTCCCCGGCGGGCTGCTTTCGGTCGATCAGGCAACCAAGATGATGAACGACGCATGCTACAAGGGCTAGGGCGGCAGCGGGAGGTTGACGCACGTCGCGCCACTCCCGCGACCCTGACCTTGTTCCTTGCGCCGGCGTTGCTGCTCTATGCCGGGTTCACGATCTACCCAGTGCTGCGCACGTTCTACAACAGCGTGCATACGATCGGCCCGCGCGGCGTCGAACACTTCGTCGGCCTGGCGAATTTCTCCTCGCTGCTGCAGACCGACCTCGTCTTCTGGAAGGCGGTCGGCAATACGGCACTGTTCACCGTCGTTGCGACCATAGCCGATGTGTTCGGTGGATTGCTGCTGGCGCTCGTGCTGTTTTCCCGGGCACCACTCGCGCCGTTGCTGCGGGTCCTATGGTTCACACCAGTCCTGATGTCCTACGTCGTCGTCGGTGTCATCTGGGTCTGGATCTACGATTACGACTGGGGGCTGGCCAACCAGATCCTACGATTCATCGGGCTGGGGAACTGGGAGCAGTCGTGGCTTGGCGACCCGCACACCGCGCTCTGGTCGGTCATGTTGACCCATATCTGGAAGTGGCTCGGCTTCAACATGATCATCTTCCTGGCGGCCCTTTATGCATTGCCAGGTGAAGTGCTCGGCGCGGCGGAACTGGATAATTGTGGCTGGTGGGGCAAGCTGATCTACATCATCATTCCGATGCTGCGGCCCACCATCGTCAACCTTCTCGTCCTGTCGTTCATCGGCAAGATGATGGTGTTCGACCTGATCTGGATCATGACCGGCGGCGGACCATTGTGGTCCACCGAAACCGTCTCAACCTATGTCTACAAGCGCGCCTTCGACTGGAACACCTTCGATCTCGGTTATCCTTCGGCCATCGCCGTGCTGTGGTTCATGATCATCCTGGCTTTCATCGTGGTGATGACGCGGCTGCTGCGCCAGCGCGAGCGGCTCGAGTTCTGACCCATGCGACGCATTCCGCTGATCGTCTTTCTGCTGCTGTACACGGTCGTGAGCAGCGGGCCGTTCATCTGGGTTGCCATCATGTCAGTGCGCACGACCCCCGAGATCTTTGCCAGCCCGTATGCGCTGCCCAGCCAGATACATTGGGAGAAGTTCGCCGAGGCCTGGAGCCACTCCAATTACAGCAGCTACTTTTGGAACAGCATCATTGTAGTAAGCGTCGCAGTGGCCTTGCTAACCGTGTTCGGCGCGATGGCGGCGCATTGTCTTGCGCGCTACCGCTTTCGCGGCAACCGGACCGTGCGCTTCGTAATCCTTTCCGGAATGATCCTGCCGCCGCAGCTTCTGATTCTGTCGCTGTTCCAGATCCTGCTCGACTATCATCTCTATAATACGCTGACCGGTCTGATTCTGGTCTATGTCGCCGGGCACCTCGCCATGACCATCTACATCCTCGAGGGCTTTTTCGCGCAAATACCGCAGGACCTGTTCGATGCGGCACGTATGGACGGCTACGGCGATTTCGAGATTTTCTGGCGCATTACGTTGCCGGTTGGTGCACCAGCGTTGTTCACCACCATTACGCTCAACTTCATTATATTGTGGAACGAGTTCCTCTACGCGGTCGTGCTGCTGACAGAGGACGACAAGCGCACGCTGCCGCTTGGGATCATGCACTTCATGGGCAGCCATCAGCTCGATGTCGGCATGCTGGCGACGGGGCTGATGATCGCGATCGCTCCGGTCATTATTCTGTACGCCTGCTTCTCGGATACCATGATCAAGGGCATGACCGCAGGGGCGGTTCGCTGATGGCGGTCGTGACGATCGAGGGTCTCGGCAAGCGATATCCAGGCGGCGCTGAGGCGGCGGTCAAGGACTTCAGTCTGTCGATAAGCGAAGGCGAGTTCATGGTGCTGCTCGGACCGTCCGGCTGCGGCAAATCCTCGGTGCTGCGTATGATCGCAGGGCTTGAGCCAATCACCACGGGCACCATCGCGATCGACGGCAGAGTTGTGAATCACGTTCCCGCGAAGGAACGCGACATCGCGATGGTGTTTCAGTCCTATGCCCTGTATCCGCACATGGACGTCTTCAACAATCTCGCCTTCGGGCTGCGGCGTCGCGGCGTCGCATCCGGTGAGATCGACCGTCGCGTCAGGCATGCCGCCGACAAGCTGGGACTTACACCTTACCTGCGGCGCAAGCCGCACGCGTTGTCCGGTGGGCAGCGCCAGCGCGTCGCCCTCGGCCGCGCGATCGTCCGGGAACCGAAGGTGTTCCTGTTCGATGAACCGCTCTCCAACCTCGATGCCGCACTGCGGGTGTCAACCCGCAACGAGTTGATCCGCCAGCAGCATGAGATCGGCATCACGACCATCTATGTCACGCACGATCAGGTCGAGGCGATGACGATGGGACACCGCATCTGCATCATGGATCGAGGTGAGATCGTGCAGACCGGTGCGCCGCTCGAGGTCTATCGCCATCCCGTCAATACATTTGTCGCACGATTTCTCGGCAATCCGCCCATGAACCTGCTGCCGGTCGAAGTGACCAATGGCGCAGCGATGCTGGGACCGACCAGCATTCCGCTGCGGTCCTGGTCTGCCAGCGCGCTTGCGGCAGCACAGGGCGTCCTGCTGGGTATCCGTCCGGAAGACCTCTACGAGACCCCACCGCGTCCTGGCGACGACTGTGTGCCGCTCACCACCCAGGTCGGCGCTGTCGAGCCACTGGGAGCCGAGACGCTGCTGGTTCTTACGCCCGACGGCACTGCCGATATCGTCGCACGAGTCGGTCGCGATACAAGCGCCCGAGTAGGCGAGCGCAAAACAGTCCTGCTCGATACCGCGGCTGTTCATCTGTTCGACGCGGCGACGCAGCGAGTCATCCCGCGCGATCTGCGATGATCAGACGCGCCGGGCGCCCCAGAACAATGGGAACCCGTCGGGAATGCCGTCCACCGTGTTCTGCCACGCCATCGGCTGATACCAGATGCCGATGGGCAGATGCGGCACATCGATCCAGCACTGGCGCTGGATGTCGGCGGCGATCTGCTTTTGCGTGGCGAGGTCAGGCGCATCGACCCAGGCCGCGCGCAACTCCTCGATACGCGGGCTGTTGGTCCAGCCGAACCACGCCTTCTCTCCTGTCGTGCGCAGGAAGTGTAGCAGAGGCGTCTGCATATCGAGGCCATTGGCGGTGGTGAACAGTGCGCTCCAGCCCCCTTTGTCCACCGGCTGCTTGTTTTCGCGCCGGACGATCGCGGTTCCCCAATCCACTGCCTGCACGTCGAGATTGAAACCAGCGTCTTTCAGCATCGCCGCACCGACATCGGCCATCGCCTTGCGGTAGTGCGGATCGTAGGGAGCGAGCAGCACGGTCTTCTCGCCGCTGTACCCAGCCTCCTTGATGGCCGCGCGCACCTTCGCCATGTCGCGCGGCCCGGTCAACACTTCCATGCCGGCGTCGGTCGCCATGTCAGTGCCCGGTGTGAAGATGCCGACGCCATCGCGCCACATGCTGCGATCCTCGCCGGCAATCGCGATCATGTAGTCGGACTGCACCACCGCGCCCAACAGAGCGCGCCTGATCGCAGCGTTGCTGAACGGCGGCTGCAGGTTGTTCATCTTCATGAAGCCCAAGGTGCCGTTACGGTCCTTGATCTCCACCCTGATCCGGCCGGTGCGCTTCAGCACCGGCAGCAGATCGGCGGTGGGCAGCTCCCACCAGTCCATTTCGCCTGACTGCATCGCGCTTGCTGAAGTGCCGTCGTCCGGACTGGTGTGCCATTCGACGCGCTCGAAATGCACGACCTTGCCGCCGGCCGTCCAGCCGGTGGTCTTCTCAGGCCGAGGATTGTAGCGCTCGAACTTGGTATATACGGCGAGCGAACCGGACACCCATTCATCCGCCTTGAACCGGAACGGACCGCTGCCGACCATCTCGCTGATCGCCTTGAATGGATCGGTGTTGGCGAGCCGCTCCGGCATCATCGCGCACATCGGTGTGGAGATCTTGCCCAGCGCGTAAGGCAGGATGCGGAACGGCTTCTTCAGGCGGAACTGGATCGTCTTGTCGTCCGGCGCTGAAAGCTCATCGGTACGCGCCATCATCAGGCTGCCGATACCGTCGCGCACCGCCCAGCGTTTGATCGAGGCGACGCAGTCACGCGCAAGCACGCGCTCGCCGTCATGCCAGAGCAGGCCATCGCGCAGGGTCAGCTTCCAGCGGTGGCCGTCATCTTCGACGGTAAAGCCCACCAGCATCTGCGGTTGCATCTGGAAGTTGCTGTCCATGCCGAACAGCGTATCGAACACCATCATGCCGTGATTGCGCGCAGTGTACACAGTGGTGGCGATTGGATCGAGGATTGTGAGGTCCGATTGAGGGATGAACTTCAGCGGCGCATTCGCGGTGGCGCGGGAGACGGATGGCGCAGCAAGCGCGGCGGTGGCGGTTGCCATGAGTGTGCGACGCCGGATCATTGGTGACGTTTCCTTTTGTTGGTTACCGATATTTTCGCGTTGACCCCAGGACTGTAAAGCGGGTTTGACAGCGATGCTACTGATGAGTAGCGTTCGCCGTCTCGCATCCATTGGACAGGAGCCGGTCATGCGCCGCGCTTACCATCGGATCGACGCTACACCGGACACGACGAAGGAGCCAACGCGCCAGCGACGCACATAACGTCAGCAGGAGGGAGCCCATGCCAACCGCAGTTCAGGATAACCTGTTCTCGCCGGATGTGATTGCCAATCCCTACGCCTATTATGGCCAATTGCGTGACGAAGACCCTGTGCACTGGAACGAAGCCTACGAATTATGGGTCATCACCCGCCACGATGACCTGGTCTGGCTGACTCGGCATCACGAGCTGTTCTCGTCCGCGGTCTTCAGGAACGATCCGCGACCGGCCTATCCCCCGATCGATGAGTCCGATCTGGGGCTTTACGAATACGTGAAGAGCTACCAGGGCGACCAGTTCATCCAGCACGATCGTCCCGATCATCTGGAGATGCGCCGGGTGATGCACAGCTATTTCACGCCGAAATCGATGGAAGCCTGGCGTCCCTTCGTGCGCGAAGCAGTGAAAGAGTTGCTGGATGCCGCCGAGGAAAAGGGCGAGATGGATGTCATGCGCGATCTCGCCACGCCACTGCCGGTGTTGGTGATCGCGCAGATGATGGGTGTGCCTGAGTCCGAGCGCCCCTATGTCCGGCAGCTCGCGGAAAAGCTGCTGTATATCGGCCGCGGCGAATATGATCGGATGAAGCCGCTTACCGAAGGCATGCGCGGGATGATCGACTACGTCTCGCCGCTGGTCGACAAGCGCATGGTTGATCCGGGCGACGACTTCATTTCCGTGCTGGCGCAAGGCGAGAAGCGAGGCGTGTTCACGCGACATCAGGTGCTGGTCAACACGTCGCTGCTGCTGCTGGCGGGCCATGAGACCACGATCAACCTGCTGTGCAACGGCACGCTGTCGTTCACTCGCCACCCCGATCAATGGGAACTGCTGAAAGAGGACCCTGCCGGCCGTGCCAAACAGGCGACGGAGGAATGCCTGCGCTATGACTCGCCGGTGATTTCCATCCAGCGGATCGCTACGGAGGACGTAGAAATGCGCGGCAAAGTGTTGCGCAAGAAGGACCGGGTGCGCTGGTTCATTTCGTCCGCCAATCGCGATCCTGACCAGTTCCCCAATCCCGACACGTTCGACATCTTCCGCCACCCGAACCAGCACGTCGCGTTCGGATCGGGCACGCATCATTGCCTGGGAGCGACACTGGCGCGCGTGGAGGGCCAGGAGGTGTTCAAGGCGCTGGCCGAACGTTTCCCCGACCTGCATGCGGTGACGGAGGGATTGGAGTACCAGCCGAGTATCACCTTCCGTTCGTTGAAGTCACTGCCTGTCACCTGGCACTAGGAGAAGCGACATGGCGCGCAAGCTGAAGGTCTGGGTGGATCGCCAGGCCTGTGTCGGGAATGCGATGTGCGAATCAATTGCGCCGAAGGTGTTCCGGCTGAATGAGGATCGTCAGTCGGAAGTAGCCGACCCCGAGGGGGACAGCCTCGAGAAGATACTGGAAGCGGCGGAAAATTGCCCAGTAAGCGCGATCTTCGTAGAGGATGCGGAGACCGGAGAGCGGCTGTTTCCGTAAGGCGCGCCAACGTTGCACCTCGCACGCGAAGCGGAAGAAAGCCTGCCCCCGGGACATGATCCGGCGTCGCGACGCGAAGTGGCGCGAGAGAGGGTGCCGTAGCGTCAAATTTCCGTTGGTATCCGCTCCGTGCGTGAATTAGCCTTCTTCTGCATATATTGGAGGGGGGCCAATGGCACGGAGAGCAAGAAAGGACAAGCTTCCCTCGACGGCCGAGGAAACAATTGAGCGTGCGCGACGTGAGAATGACCCACGGCTCGATCTGAGCGGCACCAACCTCACAGAGGTTCCACAGCAGGTTTTCGATCTGCCATTTCTTACGGAACTGAATCTAGCTGGGAACCAGCTTACCGGACTTCCTGATTCTTTAAGTAAACTCAGCAAATTACAATCGCTCAACCTCCAGTCAAATCCGCTTCGGGAGATCCCTGATTCGGTATTCTCAATACCGGCCCTTACTAGTCTGGACGTGAGCTACACTGGAATTAGCCGGATCAGTCCAGATATTCGCTATCTTCAATTCCTAAG
>CAYRTL010000071.1:0-28259 GCA_964427005.1 uncultured Acetobacteraceae bacterium
GCGCGAGTGTCAGTTCAGCAACGGCGCGCGCATTGGTGCCGGGGAGATTGCATACCGCGATGTCGCGTGCCTTCGCGGCATCGAGGTCGATCGTGTTCACGCCGACCCCGATCTTCTGGATCAAACGCAACCTCGGCGCGGCGGCGATCATCTCAGCGGTACAGCGTTTCAGCACATGCCAGAGCACGTCGGTCTCGGGCAGCAGGCGCCGAAGCAGGGATTCATCGTGCTCCGGGCAGATTGTGATCCGCAGATCCGGTATCGCAGCCAGCCTTGCCGTAAGGTCGGGCCCAGCCGCGTAGTGGAACAGCACGTTCACCGCTTGTTGCGTCCCAGGACCGACGGTCCTGCAAAGCGCGCACGGGCGCCAAGCGCTTCTTCGACCCGCAAGGCCTCGTTCCACTTCGCCATGCGTTCGCTGCGCGCGAAGGACCCGACTTTGAGCTGCCCGACGCCCCATCCGACGGCGAGGTGCACAATGGTCACATCTTCGGTCTCGCCGGAGCGGGCCGAGACAATGCCAGCCATCCCGGCGTCCCGGGCGGCTCTCCAGGCCTCGAGTGTCTCAGTCAGCGTCCCTCGCTGGTTCGGCTTCAGCAGCACCGCGTTTGCAGCGCCGCGCAGCGCCGCTTCCCGCACGCGCGATGCCTTCGAGACCAGGAAGTCGTCGCCGATGACCTGCACACGCCCGCCCACCTCATGAGTAAAGGCGGCAAAGCCGACATCATCATCTTCGGCCAGCGGATCCTCGATCGACACGATCGGATAGCGCCTGATCCAGCCGCTGAGCAGCTTGATCATCCCTTCGCTGTCCAGCTCTTTGTCCTCAAGGGCCAGCTTGTAACGGCCGTTGCGGCCAAATTCCGAGGCGGCGATGTCGAGCGCGATGGCGACCTGTTGGCCGGGCGTGTAGCCGGCGCGCTCGATTGCCTCCACCAGCGTTTCCAGCGCCTGTTCGTTGGTGGTGAAGGCCGGCCACCAGCCGCCTTCATCCGCCACACCCTGCAGCGTCCCGGCCTCCTTCATCAGCGTACCTGCCGCGCGATACACCTCGGCCGTCCAGTCGAGTGCCTGGGCGAAGCTTTCCGCCGCGGGGCACACGACAAGGAAGTCCTGAACATCGACTCGCCGCCCGGCATGCGCACCGCCACCGAAGATTTGAATCTGCGGTAATGGCAGCATGTGCACGTCCGGTCCGCCAAGATAGCGATAGAGCGGTTCGCCTGCGGCAGCGGCAGCAGCATGCGCTGCGGCCATAGAGACCGCGAGCACCGCATTGCCGCCAAGCCGCGATTTGCTGGGCGTCCCATCGAGTTCGATCATTCGCTGGTCCAGCGCGGCCTGATCCGCCGCATCGAGACCGGTGACAGCGCGGGCGATCTCGCCATTTACGTGCCCTACTGCGCGCATCACATCATAGCCGCCGAACGCGTCGCCACCGTCGCGCAGATCGAGCGCCTCTCCGGTGCCAGTGGACGCGCCCGCTGGTGCCATGGCGCGGCCGACGCCACCGCCTTCCAGCAGCACTTCGGCTTCCACCGTGGGCCGGCCTCGACTGTCCCAAACACGACGTCCGTGGACGAAGGCAATCGTGGTGTCGGTCATGCGGCCAGCTCCTTCGTCCAGGCCTGACGCACTTCGCCCAGTGTTTCGACGGGATGGGCGAGCAGCGCGCGGGCCGTGCGGCGTACGCGGTTCATGTCGGTTTCCTGCGTGATGTACTCAACGGGCGACTTGCCATCCACCCTCGCCAAGAAGAGCCCTGGAAGCAGGTGCGCCGCGCGGGCTTCCAGACTGGCGCGGGGTTCCCAGTTCACGCCGGAGATGTACGCTGCCGCGAGCGCATCAAAGCAGGCGAGGAAACCGGACGTGGCAGACGGTCTCCAAAGGCATTTCAACAGCAGGTGATTGAGACAGAAGGCCAGATCGAATGCCGGATCACCCCACCACGCGCACTCGGCATCCAGGAATACCGGGCCGCTGGGCCCCCGCAGGATATTCTTCGGACTGACATCGCCATGGACCAACGCGCGCCGGTTCGCCTGCGTGGTCGCGACCAGGTCATGGAGGCGTGCTGCAAGGTCGGTGTGTACGCGCGCGGTCGCGACCAGATACGGCTCCAGCCGGATGTCATAGAAGATGCGGTCGGTTGGAAACTCGGCGGCCACTCCGGCGTCGGCTGCCGTCGCAGCGTGAATGCCGATCAGTGCCTCCGCCACCTGTGCGGCGAATGCCGGGACGGTGTCGCCGTCGCGCAATTGAGTCTTCCACAGCTTGTATTGATCGGGCGGCAGGAACTGCATCGCCAGCGCGCCGCTCGCCTCGTCCAAGCCGAGTAGTTCCGGTACCGCACCTCGGACCGCGGCATTTGCTCGTTGCATCCAGCGCGCTTCATATCGGTTGCGCTCGACCGGAGCGTGCCAGTCTGCGGTGACCCGCAGTTTGGCCAGCGCCCGCTTCACGCATATCCGCCCGCCCGGAAGGTCAACGCGCCAGATGTCCGAGGACACCCCACCGGTAAGGCGTTCGCCTTGCACATCGCCCGCCCCGGCTACCAGGCCCATCCGGCGCAGTGCTTTGACGAGTTCGGAGGGAATGGATTCGCTCATGCGTTTATCGTCATTCGCGCAAGAATACCGGTCCAGCCCCTGATTGACACAGTGATCCGTCCGCTCAACCTTCCACCATTCGAGTGGAGGATACGTCATGGCGGAAGCGCAGCCGCTCACCGGTCGCGCCGGCTGGTACGGCAAGGAGCTGGAACAGTCAGGCGCTTGGATTCGCTCACTGAACGATGCGCAGCGCCTGGAGATCGATGCGGCATTGGCGCGTGTCCGGCGCTTGCCATTGTTCGGCTTCCACCGCGATGACTTCCCACTCGCTTCCACGGCCGAACTGCTCGCCGAGATCAGCGAGGAACTGGAGAATGGTCTCGGCGCGGTTCGTTTGCGTGGGCTGCCGGTCGAGCGTTACTCGGATGACGAGATCCGTCAGATTTTCTGGGGCCTCGGCTGCCACCTCGGCACCGCCGTATATCAGAACGCGCGGGGCGAGATCATGGGCGAGGTGCGCGACGAGACGAAGCTGCCAGACAAGACCTACGCGCCGAGCGAGCCAGGCAAAATCGCGTCGTCGCGCGCGCGCGCCCGATCGACCGGGCCGCTGCGCTGGCATACGGACCGCTGCGACGTCATTGCGCTGCTGTGCGTGCGCAACGCGAAGGCGGGGGGCATCAGTAAGCTCACCAGCATCGTCACGATCTACAACGAGATCCTGCGCCGCCGCCCCGATCTGCTCGAACTGCTATGCAAGGACTACTGGCGTGCACGCCCCTCCGATGAAGACGGGCTGACGACAAGCCGTGCCTTCGCGTTACCGGTGTTCGGCGTGAAGGATGGCAAGCTGACCTGCCAATACTCGCGCACCTACGTGGAACAGGCGCAGGAATTTCCCGAGGTGCCGCGCATCACCGCTGCACAGAACGACGCGCTGGATCTGCTGGCGGAGGTGGCCGAGGAGGTCTGCCTATATTCGCCGTTCGTGCCCGGCGACATACAGTTGCTAAACAACCACGTGATCTTCCACGGCCGCACGGCATACGAAGACGACGGTGCCACGCATCAGGAGCGGCTGCTGTTCCGGCTATGGCTCTCGATGCCGAACAGCCGTCGACTGCCGGCTGGGTTCGAGGCGTTCTGGGGCAGCACCGCACCCGGCGCGGTGCGTGGGGGTGTGCCGCAGCCCAATACCGCGCAGCGCGTGGCGGTGGCCGCCTGATCGACAAGCTGGAAATGCTGCTTGCACTGGCGCGAGAGCAGCATTTCGGCCGCGCCGCGGATGCCTGCGGTATCACGCAGCCCACGCTTTCAGCGGGCCTGAAGCAGCTTGAGGAAACCTTCGGCGTCCTGCTGGTGCATCGGCAGTCGCGCTTTCTTGGCTTCACGCCGGAGGGGCAACGCGTGCTCGACTGGGCGCGTCGCATCGTCGGTGACTCGCGCGCGATGCATGAAGAGATCCGGGCGCTGAAGCGTGGCCTTGCCGGACATCTGCGCCTAGCTGCTGTCCCGACAGCGCTGCCGATTGTTGCTGAGTTGACCACGCCACTGCGCGAGCGCCACCCCGAGGTGGTGTTCACGATCATGTCGCGCAGTTCCATCGATGTGCTGACGCAACTCGAGAACCTCGAGGTCGATGCCGGGCTGACCTATGTGGATAATGAGCCACTCGGGCGCGTCCGGTTCGTGCCGCTGTACCACGAGCGCTACCACCTGCTGATTTCCGCCGATGCACCGATGGGCAAGCGCAAGGAGGTAAGCTGGGCCGAGGTGGGCCGCATTCCGCTGTGCCTGCTGACGCCCGATATGCAGAACCGACGGATAATCGATCGGCGGCTGCGCAACGCAGGGATTGAGCCGGCGCCCACGCTCCAGTCCAACTCCATGGTGGTGCTGTTTTCTCATGTGCGCACCGGGCGATGGGCGAGCGTGATGCCAGCGGTGCTCGCGGAAACCATGGGCCTGACCGAGCCGATCCGGCGCATACCAATCGCCGACGCGGAACCGCCGACGATCGGGCTGGTCTATCCACAGCGGGAGCCGCTCACGCCGCTCACGGCCGCCCTGGTGACCGAAGCGCACCGCCTGGGGCAGGCTTGGGAGTTCCCGGACCGATAGAAATCTTCTATCGGCCAGGTGGGGCCGCTTTCTTGCATTTGCTCCGTGCGACTCCTCTTATTGAGGAAGACCGAGTTTCCCGGGAGGAGTGCGCGTGGCCAGCTACGAGGTCTGGAACGAGGCGCGCGGGGCCGAAATCATCGCCGCCCACGCCGGACACGAAGGAGCGACGCTCCCGATCCTGCACGCCGTTCAGGCGGTATTCGGTTGCGTTCCTGCGCCAGCGATTCCGATGATCGCCGCCGCGCTGAACCTGACCCGCGCCGAGGTGTATGGGGTTGCCAGTTTCTATCACGACTTTCGCCGCGAACGGCCGGGCCGCCACGTCCTGCGGCTGTGCCGCGCCGAGGCCTGTCAGTCAGTGGGCGCGGAGGCCCTGGCCGAGCATGTACGCGAGCGGCTCGGCGTGGATTGGCATGAAACCAGCGCGGATGGCGCCGTAACGCTGGAGCCGGTGTTCTGTCTTGGGCTGTGTGCCATCGGCCCGTCGGCGATGCTTGACGGCGCACCACTTGGCAGGCTGGACAACGCCAAGATCGACGCTGCGCTGGAGCGCACCCGATGAGCGTGCGGGTTTACGTCCCGCGTGACGCCGCGGCGCTGGCACTGGGTGCGGACGCGGTCGCATCGCTGCTGCGCCAGTCAGGTGATGTGGAGGTGGTCCGCACCGGCTCGCGCGGCCTGTTCTGGCTGGAGCCAATGGTCGAGGTTGCGACGCCGCAAGGCCGTATTGCCTATGGCCCGGTCACCGTCGCAGACATTTCCGGCCTGCTCGCGGCGGGCATGCTGACGGGTGGCGCACATCGGCTGCGGCTGGGACGGCCCGAGGAGCTGCCCTTCCTCGCCAGGCAGACGCGGCTGACGTTTGCGCGCTGTGGCATCACTGATCCGCTCTCGCTGGATGACTATCGCGCGCATGGCGGGCTGAACGGCCTCACACGTGCGAGGGAAATCGGTCCGGCTGCGACAATCGAGCTGGTGACGCAGTCGGGACTGCGTGGGCGCGGCGGGGCAGGATTCCCGACCGGAATCAAGTGGAAGACCGCTGCCGACGCCAAGGGCGAGCGCAAGTTCATCGTCTGCAACGCGGATGAAGGTGACTCCGGCACATTCGCCGATCGGATGCTGATGGAAGGCGATCCGTTCGTGCTGATCGAAGGCATGACGATTGCCGGCTTCGCTGTCGGTGCAACCAAGGGCTACGTTTACACGCGATCCGAATATCCGCACGCGATTGCCACGTTCAACGCGGCGCTCGACGTCGCGCGGCGTGAAGGAATCCTTGGTCCGCAATTCGACATCGAGCAGCGCGTCGGCGCCGGTGCTTATGTCTGTGGCGAGGAGACGTCGCTGCTCGACAGCCTGGAGGGCAAGCGTGGTCAGGTGCGCGCCAAGCCGCCGCTGCCGGCGCACAAGGGCCTGTTCGGCATGCCGACGGTGATCAACAATGTTGTGTCGCTGGCGAGCGTGCCGATCATCCTGGAGAAGGGGGCGGAATTTTACCGCGACATCGGCATGGGCCGTTCGCGCGGCACGATGCCGATACAGCTTGCCGGCAACATCAAATATGGCGGGCTGTTCGAGTGCGGGTTCGGCGTCACTCTCGGCGAACTGGTGAACGACATTGGCGGCGGCACGCTGTCCGGCCGACCCGTGCGCGCAGTGCAGGTGGGCGGCCCGCTTGGTGCGTATTTCCCGCCGTCGCTGTTCGACACGCCCTTCGATTACGAGGCATTCGCCGCTCGCGATGGCCTCATCGGCCACGGCGGCATCGTGGTATTCGATGATACGGTGGACCTGGCGAAACAAGCCCGCTTCGCGATGGAGTTCTGCGCCGAGGAGTCATGCGGCAAGTGCACGCCGTGCCGCATCGGTTCGGTGCGCGGCATGGAGGTGATCGATCGCATCACGGCCGGCGATCGAGTGGACGCGAACCTAGAGCTGCTGCGCGATCTCTGCCACACGATGAAGTTCGGTTCGCTGTGCGCTCTCGGCGGATTCATCCCATATCCGGTGATGAGCGCGTTGGAGCACTTCCCGGAAGACTTCCGCACCGTGCGCCGTGAGGCAGCGGAATGACCGCTTATTGTCCTTGCGAGGAGCGAAGCGACGAAGCAATCCCCTCCGAAGGAGCGCGACCATGCTGGGGATTGCTTCGTCGCTACCGCTCCTCGCAAAGACAGAATGCAAATGAGTGAGGCACCTATGCCCCTGATCGAGGAAATCGACTACGGCACGCCAGCAAGTTCGGCAACCGAGCAGGTGACGCTGACCATTGACGGGCAGGAAGTCACGGTTCCTGCCGGCACGTCGATCATGCGGGCGGCAATGGAAGCCGGCATCCGCATTCCGAAGCTCTGCGCTAGCGACTCGCTTGAATCGTTCGGCTCCTGTCGCGTCTGCCTGTGCGAGATCGAAGGCCGTGCCGGGACGCCGGCGTCCTGCACCACGCCCGTGGTGCCGGGCATGAAGGTGTCGACGACAAGCGAGCGCGTCCGTCGCATCCGCCGCGGCGTGATGGAACTGTATCTGACCGATCACCCGCTTGATGGCTTCACCTCGCCGGTCGCCGGTAACAGCGAATTCCAGGAAATGGCCGGGCTCATCGGCGTTCGCGAGATCCGCTATGGCAACAACGGCGTCAATCACCTGCACTCGGATATCGACGCCTCCAACCCATACTTCCAGTTCGATCCGGCGCGCTGCATTGTTTGCTCGCGTTGCGTGCGTGCCTGTGAGGAGACGCAGAACACCTTCGCGCTGACCATTGAAGGCCGTGGCTTCGCATCGAAGGTCGCCGCAGGGGCCGGCGAGCCGTTCCTGACCAGCGAATGCGTGTCCTGCGGCGCATGCGTCCAGGCATGCCCGACCGGATCGCTGATCGAGAAAACGGTGGTGGAACTGGGCCAGCCCGAGCATTCGATCATCACCACCTGCGCCTATTGCGGTGTCGGCTGCAACTTCAAGGCGGAGATGCAGGGCGACACGGTGGTGCGCATGGTGCCGTGGAAAGAAGGCAAGGCGAACCACGGGCATTCCTGCGTGAAGGGCCGCTTCGCCTGGGGCTACGCGAATCACCAGGACCGCATCCTGAAGCCGATGGTGCGGGACAAGATCACCGACCCTTGGCGCGAAGTGTCATGGGAGGAGGCGATCGGCCGTGTCGCCTCCGAGTTCAAGCGTATTCAGGCGACCGCCGGCAAGAATGCGATTGGCGTCATCACATCGTCCCGCTGCACCGACGAAGAGACGTATCTGGTGCAGAAACTGGCGCGGCAGGTGTTCGGCAACAACAACACCGACACATGCGCGCGCGTCTGCCATTCGCCCACCGGCTATGGATTGCGCACAACATTCGGCACCTCGGCTGGCACACAGGATTTCGACTCCGTCGAGCAGGCAGATGTCATCATGGTCATCGGTGCCAATCCCACCGATGGTCACCCGGTGTTCGCGTCACGCATGAAGAGGCGGCTGCGTCAGGGTGCGAAGCTGATCGTAATTGATCCGCGCCGCATCGATCTGGTGCGTATGCCGCATGTCGAAGCGAGCTATCACCTCGCGCTGCAGCCTGGTACGAACGTCGCCGTCCTGACGGCGCTGGCGCATGTCATCGTCACGGAAGGTCTGGTCAATCAGGACTTCGTGCGCGAGCGCTGTGACATGGAGGCGTATGCCGATTGGGCGGCATTCGTCTCCGAGAAGCGGAACAGCCCCGAGGAGGTGCAGAAGGCCAGCGGCGTGCCGGCGCAGACGATACGCGAGGCCGCCCGGCTATACGCAACAGCCCGGAATGGCGCGATCTATTATGGGCTCGGTGTCACGGAGCACAGCCAAGGCAGCACCGCCGTCATGGCACTGGCGAACCTCGCGATGGTGACCGGCAATATCGGTCGCCCTGGCGTCGGCGTGAATCCGCTGCGTGGACAGAACAATGTGCAGGGAAGCTGCGACATGGGTTCGTTCCCGCACGAGCTTCCTGGCTATCGGCATATTTCGGATGCCGGTGTTCGCGCGATCTACGAGCGCGAATGGGGCGTGGCGCTCGACGCGGAGCCAGGTTTGCGCATTCCCAACATGATCGACGCGGCGCTGGATGGCTCGTTCAGAGGTATCTATATCCAAGGCGAGGACATTGTGCAGTCCGATCCCGACACCAGGCACATCACGGCCGGTCTTGCCGCGATGGAATGCGTGGTGGTGCACGACCTGTTCCTGAACGAGACGGCGAACTACGCGCATGTCTTCCTGCCCGGATCGACGTTCCTGGAAAAGGATGGGACGTTCATCAATGCCGAACGACGCATCAATCTGGTGCGCAAGGTGATGACGCCGCGCGCCGGCATGGCGGACTGGGAAGTGACGCAGGCGATCGCCAATGCGATGGGCGCCAACTGGGACTACACGCATCCATCGCAGATCATGGACGAGATCGCGCGCACCACGCCGACTTTCGCTGGTGTGTCGTTCGAGAGGCTGGAAAAAGCCTCCCTCCAGTGGCCGGTGAACGAGAAGGCGCCGGAAGGCACGCCGGTGATGCATATCGGCGGCTTCGTCCGTGGCAAGGGCAACTTCGTCATCACTGAATACGTTCCGACTGACGAGAAGGTTGGTCCGCGCTTCCCGCTGCTGCTAACGACTGGGCGCATCCTGTCGCAGTACAACGTCGGGGCGCAGACCAGGCGGACGGCGAACGTCGTGTGGCATCACGAAGACGTGCTGGAGATCCATCCGCATGACGCCGAGGAACGCGGCATCCGCGATGGCGATCTGGTGCGGCTGGCGTCGCGATCGGGTGAAACGACGCTGCGTGCTAAGATCACCGACCGGGTGGCGCCGGGTGTCGTATATACAACATTCCATCACCCTGCGACGCAGGCGAACGTGGTGACCAGCGACTATTCGGACTGGGCGACGAACTGCCCTGAATACAAGGTGACGGCGGTGCAGGTGACGCCGTCGAACGGACCAAGCGAGTGGCAGGAAGAGTACCGCGAACTGACGCAGAGAAGCCGACGCATCGAGGCGGTGTCTGCGAAATGATCCGCCTACACTCGTCATGGCCGGGCTTGGCCCGGCCACCTACTCCGAGGCGGTGGTGCGCAGATGGCCGGGCCAAGCCCCGCCATGACGGTTAGGCCGAATGCCGGTTCCGGCTCCTATCAGCAGCGTGTTGCGTACCGCCTATCGTGGCGATGAAGTGACACGAGGCTTGCGTGCCATACCGGAAGAAACACCGGTCGCGCTGACCTATAACCGCACTGCTTATGCCGTGATGCTGGCCACACCGTCGGACCTGGAAGACTTTGCTATCGGCTTCAGCCTGACCGAAGGCGTCGTGCAACGCGCTTCGGATATTGAGGAACTGGAGATCGTGCCCATCGAACAGGGCATTGAACTCCGCATGTGGCTGGCGCCGGAACGCGCGGATCGAATTACGCTGCGCCAGCGTCGGCTCGCGGGACCCAGTGGCTGCGGACTGTGCGGTCTCGAAAGCCTTGCTGATGCGGTTCGGACGCTGCCACACATCACGTCTGATGTACACTTCGATGCCGCGGCCATTCACACGGCGATGGCTGCGCTTCCAGCCGCGCAGAAGCTGAACCAGCAAACACATGCTGTTCATGCGGCAGCCTTGTGGCATCCGCAGCTTGGGCTGGTTGCGCTGCGCGAGGATGTCGGGCGCCACAATGCACTCGACAAGCTCGCCGGCGCGCTGGCTCGTCACGGTGTCCTGGTGGCCGAAGGATTGCTGCTGCTGTCGAGCCGCATTTCAGTGGAGATGGTGCAGAAATCGGCTATGCTCGGCGCGGCAGTAGTCGTTGCTGTGTCCGCACCGACTGCACTTGCCGTGCGCCTCGCCGATGAAGCTGGAATCACCCTGATCGGCATCGCGCGCGCCGACGGCTTCGAAGTCTTCACTCACCCAGAGCGCATCAGTTCGCAACAGGTGCAGCATGTCGCCTGAGAAGCTGGCCTATATGGCCAACCAGATCGGCAAGTTCTTCGCCCATCAGCCGCACGACAAGGCGGTAGGGTCGATCACTGATCATTTGCAGAAGTACTGGGACCCGCGGATGCGCCGCACCATCCTGCAGCAGTACGAAGTCGTGAGGGAGCAATTGGATCCCTTGGTTCGGCAGGCCATTGAACAGCTACGCAAGGCCGATGTATCTTAGTTACGATGTGATATCAAAAGATAAATCTATCAAAGATCAAGGCTGCGGGAGGCTGATCCATGAGTTCGACCACGATGCCAGGCGGGCCGCCTGGCCTGCTTGACCGTCAACGCATTATCGCCGGCTTTGGCTTTAGCCGCTGGATGGTCCCGCCTGCCGCACTTTGTGTGCACCTTTGCATCGGCCAAGCCTACGCCTTCAGTGTGTTCAACCTGCCGATGACCAAGCTGATCGGCATCACGCAGTCCGCGCCAGACGATTGGAAGCTGACCGATCTCGGCTGGATCTTCAGCATTGCCATTTTCTTTCTTGGATTGTCCGCGGCGCTGCTTGGCCGCTGGGTGGAGGAGGGTGGTCCTCGTCGCGCGATGGTCACTGCGGGCCTGTGCTGGGCAGGAGGCTTCTTTCTCTCGGCAGCCGGAGTCTATGTCCACAACATCTGGCTGATCTATCTTGGCTACGGCGTACTGGGCGGGTTCGGGCTTGGCATCGGTTACATCTCGCCCGTCTCCACGTTGATCAAATGGTTCCCCGATCGGCCTGGCATGGCGACCGGCATGGCCATCATGGGGTTCGGTGGCGGCGCGTTCATCGCATCTCCGCTTTCTGTGTGGCTGATGCGCCAGTTCTCCACCGATACGCACATCGGTGTGGCCGAGACATTCATCGTACTCGGCATCATATACTTCTGCTTCATGATGGTTGGCGCAGCGATCGTGCGTCTGCCGCCGCCGGGATGGGCGCCGGACGGCTATGTGGCGCCAACGCAATCAAGCAAGCTTATCACCACGAGGCACGTATTCGTCTACCAGGCGCTGAAGACGCCGCAGTTCTGGCTGATCTGGTGGGTGCTTTGCTTGAACGTCACGGCCGGCATCGGCGTGCTCGGACAGGCTTCCGCGATGAGTCAGGAGATGTTCCCTGGCAAGGTCACGGTCACCGCCGCGGCTGGCTTTGTGGGGCTGATGAGCCTGTTCAACATGGGCGGGCGGTTCTTCTGGGCCTCGGTGTCCGACTTCATCGGGCGCAAGAACACCTACTTCGCATTCTTCGTGCTCGGCTTCATCCTGTATTCAGCCGTGCCCTACACCGGGGCCGCTGGCAACGTCTCCATGTTCGTACTGTGCTTCTGCATCATCATCAGCATGTATGGCGGCGGCTTCGCGACCGTGCCGGCCTATCTTCGCGATATGTTCGGCACGCGCTATGTCGGCGCAATCCACGGGCTGCTGCTTACCGCCTGGTCGGCGGCCGGTATTTTTGGTCCAGTGCTGGTGAACTACATTCGCGAATACAATCTGGAGCACGGCGTAGCGAAGGCGGCAGCCTACAACGTTACGATGTACGTGATGGCGGCACTGCTGATTGTGGGGTTCTTTTGTAACCTGTTCATCAGGGCCGTCGATGAGCGGCACTACATGCCTCACGAAGAAGCTGATGCAATGGGTGTAGCGGATTGAGGGGGGGATGATGGCAACCGATACTTACAAGGGCACGGCACCACTGCATCTCGTGCTGGCCTGGGGCTTCGTGGGGATTCCGCTCGCCTGGGGCGTCATTCAGACGCTGATTAACGCGCTGAAGCTGTTTCAATAGACTCTACGCCGCCGTCAGCTCCTGCTGGACGACGCCGAGTAGGCGCGCCTGCAAAGCGTGGTCTGCCTCCAGGGCTTTTGCACTCCCTTCATACGCGACCTGTCCGTTGACCAACACATAGGCACGATCAACGATCGGCAGCACCGTCTCGGCGTGGTGCTCCACGATGATCATCGCGACGCGGCCGCGCAGACGCACCAGCGCGTCCATGACCTCCTGCACGATCGCCGGCGCCAATCCTTCGAATGGTTCGTCGAGCAGGATCAGCTTGCTCGGGACAGTCAGCGCACGTGCGATCGCCAGCATCTGACGCTCGCCGCCCGACAGGCTTTCCGCCCGGGCGCGCTGCAGCACACGGAGTTTCGGAAAGAGCTCGAATATTTCATCGAATGATGCCCCGCCGGGGCGAGCGGCGATCTGCAAATTCTCCGTTACTGTCAGGTTCGGAAACAGCCGCCGCCCTTCCGGTACGATGGAGATGCCGTGGCGGTTGATCTCGTACGGCCGCGCGTGCGTGATATCCGCGCCGTCCATGATGATGCGCCCGGCACTCTTCTGCACGGTGCCAGTTATCGCGCGCAACATCGTTGTCTTGCCGACGCCGTTGCGCCCGAGCAGAGCCACTGCCTCGCCCTGGTGCACGACGAAATCGAGATCGGTCAGCACCAGACTGCCGGCATAGCCGGCTCGGACAGCTTCAAGCTGCAGAAGCGGCGTAGTCTCAACGACATGTGGAGCTTCGGCCCGCACACTCGGCTGTGGTCCTCCGGCTCGCGCAGTTCCCATATAGGCCGTGATCACGTCATGGTTGTTCGCCACCTCGGCTGGCTTGCCATCGGCTATCACCCGTCCCTGGTGCAGCACGGTTATGCGATCCGATAGCGCCAGCACGCGATCGATGTCATGCTCGATCAGCAGCACCGCGTGCGTGGCCGCAAGCTGCCGGATCAGCGCGCCGACGATTTCACGATCCGCCTCCGCCAGGCCGGCCAGCGGCTCGTCCAGCAGCAGAAGTTTCGCATCGGTCGCGAGTGAGATGGCGATTTCCAACAACCGCTGTTCACCATGCGACAAATTGGCACAAGGTTCAGCCGCGCGGTCGTCCAATCCTACGGCGGCAAGGAGCGACCACGTGCGCGCATTCACCTCCTCAAGCTTATATGCATCGCGCCACAACGAGTTCTGCTGCCTGCTCTGCGCTTGTACCGCGACGCGCACATTCTCGAACGTTGTGAGATTGCGGAACACGCTGAGGATCTGGAATGAACGGCTCAGACCGAGGCGAATGCGCCGATGCACGGGCAGGTGCGATATAACGCGGCCGCCGAACCGGATTTCGCCAGCATCAGGACGCAGCAGGCCGGTCAGCATATTGAAGAATGTCGTTTTGCCCGCGCCGTTCGGGCCGATCAGGCTGTGCAGGCGGAAAGGGTGCACGTCGAGATGCACGTCCGCCGCCACGATCAGCGAACCAAAACGCTTGTGCAGGCCTCGCACCTCCAGCACCGGCTTACCGGAATCGAGATGGGCATCACCGCCGCCACGCCATAGTTCGATGCGCGCCGGCCGCGGTGGCACGCCGCGCCGTGTCAACGTCCAATCGTCGCGTCCGAGCAGACGAAACACCAACCCTTGCATGCCTTCGGGCGAGGCGAGTGCGAATACCATGACGATGGGCGCGAAGATCAGCCACCAGCTTTCGGTGACCGCCGACAGCCGATCCTCGAGCAGGATAAAGGCAATCGCACCCCACAGCGGCCCGAGGAAGTGATGCACGCCGCCCATCACGGTCATCAGCAACGAATCGCCGGCGTGCTGCCAGCTCAGATTGTCGGCATAGGCACCGTGCAGCATGAAGGCGAGCAGTGCGCCAGAGAAGCCGACGATGCCCCCCATGATGACGAAGGCCTCGAACTTGATGCGGAACGTGTTGTAGCCAAGGCTTTGCACGCGCTGTTCGTTGTCTCGTAACGCCTGAAGCAGGCGGCCGAATGGCGCATGCGCGATGCGCCACAGCAGCCACATGGCTGCCGCGACGGCGACGAGTGTGAAAGCATGGAATTCCCAGTCACTGGGGAACAACGGCCGCGGCACGCCTTGCAAACCATTCTCGCCGCCGGTCACGTCGGTCCATTTGAATGCGATCTCGAACGCGATCTGGGAAAAAGCCAACGTCAGCAACGAGAAATACAGGCCACGTCGCCGCAGGATGATCAGCGCGATGACAGCGGCGAGGATCAGCGAGAACACCGTTGCGATGATCAGTGCGCTGAGCTCGTTCCCTGCAGCGCCGCGCATGGCGATGGCGACGGCATAAGTGGCGCAGCCGAAGAACACCGAAGCGCCGAAGGGCACCAGGCCCGTATAGCCCACCAGCAGATTCACGCCGGCGCCGTACAGCATGTAGATGGCGATCTGCGTGATCAGGCTTATCGGCGCGCCAATGGCGTGCCACAGCGCGGTCAGCGCCAACAGCACCATGACGATCCACAGGATCGGATGCTTGATCATTCGAAGCGCTCCCAGCGTTCGCCGAGCAGGCCGCGCGGGCGCAGCAACAGCATCAATGCCATGAACAGGTACATCACGGCGCCGGATGCTTCCGGCTTGAACTGGATCGTCAGCGCGATGACAACGCCGACCATCAGGCCGGCGATGACTGCACCCGCAAAAGAACCGAGACCGCCGATGGCGACACAGACGAAAGCCGGCATGATCGCGTTGGTTGCCATGGCGGGTGTCACCGTCCACAGCGGTGCGGCGAGCAGGCCGGCGATGCCGGAGATGCCGCAACCCAGACCGAATACCCACATCAGCACGCGCGGCAGATTGATGCCGAGGAGCCCGACCATCTCCGGGTCGCGCGAGCCGGCGCGCAGGATGCGCCCGAACTTCGTGTAGGTGAGGAAAGCCCAAAGCCCGATGAGTACGGCTGCGGTGGTGCAGAGCACCGCGAGCCGGTACTTGGTTATCAGGATCGGGCCCCAGATCAGGAAGCCTGACAGATATGGTGGTGGACTGAATGGCTGGCCAATGCCACCCCAGACCAATCGAACTGTTGCCTCGATCATCAACGCCAGGGCGAATGTGATGATCAGGCTGAGCAGAGGTTCCTTGTCATAGAGGCGGCGGATGAGGATACGCTCCGCAACGACGCCGACGAGACCAACGAGGATCGGTGAGAGGATGACCGCGGGCCAGCCAAAGGTCTGATAGAGCGTGAGCGCGAAGTAGGCGCCCAATGTGAAGAACACGCCGTGCGCGAAGTTCACGATGCCAAGCAGGCCAAAGATGATGGACAGGCCGATGGCGATGAGGACGTAGAGTCCGCCAAGCACGAGGCCACTCGCCACCTGCGAGAGAATGATGTCGAGCATTGGTCTTGTTCCCGGCACCCCTCCCTGACCCTCCCCCGGTTACGCGGGAGAGGGGGGAGATTGGTTCAAGTCATCTTACAGCCGATTTCCTCGGGCGTGCCGAATACCTTGTCCAGCTCCTCGGTTTTCTCCGGGAGCGCTGCCTTCACGTCGAAGTAGTCCCACTTGTCGGTGATCTTCGGCTTCACCGATACGACAAGATTCTTCAGCAACATCTGGTGGTCCCACTTGCGATAGCTGTAGGACGTGTTGCCGGCGCTGAACTTCCAGTTCTCCAGCCCTTCGATGATCGCCATCGGTTCGGTGGACTTCGCCAACTCGATGGACTCGAACAGCGACCTCGCCGTGATCCAGCCCATCCATGCCTTGTCGGCCGCCGGGCGGCCGTGCTTCTTTTGATATGACTCGGCGAATGCCTTCTCTGCCGGCGGGTTATTGGGATTGTTGTACCACCACAGCTTGGTGAACACACCGCTCGCAGCCTCCGGCCCGACCGCCCAGATGTCGGTATCACCAATGGCGATTTCACAGAACGGGATCTTCCCTTTCATCCCGAGTTCGTTCCACTGCTTGAGGAACGTCGAGAGATCGCCGGCCGACAATCCACCCAGCACCACATCCGGCTGGGCTTGCCGGATCTTCAGAATGAAGGAGCTGAAATCGGGCGTGTTCAGCGGTACTTCATCCACCCCGGCTTCTGTACCGCCGGCTTGCTTCAGCAACTCGCGGGACGAACGCAGGATGTCCTGACCGAAGGCGTAAGACGCGGTGATGAAATACCATTTCTTGCCGTACGTCAGCGCAAAGGGCGCCAGCATACGTGATTGCACCAGAACCGGCGTGTTCAGCCGGAACGTGTAGCGATTGCAGTTCTTGCCCGTGATCTCCGTGGCGGCGGCATTGTCGCACACGAACGGAATCTTCAGTTGCGCGGCCGTCGCCTCTTCGGCAAGCGCGTTGGATGACAACGATCCACCAAGGATGGCGCAGACCTTGTTCTCCTGCACCAGCTTTTGCATGTTCTGGGTCGCGGCCTGCGGCGATGGTTCATCCAGCCAAACCAGCTCCGCAGGCTGGCCCATGATCTTGTTGCCGCGTTCCTCCAGCGCGAGATAGGTCCCTTGCGCCAGGTATTCGGTCTGCGGTGCGATCTGTCCGGTCTTGGCAAGCAACAGGCCGATGCGGATCGGTTCGGCGGCCTTTGCAACGAAGGGGGCGGCCAGTGGCGCTGCGGCCGTGGCGCTGGCACCGATGAGGACCTGGCGACGCCGCAGGGCGAGATTTGCAATTGGGGTAGACATCTTCTCCCTTTCGAACCCCCGTCGAGGAGGCCTTGGACGACACGATGTTGATCGCTTACCGCGAGCGGGTTAGGTGAGCAACCCGGTCAGGCGGGAACCACGCATGTCGCTGCGCTTGCGCCGCTATGCCAGGCAAAGGTCACAAGTCACGCGAGGACCTATTCGGCCGCCGCCCGATAACTTCGCGCATAACGCAACAGCGCATCGTCCGGCACCGGCTCGATCGGCCGGAAGTCGCGGTGCGCGATCCATTCCGGACGCGTCGGGGTCCGGATGTAATTGGAAACCGCGTTCAACGTCAGATACACGATCTTCCGTGGATATGGCGTGATGTTGCCAGCCGAACCATGCACCAGGTTGCCGTGGAACATCAGTACCGCACCCGGCTGGCCGGTCGGCGTGATAATCCCACCCTGTCGAACCAGGCGCTCCACAGTCGCATTGTCCAGCGTCCATAGCGGGTACGATGTGGTGGACACGTCGTGCCCTGCCTTCAGCACGCCCTCCTTATGGCTCCGCGGCACCAGCATCAAAGGGCCGTTGATCGGCAACACCTCGTCCACGAATACTGAGATGTTCATTGCCCGAGGCTCGGGCATGCCGTCGTCGCGCGCCCAGGTGCCGTAGTCCTGATGCCACTGCCAGACCTCACCATCGAACGCGGATTTCGCGTTGATCTTGAACTGGTGCATGTACAGCGCCTCGCCGAACACCTGCTCAACCGGCCTGATCAGGCGTGGATGCGCCCCGAGAAGCCGGAACGCCTCGTTGTACGTGTGCGCCGCAAACGCGGTGCGCGGCGAACCGGATTTCTCACGCCAGATCTCCTTGCGATCTGTGCGGAAGATCGCCTCTGCCTCATGTCGCAGCACGGCGATTTCCTCGGCTGAGAACAGGTCCGGCAGGAACAGGTAGCCCTCGTTGTCGAACTGCTGAAGCTGCTGTCTGCTGAGTGTCATTGCACAACCCTCCGCCTATGTGGCGAGGTAGCCACCATCCACATAGAGTTCTGCGCCCGTGATGTACGACGCTTCGTCCGAGGCGAGGAACAATATGGCATTCGCCACTTCATCGACCTCGCCGGCCCGCCGCAGCGGCACGCCCTGAAGCATCTTCGCACGCACCGCCGGATCGGCAGTCGCGCCAGAGGTTCGCATCGGCGGCATCAGCCCAGGGTGAACCGAATTGGCACGAATGCCATCGCGGCCGAACTGGACGGCCGTCGACTTGGTCAATGTCCGCACCGCGCCCTTCGACGCGTTGTAGCCCATATGCGTCATCGTCTGTCCGGTGACGCCGGAGATCGATGATAGGTTGACGATTGACCCGCCGCCGGACTGCTTCATCGCCAGTACGGCATACTTCGTGCCGAGAAACACGCCGCGAGAGTTGACCGCCATCAGTCTGTCCCACGCATCCGTGTCCAGCATGTCAGCCACGGCGCTGCCGCTGATACCGGCATTGTTCACCAGAATGTCGAGCTTGCCGTATTTCTGCACCGTCGCTTCGACGACTCTCTTCCAGTCATCCTCGCTGGTGACGTCGAGGTGCATGAATTCCGCGGTGCCGTTGGCGCGGGTGATGTCGGCGGCAATCTGCCGACCTTCGTCATCCAGCATGTCCGCGATCACGACCTTCGCGCCTTCCTTGGCGAAACGACGCGCTGTCGCGGCTCCCATTCCGGAAGCCGCACCGCTGACGATCGCGACCTTTCCTTCCAGGCGCATGATCAGTTCCTCCCGTAAACCAAGTTGGCATCAGGCTGCCATGACCGCGGCGGCTTGGCTACCGCTGCCGGAAGTTGCACGATGGCCCCGACGAGACGTGGAGAACACCATATGGCCCATCGTGGCATGAAGTTCGGCATCTTTCTGGCCCCGTTCCATCGTGTGGGTGAGAACCCCACGCTGGCGATGAATCGCGACGTCGAACTGCTCGAGTGGCTGGACTGGCTGGGCTATGACGAGGCGTGGATCGGCGAGCACCACTCGGCAGGGTGGGAACTGATCGCGCTGCCGGAGCTGATCATCGCCGCCGCGGCAGAGCGGACCAAGCACATTCGTCTCGGCACCGGTGTCACCAGCCTGCCGTACCACCATCCATTCATGGTCGCGCAGCGGTTCGTGCAGTTGGACCACATGACACGCGGCCGCGCGATGTTGGGCTGCGGTCCCGGTGCGCTGACGTCCGATGCCTACATGCTGGGAATCGAACCGAGCACGCAGCGTCCGCGGATGCTGGAGGCGATGGATGCCATCATGCGCCTGCTGAAATGCGAAGAGCCGGTCACCATGAAGACGGACTGGTTCGAGATGCGCGACGCAAGGCTGCACCTGGCGCCCTACACTGATCCGCATTTCGAGATCGCGGTGGCGAGCACCATCACGCCGTTCGGCATGATTGCCGCCGGCACGCATGGCGTCGGAGTGCTGTCGATCGGTGCTGGTCTGCCTGGCGGACCGGAAGCCTTGGCAAGCCAATGGAAGATCGCCGAGGAGGCTGCAGCGAAGAACGGCAAGACCATGGATCGGAAGAACTGGCGCATCGTGGTCAATGCGCACATCGCCGAGGATGACGAGCAGGCGTTGGCGGAAGTGAAGAAGGGCGAGCGCGTTGAAACCGTCACGTATTTCGAGGACACGCTTGGGCGTCCGCCGGGACGTGCGGATGATCCACTGCGTGACGGCGTGAAGATGGGAACCACTCTGGTCGGTTCGCCGGAAACGGTAACGAAAGGCATTCATCGGCTGCTCGAGTACAGCCAGGGCGGCTTCGGCGGCATCCTGTTCCGTGCGCACGAATGGGCGACGCGCGAGCAGACGCTGCGCAGTTATGAGCTGTTCGCGCGCTATGTGATGCCGCAGTTCCAGGGATCGCTGGCAGCAATCACGGGTTCCAACACCTGGGCGCGCGAGAACCGGAAGCAGGTGTTCGGCTCCACGGTGGAAGCCGTGCGGCGCGCATTCACGGACTTCGGCAAGGAGGTACCGGAGGAGGCGATGCGGGCGCGCACCATCGGCGCCCGCGACCTTGATCCGGCCAGGTAACGCGTCGTTGCAATGAGCAAATGGTCCGGGGAAGCAATCTCATTTGTGTTGAGGATTGCTTCGTCGGCTACGCCTCCTCGCAATGACATTAAGCCGCCTTGGACAGAGCCCGCCAGACCTTCTCCGGGGTGGCGGGCATGTCGATGTGGGTTATGCCATCGGCTGACAGCGCATCGATGATCGCGTTGATCACCGCGGGCGGGCTGCCGACGGCGCCTGCCTCGCCGGCACCTTTCACGCCCAGCGGATTGCCAGTGCAGGGCACTTCCAGAAGATCGACCTCGATGTCCGGCAGATCATTGGCGCGTGGCAGCGCGTAGTCCATGAAGCTGCCGGAAAGGAGCTGGCCGGACGAAGCATCGTACGCGGTGCTTTCCATTACTGCCTGCCCAAAGCCCTGTGCGACGCCGCCATGCACCTGGCCTCGTACGATAAGCGGATTGACCGCCTTGCCGAAATCATCGGCGACACGATAGCGCACCACCTCCACGACACCGGTATCGGGATCGATCTCGACCTCGGCCATATGGCAGCCGTTCGGGAAGGTGTGCCTGTCGATGTTCGCTATTTCGGCTGCATCGAGCGTGATCGCCTGCTGTCCTGCGGCTGCCTTCTGCCGCTGTGTCGCAGCGAGATCGATGATGTCGATGCCGCGGTCGGTCCCCACGATGGAGAATCGTCCGTCCGCGAAGGCAATATCGGCGGGGGACGCTTCCATCACATCGGCCGCGGCCTGCTTGCCCTTTTCGATCACCGAGTCCGCGGTGAGCAGGATGGCCTGCCCTTCAGAGTACAGGCTGCGTGCACCGCCGGTGCCACCTCCGACGGGGATCACATCAGTGTCGCCTTGCCTGATGCGAATCTTCTCGGCATCGACGCCGAGCCGCTGCGACGTCAGTTGCACATAGGCGGTCTCATGCCCCTGGCCGGTCGACTGTGTTCCGACGTAAACATCGACGAAGCCATCATCCGCGAAGCGGATTTCGGCGCGTTCCGTCGGATCGCCGCCGGTTGCTTCCAGGTAATACGACAGGCCGATGCCCCGGCGCTTGCCGCGCTTGATTGCGTCAGCGCGGCGGGCCGCGAAGCCCTGGTAATCCATCTGCTTCAATGCGGCGTCCAGCACCATAGGGAAATTGCCGCTGTCGTATGTGGTGCCGTATGGCGTGGTATGCGGCATTGCCGTCGGTGGCACCATGTTGCGCCGGCGCAGCTCGATGCGGTCGATCTTCAGTTCGCGGGCCGCAGCATCGACCAGTCGCTCCATCAGGTAATTGCTCTCCGGCCGGCCGGCACCGCGATAGGCGTCAACCGGCACGGTGTTGGTGAACACGCCGATGACGTTGGCATACACGGCCTGGAAGCCATACACGCTGGCGATCACGCTGGTACCGGCAATCGTGGGAATGTAGGGGCCGAAGTTGGAGAGATACGCGCCCATGTTGGCGATAACGCGTGTGCGCAAGGCGAGGAATTTGCCATTCGCGTCGACCGCCAGCTCACCAAGCGTGAGATTGTCCCGTCCCTGCGTGTCGGCGACAAAAGCCTCGCTGCGATCGGAAATCCACTTGACCGGCCGTCCGAGCTTCCGCGCGGCATAGCAGGTGAGTACGTGTTCCGCGTACAGGAACAGCTTCATGCCGAAACCGCCGCCGACATCAGGTGTGATGATGCGGAATTTGTCCGGCTCCGCCTGGAATACCGGCGCGATCAATCCTTTGACCAGCCAGCCGCCCTGCGTATTGGCATACAGCGTCCAACGGCCGGTTGCCGTGTCATAATCGGCGATCGACGCGCGGGCCTCCATCGACGACACAATGATGCGATTGTTCACCACCGTCAGTCGCGTGACATGGGCGGCTTTCGCGAACTGCGCGTCGGTCTGGGCCTTGTCGCCAAACTCCCAGTCGAACACGATATTGCGCTTCACATCGGGCCATACGAGCGGCGCATCGGCATCAGTGACGTGGGCCAGATCGGTAAGGGCGGGCTGGATATCGTAGTCCACAGTGATCAGCTCCGCCGCATCGCGCGCGGCTTTGGCGGTGTCAGCGACGATGAAGGCGACTGGATCGCCGACATGGCGCACCGCGCCATCAGCGAGCACTGGATGTGGAGGGCTCGCCATAGTCGAGCCGTCGCGGTTGTTCAGGCTGACCGCGCAAGGCAGGGGACCGATACCATCAGCATTCAGGTCCGCCGCGGTGAATATTGCCTTCACGCCAGGTACGGAGGCTGCGGTCCTCGTGTCGATGGCGCCGAGCCTGGCCGCGGCGTGTGGACTGCGCAGGACGATGCCGTGCAGCATGCCGGGTAGGACGATATCGTCCGTGTAACGGCCGCTGCCCTTCAGCAGGCGTGGGTCCTCCACGCGGCGGACAGACTGGGCGAGGCCGAACTTGGTCATGAGGTTTTCTCCCACTCGTCGATCACTGAGGATGTACACGTCGCAGGTGCCACGCCAAGAGGCCGTCAGGATTCAACGACCATACCCGATACCTGAATGACCATACCCGTGTCCTGAACGAGCACACGATGCTGCTTCACGATCATGGTCGGAGGCTCGCTGACATCGAATCGAGGCAGGCCAGCCTACGGCAGGACGTGGTTCAGTATCACGCGTCCGTTATGGAGCGTGGCATTCTGATCAGCGAGCTCGATCACCGCGTGCGGCGCATCGAAGAACATCTCCACTTGCCGCCCATTACCTAGCCCGTCGCGAACCGAACCGGGCCTTCACCCCTTCGCGCACGCTCTGAAACACCGCGTAGAGCATCGGGATCAGAAACACACCAATGGAGCTGGCCGCGATCATGCCGGCGAACACGGCTGTGCCAACGGCACGGCGGCTCAGCATCGCCGCCCCTTGTGCCCAGACCAGCGGAATCAGTCCGAAAATGAATGCGATCGATGTCATCATGACCGCGCGGAATCGAATGCGCGCGCCGAGTGCAGCAGCTTCCCGTATCGGCAGACCGGCCTCGCGCTGTTCTTTGGCGAACTCGACGATCAGAATGCCGTTCTTCGCCGCCAATGAGATCAGCACCACAAGGCCAATCTGCGCATAAAGATCGAGCGACAGTCCTGAAAGCAGAATTCCGGCAAACGCGCCCAGCACGCCGATGGTCACCGAAAGCAAAACCGGGATCGGAATCATCCAGCTCTCGTACAGAGCGACCAGGAAGAGATAGGCGAACAGCACTGATAGCGATAGAATCGCGCCCGTCTGCCCCGACGCGGCCTTCTCTTGGTACGCTGTGCCCGACCATTCGAACGCGTAGCCGGGCGGAAGCGTCTTCGCTGACACCTGTTCCATCGCTGCCAGCGCATCGCCTGACGATACGCCGGGACGCGGTCCGCCGTTGATAGTCACCGCGCGGTAGTTGTTGAACCGGCTGATGACCTGCGGGCCGATCACGATCCGCAGATTGGCAATTGATCGCAACGGCACCATCTCGCCCTGCCGGTTGCGCACGTAGATCTTGAAGATAGCGGATACGTCGCTGCGGTCGGGCGCGTTGCCCTGGATGTTCACCTGCCAGGTGCGGCCGTACAGGTTGAAGTCATTGACGTAGAACCCGCCAAGCGTCGTTTGCAGCGAATTGAACACGTCGGCGATGTTCAAACCGAGTGCCTGTGCCTTCTCACGATCGATATCCAGCCAGATCGAAGGATTGCTGGCCGTGAACGTCGAGAACACGCGCGTCAGACGCGGATCCTGGTTTGCCGCTGCAAGCAGGCCCTGCGTGACGCTTGCCATCTCAGCGGGATCCCGGCCTTCCAGGTTCTCCAACTGGTATTCAAAACCGCCGCTGGTCGAAAGCCCGATGATCGGCGGCAGATTGAACGGAAAGGCATTTGCCGAGCGCACCTGTTGCACGGCGCCGAACACGCGGCCAATCACTGCCTGCGCGCTGTCCGCCGTCGCGGTTCTATCGGCAAATGGCTTCAACCGGATCACAACGAACGCGGCGTTCGGCTCATTGCCGCCATCGAGCAGCGAAAACCCCACGATCGAGAGCACGCCTTCCACCTGCGGCATCGGGCGAATCAGGCCCTCGATCTGCTCTACCACCGCGCGCGTCCTGGACACCGATGCGCCGTCGGGGAGTTGCACCGCGACGAAAAAGGCACCCTGGTCCTCCTCGGGCAGGAATCCGGTGGGTGTGCGCGACGCCAGCAACCAGATGCCGATGCCTGCCGCGATCAGCAACACCACTGAAAGAAGCGCGACGCGCAACATGCGATTTACTACAGCCGAATAGCCGTTGCGCACCCTATCGATGCCGGTCAGCACCCAATTCAGTGGCCCGCGCGGTCTGCCGTGGTGACGCAGGAACACGCTGCACAGCGCAGGCGACAGCGTCAGCGCGTTGATCGCGGAGATCAGCATCGCGACGCTTATCGTCACGGCGAACTGGCGGAAGAGCGAGCCGGAAACGCCAGGAATGAAGCCGACAGGCACAAACACCGACAGCAACACCAACGAGATCGCGATGACGGGGCCGGTGATCTGCCGCATCGCCAGCTTTGTCGCCTCATCCGGTGGCATGTCCGGATACTCGGCCATCACGCGTTCGACGTTCTCCACCACCACGATGGCGTCATCCACCACGACGCCGATACCCAGCACCAGGGCGAGCAGCGACACGGTGTTCGCCGAGAAGCCGGCGGCGAGCAGGATGGCGAAGGTGCCAACCAGGCTGACCGGAATGGCGACCATCGGAATGATGGTTGCCCGGACATTGCCGAGAAACAGGAACACGACAACCACGACGAGTACGAAAGCAATGCCGAGTGTTTTCTCCACCTCATCAATGGTTGCTGAAACGAAAGATGAGCTGTCGTAGAATACCCGGGCTTTAAGCCCTTCAGGGAATCGCTTGCCCAGGTCATCCAGCGCGGCCTGCACGCGTGCCGAGGTCTGCACGGCATTGGCACCGGGGGCGAGGTACAAACCGATAGAAACGGCGGGATTGCCGTTCAGCCGGCTCTCCGTGTCCATGTTCGCCGCGCCCAGCTCAACGCGCGCGATGTCCGACAGCCGCAGCACCGAACCGTCGGGGTTGGCGCGGATGACGATCTCGCCGAACTGCTCCGGGGTGACCAGGCGCCCCTGTGTCTGCACGTTGAGCTGGAACTGCGTGGCATCGCTGGTCGGACGCGCGCCAATTCGCCCCACTGGTGCCTGCACATTCTGCTGCTGGATGGCGGCGATGATGTCGGAAGGCGCCAGGTTCAAGCTGATCAGCCGGTTCATGTCGAACCAGATGCGCATCGAGTAGTCCAGCCGACCGAACAGAATAGCGTCGCCGACACCCGGCGTGCGCGCGAGCCTGTCCAGCACGTTGATAGTGACGTAATTACTGATGAACAGCGGGTCCTGCTTGCCGCCCTCGCTATAGAATTGCAGGAATTCCAGGATCGCGGCGGAGCGCTTGCGCACGTTCACGCCATAGCGCTGCACCTCGAGCGGCAGCTTGGACAGCGCCTGCTGCACGCGGTTGTTGACGTTGACGGTATCGATATCCGGGTTGGTGCCCAACTCGAAGCTGACGGTGAGCGAATAACTGCCGTCATTGCCGCTGTTGGATTTCATGTAGATCATCTTGTCCACGCCGATGATCTGCGCTTCCAGCGGCTGCGCGACGGTGGATTCCACCACCGCAGCCGAGGCACCGGCATAGCTGGTGGAAATTGTCACCTGTGGCGGTACGATGTCGGGAAACTGCGCGACCGGAATGCGCAGCAGCGACAGCACGCCGGCCAGCGTCATCAGGATGGCGATGACGATGGCCAGCCGCGGGCGATCAACGAAGACGGCAGAGATCATGCAGCTACTGGCCTGTGGGCTTTGGCTGGGCTGGCGCCGGTGCTGCGGGACCGGGGACGACTTGTATGCCAGGCCGCACGCGCTGGATCCCATCGAGCACGACCACCTCGCCTTCGTTAAGCCCGGCCATGACGACAGCGGTCGCGGGCGTGGACTGGCCAAGCTGGATGCGCCGCTGTTCCACCTGGTTTTGGCCATTGACGACATAAACGTAGTCGCCCTGCTGGTCTGACAGGACGGCGGCGCGCGGTATGGCCAGGGCTTCGATGGGCTCGACGCCTTCGACCAGGACGGACACGAACTCGCCGTCGATCAGCGTGCGTTCAACAGGAACCCCGGCCTGAATCTGCCGACGCGCCGGATTGGGAATCTTGCCGCGCATCAGAATCGTATCAGTCGTCGGCTGCACTGTGGGATCGATGTAGTCGATGCGGCCGGTCTGATCGTACATGCTGCCATCCGGCAGGCGCAGCCGAATAACGACAGCGTTCATGCCACCCTTGTCGGCGTAGCGTTTTGCCAGCTCCAGTTGCGTCCGCACGGAAATCGGGAACTGCACATACATCGGGTCCTGGCTGACGATGGTGGCCAGCGGTCCGGAACTCGGCGACACGACATTGCCAATGCTGACATTCGTGCGGCTGATCTTTCCGCTTATCGGCGCGCGGATCTCGGTATAGGCGAGATTGATCTGCGCGATGCGCAACTGCGCCTGTGCGGACGCCACCTGAGCCGCCTGCGACCGTTGGTTGGCAATGGCATCGTCAACCGACGAACGCTGGCCGGCGGGCGTATTCAGCAGCGACTGCGCGCGGGCAAGCTGAATGTTGGCGTTCGCCAGCCGCGCGCTGGTATCCGCTACGGCCGCTTCCTGCTGCGCGACTGCGGCTTCGAACGGCGCCCGCTCGAGGCGGTAGAGCAGGTCGCCTTCCGCCACCTCGGTGCCTTCGGTGAATAGCCGCTGCTCCAGGAAGGCCGTGACACGCGCGGTGAGTGCGACGCGGTCAACCGCCTGAACGCGCCCGATGAATTCAGAGGTCTCGGTGATTGCCTGGCGCGTTGCGCGCACCACGCCAACGGCGGGCGGCCCGCCAGGCATCTGGGCGTAAGCAGTGCCCAGCCCCAGGAAGGCCGCAAGCAGCACGACGAGGCGGCGCAAAGTCATCGACCGTCCTTCCCGAGGAGCCGATTGGGATTGAGCGCCGCCCCCTAAGCGGCCGGCTCAATAGAGACGGACGATGGTGCAGGTCAACCGGGCGACAGCTACTCCGCCGCGAGGCTGGGCACGAAGGCAGGCACCTCCGCACGCTGTGCGGCCTCCATCGGCTGGGGCCACCAGCGGTCCTCCCACTCCTCGAACAGCGGCTTCAGCTTCGGCATCACCGCCTCGGCGAAAAGCTTCGTGTTATACTTCGTCACCTCCTTGTTCATGTTGCCGTACTGCAGCAGCAACATGAGGTGCCCAACGTTCAGCGACGTCGCGACTTCGGTGAGCTGTTCCACCACCTCGTCAGGCGAGCCGATAATGACATAGCCTCGCTCGACAATGTCCTCCATGCGCGTGGCATCGCGCGCCTGCGCTCGGGCGGCCAATGACGCGGCGCGGCCTACCTGGCTCTGCAACCCGGCGCGTTGCGTCCCTTCCGTAACGTAGCCCGGTGGCGTCGCCCACTTCGGATCGGTGAAGAGGCAGCGGCCGTAAAAGTATTCGGCGGGCTTGCGATAAAGCTCCATCGCCCTTTCGCGCGTATCCGCCACGCCGACGAACTGCAGGAAACCGGCGCGATACGGATTGCGGTCCTTGCCCAGGCGCGACATCTCCGCCCAGAACCCATCCATCGTCGCCTTGCCGTCCTTGTAGCCGAAATACGAAAGGTAGGCGTAGACGTAGTCCATCCGCGCACACCACTGCCACGTCTCGATCGAGCCGCCCCCGGGAATCCAGACCGGCGGATGCGGACGCTGCACCGGGCGCGGCCAGACATTCACGTAGCGCTGCTGGTTGAAGCGGCCGTTGAATGCGAACGTGTCCGCTTCCTGCCAAGCACGCATCACGAGGTCATGCGCTTCGAGATAACGCTCGCGCAGCAGGCTCGGATTCTGACCGTAAGCGTAGCAGGTGTCCATTGGGGTACCGACGGGGAATCCGGCGATCAAACGCCCACCAGAAATGCAGTCAATCATTGCGAATTCTTCGGCGACGCGTGTCGGCGGATTGTAGAGCGCCAGCGAATTGCCCATGACGCAGATCGC